>CAVOKC010000034.1:0-36599 GCA_963696465.1 uncultured Gammaproteobacteria bacterium | reverse complement strand
GGATTGGGCTTCCTTCAGACCCCGCGCCCGCGTTAAGGCGCTGGCCGAAGGCCCGTCGCCTTGAACAGCTTGTTTGGCGGTGTCGGAGTCATGCCTTGGGTGGTGGAACCGCACCCAACTGCATCATCAACCCAAGTGTGTCCATGATGATGCGCGTGTCCTTGATCTTTCCGCCTTCGAAGCGATCGATCACCATGCCCCATACCGTTACAGGTCGATCTGTGGCGGGCACACCGAGGAACATCCCGCGATGCGTACCTGTCCAGTCAAAGCGTGATAGCACCTTGTCGCCCTCCGCAATCTGCTCTCGGACCGTCCAATGCATGTCGGGAAACGCCGCCCTCAGCCCACGCAGCATGGCCTTCAACCCCACAAGGCCCGGCCCTTGGCCGGGAAGCGGAACTTGCTCCACCATGTCTTCCCAGAAAAACTGCCCAGCGGTGTCGACTTTTCCTTGGTTCAGAACTTCTTCGATGAATCGGCAGACCACGTTGCTGTTACCTTGCATGTTCTTTGCCTCCCATTGGATTGCTGAGTGATGCATTTAGCCGTCTAACGGCCAGCACCAGCGGCCGAGCGTAAGCGAGGTCCGAGCCCCGCAGGGGCGAACTGGGTGCTGTTGTTATATTCAATTACCATCATTTCTGACTATCTCAGGCCAATAAATATATTCGCTAGGCTCCATTAGCTCTTCCGTATCCGGGTAGAAGAACTGCCAACCTTTTTTTGTGCGGTTGATCAGAATACTTTCAGCCAACGATATTGTTAACAGAATCGCTTGAAGGCTATCAGACCCAGCCGCATAGTGGGGTTTGTCGATCCCTTCCATTAATAGGTCGCAAAACCACCCGCGATCTTCGGTCTCGTAAGGTTTTCCTAATTGAATTTTCGTCGCAAATTTCTCACCTTCGGGGGTGGAAACAAGGAGATCTCTTTCTGCAATAACTTCTTTCATCATGTAAATTGAACGTTCAAGCTCAGCGGCGCCGCTTTTTGGCGTCCGCTGGAACGCCTTGTTCGGCGCTTTTTATTTCGCCATCCAAGAGCTTTAGTTGATCAATAATGCTAACCAGCTTCTGGCCATTCTGGGTCAGCGAATACTCTGTCCTGGGCGGTACTTCTGCATAAGCATGCTTGGCTAGCAAACCATAAGTGGTTAGTTTTCGTAGTCGCTCAGACAGAACTTTGGTTGAAATTCCTTGTACGTGACGTTCCAATGCACCAGGACGCGAGACGCCCTCGGCAACGGCTTGCAGAACCGAGACAGACCACTTGCAACCAACCACATCTTCGAGTTGCGTGTAGGCAGACTTCGCCGATGGTGCCATTTTTTATTTCCTCTATTTTCCACAAGTTACACCAAAAGGTTACCGGGGCACCGACAAGTGCCTTCTATGCGGAGATTGGCGTTGTTCCTACTATGTACGTGTGCCAGTGGCACTAACGAACCTAGGAGAACAGTTATGAAAACCAAAGCCATTTTCTATCACGCTGGCTGCCCCGTATGCGTTGCCGCCGAACAGAACGTAGCCAACGCACTTGACCCCGTGAAATACGACGTTGAGATCGTCCATCTCGGCAACGACAAATCGCGTCTAAAAGAAGCGGAGTCTGCCGGTGTCAAGTCTGTGCCCGCCCTCGTCATGGATGGAGCAGCATTCCATATCAACTTCGGCGCCGGCATCGAAGCATTGAAATAGCCGCCTCATCACGCTTGTAGCATCAAGGGTGTTTGCCTCACGGCAGACGCCCTTTTTTGTTGCCGAACGATTGAGGTCGCTTGCGCCGAGCACGGCGAGGGAACCAAGCCGCGTAGCGGGTTGGCGTCCTGTGGAGCGATTTGTTATGCGTCACTTTGCTATTAGCGGGAATCGATCAGGGTGCTCGATGGTTTCGATTCCCACGTCCACATCAAGCTCCGGCCAGTAGAAATGGCCAGGGGTAGGTTCCTCAACATTGAGGACCTTTCCGATTGGAACATCCTTAAACCATGGAAAGTCTTCGTAGGACATGAACAGCTCTTTGTCTCCGGCGAGCAGCCACTCCATGGGTTGAGATATTTGTAACCTCAACTCCCGAAGTGGTGGTGCCAAGCGGCCTTGAGCTCATCAATATGCCCTTCGATAATTGTTTCGATTTCGCGCAATTGTACCTTAGTAAGGCGATAATTTCGCGCTAGCTCTAACTGAGGCTCAAACCAGAATTTCGCTTCTCCATCAGGACTATAGACGTGAACATGGGGCCTCGTCTCCTCCCTCGAAAAAAGAAAAACCTGTAACCTCGTTCCCTGAAGATGGTTGGACTCATTCAGTTCCTTTGTGACGTATAACATTGCAATTCACCGGCGCGCAGCGAAGCGGAGCGTCCGAGTGGAATTGCCTTGTTAGGCCTACTTAACGATTGCACGGGACTCACCGAGCGCCTGAACAATTGGTTTTTCGACAAGAACATCGAAGTTTGCCTCGACATCGCGCACCGAATAGGCGCCGAAAACACGACTTTCCTTTACGAGAAGAACTTTCCAGAAATTCTTATCCAGATCAGCTGTGAAATATAACCCGATGCCTTCATCACGGAATCGAGTAAATGCATAGCATGGAGCCGCACCATGAAATGATGGCCAGCTACCTCGGCAATCGGTCTCTGCCAAATCGAATTGTTTAGCGAACATTCGCAATTTAATAAGGACTGCCTTCCCTTCGTCAGATTCTGGATATGAAGAAATAGAATTCTGTTCTTTGGGCGGTCGAATCAAGAGGGTATTGGAAGGTGATGGGTAGCAATAAAATGCACATAGCGGCAACGCTAGTAAAGTAATCACTGCTCGTGAGTGCTTATGCATGTTTATAGGCCTAACGATTGAAGTGAGCCGAGCCTGCGAAGCTGGCGTCGAGCCCGCCTCTAATTTGTTATGTTGCATTGCTATTTGTTTACACGCACCAACTGTTCGCAGCCATGATCTATTCGTGATTCTGCCGTCAGAGTTAAGCACCTATAGTATTCCTTACCCTTTTCCAAATAGACAATCTCGATGGCTTTCTTGCCCCACTCAATGGATGTGAACGTACTATCGACCACCCTAAACCCATCTTGCACGAGCGTGTACATATCCTTGTCGCTTTCCGCCCATGGATTTTTCCACTTCGCACCTTCAGAAAGGGCGCCTCCCGAGAGAAGGATCATCACAACCAAGAGAGTTATTCTAGGCATAGCCATCATCATCCTTTTGCAACATAACGTTTGAAGCCAGCCGCGCGCGTTAGTGCGTCGGACTGGGCTGAATTGTTAGGTTGCATTGACGCTACCGCTCACGCTCAACGACAATTGTTTCAATTTCCCTTTCACGTCCTCTATATCCCGCACCACCAGCCGACTGATGAAATACTTGCTTCTCCATGAAGCGCATTGTGATCTTGCGCGCCGCCGGCACTTCCTTCAGTGCAGTTTCGGCAGCTCTCCTCAACTTCTCCATATCGGCCGGTTCGGTGATTTCGTAGTAGGTAAAGTGAGGCGACCCATTCCTGCCAGGAGCGAAGTAAACGATCTTTCCTTTATGAGTTCTACCAGCCTCTCGGGTATCGACAGGGACGACTCCAGTTGCACTAAGGTATTTTTGAACCGCCTCTGCAACCGCATAGCCTTCACCTGAGGAGACACATGCAGCTAGGAATACCAGTGCCAGTAGTAACGAGATTAGTCGGAGCATTTTTGTAACCTAACGAGCCTGTAGAAAAACCCATCCACGACAATGCGTCCTTTCATCGACTGTGAACTTGCGCATCATCGGTGGGTTTTTCCGTCAGACTCTGTGCTTTGTTGTTGTATGTTCGTGATGGTGGGGTTGTTTTTGTCTTACATGCCCCGCCTTCACCCAAACTCCACCCCGTAGCGGTGGATCTTCAGCATATTATGCACAATACAGTACAGCTTCCACTGGGCATCGACCTTCTTTTTGCCTCGGAGGGTAAAGCGGTCCAGCCCGATGTTGCGTAGGTGCCCGAACACCGGTTCGACGGTGGCGATGCGCCGGTGGTAGACGGCCTTGCCCACCAGCGAGTCGATCTTGCGCTTCATCGCCTGGGTGAAGCGTCTCGGGCTTGCGGAACTCGCCGCTGAAGAACGCGACTTGGCGCACTTCGGTCTTGCCGGGGAACTTCAGGCAGCGACTGCGCAGGTGACACGGGCGACAAGCGGACTTCGGCGCGGTGAACTTCACGGCCGCATAGCCGTTGACGGTGATGTTGCTGCCGTTGCTGTAAAGTGATTTACCAGCCGGACAGATACAGGTGTGTTGGTCGGCATCGTAGCGGAAGTCCTTTGGGGTGAACCGATCCGGTCGGCCTTCCCACTGCCGTTTCTCCTCCCGGCTGCGCGCCTTGTACTTGTCGATGTCCTGGAAGCGCGGATCACGGCTGCGCATGCGGTTGTCGGCAAGATAGCCGTCGATATGGTGCGTGTAGAGATACTCAGCGTTGCGCTCGGTGTGAAAGCCGCTGTCGGCGGTGATCTTCACCTTCTTATAGATCGCGGGATCATCGAGTGCGGTGAAGTGCTCCTCGGTCGCTTGCAGCATCGGTTGCAGCAGTTCATGTTCCTGCGCCTCACCGAAGGCTTCGGCGTGAACAATGACCTGGTGCCGATCATCGACGGCGGCGACGCCGTCATAGCCTTGGATCACGCCATGACTGGTCTTCATCTTGGCGCTGTCGTTGTCGGTGACATTGCTCTTGCGCGGCTTAGCCGGTCTTGCCGGGCTTGTCGTCGTGGTCGTCCAGCCAGGCCTTGAGCTTCTTGACCTGCTGCTTGAAGGTGGCAATGTACTGCTGTTCGCGTTCCGCCGTCTCGGCACTGACTTCATGTTGGTCCCGCTCACGGTGGGTCTTGAGCATGCGCCGGATGGCGCGTTCCAGCTTGGCCTGCTTGGCCGACAGCTCGGCCTTGGTGCCGCTCCATTCCTTGCTCGCGTTACTCGGCAGCTTGCAGCCGTCGATGGCGAACATCTCCCGCCCGATCAGGCCTTGTGCATCACAGATCAGCAATACATTGCGGAACAAGCGCGACGATCTCGCCTTCCATGCGACTGATGAAGTCCGCAATCGTGGTGAAGTGCGGCTGAGTGTCGGCCGACAGCGCCATGAAGATCACGTTCTCGCGGCAACACCGTTCGATCTGGCGGCTGGAGACGATCCCCCGCGCATAGGCATACAGCACGATCTTCAACAGCAGCGCCGGATCGTAGGCCGGGCGGCCGGTGTCATCGTTGCTGTAGCGTGCATCGAAGATCGACAGATCCAGTTCATGGTCGATCAGATAACTGAGGGTGTACTCGAAGGTGCCGGGGAGAATCTGTTCCCGAAACGAAATCGGGATCATCTTGCCTTGCTCGTAGCAGTAGTCCTTGTAGCGGGCCATCCGTACCCCCTTGTTAGGCTAAGCGGTCTCGATAAGCAATCACGAACTGCAAACTACTGGAATTATAGAGGCGAAAATGGGTTTTTCTACAGGCTCAACTAACATAACTGAGTTGCGCACGCATCGCGTGCGTCAACTCTAGTGGGAGTTGGGCGTCGATACCCCGGTGAGCAATTCGATTGGCGTAGCAGCGATGGGCAGGTCGAAAAGACATTGGCAGCGAAGCTAAGTAAAAACTGTCGTTATCAAGTAAACTTGATACGCAGTTTTTACTTAGCTTCGTAGCATAATTTTTCGTGCGTGAACATCGGCTGCTGTCGACAATCATATAAGAAATGCTACCTATCGGCGCTCAACTATTAATATGGAACATAGTATATCCTAGTACGTCCGTACTATATATAGGACTTTCGTACTAGGTGCCACTGTGACCGCGCTGTCAGCCACGCACCACCCGCCCTTGCAGACCCAGCCGTTCGACGACGTCTGGCGCGACCCGCCATAGCCGCTCTCGTTGTGACCAGGTACCGCCGGCCGCACTGACCTGTTGCCGCAGTTCGCGTTCCTGATAGGCGATGCGGATAGCGACGCGGTGCTGCAGCGGTTTTTGCGGTTCGGCTTGCGACTCGGGTTCGGACGGTGGCAGCCAGTCTTCTTCGGCCACGATGATCTCGGCGGTCTTGTAGCGCTTGTGCCGTATCGGGTCGTAGCGATAGCGCACACAGACGAGCCGTTCGCCGAAGCGCTTGAGCAGGTTGTGGGTCCCGGGCTCGCCGGGTTTGCGGATGGTTTTGACGATCATGACGGTCCCTCGCAGGGTTTTAACCTATCGCGCCCGGCTTCCTGCCAAGGACGCATCGATACTTATTGGATATCGGGCCTGCTGCCAGCGCAAGCTTTAGCCCATGAGCATTTTCAAACCCATCCCCATCAACAATAGCGCGAACAATTGTCGCAACCGCGTCGCCGGCAATTTGTGCGCAAGACGCGCGCCGAGCCCAGCGGTAAGGCTGCTGGCGATGACGATACCAAGCCAAGCGGGCCAGTAGAGATAGCCAGTGCTCCACTCGGGTAGTTGCGGAACATTCCAACCGGTGAGGATGAACCCGAACGCACCGGCGATAGCAATGGGCAGTCCACAGGCTGCCGATGTTGCGACGGCTTGTAGCATCGGTATGCGACACCACACCAGAAACGGTACGGTGAGTGTGCCGCCGCCGATACCGATGATCGCAGACACCACGCCGATGACAGCGCCAGCCAGGGTGAGGCCCAGCCTTCCCGGTAAATTGAAATGCGCTTCGAAGCGGCTCACCAGCAGCATCTGCGCGGCGACGAACAATTCGAACACGCCGAAGATGCGTTGGAGTGCGTGCGTTGGCAATTGATCAGCGATCACGGAACCGGCGAGTGCGCCGATGACGATGCCGACCGCGAGCTTTTGCACCAGCGGCCAATTCACGGCGCCGCGTTGATGGTGCGCGCGAATAGACATCAAGGAGGTGAGCCAGATGCTCGCCAGCGAGGTGCCGATGGCGAGGTGCATGATGATGGCGGCGTTCATGCCCTGGCCGGCGAACACCCAAGCCAACACCGGCACGATGATCAGGCCGCCACCGACACCGAACAAGCCGGCGAGCAGGCCGGCACTGGCGCCGAGCGCGAGATAGACGGCTAACGCATCCCCCAATTAGCGAATCCCCAGGTTATCGAATCCAAATTGTTTTGGTGTTGACGAATTCGCGCAGGCCGTGATGCGACAGTTCACGACCATAGCCGGAGCGCTTGATGCCGCCGAAGGGCAAACGCGGATCGCTCTTGACCATGCCATTGACGAATACGGCGCCGGCTTGGATCTGCCGTGCGATGCGTTCACCGCGCGCGCTGTTGCGCGTCCAGACACTGCCGGCGAGGCCGAACGGGCAATCGTTGGCGATGCGCAGGGCATCGGCCTCGTCTTCCGCGCGAATGACAATCGCGACCGGGCCGAAGAATTCTTCATGGTAGGCGCGGATACCGGGCACAACTTTGTCGAGTATCGAGGCCTCGTAATAGGCGCCTTCGCCGGGGATGGGTCGACAGCCGGTAACGGCCACGGCACCCTTGATGATACTGTCTATGACCTGCTGATGCAGTTCGTCGCGCAGATCGACACGCGCCATCGGCGCCAGTGATGTCGCCTCATGCAGCGGATCGCCGTGACGCAATTGCTCCACAGCGGCCTTGAAGTGCGCGACGAATTCATCGGCGATCGCCGCCACCGGAATGAAGCGCTTGGCGGCGATGCACGACTGTCCCACGTTGATAAAGCGCGAGGCCACGGCGTATTTCACCGCCAGATCGAGGTCGGCGTCTTCGAGTATGACGAACGGATCGGAGCCGCCCAGTTCGAGCACGGTCTTTTTGATTTGCGCGCCGGCGGTGGCCGCGACCGCGCGCCCGGCCGGTTCGCTGCCAGTGAGCGTGACGGCTTGAATACGTTTGTCTTCAATCACCCGACCGACGCGCCCGGCCGGTATCATCAGCGAACGGAACACACCCTCTGGCAGACCGGCCTCGAGGAACACCTCTTCGATGGCCAACGCGCAACCGGGCACATTGGAAGCGTGTTTAAGCACGCAGGTGTTGCCGGCCACCAGCGCCGGCGCGGCGAAGCGGAACACCTGCCAGAATGGATAATTCCACGGCATCACGGCGAGTACGGTACCGAGCGGTTGATAGGCGACCAGACTGCGGCCAGCGTCGCTTTCGATGATTTCATCGGCGATGAATTCGGCGCCGTGGGCGGCGTAATACTCGCAGCCGGTGGCGCATTTATCGATCTCGCTGCGCGCTTCGCCGATCAGCTTGCCCATTTCCAGCGAGATCAGTCGTGCCAGCTCGTCGCGGCGCGCGCGCAACACCCCGGCCACGCGGCGCAGCATATTGGCACGCCCCGCCACCGGGCGCGCTGCCCACTCCGGTGTTGCCGCCGCGACTTCAGCCAGTGCCTGTTCGAGTTGCGCCTCGTTCCAGGTCTCGACAATCTTGACGGTCTGGCCGGTGGCCGGATTGACGGATTTAAATGCCATGCGCCGATTCCCTCGTGATGTCGGTGATTGTTGTCGTTGTCCAACTAGGGTTAACTATAGAGTATGAGGCGCCTATTACGTAACTGTCTTTTTCTGTGCAGTGTGCTGCTGTGCACATCTGCCGTGGCCAGCAATGTCGACCGCGCCAACTTTCTTGCGGCGCGTCAGGCATGGAGCGCGGGCCAGACCGAACGTTTCGAGCAACTCGCCGCACAGTTACGCGACTATCCGCTGTATATCTATCTGCGCTATGACCAATTAAATGCGCGCCTCGCCACCGCCAGTAACGCAGAGATTCAGAGCTTCTTGAATGACGCGGCCGATTCGCCCTTGGCAGAACGTCTGCGCCGCAGTCGATTGCAGCTGTTGGCAAAGCAGCAACGCTGGCCGGATTTTTTGGCTCTATATACCCCGGAACTCGTCGACACGGAATTGGATTGCCAGTATCTGCTCGCCACACAACCCACACCGCCGACGCCAGCCTGGCTCGATCATGTCACCCTGCTGTGGCGCGTCGGCCATTCCCAACCGGCCGGCTGCGATGCGCTGTTCAAGGTGCTCAGTGCCAGTACGCACATGACTTCGACACTGATCTGGGAACGCATCCGCTTGGCGATGGCAGAAGGCAACCTGAGTCTGGCGGCACATCTGTCCAAATCGCTGTCTGAACAGGAGCGCAGCTGGGTCGATCTATGGCGCACCGTACATGAACGCCCCAGCAGCGCCGCCACGCATCCAGCCTTGCAGGCCGACACAGCGCAGGCGCGAGAGATTCTCGCCCACGCCGCCGGGCGCTGGGCGCGCAACGATGCCAGCGCGGCGTATGCATGGTGGTCGACAATACAGGATCGCTATGCCTTCACCACCGAACAACGTGCCCAGACGCTACGCGCCATCGCCTTGCAAGCAGCGTATAAACGTCTGCCGGTGGCACATCGCTGGTTGGCGGCGGTGCCGGAATCGGCGCGTGATGAAACGGTGCGCGGCTGGCAGGCACGCAGCGCCTTGTTGTACCGCGACTGGCGTACGCTCGTCGACACCATCGACAGCATGCCTACCGAAGAACGTAATGAAGGTGAATGGCGCTACTGGTGGGCAAAAGCACAACAACAACTCGGCAATGACGCCGCGGCACTGCCGGTGTTGCAGACGTTGGCGACGGAGCGTTCGTACCACGGCTTTCTCGCCGCCGATGCGCTACAGCTGAAATACAGCCTGAAGAATCGACCGATTACCGCCACTGACGCGGAGCTGACAGAACTCCAGCAACGCACGCCCGCACTGCTGCGCGCCGGCGAATTGCGCCAAGCGCAACTCATCTATGACGCGCGCCGTGAATGGACTTTCGGCACACGCGATCTGACACCGCGCGATCTCGAACGCGCGGCACTGCTGGCACACCGTTGGAATTGGCATGACCGTGCCATCCTCACCGCTGGCAAGTCCGGCCATCTGGATGATCTTGAACTGCGCTTCCCGGTGCTGCATGCGCAAGAGGTGATGGGCGTGACCGCGCCCTTGCAACTCGATCCCGCCTGGGTGATGGGCGTGATGCGCCAGGAGAGCGCCTTTATAGCCGATGTACGTTCATCGGCCGGCGCGCTCGGTCTGATGCAGTTGATGCCGGGCACGGCGGCGGATGTCGCGCGGGCACTGAAGCTGCCTAAACCCAACACGGCGGATTTAGTGCAGGCGAACACCAACATTCGTCTCGGCAGCCATTATCTGAAACAGACCTTGGACAGTCTTGGCAACACGGTGTTGGCCACCGCCGCCTACAATGCCGGACCGGGACGCGTGCGCCGCTGGTTGCCGGAGGCCGAGCCGATGCCCACGCCGCTGTGGGTCGACACCATCCCCTTCAGCGAGACACGCGGCTATGTGCGCAATGTGCTGGCCTTCGCCACCATCTATGATACGCGCCTGCAACGCCCGATCACGCCGCTGCAATCGCGCATGCCGGCCAACATCACCCCACGCCGGCCTTGACCTCCTCGGCTGCCCTCGCCACTATGGCCCCTGATATAGGCTCCACAGAGATACCCGCGGCATGTCAGATAAAATCATTTGCATCATCGGCGGCACCGGCTTTGTCGGCCACCACCTCATCAACCGGCTGACACACGACGGCTACACCGTACGCGTGCCCACGCGGCGCCGCGAACGCCATCGCGATCTGCTGGTCAATCCGCGTGTTCAATTGATTGAGGCGAATATCTACGAGCCCGCCGTACTGCGCAAACTGTTCGCCGACTGCACGGCCGTGGTCAATCTGGTCGGCATCCTCAACGAACATGGTCATAACGAGTTGGGCCTGGGCTTCGACCGCGCGCATGTTGAACTGCCGCGTGAGATTGTCGAGGCGATGCGCGCCAGCAAGGTGAAGCGCCTGCTGCATATGAGCGCGTTGAATGCCTATCCGCGCGAAGAACACAGTCATTACCTGCGCAGCAAGGGACTCGGCGAGGATTTAGTGCATGGCGCCGTGCATGGCCTGCAAGTTACCAGTTTCCGGCCCTCGGTGATCTTCGGTCCCGGGGATAGCTTCTTCAACCGTTTCGCCACGCTGTTGCGCATCACGCCGCTGGTATTCCCGTTGGCTTGTGCGTCCAGCCGCTTTGCACCGGTGTTTGTCGGCGACGTCGTCGAGGCGATGGCGCGCTCACTGAATGACGCCAGCACCATCGGCAAGCACTGCGATCTGTGTGGTCCCGAAATCTACACCTTGGCGGAACTGGTCGAGTACACCGCGCGCCAGATCGGCGTGCGCCGACGCATCTGGGCACTCAGCGACGGCATGTCCTGGATGCAAGCGCGGGTGCTCGAATACGTGCCGGGTAAACCCTTCAGTCGCGATAATTACTGGTCGCTGCAAAAAGAGAGCGTCTGTCAGCAGAATTATCTGACTACGTTGGGCATCACGCCGACGGCGATCGACGCGGTCGTGCCGGGTTATCTCGCCCAGCGTTCGGCGCGCGCAGGCTATCAACGCTTTCGCGGCCTGGCGCGACGCGGCTGACGGCTTCGGGGACGGCAGCCTCTGCTGTCCCGACTTGATATCACAGCATGGACATCTATCTCGTCGGCGGTGCAGTGCGCGATAAGCTCCTCGGGCTCCCGGTCAAAGAGCGCGATTGGGTCGTCGTCGGCTCCACGCCGGAGGAGATGCTGCGCCATGGCTATCGCCCGGTCGGCAAGGATTTCCCGGTATTCCTGCATCCCGAGACTCACGAGGAATATGCGCTGGCGCGCACCGAGCGCAAGACCGCGCCAGGCTATAAAGGCTTTGTGGTGCATGCCAGCCCCGAGGTCACGCTGGAAGAAGATCTGCGCCGGCGCGATCTCACCATCAACGCCATCGCCGAGCACAGTGACGGCACGTTCATCGACCCATTCAAAGGTCGCGAGGATCTCGCGCAGGGATTATTGCGGCATGTGTCCGAGGCCTTTGTTGAAGATCCGGTGCGGATTCTGCGTGTGGCGCGTTTCGCGGCGCGCTTTTCCAGATACGGCTTCAAGGTTGCGCACACCACCCACGCGCTGATGCAGCGCATGGTTGAATCCGGTGAGGTCGATCATCTGGTGGCGGAACGCGTCTGGGCCGAGACCTTCAAGGCACTCAACGAAGATACCCCGAGTCGTTATTTCGAAGTGCTGCATCGCTGCGGCGCGCTGGCGGTGATCTTTCCGGAACTGGCGCGTTTGTTCGGCGTGCCGCAACCGGCGCATCATCACCCGGAAATCGATACCGGTGTGCATACATTGCTGGTTTTGGACCAGGCCGCGCGCTTATCACCCATAACGCGGGTGCGTTTCGCCGCCTTGGTGCACGATCTCGGCAAGGGTGAAACACCCGTAGAGATATTGCCGCGGCATATCGGTCACGAGCAACGCAGCGCCACGCTGATCGAAGCGCTGTGCAAACGCCTGCGCATTCCGAACGACTTCCGCGATGTAGCGGTGAAGGTCGCGCGCTTTCACAGTCACTGTCATCGCGCCTTCGATCTGCGGCCCGGCACCTTGCTGGAAACGCTGATGAGTCTGGACGCATTTCGGCAACCCGGCCATCTGGAGGAATTCCTGCTCGCCTGCGAAGCGGATATCCGTGGCCGCACCGGCCTCGAAGATCGCCCCTATCCGCAGGCCGATCTGTTGCGCGCCGCCTGTGCCGCGGCCCGCGCCGTGAATGCACAGGCGCTTGCCGAACAAGGCTTGCAGGGTGCCGCGTTGGGAGAACGCTTGCGTGAATTGCGCACGCAAGCGGTTGCACAGATCTGTGCGCAATTCACGTCGCAGGAAAGGGCGGACTGACCGGTCGGTCAGCGCCGACTAGAAAAACCGAATCAGGTGCGCCCGCGCTGCCGCCAGCGCAGATAGGCCGCCAGGCCCAACAGACCGCCGGCCAGGAATAACACCGGGGCAGGCACTGGCGATGCATCGTCGGTCGTCGTGACAATCTGATGCTGTTTGGGCGTAGCTGTGGGCTCTGCGGTCGTCTCCGGCCAGTCGGTCGCCGCCGATACGCTCAGTGCGAGCGCCAGCCCTGCGATCAGACCCAAATGTTTACAGCGAATTGCCACGGCCATGCCCCGATACGATCTAAAATATTGAATGAGTGATGCCAAATATTAGCGTCTGCTTAAACTAAGCAGCATCTATGCCACTCATATTTTAACTATAAATATCAGCTTGCTAGGCATTGACGCGCCTATGTAACGAGAGATGCCCGCGCACCAGCGTTAGAGATTCCGACAGGTGACCGGCCCGTTCACGCTACAAGCCGGATAAGTAAATTGTGAATTATCAGGGGGATGCCGATTCAAACCCCGGCTCAACCAGGGTGTTAAGAAAGCTGACGAGCCAAACTGCAACAAACTAGCCCATTATCAAGATCAGCTCAGATCAGCACCGCTGCGACCACCAACGCCAACACGATGCGATAGATGCCAAATGGTATGAAGGAATGACTTTTGATGAAACGCAATAACGCCGGCGCCGTGACATAGGCGGCCAGGAACGCCGACACAAATCCCGCTGCGATCAGGCCCGCATTGTCCAGGCTCAGCTGATCGGCATTCTTGTACAAGTCATAGGCGGTAGCGGAGAGCATGGTCGGGATGGCCAGCAGAAATGAGAACTCCACAATCGCCTCGCGTGACAGTCCCAATAACACGCCGCCGACTATGGTCGCGCCTGAACGGGATACGCCGGGGATCATCGCCAGCGATTGCGCAAAGCCGATCACGATCGCCTTCCAATAGGGAATATCTTCAATCGAATCGTGCGTCGCACTCAGCTGTTTGCCGCGAGTCATTTCAAACAGAATCAGCAACACGCCACCGATGCCCAGCGACCACGCGACGACCGCGACATTACCGAGCAGATAACCCTTAATAAATTTATACAGCGTGAGGCCGACGATCGCCGTGGGTATAAACGCGGCGGCGATCTTGCCGATTAATTGTGGTGCGCGCAGCAGTTTATTGCCATAGAGCAGCACTACCGCAAGAATGGCGCCCAATTGAATAGCGATGGTGAAACTCTTGGTGAACTCGTCGTTGCCAATGCCGAGCGCATGTTCCGCAAGGATCAAATGTCCGGTGGAAGAAATCGGCAGAAACTCGGTAAACCCTTCGAGCAGTCCCAGCAAAATACTTTCGAGCAGTGTCATGATTTATCCATTATTCGTTTAAAACTCACGCTATAGACGACTGCGCAGATCGCGGCCGCCGAAGCCGCGCACGCGAACATCCAATCCGCGCGTCAGCAACATCGCCTTGAAGCGTTCGCCCATCTCGCCGGGCAGCAGCAAAGTTTTAGCCTGCGCCGCAAGCTGCAGATCACCCGTTGGGGCACCTGTCATGGTCGCAGCCAACAACGATTCGATACCCGCATCAAGCAGAAAATGCGCTTGGGTGGTAAACCCGTCCACGCACAATCCCATATTCTCGGCAGCTTCCGCGACGCCGGTAAAATCGACGTGCGCGGTAATGTCCTGCAAGCCCGGCAAGCACAGCGGGTCGGCATGCGCGCGGTGGCGATAATGGCACAGCAACGTACCCTGTGCACGTTCAGCATGGTAATACTCGCGCCGCGCATAACCGTAATCGATGAACAATGCGGCCCCGGCGGCGAGATTCGCCGTGACACTGCGCAACCACGGCGCCGACAGCGCGTTGTACTCCGAACGGTACTCACCCTGCCATTCGAATTGTTTGGCCCAGGCAAAAATCTGCTCGCCTAATTCAGGCGCGGCGGGACGTTCAACCCACGCAAACCCTGGGTCCTGCCAACCCACGCCGTATTCGGTAACACGATCATTCTGCCAACCGAACAACTGCACCGGCAAGGCATCCAGAACCTCATTGGCCAGCACCATTCCCCGCCACGCCTGCGTGGGTGGTTCATCCAACCAGCGTACCCGCGCGCACAATTGTGGCAACACGCGCGCAAGATGAGTCCGTTGGCGTTCGCGTAAATCGGCGGAGCGTTCGAGAATGTAATAGAAATCGGGAAGCTGTCCGCAGGCAGCCAATTCCAGCAATACATCCGCGGCCATGACGCCGCTGCCCGCGCCGACTTCCAGTACGTCGCCGCCACCCAAATACTCCAGCACATCGGCGCAACTGCGTGCGACGCAGCGCGAAAACAGACTGGATACTTCAGGCGCAGTAATGAAATCTCCACCCGCGCCGAATTTGCGCGCACCGGCGCTGTAATAACCTAGCCCCGGCGCATATAACGCAAGTTCCATATAGCGCGCAAAATCGATCCAGCCATCGGCCGCTGTGATTTCGGCTTTGATACGCTCAAGCAACTGCTCACTGAGTGCGCGTGCAATCGCATCCGGCGCAGGCCAGTCGGCGGGAATATCCCAAGGCGAAGCTGCGGTGTGTGTCATGTGGAGACGTATCGACGGAGGCGGGTAATGTCAGCGCGACAATTCCACCGGCCAGATAGCGGCGTCGTTCTTGGGGAACTCGGCCCACAATTGCGCCATCGTCTTACCCATCAACGGATGCCGGCATTCTCCGGCGATTTCCGCGAGCGGCTTGAGCACAAAGGCGTGTTTGCTGATTTCATCGCGCGGCAGTTGCAAACGGCCTTCTTCCAGAATCAGGTCGTCATAGAGCAATAAATCAAGATCCAAGGTACGTGCCGAAAAGCGCTCGCCTTCACGCACGCGACCGTTGTGGTCTTCGATCTCACGCAGTTGCTGTACGACTTCGTGAGGTTTCTCTGCGGTGTCGAATCCAACCACCAGGTTATAGAAGTTATCGCCGTCGAATCCAACAGAAGCCGTTTCGTAGACCGTCGAGCATTGCACTGCACCATAGTGCTCGGCGAGCGCGGTCAATGCCGCGCGCACATGTTGTTCGCGCTCGATGTTACTGCCGATGCTGACGTAGACGCGCGCCATTACCAAACTATCCGCGCACACCGCGCTCGATAATGACGCCGACATCGCGCGCACCGCGCACCGCGCCGGTCTTGTTCAAGGTCAGCCGCACCCAGGGCACATTGAACTCATTGAGTATAATCTCGGCGGCACGCTCGGCCAGGGTTTCGACCAGTTGAAACTCGCTGGCCTCGACGAAGGCGATCAGACGCTTGGCGACGGCTTTGTAGTTAAGGGTGTCGTCGATGGCATCACTGGCCGCGGCCTTACGAATATCGGTGGCCATTTCCAGATCCAGACTGATGGTCTGCTTGACGCGACGTTCCCAATCGAAGATGCCGATCAGGGTGCTGATGCGCAAATCGCGCAGAAAGATGATGTCCATGCTCAATGCCTTTCACCTGCTTGCGCGCCACTATAGTGACTGCGCCCTGATTTGGCCAGTTGACGCGCCTTGATGTGGCTTGATGCGATTGCGGCTTGACCGCGAACACCGCAACGATTCCAATACGCGCCATGCTGAACTCACTCCTCGTCGTCCTTGCCGCCTATCTGCTCGGCTCAATCTCATCGGCGGTGATCGTCGGTCGTCTGCTCGGCACGGCCGATCCGCGCACGCAGGGCTCGGGCAATCCCGGCGCTACCAACATGCTGCGCATCGGCGGCAAAAAGGCCGGCGCCATCACCCTGATCGGTGACATGCTCAAGGGCCTGATCGCCGTGCTTGTCGCGCGCGCCATCGGCATGGGCGCCGATGTGCAGGCGCTCGCGGCCGGCGCAGCGTTTCTCGGTCATCTGTATCCGATTTTCTTCGGCTTTAAGGGCGGCAAAGGCGTGGCCACGGCGCTGGGCGCGTTGCTCGGCCTGCAATGGGGCGTGGGGCTGTTAGTGATCGGAACGTGGCTGGCGATGGCGGCGCTGTTCCGCTATTCCTCGCTGGCCGCCTTGATCGCGGCGGCAGCAGCGCCTTTCTATATGTGGTGGCTGAAACCCGAACCGGCGGTGATCGTCGCCGCCGTGATAATGGGCGTGCTGCTGTACTGGCGGCACCGTTCCAATATCCGCAATTTGCTCGATGGCACGGAAGGGCGGATCACACTCGGTTCCAAAAAATGAAGATCCGCTCGCCCGCATAACAGTCCCATATCATTATTAGGTGGCGACTGGCGATAACTCCGTCAGCATCCAGCGCGCCCGCGCCTCGATGGGCAACCCTTCGTGTTGTCCCGCCTGTAAACGACAAAATCCCGCATAGGCAATCATCGCTCCGTTGTCGGTGCAGAACGCCGGGCGCGGGTAAAAGACTTGGCCGCCGCGCTGCGCCAGCAACGCCTGCAAACGCTCACGGAGCGTGCGATTGGCGCCGACGCCGCCGGCCACCACCAGACGTGTGAGTCCGGTTTGATCCAGTGCGCGCTTGCACTTGATGGCGAGTGTATCGACCACCGCATCTTCGAAGGCGCGCGCGATGTCGGCGCGGGTCTGGTCATCCTGCGGGGAATTGCGCAGCGTTGTGAGCGCAAACGTTTTCAATCCACTGAAACTGAAATCCAGACCCGGCCGGTCGGTCATCGGCCGTGGAAAACGAAAGCGAGCAGAATTGCCCTGCAGTGCCAGCTTGGCCAGTTCCGGACCACCGGGATAGGGCAGTCCAAGCAGCTTGGCGGTCTTGTCGAAGGCCTCGCCGGCAGCATCGTCCACGGATTCACCGAGAATCTGATAGGCACCGACGCCGTCTACCTGCACCAACAGCGTATGCCCACCGGACACCAGCAGCGCCACGAACGGAAACGCCGGCACCTCGGTCTCCAGCATCGGCGCCAGCAGATGGCCTTCCATATGGTGAACGGCCACCGCGGGCACACCCAACGACCACGCCAGGCTGCGACCAAAGGCGGCGCCGACCAGCAGCGCGCCGATCAGCCCAGGCCCGGCGGTGAACGCCACGCCGCTGATGTCGGCTCGACTCATGCCCGCCTGCGCGAGAGTTTCTTTCAACAAAGGCAACAACTTACGCACATGGTCACGGGACGCCAGCTCGGGCACGACGCCGCCGTAGGGCGCATGAACCTCGACCTGGCTGTACAGCGCGTGCCCGACCAGACCCTGCTCGCTGTGATACAGGGCCACGCCGGTTTCGTCGCAGGAGGTTTCGATGCCGAGGACTAACATACGGCCATTGTCCGGCTTGTTTGACGGGTCGCCAAGTGTATTTTGCTTTCGACGGCGTGAGGGATTAGAATTCGTCCCCCTTTAGGCCCCTAGGCGTAATCGTGCCGTGATCGTGTGCGGTTGCAAGCCTGGGACGACAAGTTCAAATCGAGGTCAGTGATTACATGCCCAGCGTTCGTGTACGAGAGAACGAGCCGTTCGAAGTCGCCCTGCGTCGCTTCAAACGTTCCTGCGAAAAAGCCGGCATCCTCTCCGAGGTGCGCCGCCGTGAATTCTATGAAAAGCCCACCCAGGAGCGTAAGCGTAAAGCTGCCGCTGCGGTAAAGCGCCACCTGAAGAAGGTTTCGCGCGACGTCACCCGCCGTACCCGCAAGTACTGATCATCCAGGTCTGTGTCATGTCGCTCACGGCACGTATCCAAGAGGATATGAAAACTGCCATGCGCGGCGGCGACAAGCGCCGGCTGGGCGTCATCCGCCTGATCCTCGCCGCCATCAAGCAGCGCGAAGTGGATGAGCGCATCGTGCTCGACGACACGCAAGTGACCGTCGTGCTCGACAAGATGCTCAAACAACGGCGCGAATCCATCAGTCAGTACGAACAAGCCGGGCGCACCGATCTGGTGGAGCAGGAGCAGTTCGAGATGGAGGTCGTCCAGGCCTATCTGCCTCAGCCGCTCAGTCCGGCCGAGATCGACACGCTGATCGGTCAGGCGATTGCCGAGACCGGTGCTAGCGGCATCAAGGACATGGGCAAAGTCATGGCCCTGCTCAAGCCGCAACTCCAAGGGCGTGCCGACATGAGCGCCGTTAGCGCGACAGATCAAGGCCAAGCTGGGCGGTTGACCAACTTAAGCTGCGCACAGCGGCGGTAGTTGCACGCACGACCTTCGCTTACTATGCCGCCATGGCCGGCCGAATCCCCCAGCAATTCATTGATGACCTGATGCAGCGCGTCGACATTGTCGAGGTCATCGACAGTCGTGTGCCGTTGAAAAAAGCCGGCCGCGAATACCAGGCTTGTTGCCCGTTCCACAACGAAAAAACGCCTTCTTTCACGGTCAGCCCGACCAAGCAGTTCTATCACTGCTTCGGCTGCGGCGCGCATGGCACGGTGCTCAGCTTCTTGATGGACTACGAGCACATGGAGTTCGTCGATGCCGTCGATGAACTGGCACGCTCTGTCGGCCTTGAAGTCCCACGCGAAGCCGGGCCTGATATAGAGCGTGAACGCACCGACAATACAGCGCCGCTGTATGACTTGCTCGCCGAAGCCGCGCGGCATTTTCGCCAGCAACTGCGCCAACATCCTGATGCCAAACGTGCGGTCGATTACCTGAAACAACGCGGCCTGAGTGGCGAGATCGCCCAAAGCTACGGCCTCGGCTATGCGCCGCCCGGCTGGGATAATCTATTGCAAGCGCTCGGCAAAGATCCGCAAACGCAGGCGCAGATGGAACGCGCCGGCCTGCTGATCAAAAAGGATGGCGGCGGACTCTACGACCGCTTCCGCGATCGCGTGATGTTTCCCATTCACGATCGCCGCGGCCGTGTGATCGGCTTCGGCGGTCGTGTGCTCGGCGACGACACACCCAAATATCTGAACTCACCTGAAACTCCCGTTTTCCACAAAGGCCGCGAACTCTATGGCCTGTTCGAGGCGCGCAAACGCGAGCGCAAGCTAGAACGGCTGCTGGTGGTGGAGGGCTACATGGATGTGGTCGCACTGGCCCAGTTTGGTATCGGCAATGTTGTCGCAACGCTCGGCACCGCCACCACGCGCGAACACCTCGAACTCCTCTATCGCGCGGTGCCCGAAGTGGTGTTTTGTTTCGACGGCGACCGCGCCGGTCGCGCGGCGGCTTGGCGCGCACTGGAAAATGCGCTGCCGATTCTCAAAGATGGCCGCCAGGCACGGTTTCTGTTTCTACCTGACGGGGAAGACCCGGACACCCTGGTGCGCAAAGAGGGCACGGAGGCCTTTCAACGACGAATTGGCGAGTCCATCCCACTTTCCGAGTATCTGTTTGAAGCCCTTAGTGCGCAGGTCGATACCTCCAGCATGGACGGGCGCGCACGGCTGGTAGAATTGGCAAAACCCATGCTGGAGCAGCTGCCGACCGGGGTATTCCAGCGTATGTTGGTCGATCGCCTCGAAGAATTGGCGCGACTGCCACGTAATGCCCTAGCCGAGCTGCACGGCCAACCCGTGCAACCAACGCTCGCCACACCCACGATGACAGCTCAACGTAGCGGCATCAGCCCGGTCCGCCGACTCGTGACGCTGCTATTGCAGGAACCGGCACTCGCGCGCCTGGTCGAAGAACCGAATCGTCTCGCCAGCGTCGAACTGCCAGGCACGTCGTTATTGGTCGAGGTGATTGACTTTCTCAAGGACCGCACCCACATCCATACCGGGGCGCTGATCGAACATTGGCGCGGCACAGAGACGGGGCGCCACTTGGCCAAGCTGGCCACCGAGCCGGTACCCAAGTTAGTCGGCGACCTTGAGCGGGAGTTCCTCGACGGTATCGAGCATCTCCTCGCCAAGCCGCTGGATCAACGCCGCGAACAACGCCTCGCTGAGCTGTCGCGCAAACAGCCCAGCGAATTGACCGGCTCCGAGCGGGAAGAATTATTGCAATTGCTGCGGCCCGCTCAACGCACGCCGTAGTTACCCCGCACCCAAGGCGGCATTAATGGGTACATTAGCGGCTGGTAATGCAGGGACTCCTCCGCTACACTGGAGGTTTGATTTTGCGTCGACCCCGCGGCTCACCTGCTGCGGATCTACATACTAAAGAAAACATAGCGAAAACACATGAACCAAGAGCAGCAGTCTCAATTGAAGTTGTTGATTGCCAAAGGCAAAGAGCAGGGCTTTCTGACCTATGCCGAGGTCAACGATCACCTGCCCGACGAAATCGTCGATCCGGAGCAGATCGAAGACATCATCAACATGATCAACGATATGGGTATCTCCGTACACGAGGATGACCCCGGACGCCGACACTCTGCTGCTGAATGCCGCCGCAGTCACCGACGAAGACGCCGCCGAAGAAGCCGCGGCCGCATTGGCCACCGTCGACAGCGAATTCGGTCGCACCACTGACCCGGTGCGCATGTACATGCGCGAGATGGGCACGGTTGAGTTGCTGACCCGTGAGGGCGAAATCGAGATCGCCAAGCGCATCGAAGACGGCTTACGCCAGGTGCTGTCCGCGCTGTCGAGCTTATCCCGAATCCATCGCGATGCTGCTCAACGAATACAAGAAAGTCGAGGCGGCGATGTCCGTCTATCCGACCTCATCAACGGCTTTATCGATCCGAACTGCCAGCGATGACGTCATCCCGCCGCCGATCGAGATCACCCTTGACGACGACGATGACAGCACGACCACCGTGAGCGCGACTGCCACCGACGACGACGACGATGCCGACAGCGACACCGAGACCGAGCGTGCTCGACACCGGCCCCGATCCGGAAGAGGCTCGCGCCGCTTTCACCGAACTGGCTGAACTCTATGAAAAATGCATGGCCACCAAATCGGCCAAGCAGGCGAGACAAACACCGCGCGGCGCTGAGCGAGCAGCTTCATGCAGTTCAAGCTGATCCCGCGCGTCGTCGACGAGCTGACCAATCGCCTGCGCAATATGGTCGAACGTATCCGCAGCCATGAACGCGTCATCATGGACTTCTGCGTCAACCGCGCGCAAATGCCACGCAAGGATTTCATCACCTCCTTCCCGGACAACGAAACCAATGTGCAATGGTTGGACAAGCAGATCAAAGGCGGCCACAAGTACTCGTCCGAGATCGAAGTGTTCCGTGATGAGATTCGTCGCGCGCAGAACCGTCTGGTGACCATTGAGCAGGAAACCGGCCAGACCATCAGCGACATCAAGGACATCAACCGCCGCATGTCGATCGGTGAGGCCAAGGCCCGCCGCGCCAAGAAGGAAATGGTCGAGGCCAACCTGCGACTGGTGATCTCCATTGCCAAGAAATACACCAACCGCGGCCTGCAATTCCTGGATCTCATTCAGGAAGGCAACATCGGCCTGATGAAGGCCGTCGACAAATTCGAATACCGCCGCGGCTACAAGTTCTCGACCTACGCGACGTGGTGGATCCGTCAGGCGATCACGCGCTCGATCGCCGACCAGGCGCGCACCATCCGTATCCCGGTGCACATGATCGAGACCATCAACAAGCTCAACCGCATTTCGCGGCAGATGCTGCAGGAGATGGGCCGCGAACCGACGCCGGAAGAACTGGCCGAACGCATGGTCATGCCCGAAGACAAGGTCCGCAAGGTGTTGAAGATCGCCAAAGAACCGATCTCCATGGAAACGCCCATCGGCGACGACGAAGATTCGCATCTGGGCGACTTCATCGAAGACACCAGCATCATGTCGCCGGTCGATGCCGCCGCCGTCGAGGGCCTGCGCGAAGCCACGCAAGATGGTGCTGGCCGGCCTCACGCCGCGCGAAGCGAAAGTGCTGCGCATGCGCTTCGGCATCGATATGAACACCGACCACACCTTGGAAGAAGTCGGCAAACAGTTCGATGTGACCCGCGAACGCATCCGCCAGATCGAAGCCAAGGCGCTGCGCAAGCTGCGTCATCCGTCGCGCTCGGAAACACTGCGCAGCTTCCTGGAAATCGAAAACACCTGATCCTAAGGTCATCGTTCCCGTCAGCCTGTTTGGCTGACGGGTGACGCCGCTGCCTGACCTCTTTATACTCCCGCCCTTCCGGGCCTGTAGCTCAGTTGGTTAGAGCAGGGGACTCATAATCCCTTGGTCCTCGGTTCGAGTCCGAGCGGGCCCACCACTTCTAATAAAATTCATAGCGTTATGGCGCATGAGCCAAGGGATTCTTATGCCTGACCAAGAGACTTCATAGAGTCTGTGCAAGGCGGAAAAGGACGCATAACTGAAATGGAGTATTCATATGGAAAACCACATCGTGCGCATATACCGCAGAGACGAGTGTCAGCCGGACATTATTGTTGGACTCGTAGAGACGGTTGAAACCGGCGAAATACGAACGTTCCGTACGCTCGGCGAGTTGACATGGATCCTTGCGAGAACTACCACAATTACGGATGCCCCTTGACATCGATCTGAACTGGCCATGGCGCCTGGGGATAGCTGAGTCCCTTTATAGAAATCCCCCTCCTCTGCTCCACAAAGTCCACCCGTGGGACCCATCTGTGGCCATCGCGGGTTCACAACATCAGGCTGTTGATTTGCACCTAATGTTGACTATCTCGTAGGCAGCAACGCCTGATATCGCATGATACCGTCCTCATCCCCCGCAAATGTTTCAGCAATATAGGGTTCTATACGCGGGCTAGTGTTCGATGCAAATAACTGGCTTAGCTGGGTCAGTCTTAAGCGCCGATTAACACCCTCGGGCTTACTGATTTTGGCCTCGCCAAAGATTTCTACTGAACTTCGGCACCGTCCGCGATGAGTGTGATCGCGGGCGGGCGTCGAACCTGAAAAATGGACGGTGGTATCCAGAGAAAAGGGCTTTTATACTTCCTCTACGCGAGGACATCAGGAAGCGTGGTGGCAAGATGACCCGCGAGGACGGGCCGATGAAGCACGGCAGCACGGTCATCGCCTTCGTCGAGGATCCCGACGGTTACAAGATCGAACTCATCAACGCGGTACGCAGGGCACGCATTAACTACTCCAATGGCAAGACGAACGGAGCGAAGCGAAGTAGGGCTACTGCTTTGGCTCGACAAGATCCCGCTGATCGCGCTGGTGCTCGCCGCGCTCGCCCTGGGCCTGGCGCCGCTGACGCCGGAGCCTCACCTGTGGCAGAAACTCAAGATGCTGGTGAACGGCACGCTGTCGCAGCCCATCGACATCTTCGACCTCGTCATGCATGCTTCCGTGCCGCTGTTGCTGGCCGTGAGGCTGATCCGCATGGCACGTTCCGGAAACAAACCCGGCCGTTCTGTCTGAGCAACGCCGCGACGCCATGCGTCGGCTTCTCCGCGCGCTCAATACGATAGCCCTGCTACGCTGCGATCCATTCGCTTGCCATGAAACCTCTGGCCCTGATCTGTTTCGCTGCGTTCGTCTTGCCATGAGAATAGCCGCCATCCTGCCGGTCCTGAATGAGCGGCGCATCTGGAGGAGCTCCTGCGCTTTACATTGAACTTTGACCCATCTCGTAGGCACCAACGCCTGATTTCGCATGATAACGCACTCATCTCCCGTAAAAGTTTCAGCAATATAGGGTTCTATACGCGGGCTAGTATTCGATGTAAATAACTGGCTTAGCTGGGTCAGTCTTAAGCGCAGATTAACACCCTCGGGCTTACTGATTTTGGCCTCGCCAAAGATTTCTGCTGAACTTCGGCACCGTCCGCGATGAGTGTGATCGCGGGCGGGCGTCGAACCTGAAAAATGGACGGTGGTATCCAGAGAAAAGGGCTTTTATACTTCCTCTACGCTAGGAGGTTGTTATGAGTAACCGTAACCCATGGAGTGTACAACTCAGGTTAGAGCTGAAAAGCGGCGTGGTAGTACCGATGGACAGTAGCCGTTGCAAATCAGCGCATCGGTATTTTTCCAGCCTAACGTGGCTGAACGAAGACGCTCATGTATACAATGTGGTTTATTTGGCGTCGCCGGAAGCCCTCGAAGCGTTGAAGAGCGTTGAAGATTCCTGGTACTGAGTAACGGGTACTGCGATCCAACCACCTCGACGATATCTAGTTGCGTTGCCCAGGCTGGTTATGGCCCGACCAACTCGGGGCCGTTTTCCATTGTTAAGTCCGGCCACTATTGGTTGGCCGCCGAGTTCGCGCCAAACATCGGTGATGTGTGGCACTTCAGCACCGTCTACGGCCCCCAGTACCACTACGACCAATACCACTACGATAAGACCGGTAGCTTTTATGCGTAGGCCGTTCACTCGGGTGATGTTGGTTATGTAGCGCCAATATCGACGGTACCAGTACCCGCTGCCGCGTGGCTGTTCGGCAGTGGCCTCGTTGGTCTAAATCGGAGGTCTCACGATAGCGTCAACTCGGACGCCCCCACTTTGGCCCAGACTGGCCACCTCTCGGGCGTTCCCCGCACAGGGATTCCCCAGCCTCCGACGCACCCGACGTCTTCCCTCTGGCCAACTGCAGTGACAGATCGGTTTCATTCGTTTGGTAAACACAACTCGCTGTGCAGAATCGGTTTCCGTGTAATAATCCCCTCAGATGCCAAGCAGGTGGATGCAAAGGGTTCGGTCAAGTTTCGGTTTTCGGGAACATTTGAAAGGCCACTAGATTAACACGTTATAATTCTGTGACTTAAGAGTAAACTCTAAAATATGCTGTGTGGCTCACAATCCCTTGGTCCTCGGTTCGAGTCCGAGCGGGCTACACGTGATACTTGTAACCCTGGCCGACGCTATCTCCGCCAGGTCGGCAGGCGAACACTCACCCCAATCCGACCGGAATACGCTAAGTCCGTGATCTCAATAGAGGGCAGTTTGAGGGCCTCTCGGTGAAACGTCGGGGGTTTTTATTCACAGCAGTTTGTCAAAATAATGACCCGCGCAGGACCCGCTGATAAAAACCCACCATGGCCAGCAGCTAACTTGTAACCTATTGAAATACATATTTAACACGCTCGCGGTCACAAATTGGTCATTTTAAGATTGAACCAGCAACGACGCGGTCAGAACCCGGTTGACCCCAAACGCTCCACACAGTTATCCACATGATTTGTGGATAACCAGTGACCGCTTATATACCCACTGTTGGCACATGCACACGACACTCGAGTCCACCGCCCCATGCCACTAATCACGTTCCGTAACATCCTGCTCGACTTCGGTGGACACCCGCTGCTGGACGGCGTCGACCTGAGTTTGGAACCGGGTGAGCGCGTCTGCCTGATCGGCCGCAACGGCACCGGCAAGTCGACCCTGCTGAAACTCATCGCCGAGGAGATCCTCCCCGACGCCGGTAACATCGACCGACGCCAAGGCCTGCGCTGCGCACGGCTGACCCAAGACGTGCCCGCTGATCTGCACGGCAATCTGTTCGACGTGGTGGCCGGGGGGCTCGGCGAAGCGGCACCGATACTGTCGCGCTACCACGCCGCCAGCGTCGCGGTCGCCCATGACCCGACAACCGCTGCCCTGAACGAACTTGAAGATGCACAGCACGAACTCGAGAGTCGCGACGGCTGGCTCTGGGAACAGCGCGTGGAAACCACCCTGTCGCGCCTGCAACTTGATCCCGATCTGGAATTCACCAGTCTCTCCGGCGGCCTCAAGCGCCGCGCCCTGCTGGCACGCGCGCTGGTCACCGACCCCGAACTGCTGCTGCTCGACGAGCCCACCAACCATCTGGATCTCGCCGCCATCGCCTGGCTGGAAGAATTCCTGCTCGACTTACAACGGCACGCTGCTGTTCATCACCCACGACCGCGCCTTTCTGCAGCGCCTGGCCACGCGCATCATCGAACTCGACCGCGGCCGACTGACCAGTTGGGACGGCGACTACGCGACCTACCTCGAACGCAAACAGGCGGCATTGGAAGCGGAAACCCAGCAGAACGCACTGTTCGACAAGCGTCTGGCGCAGGAAGAGATCTGGATCCGCCAAGGCATCAAGGCGCGTCGCACCCGCAACGAAGGCCGCGTGCGCGCGCTGAAGGCCCTGCGCGAAGAGCGCGGCGCGCGCCGCGAAATCAGCGCCGGGTACGCCGTCTATGCAGATTCAGGACGGCGCACGCTCGGGGAAACTGGTCGCCGAAATCGAGAACGTCAGCTTCGCCTGGGACGGCAACACCCATCGTGCGCGATTTTTCCACGACGCTGCATGCGCGGCGACAAGATCGGCATCATCGGCCCGAACGGCGTCGGCAAGACCACCTTGCTGCGCTTGTTGCTGGGCGAACTCACGCCGCAGAGCGGCCGCGTGAACCTCGGCACGCAAACTCGCAGATCGCCTACTTCGATCAGCAGCGCAGCCACATCGACCCGGACAAAAGCGTGTTGGAAAATCTCGCCCAAGGCCGCGACACGATCAGCATCAATGGCCAGAACCGCCACGTCATTTCCTATCTGCAGGATTTCCTGTTCACGCCCGAGCGCATCCGCCAACCCGCCGGCACGCTCTCCGGCGGCGAACGCAACCGGCTGCTGCTCGCGCAACTGTTCACCCAAGCCTTCAATGTCCTGGTGCTGGACGAGCCGACCAACGATCTCGACATAGAAACGCTGGAGTTGCTGGAAGAACGGCTGCTCGAATATCAGGGCACGTTGTTGCTCGTCAGCCATGACCGCGCCTTTCTCGATCACGTCGTCACCAGCACCATGGTGTTTGAAGGCGATGGCCGCATCAGCGAATATGTCGGCGGTTACGAAGACTGGCTGCGGCAACGGCGTCCACCGGCCAGCGCCCGCACCGCGTCGCCCCAACCCACACCTGCCACGACGCCTGCAGCGGCTGTCGCCCCCATGGCGCCGGCGCGCACTAAGCTGAACAACAAAGAGCAACGCGAGCTGGACCAACTCCCGGCCCAGATCGAGGCCCTCGAAGCCAAATTGGCCGCGCTGCAGTTGCAACTCGCCGACCCGGCGATTTATCGTGAGGCCAACGATTTCGTCGCCACCATCAAGGACGAATTGGCAAAGCTCGAGGCAGAACTCAGCCGCACCTATGGGCGCTGGGATGCGCTCGAAGCCCGCCGTAACGGCTAAAGAACCCGTCATTGAGAACTAGCCCGGATGTAATCCGGGAGTCAGCCTGCCTCGCCCCGGATGCATCCGGGCCACTTCAATTCATCGCACGCGCTGCGCTCGCGATGACGGCTTATGTAACATCATCTGCAACTCATAACTCCACCTCGGCTTTGCCCCTGACCGTGCCGGCCCTATACTCCTTACTCAATGCGTCGACGCACCCCCGTGCGCATGCGTCTACTGAGGGAGAACTACATGGGCTTTCAAGAATTCGTATTTCTGATCTTTATCCTGGCCATTGTGGTGGTGTTCATGGGCGTCAAGTCGGTGCCCCAAGGCATGGAATTCACCGTCGAGCGTTTTGGCCGTTACACCAAAACCCTGCGCCCCGGCCTCAATCTGATCACGCCCGTCATCGACCGCGTCGGTAAGAAGCTGAACATGATGGAGCAAGTGGTCGACGTGCCTTCGCAGGAAGTCATTACCAAAGACAACGCCATGGTCAAAGTCGACGGCGTAATGTTTTTTCAAGTGCTCGACGCGGCCAAAGCGGCCTATGAAGTCAGCCAACTGGAAATCGCCATTCTCAATCTCACCATGACCAACATCCGTACCGTGATGGGCTCGATGGACCTCGACGAACTGCTCTCGCAGCGCGACAAGATCAACGCCCAGTTGTTGCACGTCGTCGACGATGCGACCACGCCCTGGGGCGTGAAGGTCACGCGCATCGAAATCAAAGACATCACCCCGCCGCGCGACCTGGTGGATTCCATGGCGCGACAGATGAAGGCCGAACGTGAAAAGCGCGCCAACATTCTCGAGGCCGAAGGCTTCCGCCAATCCGCCATCCTCAAAGCCGAAGGTGAAAAACAGGCCGCGATTCTCGAAGCCGAAGGCCGCCGCGAGGCCGCTTTCCGCGATGCCGAGGCGCGCGAACGTGAAGCCGAGGCCGAGGCGCGCGCCACGCAGATGGTGTCCGAATCTATCGCCAAGGGCGACGTCAACGCGCTCAATTACTTCATCGCACTGAAATACACTGATGCACTACAAGCCATCGCCATCGCACCGAATCAGAAACTGATCATGATGCCCTTGGAAGCGTCCAACCTGATCGGCGCCGTCGGCGGCATCACTGAAATGTTCAAGGATGCGATCAAGAGCAAAGGAGCCGCCAAGTGATGTTGGAACAACTGACCTATTGGCATTGGTTCATCATCGCCGCGCTACTGATTATTCTTGAAGTGTTCGCGCCCGGCGCCTTCATGCTGTGGATCGGCATCGCCGCCGGCGTGGTCGGCGCAACGCTGTACTTCGTGCCAGGCATGACCTGGGAATATCAGTTCATGCTGTTTTCGATCGCCGCTGTCGGCTCCATCATCGCCTGGCGTGGCTATCGCGGCACACATCCCATCACCACCGACGAACCCACGCTCAATCGCCGTGGCGCGCAATATATCGGTCGCACTTTTACCCTCGAGGCACCCATCACTAACGGCATCGGCAAGATTCGTGTCGACGACTCGACCTGGAAAATAGAAGGCGTGGATTGTCCGGCGGGGAGTAAGGTGAAAGTGGTAGGAATTGATAATACGGTGTTGCGGGTGGAAGCGGCACAGTAGTGCTCATGCGCCATGTTTCTGGAAGAGTAAACCCAGACTCCATGACAACACTACAGCCGCAACATCTTCATCACCGGCTCGTTATGTCCCGGCTTATCGCTGAATCCGGCCAGCACCAATACTTGCAGACCTTTCCCGCTCAGACCGATACACGGTGCAACTAATTCGCAGAGATGCCGCCAGTCACGCGTATCTGACTCCGTCACCCGCACGGGTATTACGCCCCAATGCAGCGCCAAGCGCCGACTGATGGTTTCATGCGCACACACGCCGATCAGCGGCGCGGTGGCGCGGTGCGCGGCCATAATGCGCGCGGTGGTGCCGCTCATGGTGGGGATGACCAGCGCAGCGAGCTTCAAGTCACGCGCGAGTTCCACGGCGGCGTGCGCGACCGCCTCACGGTCGCTGTAGATTTTTTCCTTGCCGGCCACTAAGGCATCACCGACAAAGCGGCCGCTGTGCCACTGATGGCGTTCGATCTCGCGCAGGATGCGGTCCATGGTCTGCACCGCCTCGACCGGAAACTTTCCGCTGGCGGTTTCCGCCGACAGCATCACGGCATCGGCGCTGGAGAGCGCGGCACCGGCAACGTCGCCGACTTCCGCACGCGTCGGCCGCGCGGCGGTGATCATGGATTCCAGCATTTGCGTGGCGACGATCACCGGCACGGCATGGGATCGCGCACGTTCGATCAAGTCGCGTTGAATCAGCGGCACGCGCTCGGCGGGGAGTTCGATACCGAGATCGCCGCGCGCCACCATGATGCCGTAGGACACCTCCAAAATTTCATTGATGGCCGCGACCGCTTCGGGGCGTTCGATCTTGCTGATGATGGGAATATCGGCCTTGTGTCGCGCCAGAAACCGATTTAACTGCGTGACGTCCGCGGCGGCGCGCACAAAACTCAGCGCCAGGAAATCTACATTGAGTTCGATGGCCAGCTTCGCGTCGGTCTTGTCCTTATCGGTCAGTGCTGGCGTCGACAGCTTCGAGTCGGGCAGGTTCATGCCCTTGTTATCGCTGAGTCGTCCGCCGTGGACGACGCGGCAGCGCACGTCATCGCCCGACTTCGACACGACGGACAATTCCAGCTTACCGTCATCAAGCAGTATGCGTTCGCCTTTGGCGACATCCTTGGCGAGGGTTTTATATTGCGAGGGAATGAGACCGTCGCGCCCGGTGACGGCGGCGGTAGTCACTATCACCGTCGCGCCATCGATAAGATCAATACCGCCATCGGCGAAACGGCCGACGCGAATCTTCGGGCCACACAGGTCCATCAGAATAGCGATGTGCTTGCCGGCGCTATCTGCCGCGGCGCGAATGCGCTGCACGTTCTCGCGATGACTCGCATGATCGCCGTGCGACATATTCAGCCGAATCACATCGACACCGGCCGCCACCAAGCGCTTGAGCACGTCGGGTGCGGCCGAGGCCGGCCCTAACGTGGCGATGATCTTGGTGCGCCGCCAGCGCAGAGCGATATGTTCGCGACTCGAAGTCTCATCTATGCGGCGTTTAGACATGGCGCTTAACCGAAGTGACAGATGTAGTCGAGCAGATCAGCGACTTCGATTTCGAAATGTGAATTGCCGGGCACCTTGAAACTTTCACCGCCAGCATAATCAGTCCAGTGATCCTCGCCGGCCAGTTTCACACGGCACTTGCCCTGGGTCAGCTCCATGATTTCCGGCGCCTCGGTGCTAAAGCGATATAAGCCGGGCAACATCACGCCGAGACTTTTCATCTCGCCGTTGTCGGTGATGATGGTGCGACTGGTGACTTTGCCATCGTGATAGACGTTGGCTTTCTTGCGGATTTCGACGTTCTTGTAGCTCATGTTGGCTATTCCGTTTTATGTAGGTGATATACCTGTCTGTAGGCACGCGCGCGAAGCTTTACCGCTCGAATCAAGTATCGGACGGGCACTCTTGATCGAACAATTTACGCTTCTCGCGGTACAAGGCCGAGATATCTTCATCGCCGTAACCCGCATCCATCAGCCGGCGATATTGACTCAATGTCATCTCGACCACCGGCAGCGTAACGCCACGTTGTTCGGCAATCGCTTTGCAGATGGCGAGATCCTTGTGATGTAGCGCGACCTTGAAGCCCGGCGCGAATTCGCAGCGCACCATCGTCGGCCCGCGCTTTTCGAGAAACCAGTTACCGGCTGCGCCACTGCTGACGACGTCGATCACTTTATCGAGCGGCAGGCCTTGTGCCTCGGCGAATGCGAGCGCTTCGGTGACGGCGTGGTTGATACCCGCGCACATGATTTGGTTAACGGCCTTGGTGGACTGGCCATTGCCGACCGGACCCATATGCGCGATGCGCTGACCGATGGCGTTCAACACAGGACGCGCGCGCTCCACGTCTGCCACACTACCGCCGACCATGATCGCCAGCGTCGCGTCGCGCGCACCCTCGACGCCGCCGGACACCGGCGCGTCCAGGAAGTCACAACCCACCTTGGCCAAGCGTCGCGCGATTGCCTCGGCGGTTGCCGGCTGCACGGTTGATGTGTCGATGACCAGCTTGCCGGCACGCAAACCCGGCATCAGCGCATCGATCACGCTGAGCAGATCACTGTCCGCAGAGACGCAGGTAAGAATGACATCGCAACGGCTGGCGAGTTCTTCAAGATCTCTTGCCCGCACAACACCGAGTTCAGCAGCAAGCGCTTCGGCCTTGCTGGTGGTGCGGTTCCACACCGCAGCGAGCAGCCCGGCGCGCGCAAGGTTGCGCGCCATCGGCGCACCCATGGCACCGAGACCGATCACACCGACTTTTGTTTTTGGCATATTCATTTGTGAACCGCCATGACACCAAGAAAACAATTTTCGAACCGCAAAGGCGCTAGAAAAATCAGTTTGAATAAAAATCTTTTTGCGCCTTTGCGCCTTTGCGGTTCGCACTTCCTTTGTGCCTTGGTGGTTACGCAACCACCGTCAATCTTCCAGATACGTATAACCCGTCAAACCGTCTTCGAGTGCCTGGGTGAAGAAGACGCGCTCTTGACCCGACAGGTTCGCGGCGGCGATCTTCTCGTGATAGGCGGCACGCAGCGCGTCGGTGTCGAAATGCACATAGCGCAATAATTCGTCGATGGTGTCGCCGCGCTCCGGTTGCGAGAAATCGTAACCGCCTTTGGCGTTCAAGGTAACGTTGACCGCATCGGTGTCGCCGAACAGGTTGTGCATGTCGCCGAGAATTTCCTGGTAGGCGCCGATCAGGAATATGCCGAGCAGTAGGGTTCGCCGTCGGCAGTGCATGCAGCGGCAGCGTGCTTTCCGACGCCCTCGTTGTCGACGTAGTGATCGATGCGGCCATCCGAGTCGCAGGTCATATCCTGCAATCACGGCGCGCCGGGTCGGCGCCTCGTCGAGACGATGCAGCGGCACGATCGGGAAGATCTGGTCGATGGCCCAGACGTCGGGCATGGACTGGAACAGCGAGAAATTCAGGAAATATTTGTCGGCGAGTTTCTCGTTGCAGTTCGTCGAGCACCTCGCGGTGCGCGCGCGTGCCGGCTTGCAGCAGGCCGTGCACGGCTGGCAGGTGGCGAAATACATCTGCTCGGCGTGCGCGCGCTGCTCCAGGCCGAGCACGCCATGCAGATACATGGTCTGCGCCTCGGCCAGCCAATGCGCGGCGTCGTGATAGGCTCTCCAGCGCGGAGCGGCTGGCGAGATTCTTCAGCTCGTGCCAGAGATCCTGGAGGATCGCCGGGTCGTGCGCGGCTGGCGCGTTCGACCTCGCCTTGCTTCCGGTGGCGGTTCGATGTCGATGATGTTGGTGATCAGCATGGCGTGATGCGCGGTCATGGCGCGGCCGGATTCGGTGACGATGTCCGGTTGCGGCAGACCGTGCTCGGCGCAGGTTTCGGCGAGCGCATGCACGACGTTGTTGGCGTACTCCTCCACGCTGTAATTCATCGAGCAGAAGCTGCGCGAACGGGTGCCTTCGTAGTCGACACCCAGGCCACCGCCGACATCGACATCACGCAGATGGCAGCGCCGAGACGCGCGCAGCTCGACGTAATAGCGCGCGACTTCGTGCATGCCGCGCTGGATGTCGCGCACATTGGCGATCTGCGAGCCGAGATGAAAGTGCAGCAGTTGCAGCGCTGTCGAGCTGGCCGGCGGCGCGCAGCTGTTCGACCAGCGATCAGCACCTGCGCGGCATGAAGGCCGAACTTGGATTTGTCGCCGCCGGTATTCTGCCACTTGCCGGCGCCGATCGAGGCCAGCCGCACACGCACGCCGAGCAGCGGCTCGATGCCGAGCTCCTGCGCTTCCTGCAATCACCAGCTCCAATTCGGAGAGTTTTTCCACGACGATGTACACGCGGTGGCCGAGGCGTTTGCCGATCAGCGCCAGGCGGATGTACTCGCGGTCCTTGTAGCCGTTGCAGACGATCATGCCGCCCGGTTCGGACAGCGCCAGCACCGCCATCAGTTCCGGTTTGCTGCCGGCTTCCAGGCCGACGCGGTCGCCGCCGTGACCGAGAATCTGTTCCACCACGCTCGCTGCTGGTTGACCTTGATCGGATAGACCGCGGTGTAACGGCCCCGTAATCATCGACGCGCATGGCCTCGGCGAAGGCATTGCACAAGGTGTCGACACGGTCGTGCAGGATATCGGTAAAGCGCACCAGTACCGGCAGGTTCAGGCCTGATTGGCGCATTCGCCCGGGAGCGGTACAGATCGATGGCCGGGATGGTCCGGGTTACGGTTGGGCCGGGCGGACAGATGGCCGTTGGCATTGATGTCGAAATAGCCACCGCCCCAGTGTGCCAGGTTGTAGGTGTTACGGGTTTGGTCGAGGCTCCACATAGGCCCGGAAAGATACGCGATAGCCGTGGGAAGCGAAAGGCATTATCCATAGCCTTCCGTAGCCCGGATGGAGGTCTGAAGGACCGTAATCCGGGAGTGCACTCTCACCATCCCGGATTTACTCGCTGCGCTCGCCCTTCGGGCCGCCCTGCGGGCGTTCAACGCGCTTCGCGCTTTTGTCGCTGCGCTGCATCCGGGCTACGATCCCTGCGCAGCCCGGTTTTTTCTTTATCGTCAGGCGCGAATCCGGTATCTTTGCCTCCCCCAAATTCCCCCGCGTACTGACATGGTGCAGCGATGACACTCGGTAACGACTGGTTTACAGAAATTCACGCCGACGGCGGCTCGGCCTTCTCGCTCAAGCTGACCGGTAAACTGCACGAGGAGCAGAGCGCGTTTCAGCGCATCGAGGTCTTCGCCACCGAGGAATACGGCAATCTGATGACCATCGACGGCCTGTACATGGTTTCGGGGCGCGATAACTTCCTGTATCACGAAATGATGACCCACCCGGTGCTGTTCACCCATCCGGCGCCGAAGAAGGTCGTCATCATCGGTGGCGGCGATTGCGGCACGCTGCGTGAGGTGCTCAGACACCCCGGTGTTCAAGAAGTCTGGCAGGTCGAAATCGACGAGCGCGTTACCCGCGTCGCGGAACAATTTTTCCCGAGCTGTGCGAGAAGCAACAACGATCCCGCGCGCACCTGTGCTTCGACGATGGCCTCAAGTTCATGAAAGACGCCGCGCCGGGCAGCATCGATGTGGTGATCGTCGACAGTACCGATCCGGTCGGCCCGGCCGAAGGCCTGTTCACCGAGGCGTTCTTCCGCGATTGCCACCGCGCGCTCGGCGAGAAGGGCGTGATCGTGCAGCAAAGCGAATCGCCGCTGTATCACGGCAAAATATTAAAGGCTCTGCATAAAGCCATGCGCGCCGCCGGTTTCGACCAGACGCAGACACTGTTCTTCCCACAGCCGGTGTATCCGTCCGGCTGGTGGAGCTGCACCATGGCCGGCAAGAATCTCAATCTACACGCTTTCCGCGAGAACGATGCGCACAACAAGCCGTTCGACACGCTGTATTACAACGCGGATATTCACCGCGCGGCGTGGGCGATGCCGGAGTTTTTCAAGCGCTTGATTGAACGCTAATAGGCTGAATCGCACGGCGCTACGCGCTAAAATAGGTAATTTCTTGTGTAGAAGCGATCTGATGGTGAGTCGCTTGCCCGAGAAGCTGCCCTGAGCATGGCCGCGAACGGTTCTGCTCACGCAGATTCGCGGCGAAGGCCGCTCCTACAGATGCATTTGCACACCCAGTTCGATCAACACTCTTACGCCAGCTTTTCGACCACCCACTGCGCGACCTGTGCGGACGCACGCGCGCACTGGTTGCCGCGCTTCTCCGTGAATTCGGCGTATTGCTGCGCATCCCACATATCGTAGGTCTTGCCGGTAAAGCAGTGCTGCAATTCCTGACAGGTCACGCCGCCGAATTCTTCTTTGAAGCGGTTCACCAGCTCTTCGCCCTGACGGAAGTTGCCGATGAATTTGCCGCGCTCGAATTTGTCGCGGTCGCGACCGCGCTTGGTGCTCAACGCCACCAGGCCGCCACTCAAGGCACCGCAGGTACCCATACCCATCAGGCCGCCACCACCGGACAGACCGTGCACGGCCTTGATGACCTCGGGTGCCACACCGCCCACGGTTTCCTGAACGGCCGCCAATACGCACTGCGGGCAACAGCCGTATTCCAATTCATACGTCATCGCCAGTTCATAGGCTTGCTGGGCAAGGTCGGTTTTGCTGGGCGCGTCCATAAGGTCTCCTGTGGGCGTCGGCATTACAAGTATGTTCGATGTCTGCAGTTTGCCGTTCGGGGGTTACGGGCACATTGATATTGGTCAAATGATGGCGCGGTAATACCACCGGCAGCACATGAAACGCCGCGACTGAGGGTTGCCCTTGGCAAGACCGCTACGTGGGTCGCGTTATGATTTGCCGCACCAGGTCTCAACGTCTTGGCGGCGCTCGGCCAAAAAGGCTTCGCGCTGGCTGTTGTCCATGAATACACGTTTGCCCGTGGCATCCAGGTCGTAGATGGCCGAACACGTTTCATAGGATTGCAGACGATCGCGCGCTTGAATGCAGTTGCGCTGACGTTCGGCTTTATCTTGTTGGGCTTGCGTCGGTTATCCCGCGCCTGCGACGTTCTTCTTCGAACGCGATGCAACAGTTTCTGCTGCTTCTCCAGACGCTCTTCCGGCGTCGGTGCCGCTGTCGCCGCTGGCGCGGGCAGATCAATCGTGCGGGCACCGTCTTGCGGCGGTCGGTCGCCAAAATGCATTTGTCCATTCACTGTCTATTG
>CAVOKC010000033.1:0-113768 GCA_963696465.1 uncultured Gammaproteobacteria bacterium | reverse complement strand
AAAGTACACTACGATGCACAACGTACCTATGATTCTAGCCGGCGATATCGGTGGCACCAAGACGGTCATTTCCCTCTATGCACACAGCGCCTCAGGTGCGCTGGCAGAATGCACATCTGCAGACATTCCCAAGCCAAAACTATCCAACGCTGGACACTATTCTGAATGAGTATCTCGAACAGGCGCCCAGGCATGTTCTCAAGTCCGCCTGCTTCGGTGTCGCCGGCGCAGTCGTCAGGGTCAATGTCGCACCACCAACCTGCCCTGGTCACTCAGTCAGCGTGGACTCGCTGAGACGCTCGGTATTCCCACGGTGAAATTACTCAACGACCTGGAGGCCGCCGCGTACGGCATGCTGTTTATTGGCGCGCATGAGCGTGTGGTCCTTAATCCAGGTAAAGCCAATGCGACCGGCAACATCGCCGTATCGCGGCCGGCACGGGGCTGGGTGAAGCGATGCTTTACTGGGATGGCACGCGTCATCACCCGATCGCGAGTGAAGGCGGCCACTGCGACTTCTCGCCGCGCACTGACCGCGAATTGAACTGTTGAAATATCTTCGCCAACGCCTTAACGGCCACGTCAGCTATGAACGCATCCTGTCCGGCCCAGGTCTGTACAACGTCTATCAATTTCTGCGCGACGGCGGCCATGGCAGCGAACCGAGCTGGCTCAGTGAAGAACTGCGCGGCGGCGATCCCAGTGCCACCATCAGTCGGCATGCGCTCAGCGGCCAAGACCCGTTGTGTGCTGCGGCGCTGGATATGTTCGTCGCCATCTACGGCGCCGAGGCCGGCAATCTCGCCCTGAAATGTCTCGCAGTGGGTGGCGTCTACATCGGCGGCGGTATCGCGCCACGATACTACCGGCACTGACCCGTGACACCTTCATGGACGCGTTTTGGATAAGGGCCGCTCGCACCTCTGCTGCCAGGTATGCCCGTATACATTGCGACCAAAACCACAGGCTCCGCTGCTCGGCGCGGCGCACTACGCGGCGCGGCTAGCGAATGATGAGTGACTGGTTCGGTTTAAAGCGCCGTCGACAAACACATGCCACGCTCAAGGCCATTTACATCGCCACAGCCGCTGGCGATACCATGTTGCCGATTGACAGTGTCGAGGCTGTCGACGGCCACGGTCTGCACGGTGATCGTTATTGCTCGGGCTGCGGACATTGGCAATCGATCGAGGCCTGTCAGGTCACGCTCATCACCGAAGATGATTGCGCACGGCGAAACACAAGACCTCGGCAGACATCGAATCTCAATTGGACAACGGCGGCCATCGGCGCAATCTGGTCGTTGACGGGTTGAAGATTAAACAACTGGAAGGCCGATCATTCGCCATCGGCAGCGCCGTTTTCCGTTACGATAAACCGCGCCCGCCCTGCGGCTATATCGATCAGGTTGCCGGTAAAGGCATGGGCAAAGCCTTAAACCACAACAGCGGAGTCTGTATCTGTGTGGTGCGCGGCGGTCGGTTGACCGTCGGCGACAGCGTCACACTCCTCGATCCGGTGTAACCAGCGCGCAACGCGGGGCATGCGAAAAACACAACTCCGGCCGCCCTGTCCTCACCGTGGCACCCTGCTCTGCGCAGAGCCATGTTGCATGTGACCTGCACATGCCATTTTAATGCCCAACTGGTACGGGTTAGGATGTAATTCATGCGTGTGCTCATGGTCGTGCCGCGGTTCGTGGAAAATTTCGGGGACTTCTACCAATTCCCGCTCGGGCTCGCCTATATCGCCTCGTCACTTAAGCAAGCCGGCCACGCGGTCTACGGCCTCAACCTCAACCATGTCCGCGGCGGTGTGGAGACCGTCGCCGACGCGGTGCGCATGCACGCCATCGACGCCTGCTGCACGGGCGGGCTGTCGCCGTTTCTGCCCGAAGTTAAAAAGGTGTTTGTCGGCGCGCGGCGCGGCAACCGGCAGGTGGTGAATATCGCCGGTGGCGGCGTTGTCAGCAGCGACCCGGAGGTCGCACCGCAGGTGATGGATATCGACCTCGGCGTGGTCGGCGAAGGCGAGGTGACGATCTGCGACGCGCTCCAGGCCCTCGAAAAGGGCACGGATCTGCACCAGGTTGCCGGCATCGTGTTCCGCGACAATACTCAGAAGATCGTACGCACGGCGCATCGCGCGTCGATCATGGATTTAGCGCAGATTCCCTGGCCGGATTACGACGTGCTCGGGTTCGGCGATCATCTTCACCCAGCGCCCGCTCGACCATCACTTCTTCCAGCTGCAAGGACACAATGCGCCGCGCTGATCGACATGGTCACCAGCCGCTCGTGTCCGTACAGCTGCACATTCTGTTTTCACCCGGTCGGTAAGGTATACCGTGAGCGCCCGCTCGACGAGTTCTTCGACGAGCTGACCGCGCGCATCGATCAATACCAGATCAATATGGTCGGCATCTCGATGAACTGTTCTCGCTGCGAAAATCCAGGCTGCTCGAATTCTGCGAACGCATCAAACCACTCAACGTACAGTGGATGGTCCAACTGCATGTACACAGCGCCGACGAACATGTCCTGGATACCATGCTCGATGCCGGCTGCACCTATATCAGTTACGGCATCGAGAGCATGAATGAGCAAGTATTGCGCAGCATGCAGAAAAAAACCCGCCGGGAGCGCATTCAAAAGACGCTGCAATCCACCTACGGGCGCAATATCGGCATCCAGGGTAATCTCATTTTTGGCGACACCGCCGAGACACTGGCGACCGCCAACGACACCATGAGTTGGTGGGCACACAACCGGAAGTATCAAGTGTACCTGAGTCGCCTGCAGGTCTACCCGGGCAGCCCCGACTACATCATGGCGATCCGCGACAATATGATCGGCGACCGCGTTCACTACACCAACGAGTTGCCGATCTTCCTGAATATCTCGAATCTGAACACCGAAAACCTGGACGCGATGACCTTCCAGCTCGACGTGCACGGACGGACGCTGCTCAACGTCGCTCCCATCGAACGCTTTGCACACAGTCTCCAGCAGATCGAAGGGCGGGATACGGCCTATGACATCACCTGGTCCTGCCCGCGCTGCGATCACCGCAACCATTACGAACAATGCGTGCTACGTCCGGACCACGGCGTCAGCATCCGCGTGTTCTGTCGTGAATGCAGATCGCGCTGGGACATCGAGAATCTTGCGGCCGGCGATCCTGGCCATCGTCACTCCAGGACCTTAGACACTACAGACGCGGTGAATTCACAGCGCCGAGACCACGCATGCGACGCACGCTGAACCCACCGATTCGTCCACGTCGCTGACCCGAAAAGAATCTCCCGCCTACACCTACCAGAAGCGTGAAGATCCCGTTCGCGAACTGCGCATCGCCGGCCTCGACCTGCTCAAGGATCCGTTTTCGAGCGCGCGCCACGTGCGCTTTGCCGAGGCACTTACCGACCTTGGAATCCTCGGTGCGGCCCGGCTACACCTTGAACAGGCCGTCGCATTATCAGACCACGCCAAAGCAACCCAGGATCAACTGCGTGCGCTACTGGCGCGTGCTGACTACGCCGAGAAAGGCGAAGTTTACTTCGTGTCCTTTTCCGACGCGTCGCCCCCCTACCGTCAGTCGCGCGAAACAGGCGGCTACAACAGAAAAAACGAACCCGCGTTTCCGGATTATGGCCGCGCGGAAAATCGCGCCAGCATCGCCGCAAGCGAATCCAAACGGCTGCCGATCTTTTTTCATAAATGACAGATGTGGTTATTGTTGGTTAGGTTCGCAACTCAATCGTTGAGAAAATGCGTTAACCCAACTGTGAATTGAAAATAAAGTCATTACCTGAAGCATCTACAACCAATTCATTATTGATAGTGTCAGCCGACCGCTGCTGCAACAAAGTTCTTACCCCGTCCCGGCCAAGAGCAGCAATCTCACCAATCATTAGGAAGTAATCTACTTACCTCCTTACTTCCGCTATGCACCGATTATGTTAAAAAAACTCTTATCTCAGGCCGGGGCGAAAATTTTGGCGTACCTGATGCATTATTGATTTTCGGTAATGGGGAGATAGTGACCTCATGCCATTGGCTACTCATACGCTGTCATATGACGCGAGCCATGATAGTTGCGCTGCATTCCAAGTATAAAACCTGTTCGGCCACATAAATCGCCATCATGCAAATTTGAGTTTTTCAACACTATCTACCAGAAGCGGACCTACAGTGAATGAATATTTCAGATATTAGTCACGGCCGAGAACGGCAGCAGCGGTCTTTCCCTGTGCCAGCCTCAGCTTGCTTGAGAATGCTTAGGATCTGACTGTCGGTGTAACGGGATTTTTTCATGTCGAACCTCCTCAGAGTACATTACGAGAAAATTCTACCTCGGGGCACCGCGTCTTTTCGGCGGGATTACTCTATCGCCACGCCGCGCTTCGATGCGTATCATGCAGGCGAATCCTAAACGAGGCGCCGCCGATGATCCTGTCACCTTTCCGCCGGCGCGCCCTTGCCGCCGCGCTGCCGTTGCTCGCCCTCGTCGCCTGCGGCGACCCGAAGTCCGACGCCGACGCGACGCCTGCCGGTGCTGCTGCAACGTCCGAGTCCCCCGCAGTGACGGGCCGGGATGCGTCGACCGCGACTGGTCCCGCCTCGATGGAGGCGATCACGGACCTTGCGAGTTCAACAGTGATCCACTGGTCTGTCGTCGGCGACTATTCAGGCGAAGCCCTCATCCTGAATGTCGGAACCAGTGGCTATGCCCCGGTGACCGACCATGTCGAGATTGGCTTCGACTATACGACCGAGGGCAATGGCGGGCTCACCGGTGAGCCCGCCGTCACCAATTTCGCGAGCGTCATGGGTGCCCTGCGCAACGGCGCCGACGGCTGCCGGGCGCCGACCGTGTCCGGCTCCTATGAACACTCGACGATCGAGCAACTGAAAGCAGGTCTCGGCGGCCAACTCACCATGGTCGTGCGTACCGACTATCCGGCCGGCGATGTACCGGTTGCCTGCACCGGTGGCAATCAGCACTCCCCGGCCCGCGCCTCGACCACAGAAACCGACTTCATCGTGCCCGGCATCGCCTTGCTCATGATGGGCGACCAGCTCACTGGCGACGATATCCGCGTCTCGCCCGACAAGCGCTCCCTCATCGTCAAGCGTGACGGCTGGACCTACACCTACACGCCCAGCAAGGTGCGCTAGAAAAGCACAGGGTCTACCATCGTATGAATTAAAATCTAATTGCTTAGGGCTGCTTAAATCTAACTGTAACCCCTATCAGACTCAACAGCCCAGCTCCGGCGCGGCCCCGGTGCTGCTGCTGACCCGCCGCGTGCAGCACCCGATAGAAGCTCGACTCCGAGGCCAGGTACACACCCTCATCTGCCAGCCGCGGCACTATCTGCGACGGTGGCAGGCTGGCAAAGCGCGGTTCACTGCACACGCGCAGTACTTCGGCGCACTCCACTTCGCTCAACTAATGCGCCGGCCGCGGGCGCACCGCCGTCGGGCGACCGTCCGACCGCACCTCATAACCCTGCGTCCAGCGTCGATACGTGCGCAGGCTGATGCCGACCACTTCACACACCGCGACCAGACGCGCGCCTTCACCGCGCGCCTTGCCAATGTCTTCGATCATCGTTCGGCGCTCCGACAGTGCAGTCAGATGTCCTCGTCCTGTTGCGGGAACGCCCGATATTTTTTTGCCAGCACCAACAAAGTCGCCGCCTCCGCGAGGGCCTTCTCCTTGCGATGCAGTTCGCGCTCCAGTTCCTTGATGCGACGATTATCCGCCTTGTGCTGCTGCGCCTGAGCCGCCGCATCCACATCGCGGCGCGCATTCGCCTGCTCACAGGCAGCCCGCCACACCCGCACTTGTTCAACATACAGACCCTTGCTCCGGCAGTACGCCGCCAGCGCCTCTTCACTCAGGCTGGCCGTCTCCAGCACCACCGCAAACTTCGCCGGGGAATCCCATTCCTCCGCCTTGCTCTGTCCTCTGTCCGGCATCACGGCTCCCGCGCGTCTGGCTACCTTCCGCCAATTGTACAGCGTCGTCTCTGTGATGCCTGTCTCCCTCGACAGCGCCGCCACCGACCGACTCTCCGGCGGCATCATTCGCTTCAAGACCGCTTGCTTCAACTCCTGCGAATACCTCGACATCTCTCGTCACCTTCCGCCTCCCGCTCGTTCCAGGGATTACAGAAAACAGTGACAACTATTCTGACTCGGGGGGCGTGTCGTACGCCTGCAGCCTGAACTAAGGCGATGGTGGGTGGCGCACTGAATGCGATGTGTCGGTGCGGGCGACAATACCGCACCGGCGAATGAGGCACGTTGAGGGCAATTTGCCAGGCCTAAGTCGCGGTAAACTAGCAGGCCGATGTAGTGATGGTTGTGGCTAGGCCATTGCAATGCCTGCCTTAGCAGACATTGATGTTAGTGACATCAAACAGCTTTTACCGGTCGGTATCCGGTATCTCGAATAGCTCAAGAATAGCTATGCAGGAAGGTCCTGCTCCGGGTTGGATTGAGTCCATTAGGTTGCTCTAATATTCTAGGCGGCCGCTATCCGATTTGTGCCTTCAGAATATTAGGGAAAGCAGGAGATGACTTGAACAAATTGGCTGTTTTTCACCAAACCGGAAAGGGTGATGCCGTACATCCTTCTGAACGTGCTGAACGTGCGGCACAGGTCTGCGGAGTTTGAAAAACCGGCGCGATGCGCGGCCTCCGTTCGCTTTGGCAACATCGGTTTGATGGTCAATCAGCACATGTATCCACGAGTGGCAATTGCCGGGACTGAACAATTGGTGAGGCTGGCCCGACCCAATGACGGCCCCGCCGCATTCGATGGAGGAGCCATCTGCCTGCAACCGAAACAGCCCTTCGCGGTTCACTATGATCTGCACGGCATAGTGCATGTGCACGGTGTTGGCGGGGCAACGGCCCATATACAGAAAATGACCGGCCCAGAAATAACCACAGTATTTGGGAGTCTCATTTACCATAGGTAATAACCATAGAAGTAAAACGAGGAAAGGTGACGAAGTAAATCTACCCCGGTTTAATGGGCGCCTCGATAGGGACCAGGTAGCTGCTGGGGCTTGTCATAAATTCTGTGTGCAAGGCGGTGTGAGACTGCATCAGTTACACAGCCGTTTGCGTAAGCGATCCGCATAGAGGATCGCGAACTGGTTCATCGCCTCCTTCCAGTCCTTGGCCGCGCGTCCCCGTCGGCGGTGATGTTGCGCAGCGCAGCCAGATGAGTTGCTCGCCGCGTCGTCGCTCGGGAAGGGCCGCGTGTCTTGATGATCTTGCGCAGCTGCGGGTTGACGCTCTCGATGGCGTTGGTGGTGTAGATCACGCGGCGCACCGCGGGCGGGAATGCGAAGAACGGGATCACCTGAACCCACGCGCGCCGCCACGCGCCGCGACGGTAGGGAATTTCTGCCCGAACGGGCCCGCTGCAAAAGCGTCGAGGCGTGCGCGCGGCGTCGTCGCTTGGGCGGTGTAGATCGGCCTCAGCGCGCGGCCACCGCCTTGCGGTCGCTCCAGCTCGCATAGTCGAGGCTGTTACGGATCAGATGCACGATGCAGGTCTGCAGCGTCGTCGTCGGGTAGACCGCCGCCGAGTCGCGTCGGCATGCCCTTCAGCCCATCGGTCACGGCAATCAAGATATCCTGGACACCGCGTGTCCTGAGCTCCTTAAACACCTTCATCCAGAACTTCGCGCCCTCGGTCTGCTCGATCCACATCCCAAGAATGTCGCGCGTACCGTCCGGTAGCACGGCGAAGGCTAGGTAGATCGCCTTGGTGCGCACCAGGGCGTCGTCGCGGATCTTCACGCGCAATGCGTCGAAGAACACCACCGGATACATCGGCTCTAGCGGGCGGGTCTGCCACGCAGTGATTTCGGCGATGACGGCATCGGTGACCGAGCTGATGAACTCGGGCGACACCTCGGTGCCGTAGATGTCCGCGAGGAAGGCCTGGATCTCGCGCACCGTCAGGCCGCGCGCGTAGATGGCGACGATCTTGTCGTCGAAGCCGGTGAACCGCCGGGCGTGCTTCGGGATCAGGATCGGCTCACGCCGCGCGGTCACGCGGCACTTCGATCGCAGCGGGCCATCGTCGGTCAACACCGTCTTGGCCGAGACGCCATTGCGATGGTAATTGTATCAACGGGCTTGCACCACCGTGGGCGTAGCCCAGATGGTGGCTCAGCTCGGCGCCCAGCGCGCGCTCGATCAGCGCCTTTTTCAGGGCCATGCAGGTCGCATTGACCTGCTCGGCACTCATCGGGCCGGTCACGAGCTGGTCAAGCAGCTCCTTCGGAATGGACGGCAATGCCGCCGCAACCGCCTTCTTCTTCGTCTTGTGTGGCATACATGCTCCTGTCGTTTGACATGTTATGCCTCAGCAATTTAACACCGCCAGCTGCTCCGCGCTGCCAGTGAATTACCAGTGGACTTGAGGGTATTTATTCTCATTATATTCCCACTATGGACTATATTTTTCTATATAAATGCCATTTCTGCGTTTTCCGCAAACCCCATTCATGGCATCTCGGACGTAATTGACGGAGTGTATGAATATAGGGGAAGAGACATTGCACCAACCGATCTCCTCGGCTTCCAGCTCGGAGAAAGGGGCAGTTTTGAACCAGCTTCTGGACGCCTGCGACACCCTTAGCCATCCCATTTTTCTCCACGACCACGAATTCCGGATACTGTTTGCGAACCGGGCCTATCTCAGTCGCGCCAAGGCGAGCTTAGAAGATATTCTCGGCAGACCGTATTGGCAGGTTTTCCCACGGGCGCAGGGCCCCCTTGGGAGCTGCTTGCGGGCATTAAACGACGACGCTGAAACGGAGGTCGAAGACATCAGGACCGATGCGGGCGAAGTTTTCTGTTGTCGTGCCTTGGCCATCAACGGTGCGGACGGACGGTATCTGTATTCGATCCATCTCTTGGAAGATGTCACCGAGCACAGGCGGCTCGAAGAATCGCTACGGCGTGAACAGGCGCTTACCGATGCCACTATCCAATGTGCCCCGGGTGTGTTCTACGTGCTCGATATTGAAGGCCGCTTTATACGTTGGAATCGCTATGTGAATAGGATAACCAACCTTTCGGATGACGCGCTCTTGCAGACCTCTGCACTGTCGATCGTTCACCCGGAAGATCGACCGCGCATCGCTGCCAAGATACAGGAGGTTTTCAGCGTCGGTTACGCGGAAGCGGAGGCACGCTTAGTGACCATCGACAATGGGGTGCGCGACTTCTCATTTACCGGGCAGCGCTTCAAGGTCGATGGCGCAATTTATCTGGCGGGATACGGTATGGATATCACCGAGCTCAAGCGCGTCTGGAGCCAGTTGGAGCACTTGGCTACGCATGATCGTTTGACAGGTTTGCCCAATCGCAACCTCTTTTTCGATCGATTGCAACACGGCCTGGACAAGGCCGCAAGACGCGGCGAGCATCTCGCGGTGCTGTTCGTGGACCTGGATAACTTCAAACAGATCAACGATAGCTTCGGCCACCAAATGGGTGATTTATTGCTGGCGCAGGTTGCAGACCGCTTGCGGGACTGCACGCGCAAGCAGGACACGGTTTCACGTCTCGGCGGTGACGAATTTACCGTGATTGTCGAAGATATCCGGGTATCGTCGGAAGAAATCGTAGCAGCGACGGCAGAAAGGATCATCAAAGCCATTGCGGCGCCATTCGATCTTGGCGGGCGCGAGGCCTTGCTCTCTGCCAGCGTTGGTATAGCATTTTATCCGAAGGACGGAGAAGACATGGCGACCCTGTTGAGGAGTGCCGACACGGCGATGTACAAGGCCAAGGAGATCGGCAAGAACAACTATCAGTTCTTTACTGCGGAGATGAATACGCATGCCGCCGAGCGGCATGCGCTGGAAAGCGATTTGCGTGGCGCGTTGGAACGCGGTGAATTCTTCCTTGTTTATCAGCCGCAGATGAATATTCACTCTGCGCGCATCATTGGCGCCGAGGCATTGCTGCGCTGGCAGCATCCGCGGCGAGGGCTATTGTTGCCGGATGAATTCATCCCGCTTGCCGAGGCCACCGGCTTGATCGTGCCGATCGGCGATTGGGTGCTGCGTAGTGTGTGCGCGCAACTTCGTGAGTGGTCCAGTAAAGGACTGCGCACGATCCGAGTCGCAGTCAATCTGTCACCCCGACAATTCCGGCAAGAAAGCCTCGTCAACTCCGTCCAGGCCATTCTTCGCGAAAATGGAGTCTCCGCGTCGAGTCTTGAATTTGAGCTCACGGAGACCTGTGTCATGGATGATCCAGCATCGGCCACTGAGATCCTCAAGCAGCTGAAGAACATGGGTATCGGTCTATCGATAGACGATTTTGGGATGGGCTATTCTTCGCTCCAATATCTCAAGCGGTTTCCCATTGACAATCTAAAGATTGACAGCCACTTCATCAAGGATCTGGTTACCGATTCGGAAGATCGGGCGATCGTCTCCGCGATCATCACTATGGGTCACAGCATGCACTTGGAGGTGATTGCGGAAGGCGTGGAGACGCAACAGCAACTGGAATACCTACGGATCGAGGGCTGTGATTTTGTGCAGGGTTACTATATCAATCGTCCGTTTTCGGCGCAGCATATGGCAATGATGATTGAACAAGCCTGACTGTCGCACAACGGACCTGACGAGAGTTCGAGGAAGTATAAGCAGGATAAACACCCTTTCTCATGAAGTCGAAAGATCGTTCATTGACAGCGGACCGCCGCGCAGCCCTCTTGGCCGCGCCATAATTCACCCTCGCCGCCGGAACAACTCACCTTTACCAATTCTGGCGCCCTCCCTTGCAGCTCCTTCCTAACCCGTAGGCAAGCCGATACCCACGCCGCTCCCGCCCAGGGTTGCAGCCATGTGCATTGAGTGCATATCTCTGTCAGTCGAACAGGCTTAGTGGAAGCGCCCGGCTTTCGGGTAGTGAGTTAAATTTCACCAAAGCGGCCTTTTCCTTCAGGTGAGCGAGGACCCTCTTGAGGGCCTGCCCCACGAAGTGCTTTGGGCATCACCACCGGTTCTTCAATGCAGGCAAGAGCCTGCCGCGCGAGCGGACCCAAGCGAAAGCGGTGACGAGCGGTTGAACACGCGTAGACTGCCAACACTGCCGCAGCACTCACCCAACCCTAGGACCGCACCCGAATGGCCGGTCAATATGCGGGCCGGACACCGTGAGTAATGCAGCGAGCAATCAAACCCAACCCGTTACTCCCGTAATAGCTACAGCCATGATCGGGCGTATGATGCCTCGATCCACTACGCCGCAGCCCTTGAGCCTCACATGTCCGACAGTTACGACGACATTCCTTATCAGAGCATCCCGTTCACCGATACGCAGCCGGAGAATCTCGCGGCGCTGGCACGGCTGTTCGGCCTGACCACAGCCGACCCTGCACGCGCACGGGTGCTGGAACTGGGCTGCGCGAGCGGTGGCAATCTCCTTCCGCTGGCCTTTTATCTGCCGGAAGGCCGCTATCTGGGCGTGGAACTGTCGGCACGGCAGGTGCAGGATGGCCGGCGGCTGATCACGGAGTTGGGTCTCGACAATATCCGCATCGAGCAGGCCGACATCCTGACGTTGGATGATACGCCGGACAATACACTGGGCGAATTCGATTACATCATCGCGCACGGCGTGTATTCCTGGGTGCCGCCCGCCGTGCAGGCGCGCATCCTGGATATCTGTGCGCGGCATCTGGCACCGCACGGCATTGCCTACATCAGCTACAACACCTGGCCCGGCTGGCATATGCGTTGGACTTTGCGCGAGCTGTTGCTGCGCTATACGCGCGACGCGGAGAGTCCCGGCGAGCGACTGGCGCGGGCGCTACGTCTGTTGCAGGAATTCCCGGCCGCACTGGCACATAGCGATACGCTGCCCGCGCAGTATCTGCAGGGCGAGATTGCGCGCCTGCGCGAGGCACACCCAAGCTATCTGTATCACGAGTATCTGGAGAGCATCAATCAGCCGCAGTATGTGAGCGAGTTTATCGCTGCAGCGGAACGTCATGGTCTGCAGTATGTCTGCGATGCTGACCTGAAAGGCATGTTCCCGTCCGTGCTCGGCGAGGCGGCGGAACACTGGCTGGACCCATTCGAGGATCTGGCCGAACAGGAACAGCAGCTGGATTATCTGATCAACCGCTCGTTTCGCCAGTCGCTGCTATGCCGTGCGGATACGACGCTCGGCCGCGAGATTGACCTGGAAATACTCGAGCAGCACGCGTTCTACTCCTCGCTGCAAGCACCCGACGATCTCGATTTGCGCAGCAACGTCCCTCAATACTTCCTGAAGGGCAAGGACAGCCCCATCAGCGTCACACATCCGCTGGCCAAGGCCGCGCTGCTGGAATTGCATGCGCGTTATCCGGAGGCGGTGGCGTATGCGGAACTCGCCACCGCCGCGGCCGCACGCGTACAGACGGCGGAGAACGCGGGCATAGCCGCGGACCGCAATGCTCTGCTCACGGAGCTGTTCACACTGTTCGTGCATCAGGCGGTCGGTATGACTGCGCTGCAGCGACACGTCAACACCACAGTCACCGCACGCCCGTGTGCACATCGCCTGGCACGCGCGCAGGCCGCCGCCGGGATCGAGCACCTCGCCACAGCACGGCATTCGCTCATCCTGCTGGATGCCTTCTCTGCGCGGTTGATCGGCTATCTCGATGGCACGCGCGATGTGACGCAGCTGAAGGCACTGCTCGCGGACGACATTCTGGAACAGCGGTTGGTGCTACCCAATCTCAAACCGGCGACAGCGGAAGAATTTCAAGCGCAGGTCGGCGCGAACATACAGCGGATTCTGGAGCTATTCGCACGCGAAGGGATATTGGTGTCGCCGCAGATAGGCTAAAAGATATTTCGGTGGGATCGTGGCGTACCAATATAGATGGTATTGCAAACATCCAGCTATAGACACCCAGCAGCGTGTTTCTACCGGAGCGGTCCCGCAAGTAAAGCAGATTTCTGAAAGTAGTCACTACCGAGATCGGCCAGAAGCGGAAGTCACATGCGGTAATTCTCAATCAACGGGTTTCAATTGTCCTGAAAAGTATCAATGGTCGGTTATCTAGATACTGCAGACCTTACTTTTAAGATCCGAGTCTATAATGAGTTTGCCAATTCATGTTCAGAAGAATTGGCAAGTGGCTGATGCGGGTTCCTGATTAGCCAATATTGCACCTTAGACGTATAGGGGTACTTACTCATGAACATAAGGAATATTGGACTCTCATTCTGGTGCGCACCTCTGGTGCTTGTACCTATAAGTGTGGCTGCAGGCGGAATTCTGTTGCAGGACGATTTCAATGACAACAAGCTCAATCCAGCAAAGTGGGTAGTGTATGCGGATGCCAGTATCACTCCGGGTGCCAGTGTCACTGAGATCAGACAGTGGATCGAAATGTATAACCGTGGCCATCTGGTTACGGTGGACGAGTTCATGCCCACCGCAATAGACGGCATTACGATCCGTGGGCGGGTGACTTTTGTCGACTCCGAGTTTGAAGATAGTTTTCAGGTGCGCACCCGCACCGATGGCATCCCGGTGCCACCCTTTGGCGAAGCGCAGGACGGTGCTGCTTTTAGAATCAACAGTGCTTCTGGAACCTCCACTAGCTCTGGGATCTCAGTATCCTGTTCGGGGGTGATCTCAGGGCAGTACAAGGTACTTAAACTCGATATCAACAAGGGGGAAAGCTTCGATTTCGTTGCCCAGGATGATGGTTACAATGTATCTCTCCGCGTGACTCAAGTGGGAGGCGACGGCACCACAGGCGCCATTTCCACGGTCTGCGCAGGCACGTCGGCCACCAATAACATTGCGTTCTACAACCGGGAGCTGCTCGGATCGCTGGACAATATCGTCTATCTTGATGACGTCATCATCGAGAAAGGCCTAGTTCCGTCGCATAAGATCAAAGGCACTGTGAACGGGCTGGATCAGACAAGGGCGCGCTGTATCAATGTCACCACAGGTCAGACCGTCAAAATCAAAGCGATCAAGGGCAACGCCTGGGATTGCACGGACGCGGGTTTGGTGACGGTTCCCGGGGACGAAGTCATGGTAACTCTTGGAGGCCGAGCCAGTAAAGATCCACGACACAACCACAAGCAATAGCTGAACATTGCGACGGACCCTACAGGCCCGGCGGATAGTCCAGCCGGTGGGCTCATGTCGAAAATGTGAATACCTTACATGCAGCGACATCTGAGGGTATGCCGTATGGATTGCATCCTAGTCCTACTCCGGCCAACCACTGTTACATAGCGAGAAATTTAACGGAACCAGGTGAGTCACGGACGGCAGCCATGCGATCCCTAGGCATCCTTGCACAGAGTCATTGTGCGAGGATGCCATTTCATCCTGGCCTTCATCGCCATCGGTTCGAGCTCGTTCCGGCGTGCCCACCAAACATGGGGAAGAGCAGATCGGCCACTACACGATATTCACAAAGCCATCTCGTATCGTAATCATCAGTAACGTAGATGGCGGCTGCGACTACTTTTCCAGCGCGAAGCGCATTGAGTATTTGGACGACGGATTTGCACTGCTCAAAGTCTTTGATTTAGAATAAGTGTTCGATGGACTTAGCCGGCGTCTTTTCGGAAGCATAAGGCCAGTCTTTCTCTGCATAGACACCAACCGCTTTCGCCCCCACTAATGCTCCGATGATGGAACTCCCATTATCTCTTTCCCCTTCGAATTCATCGTACTTTCTTGCGAGGCTGTAAATACTCCAAGGTGATAGAGGGGGCGATTTTAAATCGATTGAGGCCTGAGCAGCCCGAATTGCATACATTACTGCGAACCCGACGGTTGAAGCGTCATATCCAGTGTCTCCAATAGGACCGACTAGGGCAGAGAGATCAATGGTTTCATTAGCCACCGGCTTAGTCTGGTCGCGGTACTGCGGTGGAAGAACTGGTTTGCCTAGTGTAATTTTTAACGGACCCAGTTCCGCTGCGCCCTCCTGAGATTGTGTGAAGCGCTCCACTAGTACTCCGATTGGCGTGCTGAAAAGAAGTGCTATCGTCAGCCCCACGACGGGCCAGGACAATCTTCCAATCTACCACGGCTGTTATCGGGTAATGGTCCGATGGAAATAGATTTCCCTGGCGTGATTGATCGATTTGCGCCTCCAGTACACGAAAATGATCAGAGACCAGAATCCAGTCGATGGCCGCCATCGCACCAAGCTTGCCGAAGGCGTGAAAGGTCCCATCGTCCTTCTCATTCGGATGAATTTGCCGAAAGGCATCGATCAGCGCTCCATCGTCGGTCATGAGCCGGTAGGCATTGCTATCTTTGTTAGCATTAAAGTCGCCGGTCAGGATGATGGGCGACTGTACGCGAGTCAGATCAAGCCATTGCCGCAGACAATGAGCATCCCCATCGACGGCAGCAGGTTCGTAGTCGAAATGGGTGTTGATGTAGGTAAACACTGTGCCCGTCGGTTGGCAAGCGAGCCTGACCCAACTCACCGTTCGCGGATAGACGCTGTTCCAGCTCTTGCTACCAGGAACTTCCGGAGTCTCGCTTAACCAGAAGTGCCCGCGGTCGAGCAGTACAAATGCCGACTTGCGAAACAGCAACGGCGCCATCTCCAGTGCCGTATCGCCGGAGCCTTGCCGATGGATTCCCAAGAAGTGGTAGTCCGGTAAGTTGGCCCGGATGAAATCCGCCTGGACATCGTCGCGGCATTCCTGAAGGCCAAGCAAGTCGGGATCGAACGCTTGAATTCTGCCAAGCGCTAGAGACTTGCGTTTGTTCCAGTGATTGTCGCCATCGTTGGCCGATCCAACACGGATGTTGAAGCTCATTACCTTGATCATAAATAGAGGTCACTAGACTCAAGTGACCGACTTGTTGGCTCGATCTAACATCGCATGTATTCCCACCATTTGCTCCGATCGTCCCATGTCGGCAATGAATCCCTGATCCACGCAGTTTCGGTAACTCCACTCAGGTGTTGTTTCGGTGCGATAGGTCCAGAAGAACCAGCCAGCGTATTGCTCGAAGGTCAGCAGTTGTGCCGAAGCATAGCCGCGATAGGCTGCTGCCATCTGAAACTCATCCATCGCCTCCAGTGCATGATTGCAGGGTCCCTCTGCCCAGAGGGAGACTACTTTCGAATCAAGCCCCAAGCTCCACTCGCCGCAATAAACCTGATAGCCAGACTCACGGATGATTTCGTCGGCTTCATTACGCAAGTCGACTGCGCTCTTGCGGATATGCCCGAAAATATCCAGATCGATGTCGTCCCGCGCGAAGCACTGGTAACGATGGATATCAATCGCCACGTTGCGGAACTGCGGCTCTTGGAGAAAGCCTGCGTACTCGCGGAAATTGCGGAAACCATCGTGGAACACCACCGTCACCCGCTCGGGAGGACAGTGGCGCCGAATTCGCTGATAGGCATCGCTATTGTAGCGCTTCAGCAAATCGGTAGGAATATCCCAGCGAGGTTCGTTGAGCACTTCAATGCCGTGCAACGCCGGATGCTCTGCATAACGCTGTGCCAAACGCTCCAGCACATCCAGGGAATAGTTAATGAAATCCTCGTTAGTATGCCACTCGCAAACGCCCATGATTCCGCCGTTGTCGAAACCGTTCTGGCAACCCGGTGCTGCATGGAGATCAAGAACCACGCGCAGACCGAATTCCTCCGCCCACTGGAAAACCTGGTCGACGATATCCAGTCCACCGACAACGAAGGGATAACGCAGTCCTTTGTAACTGCGGTGTTCGGGATAATCTTTGCCAAACAGCCAGTGACCAAGCGGCAGACGCACGGCATTGATGCCAGCGCGTTCCAGCCAGGCGAAGTCGTCTCGGGTGATAAAGGTATTCCAATGGTGGTGCAGGCGCCGTGTCGCTTCCGCCTCGCCAAGCTCGACGCAATAGGAAGTCTCATCGGTGGCCTTTAGCCCCGCAAAAAGACTGGGAGTGATCCACTTCTCCAGCACTAACCAGCCACCAAGATTGACGCCGCGTAGTTTAGCGCTGCTTTGCGAAAAGATTGGAGAGGTCATCAAGAGCCTCCTGAATAGATTTTTACAAGGCCAAATGGCGAGAGTAGAAGGTGGAACTGCTCGGCATATGGGTAATGGTGAGCAGTGTGGCGTCGGGGATCTGTTCACAAATTAGCTGTAGCATTCGTTCCTGATCCTGGTAGTCGAGGGAGTCGAAGGCTTCCTGCAAAAAAATCCACTGGGGCCGATTGAGCAGCAAACGCACCATGCCTAATCGTTGCTGTTCTCCCGGCGATAAGATATTGCCCCATCGCTCTCTTTCGTCGAGTTTATCGATCAGATTTTCAAGATTCACCACACGTAACGCCTGCTCGATTTGTTCCCGGGTATAAACCCGACGCGAGGATGGATAGCAGATGGCGGAACGCAATGTGCCGGTGGGCAGATGGGGCCGGGGTGGCATGAAGAAAAGCCGACCTTGACTGGGAATTTCGATTTGACCACTACCCCAGGGACGTATCCCCGCGATGGCGCGAAACAGTTTCGCGCCCGTGAAGCTGTTACCAGTAATCAGAACATGCTCGCCCTTGCCGATTTCCATGTTGATATTCTGCGCCATTACCCTGCCATCTTGTTTGACAATACAAAGATCGTGAAAGGCCAATACAGGTCGCCCGAGGCTCTTCACCTGTATCCGATGTTCGGATTTAGCAAACTCCTCGTCTGCAATATCCAAGACCCTCAGCAGGCCGAAAATGCGTTCTACCGAGGCCCGCCACTCTGCAATCGCGCCGAGGTTGTTGGCGGGCCAGGAAAGTGCCGAGGCCATGTGCTGAAATGCTTGCGCCGATTGCACCAAAGCACCTAGCGTGATGGTTCCCAGAATGTAACGAGGTGCCGAAATCAGGATAGGAAACGCCATAGAAAGCGTGGAATAGCCTGAGCCAAACATCAGGATATTTCGCCATGCCACAGTTTGCTCGTCCCGCACCACCCGTAGTATGCGAAACAACACACGAAAATGATGGCGCTCGCAGCCCTCCGCATGGATCAGGGCAATGGCCTGACTATTTTCCTGAGCCTCCAAAAGACTTGCACGGAAATTTGCCTCCGCTGACTGGCGTGCATCGGTGGCACTGGTCAGAGGACGACCCACGAGCCAACCAAACCAGGTCGCAAAGGCTGAGTACAAGATTGCGATCCAGATCAGATGCCCGTAAATGGGTATTTGAACCAACCCTATATCGAGTGTTACCACACCCGAATGAGACCAGAGCACCTGGGTAAAGCCGACCAGCAGACAAATGCTGTAAAACAGCGTGTGACCCAGCCCTACCGCCGAGTCAGCCGCGATACGGCAATCTTCGGCGATCCGTCCATCTGGATTGTCGTATTTTCCCGGCAGATGGGAAATCAAATAGTGGCGAGCATCCTTCATCCAACGGGAGATGACATAGTCGGTCATCCACTCACGCCAATAAATCTGCAAATTGCGCTTAACCACCAGATGGGCGCCGGTTACCAACATGCCGGCAACAAAAAGAAACAGCAGCAGACCAACCTGAATCAGCAGGTCGCGCATGGAATGCTGTTCCAGCGCGTTGAACAGATCTGCGCTCCACTGGGTAAGCAACACCGCCATGGCCATCTGCAGGATCGTCAGAAGTGCGAGTAGTAAGACCGTGCCCCTGATTTTCAGCTTTTGCTTCGAACACCAAAACTGCTTCGTCAATCGAAAAAAATCTAACAAAAAGTTGCTGGATTCTGGCATCTGGCTTCAGTGCTCAATGGATTGTGGCAAGGTAAGTAATGCATCCAAATATGGTCGTACTGAAGTATAAGAAGATTAAACGCCCTTTTTCTCAATGGTCAACAGATCATTCACAGGTGATGAGGGGGCATGCGCCCTGCCACCCTCACGAAATTCTCCCCCATTCAGTCCTCACCATCGAATAATCCTCGCTCGCCGCCTCCCCTTTTCGTTTCATCCCGTCCGCCAGGCCAACCGAAGCCGTGCCGTGCTCTGCGGGTAACAGCAATGGGGGTTGAACGAGAGGGATTTGATGGCGTCAGCCGAACAAACCGGCCGGCGGCGCCCGGCCTTGTGGCAACCGGCCTGCCCACTGCCGGGGTTCTTGCTTGTCGAGGTAGGTGAGTATCTTCCGAATCACCGCCGGGTCTTCGATGCAGGCAATGACCTTGACGGTGCCACCGCATTCACGACAGGTCTCGATCAGGAAGTAAGGGCTGCTTAGGGTCGAACTCGGGCCTATCCCTAGCCCCTTATCCGGTTAGCTCTGAAGTCCGCAAATCACCCATCTCCGACCTTCGCCCTAAATCTCCTATATATGGATCTAGGTCGCATAAGCAGGCATCTGGAGTTCCTTGTTTTACTTTCCGATGGCTACCTCTCTTCGCTACCGATAAAGCGATAGATCGCAGCACCCAGCATGCCGCCAATGATCGGAGCCACCCAGAAAAGCCAAAGCTGTGAAATCGCCCAATCGCCTACAAACACTGCAACGCCGGTACTGCGCGCAGGATTCACCGAGGTGTTGGTAACCGGGATGCTGATCAAGTGGATGAGAGTCAGGCACAACCCAATTGCAATCGGCGCAAACCCCTGTGGCGCGCGCTTGTCAGTGGCACCAAGAATGACAAGGAGAAACATCATGGTCATGACCACTTCAGTTATCAGGGCAGCCAGCAAGCTATACCCGCCCGGCGAATGTGCACCGTAGCCGTTTGAAGCAAAACCTGCGGATACATCAAAGCCCGCTTTACCGCTGGCAATGAGATACAAAACACCACCTGCCACAATCCCGCCCAAGACCTGCGCAACGATGTAGGGCAGCAGTTCTTTTGCTGGAAATCGACCGCCGGCCCAGAGACCAAACGAAACAGCCGGATTGAGGTGACAGCCGGATATGTGCCCGATGGCGAAGGCCATCGTCAGCACGGTTAAGCCAAAGGCCAGTGAAACACCAAGAAGACCGATGCCAACATTCGGGAACGCAGCAGCCAACACCGCACTGCCGCACCCACCAAGAACCAGCCAGAAGGTTCCAAAGAACTCTGCGCCATATTTCTTCATACTTTTCTCCTTTGCTTTGTTGATTGTGTATAGCCAACGAGTATAGCAGGCGGAATCCGAATTATTGGGTGATAGGAGGCCCCTCCGCCCATCATATGCGATGGTTCAGATTACGGTAAAACGCGCCAGAACCATTAATTGGGAGCGTCTGAAATGGAGCAGTTGATTGCTATCCAATCGACAATTAAACCGCTGTCACCAAGGTCTGTTATTCGCCGATCTGAGCAGTAGCGATATTGTGTAATACGCCATGACTCTAGGTCTGCATTCGGTTCAGACTGTTTCAAAACTAGAAATTCCGATCAGAAACACGTTCGAAACATCATTTGTCAAATAGAATCAAAGCGTTCCGCTGGTGTTTCATAGTTTAGTGTTTTTCTTGGTCGTTCGTTGAGTCGCCTTGCCACGGCATTTAACTGTGCTTGTGATACCGCTGACAGATCCATTCCTTTCGGGAAGTATTGCCTCAACAGCCCATTAGTGTTTTCGTTAGAACCTCGCTGCCAAGGGTTCTGTGGATCACAGAAGTACACCTTCACATCGGTGGCCAATGTGAAGCGTTTGTGATCAGCCATTTCTTTTCCACGGTCCCATGTCAGGGACTTGTAAAGCTCCCTCGGTAATTTATGCGCTTGTTTAATCAACGCATTGACCACCGTTTCGGTGTCTTTGCTGTCGGCTTTGACCAGCATAACGTAGCGTGTATGGCGCTCCACCAGAGTGGCTATCTGGCTGTTGTTGCTGCCAAACAGCAGATCTCCTTCCCAATGGCCGGGTACTGCTCGATCCTCCACCGAGGCAGGCCGCTCACTGATCGATACCGTGTCGGTAATCCGGCCGTGATCCGCTGTTTTCTGTGTGTGGTGTCGCGAACGGCGCATCATTCGGGTACGCCTCAAATGCTGCAACAGCTCTTGCTTTAAGGCCCCGCGCGCCTGGATAAATAGACTCTTGTAGATCGTCTCGTGTGACACCTGGTAGTGCTCGTCATCCGGATAGGTGTGCTTGAGCCAACCCGCAATCTGCTCAGGTGACCACTCCAACTGCAGCTTCCTGGCTACGATTCGAGCGAGCGCACGATTCTCTACCAGTTTACAGGTTTTAGGTCGATGCCCCCGATCCCAAGCCGCCTGATCGGCCCGATTTGCCCTATAACCCCATTGACCACCATTGCGTTTAATTTCTCGACTGACGGTCGAAGGCGCTCGACCCAGAGAGACTGCGATTGAACGAATGGAGCGGCCAGTCGCTATACCGCGCGAAATTTCTTCTCGTTCTTCGAGGGTTAGCGCAGAAGGTGATCGTTGGCGCTCTGGCGGCCGTGTGCCACCATGCTCTCTAATGATCCGCTCGATTGACGGATGGTGTCGGTCAAACAACCGGGCAATTGACTCTAGGGATTCGCCTTGCTTCCAGCGGTCCCACATCAATGCCTTTTGTTCTTCCGTGTAATAGATCCTTCCGGTCGCCGCTTCATTTCCAACATCCTCCTCTCTGTCGTTTGAGATTAGATGTTTGCGTCTTTGACCGTGTTGAAACCGCAGAATTATTCGTAGGCGGCATTTTAGATGGTTCTAATACACTGACCGCCTGACTCAGCTCTCCCGCGTAGGCAGCCCCTCGAGAAGCCGACTTCGGTTCGACTGCTCTGAACGACCGCATCCCTTGCGATTGCAGACCTAGCTAATTGGCGTCGTCCTCATATCAGCGTCTGCTGCGCCCGACCAAAAGCCGCTGTATAGCACACTCATATCGAGCTTCCGCACGGCAAAGCGGACACTGGCTACCGCTTTGTCACCTAGCCAGCCTGACCCGCAACAAAAGCACATGTTACTAGATCATTAAACGTATGATGGCTCCCGCTAGACCTATGTCTAATGCCACGCACGGATAGTCACAAAACCTTACATAATTGCTTATCAGGGCTGCCTGTCTCAATCTTTTTTGACCTACCCTTTTCCATTTGACTGCAAGAAACCCTCGCATACTAAAAAACAAAACGCAGGGATCGTTCATCAACCAAGGTTGTGGCTGGCAATAAAACACAAGGCTACCTATTTTAAGCCACTTATAGTGCGAACCAGCCACCATGCGCTGTATAAACAACGGAATATATTGTCGCGCGAGACGCGGTGACAGCTTAACTTTCTGTTTCAGAAATGGGTGTACAATTTGCGCTCACGAAGCCTGGCACCGCACTCCTCAATGACGGAGATCAAATGTGAGATTCATATTGTTACCGTCAGTTGCGTCCCTCTTGGGCCGACGTTATGAAAGAGAATCCCTGCTTCAACAGGTCGATCTGTGTTCATTTACTCCAGCATTGCGACTTACCGAGAAACTTTGCGAGTCATCAGAAGAGTTGGAGGAATATCGCGCGTTCTCTATTGTGAGCCAAAAAAGCTTGCTTGGCGTTGGCGGCTTAAATTTCTGCGGAAGATTTCGAAAAACTAAGGCCGGAAGCACAACAACGATACGAGAAGACAAATTATATATGGGAGTTGGAACTGACTGCATTTCGCAGGCGAATGAAGCGAATGGCGGTAGAGAATTCAAAGTACTATCATACGATCAGTCAGGAATGCAGAAAGACTTCCGCCAAGCTTTTTGCCCATGAAGTCCCGGCTTTTGCTGGGGGGTTGTCACATCATTACTCTGAGGGTGATTCCGATGCGAGAATTAAACTCTATCGAGAAATTATGGAGAGTAATGCCGGCGTACTCGGTTTCTTTTATGACAAGAAATTGTCGAGTAAAAGTAAGCCTGTTTTCTCAAAAGTGATTATTGATGATTGGCGGCTTGGTTTAGTGGTCGACGTAACCAATTTAAATGTCCCTGTTGGTGAGACATACACGCGATCTGGAACAAACGAGATAGCTCGTCCCGGACCATTCCTAGAGTTACCGCTTAATATATTCCATGTCCCTGCCGGTTCCAAGCGAGGCGAAATACTGCAAGGTGTGCGTTTCGATGCAATGTTCCCTATCAATGAATTCTTTTACTCAGCTTATACGCGTTTTTATACGCTTATGGAATTAGAGGCGCTAGTTAACATCCATCTCTGTATGTACAAGCTCATGGCGGAGGAGTTGGAACCTGCTCTGCGGGCTGATATCAACGCATCTTGATTCGGAAGCATTGAACTTCAAGGGGTCAGAGTCGTTGATTTGACGGTTACCAGACATTCGTTAAATCAAGACTACCAGTCCTCACTTCCCCTGAAGCCCCAGCATCACAATCCGCTGTATGAACTGCGGATAATTGATCCCCGCCTTTTCCGCCGACTTGGTCGCTTCTTCATAACTGGCAATGCCCGGATTTGGATTGGCTTCCAACACATAGAGCGCGCCATCCGGTGTCAGGCGCAGATCGATGCGGATATAGCCGTTGAGATCCAGTATCCGGCAGAGCCAGTCGGCAGCGGCAACATGTTCGCATCCTTGCGAGTTCGTCCTGCGCTTCAGATTAGCAGGCGCATCGGTAGTCAGACAGCGGGTGAGCTGGATGTTTGTCTGCATAGGCATCCGGGCGAATGTCCGTTGTCGGGCATGCAATGTCCATTTGACATAGTTCGCGACCGGCAAGTTTGGGCCGTTTTTTGACCCTACGGCATTAGCTATATAAGAAACGGCTAACTGACCGGTTTGGGTCGTTCTCGGGCTCACCCCATTCCTCATCAATCAGTTAACCCGGCGTCCGCTGTATGCCGAAAGCTGTATTTAAGCTATTACTAATATGACTCCATCCTCGGGATGCCAGCACCACAATCCAAGTTAAGAACTACATTTTCAAGGTGAAGATTTTATTTGCAGTGTAAGGATTTTATTTTGCGGCCAGACCTACCAGTCGCTGCGTTCCGGCAGCAGCCCATGCAGTTCCGCCTGTGACAGATTGCGCCATTGCCCGATTTTCAGTCCGTCGAGCTTATGTTGATGATGCGCACGCGCTGCAGGCGCCGCACCTCGTAGCCGAACACCTCGCACATGCGGCGGATCTGCCGGTTCAGTCCCTGAGTAAGGATAATACCGAACACCTGTTTACCGATGCGCCACACCTTGCAGGGTTTGGTGGTAGTGTCGAGTATGCGCACGCCCTTGGCCATGCCGTTGAGAAACGCATCCGTGACCGGCTTGTCGACGCTCACGATATATTCTTTTTCGTGATTGTTTTCTGACCGCAGAATTTCGTTGACGATGTCGCCGTTGCTGGTGAGCAGAATCAGACCTTCCGAGTCTTTGTCGAGCCGGCCGATCGGGAAGATGCGTTGGTCGTGGCCGACGAAATCGATGATGTTGCCCTTGATGTGGCGTTCGGTGGTACAGGTCACACCCACCGGCTTATTCAGGCAGATGTAGACGTGCCGCTTTTTCTCCGCGCCGACCACGCGATCGTCGACCCGCACCTCATCACCGTCGTTGACCTGACTGCCGAGTTCTGCGCGCGCGCCATTGAGCGTGACCCGGCCCTGTGAAATCCAGGCGTCCGCTTCACGGCGTGAACACAGTCCGGTCTCGCTGATATATTTATTGAGTCGCATTGCCGACGGTTCCAGAAACGTGAAGGCTATACAGAATAATCGCGCCGGATCAACGCGGTCGTTGTCCTGCGAAAAACCCGGGCATTCTACCCCGCCCGCGCGCCTCTGCCCATTCAGCTTGGTTTCAGACTGACAGTTCAGGATGCCTGCAAACCGGCAGACATTTCGGAGGACGCATGTTCCACAAGGCACTGACACTGGTATTGCTTGGCGTGTTGTTGATGGGCTCAGCCACGCTGATCTACGGGACCTTTTACGACAAAGGCTTTGCCGCCAGCGCAATTGGCATACTGGGTTTCGGCGACGACGAACACGAGGAAGATGATGATGACTAAGCTACGCCTGCCGAGTGCCTTCGAACTGCTGCTGTTCTGGCACGGCCTATTCGTCGGTTCGTATACAGTGGCCTATCTCACGGCCGAGGGCGCGCAGGGGCTGCACCAATTTGCCGGCTATTCAGCATTGGGACTGCTCACCATACGACTGCTGGCGGCCCTGATCGCCGGTGATCGTCCACCCTGGGCGCTGCCGCTGCCGAAGGCGTCGATGTGGAAGAATTTCGGACGAAAACTCGCCGCCGGTAATTTCAGTGTGCTGCGTGGTCGCACGCCCTTTGCACCGCTCTCAGGGCTGGTGATTCTCGGCACACTGGTGTTGGTCACACTCAGTGGGCTCGCGGCGGACTGGTGGGAATGGGAGGATCTGCACGGCAGTCTGGCCGAGGGTTCGCTGGCACTGGTGCTGATCCATGTCGCCATCGTCTCATTCGGGCCGTTGTTGCAGCGTCTCGGTGAATCACGCGCCAACGCTGTCGACGCAACCCTGACACCTAATGCATGACGGCTGCCCAGGGGCTGCGTACGCAGCGCACAACCTTGGGTATCGGCTGCGATATATTGGGGCGTTTTCCCACCCTGAGGCCAGGGCGCTCAAGCCACGCTGCGGCGACAACCTCTTATATTGACTGCGCAATTGGCCACCTGTCCTAATCCCTCGGTCCTGGCAAGCTGTATGCAGGTGATCAGCAGGATTGCACAATCCCCGCGTAACAATACGGCGCAATACTGAGGCGTCACATTTGCCGTCTATCAAACAGCACCTAACTGACCCAGCCATAGGCGCTATGGTAAACAGACACTAACGATGCGAGACAGTCGTCATGGATGCAGCCTGGAAGAACAGCATCTACCGTCAGCGTGAAGAACTCGCGCACATGCTGCGCGCACCCATCGAACGGGTGGCCGATCAACTCACGCCCGCCTGGCAGGATAAACCACGCTTGGAGCGCATTCTGCTGTACGGCTTCTCCAGCATTCCCTACTGCACCAGCTTGTATGTGCTCGACACGCACGGCGTCCAGGTTACCGAAAACGTCGACCGCACGGGCGTGATCACCGGGCATTATCTGCGCGACCGTTCGCAACGCCCGTATCTGCAGGAGGCCGTGCCACCGTGGGGTTTCCTGCTTTCTGATGCCTATATCAGCCTGTACGTACATCGACCCTCGCTGACGGCGCTACAATGCATTCGTCGGGACGACGACGTACTCGGTTATCTGGGCGCCGATTTCGATTTGCGTGATCTGCCGGTCACGTCGGAGCTGTATAAAGAACCCGTGAACTGGCGGCAGATCAAAGGCGACCCGGCTATACGCAGTCTGTTATTTGAACAGACCCGCGTCGAAAGCCCTATGGACCGGAACATGGATCAGACGCTCGCGATTCTGGAAGAGATGCTCACCCAGCGTGGCGTCTTCCAGGCACAGATCCATTTTTCGAGCAGCCAGATCACCATCTGGATGAATGATGATCCGCATCGTTACCGCATCCTGGATATCGAAGCACTCACCGATCCGGATATTTGCCTGGTCTACCCATGCCAGCCCTACCCCACCGCCGCCACGATTCCGCCCGAGATGATCGCACCCATACTCAAGACACTTAGGGCCTTACGCACCGCCGACGAAAATATCTATCTGCGCCTGGCATCCATCAACCTCTACAACGGCATGGTCAGCCTGACGTTCTCCTGCGACGGCTCGCATTACATGTCGCACGATGAATTCCTGCAGAAGAACACCGCCTTCTGGTTCGGTGTTTCCGCCGCGTGAAACTTGGGTCGCCCTGCGCATACATAAAACGAAAGCAGCCCTTGTCCGCAGCATTTTCAGGGCACTCACCCTCCTCCATGCCACTGCGATCAACTCCCCATCCACGGCCAATCACAACTACGCTGACAAAGGCTTCCTGAAATAATCAACCGGAGATTCACTCCAGGTTTTACTAACACCTATCTCAAAATCAGCAAAGGCGTTCCTACACCGTCATACCCGCGAAAGCGGGTATCCAAAACAGCCTGAAAACACTGGATTCCCGCCTGCGTGGGAATAACGGCAAATCAACCGGAGAAGGTTTTCTGATCGGGTCAATCATACTGGCGGATATACGTGGGTATGAGTGATAAAGTAGCATTAATATGTCGCCATGAGCCGGCAGCGGGCTGTCGATGTCATCGTGCCCAATGCGCTCCGTCGCGCAAATACCCCTCTAGGCCAATACGGAAAACACGCGCGTGGAAAAATCAGAACTCCTGAAACAACTGCGTATCGACGACAACGCGCGCGACAGCGGCGCGAGATCGTCACGGCCGATCATCCTCGTCAGCGTGGCACTGATGATCGCAGCGGGCGGCATCTGGTACACATTGGCCGGTGGCACGGTGTACTCGGTGCGTACCGCAACAGCGCAGGCCGTGGGCGGCATCCAAGGCAGCACCTCCGTGCTCGATGCCACCGGATATGTCACCGCACGCCGCCAGGCCACAGTCTCGGCCAAGGTAACCGGCCAAGTGACTGATGTGTTGATCGAAGAAGGTCAGCGGGTGCAGGCCGGCGAGGTGCTGGCACGTCTTGATGCGAGCGATGCGCAGGCGCAACTCAATCTGGCGCGCGCGCAGGGCGAAGCGGCACGTGCACAATTGGAAGATTTGCGTTTGTTGCTGGCACAGGCGCAACGCGATCATGCACGTCAACGCGATCTGCTGGCGCGCAAACTCATCAGCCAACAAGCGGCCGACAACGCCCGTACCTTGGTCGATTCGCGGCATGCCATGCTGGTCACCCAACAACGCCAGGTCGAAGTTGCCGAACGCGGCATCGAAGCCGCAGAGGTCAGTTTGGACAATACCATTATTCGAGCGCCGTTCTCCGGCGTGATCACGGTCAAAGCGGCGCAACCGGGCGAGATCGTGTCGCCCTTCTCCGCCGGTGATGGCTTCACGCGCACCGGCATCGGCACCATCGTCGATATGGATTCGCTGGAGATCGAAGTCGAGGTCAACGAGGCCTACATCGGCCGCGTGCAGGCCGAACAGCCGGTGCAGACCACGCTCAACGCCTATCCCGACTGGAGCATTCCTGGCAAGGTCATCGCCATCATCCCCGCCGCCGACCGCAGCAAGGCCACTGTGAAGGTGCGTCTCAGTCTCGATGCAAAAGACACGCGCATCGTACCCGACATGGGTGCGCGCGTGGCGTTTCTGGAGAACCCCGCCAACACCGCGCAATCCGAGGCTGCCAGCGGCGTATTGATCCCGGCCGATGCGCTACGCCCGCAGGGCGATGGCCAACAAGTCTTCGTCGTCGTTGACGGACATGCACAGGCCCGTGCGGTGAAACTGGGACAAAGCTACGTGGATCTTAGGCAAGTGCTCGAAGGGGTGAACAACGGTGAGCGCGTTATCCTCTCGCCGCCCGCAGAATTGCAGGACGGCGACAAGGTGCAGTTGGAGCAGCCTGGTTAAGTGTATTGATTTAGGTTTTCACGCATTGTGCGCGTGTAGCAACGTGCTCTGCACGCGAACCTGCGCCGACGAGCCGGTTCGCGGCCATACCCCGAGGGCAGCTTCTCGGCGCAAGCGCCTCACCTTCAGGCCGCGCCTACAGACTGAGTGAGATAGAAAGGCACGGTCTATCCTGACAAGGTTGAACATGGACACACTGGTCACTCTGCGCGGCATCACCAAAAACTATCTGCGCGGCAAGCAGGTAATCGAAGTGCTGCATAGCATCGACATGGACATCGCTGCCGGCGATTTCGTTGCGCTGATGGGGCCGTCCGGTTCCGGCAAGACCACGCTGCTCAATCTGATCGGCGGCTTGGACACGCCGAGCGCGGGCAGCATCGAGGTCGCGGGTACGCGGATCGACCGCATGAGCAGTGGTGAACTAGCCAAATGGCGTGCGGCCAATGTCGGTTTCGTATTCCAGTTTTATAATTTGCTACCCATGCTCAGCGCGCAAAAGAATGTCGAATTGCCGTTGCTACTGACGCGACTGTCGGCACGCGAGCGCAAGCGCAACGCCACTATCGCGCTGACGCTGGTGGGTCTTGAAGATCGTGCCCAGCACCGTCCGCAGGAACTTTCCGGCGGGCAGGAGCAGCGCGTTGCCATCGCCCGCGCCATCGTCTCCGACCCAAAGATTTTAGTGTGCGACGAGCCAACCGGCGATCTCGACCGGCATACCGCCGACGAGATCATGCGACTGCTGCAGCAACTCAACCGCGAGCATGGCAAAACCATTGTTATAGTGACCCACGATCCAAAAGCGGCCGAGTATGCGCAGCGTCAACTGCATCTCGACAAGGGCACCTTTGCCGAGAACGATGTATGAAATATCTGCATCTGATCTGGGCCAGCCTGTTGCGCAAAAAGGTACGCACGACGCTGACCTTGTTATCGATCATCGTTGCGTTTCTGTTGTTCGGCATGCTCGATGCCGTGCGCGTCGCGTTCACGGTACGCGAGAGCCTGGAGGGCGCAAGCCGCTTGATCGCAAGTTCCAAGCTATCGATCATCCAACCGCTGCCCTATTCCTACCAGGCACAGATTCAGCGGGTAACCGGCGTCGAAGACATCGCCTTTGCCAACTGGTTCGGCGGGATTTATCAGGACCGCAAGAATTTTTTTGCCAACTTCGCCGTGAGTCCGAACTATTTCGCTATGTATCCCGAGTTTGTGCTACCGGCCGAACAAAAGCAGGCCTTCCTCACCACCCGCACCGGGGCCATCGTCGGCGCGAATCTGGCGCAACGCTACAATTTCAAAATCGGCGACAAGATTCCACTGCAAGCGACCATCTTTCCGCATAAGAACGGCGGCAATACCTGGACCTTCGATCTAGTCGGCATCTTTCAGGCGCGTGACGAACGTGACCGCAATCAGGAAGATCAGATGATGTTCCGCTACGACTACTTCGACGAGGGCCGCACCTTCGCCCACGGCACCGTCGGCTGGTATATGGTAAAAGTCAGCGACCCCAGTCGTGCGCAGCAGGTGGCGCAGGCCATCGACCGTCTGTTTATCAACTCGGCCGCCGAAACCAAGACCCAGACCGAGAAGCAATTTACGCTGGATTTCGTCAAGCAGATCGGTGATATCGGCATGATCGTCAGTTCGATCATGGGCGCGGTGTTTTTCACCATTCTGCTGTTGACCGGCAACACCATGTCGCAGGCAGTGCGCGAGCGTATCCCGGAACTGGCGGTGCTCAAAACCCTCGGCTTTTCCAATCAGAGCGTGTTATGGCTGGTGCTGGGTGAAGCGTTGCTGCTCGCCGCCATCGGCGGCAGCATCGGACTGTTACTGGCGATGAGTGGCGCGGGCGCGCTGAGCGCGGCCTTTCGCGGCGGCTCTTTCGCCGTCGGCGCGCAATCCTGGTTGAGTGGTGTGCTGATCATGCTGGTGCTCGGCATCGCGGTAGGTTTGCCCCCGGCGTGGCGGGCCATGCGCCTGCGTATCGTCGACGCCTTGCATGAGCTTTGAGGATAATCGGCATGCGTTGGTTGGAACAAATATTTGAGATCACCTGGATGAGCCTGGCGACGATTCCGCAGCGCTTGGGTTCGGCCTTGGTCATCGTTGGCGGCATCGCCGGCGTGGTCGGCGTGTTGGTCGCCTTGCTGGCGATGGGCGAAGGTTTTCAATCGGTACTCGCTCAGGCCGGACGCCTGGATGACGCCATTGTGCTGCGCAAAGGCGCAAGCGCGGAACTCAACAGCGGCCTGAGTCGCGCCGAAGTGGTACTGATCGCGCAGGCGCCTGGCATCCTCAAAAACAGCGCCGGGGTGCCACTCGCTTCGGCCGAAGTGGTGGTGGTCGCGAACCTGCCCAAGCGCAGTTCCGGCACCGATGCCAATGTAGAAATCCGCGGCGTCGGTCCGCAGGTTTGGGAATTGCGCCGCGATACACACATCATCGAGGGTCGACGCTTCGCAACCGGCAAACGCGAACTGGTGATCGGTAAAGGCGCACAGCAGGAATTCGCCGGTCTGGAGGTCGGCAAGACCGTCCGTCTGGGTTTGCAGGATTGGACCGTGGTAGGCGTATTCGCCTCGGGCGATGCGCACGAGTCGGAGTTATGGAGTGATCCCGAGGTATTGCAGGGCGCTTACAACCGCAGCGGTTATCAATCGGTCACCCTCAAACTCACCGACGTCGACGCCTTCGACACACTCAAGGCTGCCTTGAGCAGCGATCCGCGCCTGACCGTGGACGTGCAGCGCACGCGCGACTATTACGCCACGCAGTCTGAAGACCTGACGCGTCTGATCCGCATCCTTGGCGTGGCCATCGCCACCATCATGGGTGTCGGCGCGGTGTTCGGCGCGCTCAACACCATGTACGCGGCGGTGTCCACGCGCGCACGCGAAATCGCCACACTGCGCGCACTCGGCTTCTCCGCCACACCGGTCGTCATCTCCGTAATGCTGGAAGCGGCCTTGCTGGCGCTGCTCGGCGGCGCCCTCGGTGCCGGCCTCGCCTGGTTGCTGTTCGACAAATACACCGTGTCCACCCTCGGCGCGAACTTCAGCCAAGTGGTGTTCGCCTTTCAGGTGTCGCCACAACTGATACTCAACGGCCTGCTCTGGGCACTCGGTATCGGCCTGCTCGGCGGATTGTTCCCGGCCATTCATGCGGCCCGTCAACCAGTGACCCGCGCCTTGCGGGCGTTGTAGCACACTCGAATATCGGCCCCGCGTTGCGGCCATGTGATGCGCGCTGCAACACCGATCCGGCCGGCGCCCCCTCTCAACACACCGGTTACCGCCAACCGGTCGAAATAGCGCGCTCGGTAGTAATGACGTTGATGCGTGGCATCGTCGGTGAATGCGGCGCGGTCGTGCAGGACATTGTTGCTGATCAGGCCCATGCCCGGCATGAGCAGGCCGCGATAGATGTATGGCGAATCGCCGCCGAGAATCTCTGACAGAAATGCGAGCGCCTCGTGCGTGATGGCGTCATCCGCCCAGATCACATTGTTGACACGGACCGTGTAACGCATGTGCAGATCGCCAGCTTCGGTGATGCTGAACACTGGACCTGTCTCTGCTTGGCGAGCGATCTTGCCATCTTCGATGCGCGCCGGGATGGTCATCGCCTCCGACGCCATGAGTGCGCGAATGTAGCCCGGATTCTTCTCGTGCAACAGGATGTAGGCGATCTCATGGTCCATCAGCGCATTTTCACCGCCACTGGCCGCCCGCTGTACCGCGTGCAGATTCAATGCGCGAATCTGCTGGCTGGTGATGTTGTAATAGCCGTCGGTATGCCAATGAATTTCACGGTTGGTATACGGAATGTAATTGCGCCGGGGCCCGGCTTCAGCGACTTTCAGTCGTCGTCAATGCGTCTCCGTAGAGTGTCTGACTTACTGCGCAGTCAACGCGGCATAAAGATCCTCGGCCGCCAGAAAGGTCGCCGGTTCAATACCGGCGGCGGCGTAATCGAAGCTGTCGGGATAGGCGCCGGCGGCGCGGACACGGGTTTCGTGATCCAGCCTTTAAGCCAACTCGACACTTGCAGAATATCGAGCTCATCGGCGCGCGCCGCACCGAGCTCGACCGCCTACGAAACCGCTGCGCGAAAGCTTGCATATAGCGCCGCGGCGATCTGATCTACTCGCCCTGCACGCAGCGCGTCCCATATCGCTACGGCCTGTTGGTTTAATAACTCCGATCGCGCGGCCTCCAGATGACGGTCGAGGCACCTCGCGCAATGGCAGCGCACCCGGCGCACTCAGGCCTGCAGGTGCGGCCTGACTCAGAAAGCTCTGCACCGCCGTCAGCGGCATCGCCAGGCTTGCGCGCCTGTTTGCGGACATGCGCGCAAAATTCCTCAAGCGCGTGCGTTGTTACCGTTAGCCGGAGTTCGGTTCCTGCGTGCATGCGCCACACCCATCCTGATCAAGAATTGCGCTGGAGAATAGGCATCACGCCTGCACCTGGCGTTGACCTCGATCAAGAAAGCGGCGGCCTTAGCGCCTTAAACCCTCTACCTCCCTATAAGTCTTGAATTTCGTCGTACCGCCCATGTCGAGCGGGCGACGCCATGATTCGATGCATGCGCCATTGCTTCGCGAGATCATATTTTTTGAGTTTTCGCCACAGGGATACGCGATCGATACCGAGAATCTGCGCCGCCTGCGTGCGGTTACCCTTGGTCTGCCCCAGGACCCAGCGAATATACTCAGCTTCCTGCGCCTCCAGACTGGGCAGTGCACCACTTGAATCGCTCGCCACTCTGCTCCCAGCGTCGCGGAATCCCTCCGGCAACTCCTGCAAACGCAGCTTGTTCTCTGCCCCCAACGCCACGCCACGCTCAATGGCATTTTCGAGTTCGCGTACGTTTCCTGGATAGTTGTAGGCCTGCAGTGCCGTCAGCGCCTGAATGTCGATTTCGATAACCGGGCGCTTCATGGCCAGCGCGTATTTTCTCAGGAAATACTGGGCCAGCAGCGGGATATCCTCGCGCCGCTCACGCAAAGGCGGCAGCGCGAGATCGACAACATTGAGGCGGTCGACAGATCGCTGCGCAGCACACCGGCGTCGACCGCCTGCTTGAGGTCGCGATTGCTCGCCGCGAGATAACGCACATCGACTTTGATGGCCGTACTACTGCCGATACGCATGAACTCGCGTTCCTGGATCACGCGCAACAGTTTCACCTGCATCGCTGATGACATCTCGCTCACTTCATCCAGGAATAACGTGCCGCCAGAGGCGGCTTCTATCAAGCCACTGCGATCAGTGGTTGCGCCGGTGTATGCCCCTTTGATATGCCCGAATAATTCATTCGACATACAATTCCTCACTGAATGCTCCGCAGTTGACGGCCAGAAACGGGCCATCGCGACGCGGGCTGTTGGCGTGAATATAACACGCAAGCAGTTCTTTGCCTGTGCCACTTTCACCCATGATGAAAACGTTGGTATCGGAAAGCGCCACTTGCCGCGCCATATCCAGCAAGTTATGCATGACTGGGTTGCGAGTGATTATTGAGCCACTGCCATGATAGCTTTCAACCACTGCGCGCAGCTGACGATTTTCGCGGCGCAAAAGATTCAACTCGATTGCATCGCGCACGACATGGCGGACTTCGTCGAGCCGAAACGGTTTGGTGATGTAATGAAATGCCCCTTCGCGCATGGCATCGACAGCAGATGTAACAGTAGCGTGGCCTGTGATCATGATCACGGGCGTGTCCGCCTGGAGTTCTCGCGAACGATGCAGAACTTGCATGCCATCGATATTCTCCATACGAAGATCGGTGAGCACCACATCGAAACGTCGCCCTTCCAACGCTTCTAAAGCGGCAGCGCCACTGTGCACACCGACAATCTGATACCCCTCTTTCCCGAGCGCATAGGTCAGGTTACGAACCGCCACTTCCTCGTCATCGACGACAAGCACCCAAGGTTGCTCGGTCAGCTGCGCATTATCCGACATCATATCTCCAGTCTTTCCTGGTGCCGGCGCGGCAGCAATATGAGGAAACTTGTGCCGCGACCAGGCGCACTGGCGACACCGATACTGCCGTCGTGCTGATTCACAATCTGTTCGCAAATATACAAACCCAGTCCGGAACCATACCCTACGTCTTTGGTGGTGAAGAACGGATCAAATATTTTTGGCAGCAGTTCAATGGGAATACCCGGTCCATCGTCACTCACCTGGATAAACACAGCATCGTTCGCACTATCCTGATTGGAAGGCAAACGATCCCAGACATAATCCTCCAGTGGCGGATCACCGATCTGTTCAGGATTTTCGATAAAGCGAACTTGCAGGCGCTTCCCACCCGCTTCCAGCGCATTGCCGATGAGATTGACGAATACCTGCTGCAGCTTTTGTGCGTCGGCGTCGATGATCACTGCGTTTGGCACATCAATCTCGATCACACTGTCCTTCGGGATCTTGGTCCGCAGCAACGTCACGGTCTTATCCAAGACCGTTCGCAGGCAGGTGGCTTGCACACTGAAGGCGCTTTCACGCGAGAACTCAAGCAGCGTTGAGACGATGCATCTGGCGCGATCCGTCTGTTCCTCGATGTCGCCCAGCCAGGCGCGGACTTGATCAGGGTCTGCCGCGTCGAGCTCCTCCAGTAGTAACTGCGTTGAGATCGAAATATTGGAGAGCGGGTTGTTCAGTTCGTGCGCCACGCCCGAGACCAGGGTCCCGAGGCTGGCCAGTTTTTCGGCTTGCAGCAAATGGCGACGACGCAACTCGAGTTCGCGCAAGGTGCGATTAAATGCATCACTGAAACGGACGATTTCGCGATCACGGGAACGAATCGGCAGCGACTCCAGCCGACCATGCCCAACTTCCTGAACATCCTGTTCCAACTCGCGCAAGGGTCGAGCAATGGCATGCGACAGAAAATGCGCAAGGAACAGACTCGCCACCGTCACGGCGATCAGTGCACTGACCAGTGTGAGTCGTGCGCTATTGAGCAGCTCACGCATCGACGCCCGCTCGCTCGCACCAATGCGTTCGGCCGTATCGGCCAGCACGCGACCGAGTTCGCGGATGTCCTCCTCAATGGTCTTGGTCTCGCCATGCGCTACGCCCACAACTTGAAGACGCGCCATACTGGCATCGTACTCAACCAGGCTACGCCGCACCCCACCCATATCACCGGAACTCGCGACATTCCTGAACGCAGTGCCGTGCTCGTCGAGCAGCTCCAGAGCCTGCTGCGCATAATTACGGGCAGCCACAAGATCGTCCGGCATGCCGTATAGGAAATAGTTCTTTTCGAAGCGGCGCATCTCCAGCGTCGTGTCAAAAAAAGCCGAGACCGCATCCCCCCAATCCAAACGCTGTTCCAGAAATCGCAAACTGGCATAAGCAAACACCGCCAGCACAATCATGCTGGCAGCAAACAGGTAATACCCCACGGTGATCCTACGGCGGATGCTCGGCATGATGGACTCCAGTTCGTTGCAGTATGCAACGTCACTGTTCGCCTCCGCAACGGTTGCGATTTAGGCCTCAACAGCCCACCACACCGCCCTCATCTCACAATCGTGCTGGATTATGCGTTGCGTTATGCAACGTCTGGACGCGGGGTAATCATTTATTACATATAAATTACAGTTAGTTACGGATTGGCACAGTTACTGATATTAATCCAATCATCCAGACAGACTAAAGCAGGCGCCTCATGAACAACCTGATCGACATTTTCCAACGCATCGGTGCCGGCATGGCCGCCAGCAACCAAGGTGAATTTCTCCACGGTTGGCTGCCCGCTATGGCACTGCGCCCAAGCGCCCCGACGCATGACACGGGCCATGGCGGCCACAGCGACGGCCATGTCATCCGGCCTATGTTGGCAAAGTGCAATGACCATTCGGTTGCGTGTTAGTAGCCGATTGCTGCCCGTTCACAGCAACCACAAACGTCACCGTTGCCCAACACGTTTCAGCGTGACAAAGAACGGTACTGCCCGAGGGTGGTGACCGTTCTTTTTCGTCCGGCGCGGACATTAGCCGCGAATGCCAGGAGGATATCCAGCATCGCGGGACTTATCGCCAGAAATTTTTCCGGAAACATTTTGAAGACTATGGACGCCTTTATCCGCTTCACACTTCGCAATCTATTTCCATTCATGAACTGGTGGCCATCGGTCACGCGGGAAACGCTCCGCGCCGATTTGATCGCCGGATTGACCGGCGCCGTCATCGTGCTGCCGCAGGGCGTGGCCTTTGCGATGATTGCGGGCCTGCCGCCGGAGTACGGTCTCTATACCGCAATCATTACCCCCATCATTGCGGCGCTGTTCGGTTCATCGCGACACCTGATTTCCGGCCCAACCACGGCCATATCCATTGTTGTATTTGCTTCCATCAGTCCGCTGGCAGAACCCGGCACGGCGGATTTCGTGCGACTGGCGCTCACGCTGACCTTCCTGGCTGGCGTCGTGCAGCTGAGCTTTGGTCTGGCACGTCTGGGCGCCTTGGTGAATTTCGTCTCGCACTCGGTCGTAGTCGGTTTCACGGCTGGCGCGGCCGCACTCATTGCAACCAGTCAGCTCAAACATATCCTCGGCATCGCACTCCCCTCGGGCAGTGACTTCGTTGCGACCTGGGAACATTTGGGCGCGCATATCGCCGACACAAATTTTTATGTGCTCGCGGTCGCTGGCATCACGCTGGCCAGTGCGATTCTATTCAAGATATTCCGACCGCGCTGGCCGGGTTTGCTGTTGGCTATGGTTATCGGCAGCCTCCTCAGTCTTGTCTTGGGCGGTGCCCAGCACGGTGTGGCTTTGGTCGGTCAGCTGCCCGCGCATCTGCCACCACTGTCTTCTCCAGATTTCAGCATGACCACCCTGAAGAGCCTCGGCTCGAGCGCCTTCGCCATTGCGCTGCTCGGCCTGATCGAAGCCGTATCGATCGCGCGCTCCATCGGCACACGTTCGCATCAACGCATCGACGGCAGCCAGGAATTCATCGGCCAAGGCCTATCCAATGTGGTCGGCAGTTTCTTCTCGAGCTACGCCGGTTCAGGCAGCTTCACGCGTTCGGGCATCAATTATCAGGTCGGCGCGAAAACGCCGCTCGCGGCCATCTTCGCCGCCGGACTGCTCGCCGTGATCTTAATGACCGTGGCACCGCTGACCGCTTATCTGCCAATCCCGGCTATGGGTGGCGTCATCTTGCTGGTTGCCTACAACCTGGTCGACTTCCACCACATCCACAAGCTGTTCCGCCTGGGCCCGTCTGAAGCAACCGTGTTGGCCACGACTTTTTTCGCAACGCTGTTCCTGGAGCTGGAGTTCGCCATCTATTTGGGCGTATTCCTATCACTCACGCTGTATCTGAACCGTACCTCCAAGCCACACATCGCGGAACTCTCACCGGACCCCGATGACGACAAGCGCAAGCTGACCAACATCGCCAGCAAGCCGCTTACTACATGTCCGCAGCTCAAGATCATTCGCATTGACGGCTCGTTGTTCTTCGGTGCGGTCAACCATGTCGCCGAAAAGCTCCAGCATTCGGCGAGTCGTGTCCGAACCAGCGCCCATCCTAGTTGCTGCCGACAGTATCAATTAGATTGCTGCCGCCGGCGCCGAAGCGTTGGTGGCGGAGGCCAAACGGCGTCGCGCCAGGGCGGCGGACTCTATCTATGCCAACTGAAGGAGCAGGTCTACGAGTTTCTCGCCCGCGGCAATTTCATCGAGGATCAGGCGCCGACAACATCTTCGCCAGTAAGTACGACGCCATGTCGACCATCTTCCAGCGGCTTGATCGCAAGATCTGTAACGGCTGCCCATCGCGCGTATTTCTAGAATGCCACATCCTAGCCCGCCGCAACCTCAGATACACACTCACGGAAGCCAACGCAGAAGCGGTAGCCGCCTAAGTCATCAGCTGGAGTCGACTCCGATATGCGCGGTCAGCTCCACCCTCTCTACAACGCCGATCACATCTGCTATCGTTCCTGCATCAGGTCTATTAACAGACCCTATAGTTGCAGGGAGCGACGTGTGAGCTTATTCAACAAGAGTTATCACCCGCCCGGTACGGCGCCTGGTACGTTGGCCGAGCGGCCGGCTGAAACATCGCGCCCGCTGCGTATCCAGCTGACTGAATACGCGCCGGATCTTTTCGAGGAACGCGAAATCGCCTCGCCGGCCGACTGCAAGCCTTACCTTGAAAGTCCGTCGATTACCTGGATCCACATGCAGGGCAACGTCTCCGCCGACACGCTGCGCGACCTGGGCGAAGTGTTCGATCTGCATTCTCTTGCGATGGAAGACGTACTCAATTCCGGTCAGCGGCCCAAACTGGACGTCTATGGTGAGCAGTATTTCATCGCGATAAACCTGCCGGAATTTCGCAATGGCGGCATCACCGTCCAACAGATCAGTCTGTTCTTCGGCCGCGACTATCTCATCAGTTTCAGCAATGCCGCCACCGACCCCTTCGAGCCGGTTCGTCAACGACTGCGCAATGCCGGTGGCCGGTTTCGCCAGCACGGCGTTGATTATCTGCTGTATACGCTGTTGGATCTGGTCGTCGACGCCGGCTTCCCGCTGTTCGAACGCTTCGGGGAAACCCTGGAAGACCTGGAGGCCGAATTGCTGAGCAAGCCCGATCAAACCACCCTCAATCGCATCCATCAGCTCAAGCGTGAACTCCTGCTGCTGCGCCGCAGCCTGTGGCCGCAACGTGAAGTCGTCAACGCCCTCATGCGCATCGAACCACCGCTGCTGAACGACGAAACCCGCATGTACCTGCGCGACTGTTATGACCATTGCGTGCAGATCATGGATCTGTTGGAAACCTACCGCGACATGGCCACGAGCATGCTCGATGTGTATCTTTCCAGCATGAGCCTCCGCACCAACGAGATCATGCGTGTGCTGACCCTTATCGCCACGATCTTCATCCCGCTGACCTTCATCGTGGGCGTTTACGGGATGAATTTCAGCCATGCCACCAGCCCATGGGCGATGCCCGAGCTGCATTGGTATTACGGCTACCCGCTGCTCTGGCTGGTGATGCTCGCTCTAGTCGCCGGCCTGCTGTTTTTTTTCAAACGTCGATCCTGGCTCTAAGCCCCAATATCTAGTCCCTACCGCCCACCGCACCCCCCAGTTCCTGGGGTCAGCACCCTTTCCCCATGTTTCCTAGTAATCATGGATTTAAGTTATATACCGCATGTGCCGATACAGGTGCTTGCATTAAGAAAAGTTTTGAATAACTATACGCGACAATAATTTATCAGAAGTAGCGCATGATCTACCTAAGGACGAGCTTCATCACACGGAAGTAATGGATATTTCACCCGGATGCGGACTTTATAAGCCGGGACGACACAGACTTGGGCTGGGGGCCTAAATGGGGACTATATTAGTCATTGACGATCAGTTCTCGAGCCGGCAAATGCTCGCAGAACTCGCCCACTCCTTCGATCAGCAGATTCAGGTCGAGGCCTTTTCCTCCCCCCACGACGCCCTGCGCTGGCTCGGCTGGCACCCTGCCGACCTGGTACTGGTCGACTACGATATGCCCGATCTCAACGGCATCGACTTCATCCGACGGGTACGCACGCTGCCCAGCTGCACCCACCTTCCCATGGTCATTATCACCGCCCAGGAAGAACGTGACGCGCGCTACATGGCACTGGAAGCCGGCGCGACCGACTCTTTGATTCGCCCCGTCGATCATTTCGAGTGCCGCGTCCGCTGCCGCAATCTGCTGACCCAATACGAACAACACCGCATCATCCAAGACCGCGCCCGCTGGCTGGAACGCCAAGTCAACGAAACTGTCGGCGCCATCCGGGTACGAGAACAGGAAACGCTGCTGCGACTCGCCAAATGCGGCGAGTACCGCGATGAGGTCACCGGCAACCATGTCGTCCGCATGGCCAAATACGCCCGCCTGATCGCCGAGGGCCTGGACCTGGGCAAAGACGAATGCGACGTCATCGAATTGGCCGCCCCGATGCACGACATCGGCAAAATCGGCATCCCCGACCATATTCTGCTTAAACCCAGCCGCCTGCCGGAAAACGAATTCGAAATCATGAAGCGTCATACCCTCATCGGGTATGAAATCCTCAAGGACAGCCCTTCGCAATACCTGCAGATGGGTGCGGTGATCGCCCTGGCACATCACGAATGCTTCAACGGCAGTGGTTATCCGCATGGCCTGAAGGGCGAAGAGATTCCACTGGAGGCGCGTATCGTTGCCGTTGCCGATGTGTATGACGCGCTAACCTCGGCACGTCCGTACAAACGCCCTTGGTCATCCAACGATGCCATGCAATTCATGGAGCGCATGCGCGGCCGCCATTTCGACCCGCTCTGTCTGGATATCTTCCAGGAACAGATGGACAAGGTCGTGAAGATTCAATATCTGTTGCGCGATCCGCCGGCCACCGAATGCGGCGAAGAAACCGTCCAGATGTATTCCGACACGGCCTGATAGCCACATTCAGGGGCGGTCGAATATCTACCCCTGTCTTATTTCCCGGCGGCACGCGTTCGCACTAACCCGGCGAGCAGGTATACTCGCAGCAGTCTCCTCCTCCGCTGCGCAAATACCGACTGATGACTGCATTCACAGGCACACCCGATTTCCAGCATGATACCCAGGAACGCCTGGGCATCCTGATCACCAACCTCGGCACGCCGGACGCACCGACGCCGGAGGCACTACGCCGTTATCTCGGTGAGTTTCTCTGGGATCCACGTATTGTCGAAATGCCGCGCCCACTGTGGTGGCTGATTCTGCATGGCGTCATTCTGCGCATCCGTCCACGTCGTGCCGCGCGCGCCTATCAAACCGTGTGGACAGAACATGGCTCGCCGTTGCTGGCAATTTCGCGTTTGCAAGCGGCGGCCCTGCAACAATCGCTTGAAAAACAACTCCCCGGTCCGGTCAAGGTTGTACTCGGCATGCGCTATGGCAACCCGTCCATCGCTGCCGCGCTGGAAGAGCTGCGCGCCGCCAATGTGCGGCGGTTACTGGTACTGCCTTTGTACCCACAATATTCCGCCAGCACCGCGGCCTCCACCTTCGATGCGGTCGCCGACGTGCTCAAGCGCTGGCGCTGGCTGCCGGACTTTCGCTTCGTCATGCATTACCACGATCATCCCGCCTATCTCGATGCCGTCGCCGCAAGCATCCGCGCGCACCGTGCCGCGCATCCGGGCGAGGCAAAATTATTATTTTCGTTTCATGGTCTGCCGAAACGGTTTCTCTTAAACGGCGATCCCTATCATTGCGAATGCCACGCCACGGCGCGACTGATTGCGCAACGGCTCGAACTAACCGCCGAGCAATGGCAGGTCGCCTTTCAATCGCGCTTCGGTCGCGAGGAATGGCTCAAGCCCTACACCGACCACACCCTCAAGGCCTGGGGCAAAGCGGGCGTCGATCGCGTACAAGTTGTGTGCCCCGGTTTTTCCGCCGATTGCCTGGAAACACTCGAAGAAATCGCCGAACAGAATCGCGAGGTGTTTGTGCACGCCGGCGGCAAACAGTTCGAATACATCCCGGCACTCAACGATAACCCGCTGCATATCGCCGCGCTGACCCGCTTGATTCAGGAACAGGCCTGCGGCTGGCCCGAGGTCAGTGACTGGAACGCATCACAGGACACACAACAGCGCCAGGATCGGCAGCGCCGCGCCGTCGATATGGGTGCTGTGCGCTAATCGCCATGACCACTCCCGCCACGCATATCCGCATCGGCATCAGCAGTTGTCTGGTCGGACAGCCGGTGCGCTTCGATGGTAATCACAAACATGACCATTACATCACCGGCACGCTCGGCACGGTGTTCGAGTTCGTGCCGGTCTGCCCTGAGGTCGGCATTGGACTGGGCACACCGCGCCCCACCATTCACTTGGTCGGCACAGCCGAAGCACCACGCGCCGTCGGCGTGAAGGTTGCCGATCTGGATGTCACCGACAAACTGGTGCGCTATGGTCAACGCATGGCCGGCAAGCTCAGCGATCTCAGTGGTTATATCTTCAAGAGCAAATCGCCTTCGCTGCGGCATGGAGCGCGTCAGGCTTTATGACTGGCAAAGGCGGCGGCAGCAAGCAGGGCGTCGGTCTCTATGCGCGTGAGATCATGCAAGCGCACCCGTTGCTACCCGTCGAGGAGGAAGGCCGGCTGGGAGACCCACTGCTGCGTGACAACTTCTTGGAATGCGTATTCACCTATCATCGCTGGCAGCAACTGAATACGCAGCGACTCACACCCAAGCGCCTGGTCGAATTTCACACCCGCCACAAGCTCTCGATCATGGCGCACAGCACCGAACAGTACCGCGCCCTCGGGCAACTCGTGGCCAAGGCCGGCACACGCCCGATACGCGAACTCACTGATGAGTATGCGGCGCTGTTGATGCAGACACTGCGGCGCCGCGCCACCGCGCGTCGGCACACCAATGTGCTCATGCATATCCTCGGCTATTTAAAGAAAAACCTCAGCAGCGCTGACAAACAGGAACTGCTGGAACTCATCGAGGGCTATCGGCTGGACCGCATCCCGCGCATCGTACCCATCACACTACTCAAGCATCACTTCCGCAATTACCCGAACGCCTATATCGCCGAACAAACCTATCTCAATCCCGATCCTCTGGAACTCAAACTGCGCAGTTATTATTGATATGACATCCGCGCGCGCCCTACCCCTCATCGCCACCCTCCTGTTGAGCGGCTGCAATAGCAGCACCGACACCACACTGGCCGTCGGCACTCTGGAGTGGGAACGCATCGAAGTCGCCGCGCAAGTTGCCGAACCGGTAATCGCTTGGAATGTTCAGGAAGGCAGCCAGGTCAGCACAGGTCAGCCCTTGTTACAACTCGCGACCGAGCGCTTGCAGGCCCGCGCCAACGCCGCCGCCGCCACACGCACACAGGCCGAGGCACGCCTCGCCGAACTCGAGCGCGGCACGCGTCCGGAACGACTCGCACAGGCGCAGGCACAACTCAGTGGCAGCGAAGCCGAGTTGCAGTATCAAGTGGGCGAATTGGCGCGGCTAAACACCTTGTTGGCGCGCAAACTCACGGCACCCGACAAGGTCGCCGCCGCACGCGCCGCGGTCGCTGCCGCGCGCGCGAATCGTGACAGCGCTCAAGCGACATTCGACGAACTGACGCACGGCGCCACGACCGAAGAACGCGATCAAGCACGTGCCGCGATGTTCGCGGCCGAGGCCACCGCGAATGCCGCCGCCAGCGATCTCGCGCAGAGCGTGGTCACCGCACCCGTCGCCGGCCGTCTCGACGAACTGCCGTTCAAGGTCGGCGAACGCCCGCCCGTGGGTGGCGTGGTTGCCGTCATACTTGCCGGTGACCGGCCGTATGCACGCGTTTATGTTCCTGAGGCGCTCCACGCACAACTACGACCCGGCAACACAGCGACGATTCATATCGACGGCATCGATAAGAGTCTCACCGGCACGTTACGTAAAATCTCCGCCGATCCCAGTTTCACCCCCTATTACGCCCTTACTGAACATGATCGCGGCCGACTGAGTTTCGTCGCCGAGATTGATGTAGATAATGATGGATCGAAACTGCCGGCTGGCACACCCGTGCAGGTGCGTTTTGATCTCGACAACGCGCAGCGCTAATCACGCGTGAGTTCGAAATGAATCACGCCATCGCCATCCACGCACAAGGCCTGACTCGCCGCTTCGGCGACACCCTTGCCGTTGATGCTATCGATTTGAACATCCCACGCGCCAGCATCTATGGTTTTCTCGGCCCCAACGGTTCGGGAAAATCCACCGCCATTCGCATGCTTTGCGGCCTGCTGACACCGACAGCCGGCAGCGCACAAGTACTGGGACTGAGCGTGCCCGGGCAGGCCGAGGCGTTGAAACACAAAATTGGTTACATGACCCAACGTTTCTCGCTGTATGAAGATTTGAGCGTGCGCGAGAATCTGCAATTCATCGCCGAGATTTATTGTCTGCCGCGGCCGCGACGCCGCCTACGCATTATTGAATTGTTGGAAACCTACCGACTCGGCGATCTAGAGCGACAACGCGCCGGTACGCTCAGCGGCGGGCAGAAGCAACGCCTGGCGCTCGCCGCCGCGACATTGCATGAACCGGAATTATTGTTTCTCGACGAACCCACCAGCGCCGTCGACCCACAAAGCCGCCGCGAATTCTGGGAGACTCTGTTCGAACTCTGCGCCGCCGGGACGACGATTCTGGTCTCGACACACTACATGGACGAGGCCGAACGCTGCCATGCACTGGCCATCCTCGACCGCGGCCGCATCATGGCCGACGGCACACCCAAACAGCTCGAAGACGCCTTGGATGCGGTGGTGATTGAAATCGAGACCGCTGAACCGGCCCGCGCTCGGCCGTTGATCGCGGCGCTGGAGGGCGTGCTGTCGGTGACACAACTCGGCATCCGGTTACGCGTACTGCTCGATCCACGTTTGACCGAACCCGAGCAGCGACTGCGCGAGACACTGCAACAGCACGGGCAGACAGGTACGACTTTACTGACCCGCCCGAGCCTCGAAGATGTGTTCGTCGCCGCAACTCAAGGCCGCTATCGCCGGGGTAACGCATGAACTGTCTGACACGGCTGCTGGCCATCGTGCACAAAGAGGTCCGACAATTGCGTCGCGACCGCCTCACCTTCGGTATGATCATCGGCATCCCGATCATGCAGATCATCCTGTTCGGTTACGCCATCAACACCGACGTTCGACATCTGCGCGCGGGTGTCGCCGATCAGGCACAAACACAGTTGTCGCGTGAACTGGTGCAGGATGCGCAGGCCACGCAGGTCATCGACATCGTCGTTACTGAAACAACGGCGGAGGCGCTGGAGGAACACCTGCGACGCGGCAATATCGCCGTGGGCCTGTACATACCGCCGGACTTCGGCAGTCGTCTGCAACACGGCACGCGCGCGGCCGCACAATTGCTCGTCGATGGCTCCGATCCGGTCGTTCTCGGTTCGGCGCGCCGATTGGCGGAATTGCCGGTACAGTATCACAGCCTTGCGCAACCAGGCGCCCGCGCACCCTTGTTCGAGATCCGTAATTATTACAATCCGGAGCGGCGTTCGGCCGTGTATATCGTGCCGGCGTTGATCGGCGTGATCCTCACCATGACCATGGTGCTGTTCACCTCGGTGGCCATCGTGCGCGAGCGCGAACGCGGCAACCTGGAAATGCTCATTACCACGCCGGTCAGTTCGGCAGAATTAATGGTCGGAAAAATTATCCCCTATATTCTTATCGGCCTTGTTCAAGTCACGATCATCTTGGCGCTGGGCGTCGGCCTGTTCAAAGTTCCCATCGCCGGCGGACTGCCGGACATCTACCTCGCGGCGTTGGCGTTCATCGCGGCCAATCTCAGCATGGGTCTGCTGATTTCAACGCTGGCCAAGAGTCAATTCCAGGCCATGCAGATGACGTTTTTCTTTTTCTGCCGTCGATCCTGCTGTCGGGTTTTATGTTTCCCTTCGACGGCATGCCGCTGCCCGCACAAAAAATCGCCGAGGTGTTGCCGCTCACCCATTTCGTGCGCCTGATCCGCGGCATTGTGCTGCGCGGTGCGAACATCGGCGAATTGTTCGGTGAACTCCAGGCGCTGGCCGTGTTCACCTTCATCACCTTAAGTCTGGCGGTACTGCGCTTCCGCAAACGCCTGGATTGATATGGACATCACTATGCAGCCATTCCTGCGCGCTCTACTGACATACACAATCCTGGCAACTGCAACCACGCTGTGTGGCGCCGCCGAGCTGCCGCAGATCATCCTGCCCAAGCACCGCCTGCAATCCAGCGAATTGGCGATCATCGTCAACGATGCCGACCCACTCAGCCGCCAGATCGCCAATTACTATCGACAGCGGCGTGGCATTCCACCGGCCAATCTCATCCACATCAGCTTCGCGCCGGAGCGTAGCACCCTGAGTGCCGATGAATTTATCGCGCTCAAGCTGCAAGTCGATGCCGCCACGCCCGCAACGATTCAGGCCTATGCACTGACCTGGGCCGCGCCCTACCGCGTCGAGTGCATGTCGATCACCTCGGCCTTCGCGCTGGGATTTGATAAGCGCTACTGCTCGGCCAAGACCTGTGCGCTCACGCAGCCCACAGCGTACTTCGCCAGCGACAGCACCGCACCGTTTACTGATTTCAAGATCCGTCCGACCATGGCCATCGCCGCCGAGGATTTTTCGGCGGCCAAACAACTCATCGACCGTGGCATCGCCAGTGACGGCAGTCGTCCCAAGGGCACCGCCTATCTGGTCAGCACCACCGACAAGGCGCGCAATGCACGTGCGCCAGCCTATGCGGGGATCAAGAAGATATTTTCTCCCTTCCTCAACACCGAAGTGGTGCGTTTGAATACGCTGCTCGATCGCGAGGACGTGTTGTTTTATTTCACCGGACTGGCGCAGGTCAAAGGCATCAATACACTGAACTACCTGCCCGGCGCAGTGGCCGATCATCTCACCTCGACCGGCGGGAAACTCACCGATAGCGGACAAATGAGCGCACTGCGCTGGTTGGAGGCCGGCGCCACCGGCAGTTACGGCACGGTGGTCGAACCCTGCGCCCACACAGGTAAGTTTCCCAATCCAGGATTGATGATGCAGCACTATGTGCAGGGTGAAACATTGATCGAGGCGTATTGGAAGAGTGTGCAAATGCCCGGCGAGGGAATCTTTATCGGCGAGCCGCTGGCCGCGCCCTTCGACTTTCAGGACATCGAGCGCCAACCCGATCAGATCGTCGTACGTACCTGGTCGATCAAGCCCGGTGTATATCAGTTACAGCATGCACCGACCACCGTTGGGCCATACCAGCCGCTACTCAACTATCACATCGGTTTCCCGCTGGATGCGTTGCGCATCCCCGATCGTGGCGCGGCTGTGTATCGATTGATGCCGTTACGCGCGCCCAGACCGGCACCGTAGTCCACGCCCTTTTCTATTCGCGATAGCTAGGCACACCTGCGATCTGAAGAAGCGTTGCTGTCGTGCTGCAGTTCAGCCAGAACTCAGGTCTGGCAGCGCAAGCGCCGATGCTGTATCGCGGGGAAATTGCGTCGTGTACTGCGCACACGCTCCAGGTCGATTTCCGCACAGATCACACCAGATCCACGCGGCAAGCGGTCCAGCACGGTACCCCACGGGTCGACGATCATGGCATCACCATGCGTCTCGCGGCCATTGATGTGATAGCCACCCTGCGCCGCGGCAAACACATACGCCAGATTCTCAATGGCGCGGGTGCGCACCAGCGTTTCCCAATGCGCGCGTCCGGTAATGGCGGTGAACGCTGAAGGCACGGCGATGAGTTCCATGCCTTGATCGAGCATGGCGCGGAACAGCTCTGGAAAACGCAGGTCGTAGCAGATCGCCAGGCCGAGTTTGCCAAACGGTGTATCGACGACCGCCAGTTCACTGCCGGCCTCGATGGTCTCGGATTCGGTATAGCGTTCGTCACTGCCGACCACTTGCACATCGAACAGGTGAATTTTGTCGTAACGCGCGACACGCTGTCCCTGGTCATTGAAGACCAGACACGCCGCGCGCACTTTGCCCGGATCCATGGCGGCCATGGGGATCGTACCGCCTACCAGCCACACCTTATGACGTCTGGCTTGGCTAGAGAGAAAATCCTGGATCGGGCCCATGCCATCGGCCTCGCGCACCGCGAGTTTATCGGTCTCCTTGAGACCCATGATGGCGAAGTTTTCCGGCAACACCACCAGCTTGGCACCCTGCTTGGCGGCCTGATAGATGAGTTTCTCGGCCTCGAACAGATTGGCACCGACATTCGGCCCAGAAGCCATTTGAATACAAGCCATCTTGGTCATCGCACACCTCTTGGCTGCCACCACACAGGTGTTACCTGTCGCTCGGTGAATGCTGTTGTAACCCTGATTCGCATTATTCAATCCTGCGTTGGCTTGTCTGCTGGTACCGGCGTTGCTTCTGGCGCTACTTCCGGCACTGCCGGCGACACGGGCGCCGGCATCGGTTCATCCAGTGGTTTATCCTGCAAGCCGCGTGCCGCTCCACTCGGTACCGGCGTGAAAGTCGGCTCATCCCAACCGCCCGTCACGGTGTACTGATAGCGCGTGAAGCTGGTCAATCCTTCCATCTGTCGTCCGAGCAACTTGTCCGCCAGCAACAAGGCCGCGCCCACCGCCGGTCCGCCGGCAATGGCACCCGCAAGCGGCAGGGTCGACTGCGCATGCGGAATCACTGTCACCAACTGGTCATAGTCGCGCTTGGCCAAACCGGTACGTCCAGACACCTCGATGCGTGCGGCGGGGCCATCGATCACCAGGTCGTCCGTATAGGCATCACCGTCCTGCAATTTGAGTTTCCCGTCGATGCTATCGAAGGCAAAACCTTTGGCGAAAACATCACTGAAGTCCAAGGTCAACCGGCGCCGCAGTCCGGTGATGTTGAGCAGTCCGAACAAGCGACCAGCACCCGCCTCGACATTCAGTAATCGGCCCTTGCCGATTTGCAACGCCACATTACCTTCGAGTTTGGCCAAGGCGAACTCGGCCGGCGATCCCGACCAATTGGCATCGATCGTACCCTGGGTCTCACCGCCTGAGACGCTGCCGGCGCTGCCAAAGGCCGCCAGCATCTTGCCCAATTCGCCGCCCTGTATGTCGATATGGAAACGCGAGGCCTCTTGTTCGTCACGTCGCGTCCACTCGCCTTGCGCGGCAAAACGTATCCAGTCGGCTTCGACTTGCAGTGCATCTACCGCCATACCCTCGGCAAGCGCATGGCTCTTGAGATTGGCATGACCGAGTTGCAGCGTGCCGTACTGCAATTGCTGCACGTCGATATCCAACGGCGGCACGCTGGCCGGATCGATGCGCCCCTTCACAGTATCGCTCGTACCGTCAGCCTCGGCAGCCGCCGGAATAAGCAAACGCGTGCAGCGCAGCAACACCGGCTTTTTTGGCGGCAGCTCCAGCGTACCTTCGATATCCGGACCGCCCAGGGACGCCGTCCAGTGACCGGCATTGCGCTGCGCGCGTATCTGCACGCCGGAGAAGCTACGACCGAAGGCACGCAGGCTGTCGATATCCACATTCAGCGCGCGCAGCAGGCCGTGTCTGTTCGCCGCCGCCGAGCAGGTCGCGCCACGCATCCCAGGCGAACACCGGCAGACGTCCCGCGATGCGCACACCCTCGGCATCGGGCAGGGACGCGTCGGCGGCACCGAATTTCAACTCGCCGCGCGTAAGTTGCAACGCGCCCCGTTCCGTATTGCTGCGTGTCAACGCGAAGGCAGCGCTGTGATTTCCATACTGCAAGCGCAATGGGCCGAGGCCACGACCTTGACCTTGCAGCTCGGCCGTCAGTGCAAATGCGGTGGTCGCCTCGGCCGTCTTGGCGAACGGCTCCGGCAGATCCACCTGAATCCCACGCAACTCCGAGCGCAGTTCCACCCGTGCCGGTGCGGCGGCGGCGCGGTGCGTTTCGGCAAGTACAGCGCCACGCTCCAGTCGCTGTTGCCACTGATAAGTTCCAGCTTCGGCTGCGCCTTGCGCAACTTTTCCACCAGCGGCAGCTTGCCGATAGCGCGCACCCGCGTCATCGCTTCACTCCCTGGAGTATCACTACCGGGAGTATCACTACCGGGGGCATCACCGACATCGACTTTGACAGGCACGCCCATGAGGCGCGCACGCAGATCGCGGCCATCCATCCCGCTCTGTGTGAAGTGCAGGTCGCCCGTGATTTGTTCCAGCGCCAATTCCCAGTCCGGCAAATCCAGACGGTTGTCAGGCAAGTGCACACGCCCATCGACCGTGAGCGTACCCGGCACGGTCTTCGCCAGCGGCAGGCGTATCGCCAGTTGCAACTGCGCATCACCACTGACCCGCGCGACATCCAGCGCCTCGCGTCGTCCTTCGCTCAACGGGCTGTCGCGCAGGTAGCGCAACATATCCGCCAACGTACCGGTCGCCTGACCGTCGATATCCAAGCGCGCATGCGCGAGGTCGTCGATGCGCACGCTCACTTCAGGCAGATCGCTGCCGAGAATTTTTCCGGCCACGCCGTGAATGTTCATGCTGCGATTGATGAAGGCCAGCTCCGCCTCCAGTCCTTCGATGCGGTGCCAACCCTCCCGATAATCGAGCACACCGTCGCTCACCGTCGCGCGCACTTCCAGACGGCCGTCGGCATGATCGAAGGGGAACGCACCAAAGCGTCCCTGAAACAGCAACGCACCATCATGCAAACGACCGCTGACCAGGGCACGATCCAACCAAGCCACGGTGGGCGGCGGCATGATACCGACAGGCAGATATTTGTGCGTGGCCTCGACATTGCCATCGGTGAAACTGGTCTGCAAATCCAAAAAAGGCTTGGAGCCGTCGTTGGGAATTTCCAAAAGCAGACGCGACAAGGTGCGGATATCGGCGTTGTCCACTCGCAGCGCAGTACTCTCGATGTGTAAGCGGTCATCGCCACGACGCCAATCGATGCGCCCGCTCAATTGCGCGAGTTGCAGCGGTTCGCGGAATAATTTCGGCAGATTGAGCTGCGCGTCGTGAGTGTCGAGGTCCAACTGCCCACGGCGCAAGTCACCGGTCAGGCGTCCGCTCAACGCCGTCACCCCAGGCAGTCGTTTGACGGCGGTACTGCGTATGGCATCAAGTTTCAGACGATAGATCAGCGAATCGAGTGCGCCGTCGGCGCGCGTTGCGGCATCGACACGGACATCGCGCAGCGTCCCTGTAGTCTGCGTCTTTTGTAGAATGGAACGCTGTTCAACGCTCAGTGCAGGATGCTGCGCCAGCAAAGGTAGCAGCGCATCGATCTGCAGCTGGTCGGCCGCCAATTGCCATTGGCGTATCTCGCTAGCACGCGGTTTTTGCACCAGCGTCAGCGCTGTTCCTACCCCGACCTGCCCGGCCTGATCGATTTGGAAATCCGCGAGATTAAGCGTCCATCCTGCCTCTTTCCCCGCACCTTCACGGCGCCAGTCCAGTCGCGTGGCGATGCGCTGCGCGACGAATTTCTCGGTCTTAATATCGGTACGCGTCAGCGTGGGTTGCGCAATCTGGAACGTCCCTCGGAGTGTCTTAAGTGCGCCGGCTTCCAGTGTTGCCCACAGCTCGGTATCTGCAACTCCATCCACCCGCCAGTCTGGGAATGGTTTTTCCGCCAGCCAACGCGCCAAGGGCACCTGACCAACGGACACATACATTTCGCCACGCCAATCTTCAACTTTCTGCGCCGCACCGCGTATGTCAGCTGTAAATTGCAGATGCGTGCCAGCTTCGGCCGGCAGTTGCAGATCCACCTGGAGTTGATGGCGATTACCGCTGTTGCGCAAGTATAGGTTGATGTTGCTGAGCGCCAGGTCGGGAATGGCGCCACGCGCATCATGCCAGTGCACGCGGATATCGCGCAGTTCGACATGCGGCTGCGCCAGCACCATAAGCAAGGGACTGACGCGTGATGCCTTCAGGTGAACACCCTGCACAGCAAAGTCACCCTCAGCATTACGCTGCAAGGACAGTTCGCTACCCAATACTACCAAACGCGACGGCACCGGACGCCATGCCCATAATGACTTTATGACATTGAATGTAACGCGCAGCTCGTTCGCACTGAGCAATGGCTGCGCGCTCTGCGCATCGGGCAGCGCGACATCGTGGATGCGCACCTCCGGCCCAAAACCATACCAGCTCAACTCCAGCCGACCGATCTCGGCATCCTGACCGATAGCCTGTTCGACCAATGCTTCCAATTGACCGCTACGCGTCTCCAGCAGCGGCAACGCCAGCCGTCCCAGACTCAGCCCGAGCGCCGCCAGCACCACCACTGCAGTGCACGCATACCAGAGGGTCAATAACAATCGACGCAACATTCCAGGCTCGGCGGTTTTGTCTATAGACAGCGACTTAACGCAGTAGTGACTTCACAGCAGTACGACATCGAACTGCTCTCGCGAATACAAGGATTCGACCTGCAGCTTGATCGGCTTGCCGGTGAAAGATTCCAATTCGGCCAGTGCGGTCGATTCCTCATCTAACAGCAGATCGATAACCTCTTGTGCGGCCAGCACCAGCAATTGTTCGGCATCGAACTGGCGAGCCTCGCGCAAGATCTCGCGGAAGATTTCGTAACAGACCGTCTCAGGTGTCTTCAACGAACTGCGTCCGCCGCAGGTCGGGCAGGTGGAACACAGCACATGCTCCAGACTCTCGCGGGTACGTTTGCGCGTCATCTGCACCAACCCCAGACTCGACACCTCGCTGAGGTGGCTCTTGGCGTGATCGCGTTCCAGACTCTTCTCCAGTGCACGCAACACCTGGCGCTTGTGATCCTCGTCCGACATATCAATGAAGTCGATGATGATAATGCCGCCGAGATTACGCAAGCGCAGTTGCCGTGCGATGGCCTGCGCCGCTTCCAGATTGGTCTTGAAAATAGTCTCTTCGAGCGTGCGATGACCGACGTAGGCACCGGTATTCACATCGATGGTGGTCATCGCCTCGGTCTGATCGATGATCAGATAACCGCCGGACTTGAGCTGCACCTTGCGCTCCAGTGCCTTTTGGATTTCGTCCTCGACGCCGTAGAGATCGAACACCGGTCGCTCGCCGGGATAATATTCCAGGCGCTCGCACACCTCGGGAATAAACTCCTGGGCAAACTGACTGACCTTCTGAAACGTCTCGCGCGAATCGATACGCACCTTGTCGAGCTCGTCGCACACCAAATCGCGCAACACCCGCAGCGTCAGCGGCAGGTCTTCATGCACGATGGCACCGGGTGCCGCGGTCTGCGCGTGCTCGCGGATCGAGGTCCACAACTTACATAGGAAATCGATATCGGCAACCAGCGCCTCGCTGGACGCGCCTTCGGCGGCGGTGCGTACAATAAAACCCTGCGCCTTGCAGGGGGCGTGGCTGAGCACGATTTCTTTGAGTCGCGTGCGCTCGCCCTCGTCTTCGATTTTCTGCGACACGCCGACATTGCCGGTATCGGGCATGAACACCAGATAGCGTGAAGGGATCGTGATGTGCGTGGTCAGTCGGGCACCCTTGCTGCCAAGCGGATCCTTGATGACCTGCACCAGCAACTCCTGACCTTCGCGCAGCAACTGCGTGATGGTCTCGGTACGGCGGCCCTCCGCAGACAGGCCATCAACTTCGCGGATGGAGATATCCGACGCATGCAGAAACGCGGCCCGCTCCAGCCCGATATTGATGAACGCGGCCTGCATGCCAGGCAACACGCGGCTGACCACACCCTTGTAGATGTTGCCGACCAGGCCGCGCGCGCGCGCACGTTCGATCAATACCTCTTGCAACACACCGTTCTCGACCACCGCGACGCGCGTTTCCTGCGGGGTAATATTAACCAGAATCTCTTCGCTCATAGCTGTAGGGGCTACGCACGCTAGCGCCCATTCTCCAATATTTTGATAGCAAATTCGTTCAGCAACTGGGCCGTCTCGAACAGCGGCAGACCCATCACGCCGGAGTAACTACCGCTCAATTCGGCGACGAACACGGCAGCCAACCCTTGAATGGCATAGCCGCCGGCCTTGTCAGCCGGCTCGCCGCTGTCCCAATAGGCCGCCGCCTCGGCCGGGGCGATGTCGCGGAAACGCACCTGACTGCGATTAAGCAATACCCGTTCCCGTTGCCCTGCGACCAGCGCCACCGCGCTGAGCACCTCATGACGGCGGCCCGACAACGCGGCCAGCATCGCTAATCCTGTCGCGCGCTCTTGCGGCTTGCCGAGGATATTCCCATCGATCACGACTAATGTGTCGGCACCCAGCACCGGCTTATTGTCGCCTGCCGGCAGGCCAGCATACCCGGCGCGCGCCTTGGCCAGCGCCAGTCGCTGCGCCAGTTCGGTAGCGGCTTCGCCCGGCTGCGCTGTCTCATCCACAGCCACCGGCAGTACCTGATAGCTGACTCCGATCTGCTCGAGGAGTTCGCGTCGGCGCGGCGAGTTGGAGGCGAGGTAAATTTGGTGCTTGCTCATGCCCAGGAGCCTACCAGAAGTACCGACGTTGCGCCGCTGAACAGTGATGAATCGCGTAGCCCGGATGCAGCGCAGCGTAATCCGGGAGGGTTCCGAGACTTCCCCGGATTCCGCTGCGCTGCATCCGGGCTACATTTCGTATGGTCTCATTCTCGATGATAGGGATGACCGACCATGACGCTCCACGCCCGGTAGAGTTGCTCGGCGAGGATGACACGGACCAAGGGGTGCGGAAGCGTCAGCGCCGACAGCGACCAGCGTTGGTCGGCACGCTCGCGGCAGGCAGCATCCAGTCCTTCGGGGCCGCCGACCAACAGCACAGTGTCGCGACCGCTGGGCATCCAGGATTCAAGCTGCGCGGCCAATTGCGGGGTCGACCAAGCCTTGCCGCCGACCTCCAGTGCGATCACCCGGCAATCGCGCGGGATCGCCGCCAGCATGCGTTCGCCCTCGTCGCGGACAATGCGTTGGACATCGGCGTTATGCCCGCGTTTCCCCGGCGCGATTTCAACCAGTTTAAGCGCGCATTCACGCGGCAGGCGTTTGGCGTATTCCTGATACGCCTCGCTCACCCAGGCCGGCATGCGCGTACCGACAGCGATCAGATGAATTTGCACGTCACGCGCACCCGCAATACGACTGTGATCGCCTCAGGGCGTCTTACCATTGCGTTCGGCCATGGCCCGTTCTTCGCCAACCGTCCAGAGTTTTTCCAGGTTATAGAAGGCGCGCGTCTGTGGATGCATCACATGCAGAATGATGTCGCCGAGATCGACCAGCACCCATTCGCGCGAACTCTCGCCCTCGACGCCGATCGGTTGCACATCGTGTTTTTTCACCGCCTCGACGACGTTATCGGCGAGCGCCTTGATGTGGCGATCCGAGGTGCCGCTGGCGACGATCATCAGATCGGTGATCGAGGTCATACCCCGCACATCCAAGATCTGGATGTCCTGCGCCTTGAGGTCTTCCAGGGCGGTAATCACCCATTGTTTCAATTGTTCGGTCGTTACAGTTTCAGTCACGTGGTCACTTCCTTCCGCCGGCAGACATGCCGCGGCTTGTGGTCAATTCAGATTTTCGGTAGACACCTTCCCGCAGCAGATAGTCGAGCACGGCATCCGGCAACAGATAGCGCGGGCTACGCCCGCTGGCGAGCATTCTGCGGATGGAACTCGCCGAGAACCCCAGCGGTGTCACGCTGCGAAACAGGATCGCGCCGGCCGGTCGCGCACGCAGTTCGTCGAGACTTTCCACGCTGCGCGCATTGATCAGCGCACCGACCGGACCGTTGCTCGGTTGTTCCACACCCGGCCGGCTGATGACGATCAGATGCGCCAGTTCCGACACCTGCTCCCAACGATTCCAACTGGCCAGACCATTGAAAGCGTCTTGCCCGAGGATCAGACACAGGCTCCGCTGCCCGACTTCCGCCCGCAGCGCCACCAACGTGTCCACCATGTAGGAAGGGCCGGGCCGCTCCAGCTCACGGGTATCCAGGCTCAGCAGAGACTGCCCTGCCAGCGCCAGTTCCAAGGCGTGTCGACGCTGTTCGGGCGAGGCCTGCGGCGCGGTGCGGTGCGGCGGCTGACCGCATGGCAGCATGCGCACTTCGCTCAATTCCAACTGCTCCGCGATTTCCAGCGCGCAGCGCAGATGACCGAAGTGGATGGGATCGAAAGTACCGCCGAAGATGCCGATCATTGCAGCTGGGGTGCGGGGCTAACCGCGGACATGCCCATCGCCGAGCACGATATATTTGAGTCTTGTCAGCCCTTCCAGACCAACCGGGCCGCGCGCGTGCAGCTTATCGGTGCTGATGCCGATTTCGGCGCCGAGGCCATATTCGAAACCATCGGCGAAGCGCGTCGAGGCATTGACCATCACCGAACTGGAATCCACTTCGCGCAGGAAGCGGCGCGCGTGGGTGAAATCTTCGGTGACGATGGCATCGGTGTGTTGGAGCCGTGCAACGCGATGTGATCCATGGCCTGCTCCACTCCGTCGACGACGCGAATCGACAGGATCGGCGCGAGATATTCGGTATCCCAGTCTTCATCGGTCGCGGGCGTGGCTGTCCGGCAGGATGGCACGGGTGCGCGCGCAACCGCGCATTTCGACGCCGGCCTTCGCGATAGTGCCGCGCCAGCATCGGCAGCACTTGCGCGGCGACGTCCGGCACCAACAAGGTTTCCATGGTGTTGCAGGTACCGTAGCGCTGGCACTTGGCGTTTACGCCACCGCACGCCTTAGCGAAATCGGCGCGTGTCATCGATGTAGACATGACAGATACCGTGCAGATGCTTGATCACCGGCACGCGCGATTCCTCGCTGATGCGCTCGATCAGCCCCTTGCCGCCGCGCGGCATGATGACATCGACATACTCTTTCATGCGCACCAGTTGACCGACCGCATCGCGGTCGGTGGTCTCGATCACCTGCACGGCATCCTCGGGCAGGCCGGCCTTATCAGGCCGGCGCGGATGCAGGCGGCGATGGCCTGATTGGAATGGATCGCCTCGGAGCCGCCGCGCAGGATCGCCGCGTTGCCGGATTTCAAACACAGACCGGCGGCGTCGGCGGTGACATTGGGCCGCGATTCGTAAATGATGCCGATGACACCCAGTGGCACGCGCATGCGGCCGACCTGGATTCCGGATGGGCCGATATTTCAGGTCGCTGATCTCGCCGACCGGATCGGGCAATGCGGCGATCTGACGCAGGCCTTCGGCCATGGCGGCGATGCGCGCCGGTTGAGTTCCAGGCGATCCAGCATGGCCGCGTCGAGACCGCGCGCCTTACCGGCTTCGAGGTCTTTGCGGTTTTCAGTGACAAGACTGTCGCGTGACGCTCTCAATGGCATCGGCGATCGCCAGCAAGGCGGCATCCTTCGCGGCGGTCTCGGCGCGGCTCATGGCACGTGCGGCGGCGCGCGCGCGCTGACCGACCGTCTGCATATAGGCGGCGATATCGAAACAAAGACTGTCGGCTTTGGCACTCATCAGAAAACACCTTTGGCCACGGAAGACACGGAAAACACGGACCTTGTTATTGCAAAGACAAGACCGGTGGAATGGGCGGCATCAGTAATGCATCACGCGACTGCACCTCGCCCTACAGCCCATGACTTCTCCGTGCTTTCCGTGTTTTCCGTGGCTAAAAAAATCGTTTAACCAAATCACCCATCCCTCGCCAGCGATAACGGCCGCCCGGCGAGGCGCAGACATAATTGTACCAGTTCATCCCAGGGCTTGCCCGGCGCGCGGCCCTTGACCACCCGTTCCAGGCGGGCACAATCGCTCAACAGGTTGAACCCGGCGTCCGCGCCAAGTCGGCCCAGGGCCTTGCCGACCACGGCCTGGCGCGTGGACCAGACCCGGTGCCGGCCCATGACCGCACTGGCCGTGGCACCGCGACTGATTTCCCAGGCCATGGCCGCCAGACTGCGTAGCTCACGCGCCAGCGCCCACACCACCACCACCGGTTCGACCCCTTCACCGCGCAAGCCCGAGAGCATGCGCACACTGCGCTCGGCCTCACCGGCCAAGGCGCCATCGACCAGACCGAACACATCGAAGCGCGCCGAATCGGCCACCGCCGCCGTCACTGCAGCGACATCTACGGTGCCCTCACCGTGCAGCAAGCTGAGTTTGTCGATTTCCTGCGCGCAGGCGAGCAAATTGCCTTCCACGCGCTCAGCGAGCAACTGCGCCGCCTCGGGCGTCGGCCGTAGACCCCGTGACTGCATGCGTGCCTGAATCCACTGCGGCAATTGTTGCGGGCTTACCGGCCAGATCGGGATACCAACACCGGCGGCCTCGAGGTCGGTCACCCACTTGGATTTGCGCTGCTGCGCATCGAGCTTGCCGCTGACGATCAGCAGCAGCGTGTCCTCGGCGGGCCGCCCGGCATATTCGCGCAAGGCCTTGCCGCCGGCATCGCCGGGCTTGCCGGTGGGCATGCGCACTTCGAGGATGCGCCGTTCGGCGAACAACGAAAGATTATTGGAACTCTCGATCAATTGATTCCAGTCGAACTCCCGGTCGACATTGAATACCTCGCGCTCGCTGAAGTCCTGCGCGCGCGCCGCAGCGCGGATCGCGTCCGCCGCTTCCTGCACCAGCAGCAGTTCATCACCGTAAATTAAATAAATCGGCGCGAGACCTTTCTTGAGTTGTTGCGCGAGATTTTCAGCTTTCACTTGCATGACAAAAAATACCTGTAATTCACAAAATCCAATGGTTCTAATACAGCAACAGACAGACTGAGGATATACACAGCATAAGGGCTTGCCGCATTATTTGAGTTCGCACACAGCAGATACACACCGAACAGTTTTGCACTCGATGACCGAGCCACCAGCACCCATCATCAAGAAGTCGCCCCTGCAGCAATCATGCGCACTTGATTGCGGCCACCACGCTTGGCGACATACAGGGCCGCATCCGCCGCGGCGAGCAAGGACTGCCCGTCGGCGGGACAGTTTTCAGTGGAGGCGACCCCCGCACTGAAAGTGGCATTAAAAGCCTGGCCTTGATGAACGAAGCCGATTGCGGCGAAGCGCAGACGGATATCCTCTATAAGACGCAATGCATCGGTAATCGCACACTCCGGCAGCACCGCAGCAAACTCTTCTCCACCATAGCGACCGATACTGTCCTGGCGCCGCAGTCGCTGACGCAACAAATGCGCCAAAACTTTGATGACTTGATCGCCCACGGGGTGCCCCCACGTGTCGTTGATATGTTTGAAATTGTCAATGTCCAGCATAATCACAGACAGTGGTTTGTCATGCCGCCGGGCACGGTCCACCTCTTGTTCCAAACGGTTCTTGATGCCGGCATGTTTGAGCAGCCCGGTCAGGCTATCTTGGTCCATGAGTTCCGTCACGATGCGCGAACGTACCGCCCGGGCGCGTACCGAGGCCACCAGATACATATCAGATATCGGCTTAGTCATGAAATCATCAGCACCACTGCCCAACGCACGTATCTGCTGTTCCAAATCATCTTCCGCCGACAAATACACAATAGGCACACTCTGCCAGTCATCGTGGTAACGAATAACGCGGGCCAGCTCGGCACCGGAACATTCCGGCATATGTAAATCCATCAGCACCAAATCTGGTCGCAGACGCTCCATCGCCTCCAACACCTCTGCAGGCTTGCAGACCTTTTCAGCCAGCATGCTGGCAGCAGCCAACACCAAGCGAAAGTGTTCAGCCAATACTTCATCATCATCAATAATCAATACGCGGTATGGCGAATGTTCTCGAGCACGTAACAGCTTCTCGACACTGCCCACCAAGGCAGGGATATCCGCCGGCTTGATCAGTAGGGCATCTCCGCCCGCTTTTGCCACTGCCAGCCGCGCGTTGAAATCCGACCGTGATGTAAGAAAAATCGTGGGCAGCCGCATCCCCAAACGCTCGAACATGGGGACAATGGCGTTTGTACCCTCAACAGGCGGCGGCCCCGGCAACATGATATCCACCACCAACACGTCCGGCCGTTTAACACGGATAGCCGCCTCGGCCGTGTTGAACCCGGTGAAATGCGTGACTTCATAACCGAATTGGCTAAGCCCACGACACAATTCCTTACCCAGATCGATATCGTCCTCGATCAGCATAATGCTGACTGAATCCTGATGTCTGGGTGGCAGCGGTATGCTCTGCGTTACCACCGTGGTATCGCTGGCTGGTACTGCAAGCGTCAGGTGTAAGCCAGACAACAGCGCTGTCCATGCCGCCCACTGCGCCTGCGACGGTGGTGTTGCAGCATCCAACCACTGTTTGGCAGTCATCTCCAGCGCGCGCGCCTGACGCGACAGTTCGGGAAAGCCGAAGGTGCCACCGGAACCCGCTAGTCGGTGCAGCTGCATATGGAGTTTTTCCAGGCTAGCGCGCGCGATCTGTGGCCCCTGCCCCTCAATCAGTGCGTTTAAGTCACCCAATGTGCCGCCCAGTTGACTGGCGTATTGATCGCGCAGCGCGGCTAGTTTAGCTTCAAGTGCGACTGAATCAGGCATTGCCTTGGCTCCTAAAATGGCTGCATTTGATGCGTACTTGAATGCAGCGTACCAATCGCGTCGTGCAGTCGAGAAACGACCCCATCTTAGCCTGGTGTTTATCCTGCCATCTCATGGTTTACTGTCACCTCCAGCCGATTGCCGCTTCGCCAGCTGTCGACTGAGTGTATCCAATAGATCTTGATTGGACGTGCGTGTCTTGAGCAGCGCCGACGCCACCGCCGAACGTTGTACCTGGGTCGGCTCGGCGCCTGACAGCACGATCACGGGCGGCTCGGGATCAAGCGCCTTCAGCAGGGGCAGCAGATCCCAGCCGCTGCCATCGGGCAGACCAATATCCAACACCACCAGACTGTAATGTTCCCGCGCGAGTTTACGCCGCGCCTCGGCCAGGCTGCGCGCCAGATCGAAATCGGCAACGTCTCGACCGATGGTGGCAATGATACGATGCAGATCAGCATCATCTTCCACATGCAGCACGCGCGGCTTGCAGGCTGACTCTATGGGTAACGCACGGCGTACAGCATCAATCAGGCGATCTTCCTGGATAGGTTTGTCCAACCAGTCGATGGCCATGAAATCGCCACTGACAGCGAGCTTACCGTCGTCGCTGTTGGCGGATACCACAATGATCGGCAGCCCCACCGTCTCGGCTTGGCTGGATCTGCCGGATCAACGCCACGCCATTGTGATCCGGCAGCATCAATCGAGTGTCATGGCCGCATATTGGTTCTGTGCCAGGCAGTCCAGGGCAGCCTGGCCGGTGAGGGCAACGTCCACGCTATAACCGGCGCGGCTCAACAGGATCTGCAGCAAGCGCGCAATATCCGGTTCGTCTTCCACCACGAGAAGGCGAGGCCCGCTATGGTTGAGGACTGCGTCGGACGACGCCGACGCATGCGCCCCCCACACCGGCAGTTCGCAGTAAACTGCGTACCCTGCCCGGCCTCAGAAATGAATCCCACCGTACCGTCCATGCATTCGACGAGTTCCTTGCTGATCGCCAGCCCCAACCCGGTACCGCCTTTCTGGCGCGTATTGAGGAATCCGCCTGAGAGAATTTCTGAAAGATGCGGTCGCGGAATTCCATCGGTACACCGGGACCGTGATCGACAACCTCGATCCGCACCCGACCGTTGCGCTGGCGCACCATGATCTCCACCTGACCACCCGGGGGAAAACTTGGCGGCACTGGATAGAAAATTCGATAACACTTGCTGCAAGCGGATGCCATTACTTGTGACCTGAGATTTGCGTCTGGCGCGCTCTGCGAGTTCGAATAGTACCTGAGATTGCTCACCAGAGGGCCGACTAGACACCGAACAAATGCTTGCTCAGCGGCATCAGCCGCTGCACCTGGAAATCGAGGCGCATCTTGCCGGCAGCAAGTTTCTCCATGTCGAGTAGATCGTTGATGAGATGCGCCAGGCGCAGACTGTTCTTATGCGCGATGTTGAGCATTTGCGTTGCCTGCTCCGGCAGTTTTCCCAACGCGCCGCCGACCAGCAAGCCGAGCGCCCCACTGATGGATGTCAGTGGTGTACGCAGTTCGTGACTCACGGTCGAGATAAATTCGGCTTTCATCTGCTCCATGCGTTTGCGCTCGGTGATATCGCGCACAATCGCCACGAAGCGCGACCGCTCTCTCTGCGGCGCAATATATTGCAGGAAGATTTCCACCGGCACGCGCGCGCCGTTTTTGTGCTGGTGATCGGTCTCGAAGGTGAGCGTGCTCCTTTCTCCCGATACGAGAGGCGCAATCAGCGCACGGAACTGAAGTTCCGGTATGTCAGGCTTAATGTCGTAGGGATGCATATACATCAACTCGTCCGACGTATAACCGATCTGTTCAAGCGCACCCTGATTGGCATAGAAGAATTTCAGCGTATCGGCATCAAACATGAACACGCAATCGAGCGTCTGATCCAGCGTGCTTTTGAATTCGCGGATGGATTGCTCGGCAACTATCTCGTCGGTAATGTCGCGTGCAATACCAAGATAGCCCGTCAATGCGCCATTCTCATCGCGCATGGCTGAGACCGACAGCCGCACCGGCACACGCCCACCGTCCTTGCAGACATAAGTCCACTCGCGGCTCTCGGACTCTCCTGATAGCGCCTTGATCACGAACACGTCAAAACCGGGCGCAATGTCGCGCCCCAATTCGACGCTCAGCTGCTGCGCGCGCGCGACGACTTCCGCGCCGTCATGAAGACTGCAGGTGTCTGCGAGCCGATGAGTTCCGCGGCGCTATAGCCCAGCATCTGTTCCGCGGCTGGATTGAAGCTGGTGATGACACCGTCGATTGTCGTCGAGATGATTGCCAGAGCGGCACTGTCCAGCAGCGTTTTTTGGAAGATACTCTGCCGCGAAAGCGCCTCATGAAGCTCACGCTCGCGGCGCGCCGCCAGCGTGAGTTCGAGCTGACGCACCACTTGTCGACCCAATGCCGCGAGCGCCTCGCGCTGCGGCCCGGTAAGCGTATGTGGCACGCTGTCGATGACGCACAGCGTGCCGATACCCTGCCCGTCGGGTGTCACCAGCGGCATGCCAGCATAGAAGCGGATAGCCGGCCCGCCGGTGACCAACGGATTATCGCTGAAACGTTCATCCTCCAGCGCATTCGGAACTTCGAAAATATCGCGCCCGTGTATGGCATGCCCGCAGAATGAGATGTCGCGGGGGGTCTCCGACGCATCGAGTCCGACTTTGCTCTTAAACCACTGCCGTCCCGCATCGACGAGGGAGATGAGCGCGATGGGCGTGCCGCATATCTGCGAGGCCAGATGCGTAAAATCGTCGAACTCTTCCTCGGCAGGGGTATCGAGGATACCGTAACGAAGCAGGGCGGCGAGTCGCTCGGCCTCGTTTGCATCAATGGGGGCTGGCTTCATGAGTTCTGTGGCCTCATAGTATTTCTGCGGTAAACACCGGATTGGCATTGACATGGGACTTCAAGCCTATCGTCGCCACGATTGCCCGTTACAAGGCCTCCAGACGCAACATCACCAACCTTACCAGGTCGCGCCGCATATCCCGCCGCAGCATTTCCTCTTCGTTGCTCTTGCCGAGCACATCATCTTTGTCGAACAGATAAGCGCGGGTCAGCTCCAGACGTTGCGGCGCCATCAATTCGCGTCCTGCCGTGTCGCCCACCTTGAACTCCAGCGCCTGATACAACTCGTATTCAAGAACCTTACCTGCCGAACTCACGGACAAGACACGACGACTGCCGCTGTTCTTGAGGATCTGCAGAACCGCCGTGGCGTCCTTGCTATCTTCCACCACCACCGCGCCAGTCGCAGTCAGCGATTGCGCCAATTCGCGCACCAATGGATCGTAGCGATCGGCGCCTTGGATGTGGATCTTCCCCAGGCGCGCATCCAAGTTCACATCGCCACGCAGATGGAAGCCACAGGCACTCAGCGTCAACAGCAGCACGACCGTCAAGCCAGCGGCCAGGTAGCGCGAATATCCTAACGGTTGCTGCATTGTTATAACCCTTCTTAATGGTGTGAACCGCCAACACGCCAAGGACAAACGACTGATCAACGTAATAAATCAATCAGGAATCTCTATTCAAGCCGTCATTGCGAGCGAAGCGCGGCAATCTCCCAACAGCAGCATCAATAGCTTGGAGATTGCCACGTCGCTAGGCTCCTCGCAATGACGGATTAATCAGAGGTCCCTAAATCTTATTCAACAATAATCTTGTCGCCCTTGGCATCGTGACGGTCGTGTAATCAAACCACGATATTCACCAACTTCTTCGGCACGATGATCAGTTTGCGGATCGGTTTACCCTCGATGAAGCGCTGAACGTTAACATCCGCCTTAGCCAAGGCTTCAACCGTCGCGTTGTCGGCCTCGACCGGAACCGTGATCCGCCCGCGCAACTTGCCGTTGACCTGCACCACCAACTCGATTTCGGCTTGCACCAACGCATCCGCGTCGAGCTGCGGCCAACTGGCCTCAGCCACGGTACCGCTGTGGCCGAGCTGCTGCCAGAGCGTGTGGCAGATATGCGGCACAATCGGCGCCAGCAGCAGCGTTACGACCTCAAGCGCATCCTGCACCACGGCACGGCCTTGCACGCTGTCGTCCTCGAATTTGGAGACCGCATTGATCAATTCCATAACGGCGGCGATGGCTGTATTGAAGGTGTTACGCCGCCCCATGTCGTCGCTGACTTTGGCGATGGTTTCGTGCACACGACGACGTAGTTCGCGCTGCGCATCGTTAAGCGCATTGATGTCGAGTTCGACCGGCTTACCGACATCGACGTGCGCCGCGACCAGCTTCCACAGACGCTTGAGAAAACGGAACGCGCCTTCTACGCCGGTATCCGACCATTCCAAGGACATATCCGGCGGCGAGGCGAACATCGTGAACAGGCGCACGGTGTCGGCACCGAATTCGTCGATCAGGGTCTGCGGATCGACACCGTTGTTCTTCGACTTGGACATCTTCTCGATGCCGCCGACGTTCACGACACTGCCATCACTCTTGAGTTTCGCGCCGATCACCTTGCCCTTGCTGTCGCGTTCGATATCGACCTCGGTCGGACCGTAGTAGTGTTTCTTGCCTTCGGCATCGTGCGCGAAATAGGTCTCGGCGATCACCATGCCCTGGGTCAGCAGTTTGGTGAACGGCTCGTCGGACTTCACCAGACCGACATCGCGCATGAGTTTGTGGAAGAAGCGCGCATACAGCAGATGCAGAATGGCGTGTTCGATGCCGCCGATATATTGATCGACCGGCAGCCAGTAATTGGCGCGCTCGTCGAGCATGGCGTGTCGTTGTCCGGGCAGGCGTAGCGGGCGTAATACCATGACGATTCCATGAAGGTGTCGAAGGTGTCGGTTTCGCGCTCGGCCGCTCCGCCGCAGGTCGGACAGGTCGTCTGATAAACGCGGGCATTTTCTTGATCGGCGAACCGACGCCGTCGAAGGCCACGTCTTCGGGCAGCACCACCGGCAATTGATCATCCGGCACGGGCACCCGCCGCACTTGCGCAATTGATGATCGGAATCGGCGCGCCCCAATAACGCTGGCGCGAAACGCCCCAGTCGCGCAGACGGAAATTCACGCGGCGCTGGCCCTTGCCTTGCTTTTCGACGTGCGCGGCGATGGCAGTCGAAGGCCTGCCTTGAAATCCAGACCATCGAACGCGCCGGAATTCTTCAGCACGCCTTTGTCGGTGTAGGCGGCCTCGGCGATGACTCGACGTCGCGTAGCCATCGGCCGGGATAGATCACCTGTTTGATCGCAAGACCGTATTTCTGCGCGAACTCGAAATCGCGCTGGTCGTGCGCCGGCACCGCCATCACTGCGCCGGTGCCGTAACCCATCAGCACGTAATTGGCGACCCAGATCGGCACCGGTTCGCCGGTGATCGGATGCAGGGCGTTAAAGCCGGTAGCCATACCGCGTTTTTCCATGGTCTCCATGGCGGCTTCGGCGACCGCGGCATGACGTGCACTCTTCGATGAACGCGGCCAGCGCCGGATGCTTCGCCGCCGCTGCGATGGCCAACGGATGCTCGGCCGCGACCGCGACATAGGTCACGCCCATCAGGGTATCGGGGCGGGTGGTGTAAACCGTCAGATGCTCGCTACGGCCCTCGACAGCCGAAATCCAGTTCCAGACGCCTTCCGAGCGGCCGATCCAGTTGCGCTGCATGGTGCGCACCGCTCCGGCCAGCCGTCGAGCTTGTCGAGATCGGCCAGCAGTTCCTCGGCGTACTGCGGTGATCTTGCATGAACCACTGCGGGATCTCTCTTGCGCTCCACCGGCGTGTCGCAGCGCCAGCAGCAGCCGTCGATCACCTGTTCGTTGGCCAGCACGGTCATTCGTCGCGGACACCAGTTCACGGCGGCGTTCTTCTTGTAGACCAGGCCCTTTTCCATACAGCCTGGTGAACAACCATTGTTCCCAGCGGTAGTATTCGGGGCGGCAGGTGGCCTGCTCGCGCGTACCAGTCATAACCGAAGCCCAGGCGCTTGCAGCTGGTCGCGCATGTAGTGGATGTTTTCGTAGGTCCACTGCGGCCGGCGGTACTTTGTGCTTGATGGCGGCATTTTCCGCCGGCAGGCCGAAAGCATCCCAGCCCATCGGCTGCAGCACGTTCTTGCCCTGCATGCGCTGGAAACGCGGCGATCACGTCGCCGATGGTGTAATTGCGCACATGCCCCATGTGCAGCCGCCCGCTGGGGTAGGGGAACATGGACAGGCAGTAATATTTTTCCCGGCCCTTATCTAATTGGGTGTCCTCGACCGCGCGGAAGGTCTGGTGACCCTGCCAATATTCCTGGGCCTCGCGCTCGATGGCGTCGGGCTGATAGAACTCTTCCATCCGGATATCGCTTCAAGTGGCTGACTGCAAAGCATGCAGGATACCGTAGCGGGACACCGGGTCACAATCGCCCACCCTCGAAATGGACGTGATGGCTGGCTTTCCCTGGCCCGCCGATTGGCTCAGACTAGCCGTTAACGACTGTCAGCCCGTGTAGGCGCGGGTTTTCCCCGTAAGCCCGTTGATGCCAATCAAGATCATGCGCGGTGAAAGCCCTCACCTACGGACCAGCAACCCCATTCATAAACGGTGATCTCATGACCGAACAGCACCCCACCCCCGCCGAACGCGCCGCTGAGCGTCTGGCCGCCGCCTACAACCGGATGATGGAGCGCATCCAGGAGTTAATGGAAAACGCCGAAGACAAGGGCATCCCCACCCTCGAAGAGGGCATCAAACAAGCCAGTAACAAGGCCATCGAACTCGGCGAGATCACCGCCGAAGAAGCCGAAAAGATCGGCGGCTGGATCAAGCGCGACATGGAAGAGGCCAGCCTGTATCTGGCCAGCGGCGGCCGTGAGCTCGCTGCGTGGCTGAAGTTCGACATCGAACAAGTCGAAAAACGTGTGCTCGACGTGCTGCTCAGCGTCGCCGACCGGACCAAACTGGAACTGGAGGCCTTCGAGCGCACGATGGAGGCACACAACACCTACAACAGCGGCGAGATCACCGGTGCCGGCGTGCTCGAATGCACGGGCTGCGGTGACCCGATGCATTTTTATGAAACAGCGACGATACCGGCCTGCCCGAAGTGTCAGGGGACGAAGTTCAAGCGTCCGCGGGCTTGACCATTACGTCTTCGTTGTCACTCACCATTTTCTCGAAACGAAGGTCTGAATATGCCCGGCAATGAAATGGATAAACCCGTCAACGTCCTCGGCGAACCGCTGGAGTCTTGCAGCGAACGCCCGGTCACCGGCTTTTATCGCGACGGTCACTGCAACACCTGCGAACAGGATATCGGTTCGCACACGGTGTGCGTCGAGGCGACCCAGGAATTTCTGGAATTCTCGCGCTTCCGTGGCAATGACCTGTCCACGCCAGCGCCAGAATATGGTTTTCCCGGTTTGAAGCCCGGCGATCGCTGGTGTCTGTGCGCGGCACGCTGGCTGGAGGCGCATGAACATGGCCGGGCGCCGAAGGTATGGCTGACGCGCACCCACCAGCGCGCCTTGGAGGTCGTGCCCTTCGAGACGCTGCGTAACTACGCGCTGGATATGAACTAGCGGCACGGCCATTGATCAGCGGGCGGTATTCGCGGCCCACCCTGTCAAGATCGTCTAGACTTCTCCTGTGACATGGATCAAATACACCCCGAACTCCCGCGACGGAGCGCACCGAGTGACGCCCTCGGGCATACAATGAAATTGAGGGAGCGCCGAACATACTCGTAACGCATTCCCCGAATAGATCGGACATCAGGAGGACATTATGCACTTGCCACTGCAAATCACCTTCCGTCATATGGACCCCTCGCCCGCACTGGAGGCGCGCATCAAGCAGCTCGCCGAACGGCTCGATCACTACTCCCAAGAAATCATGAGCTGCCGCGTCGTCATCGAAGCGCCGCACAAGCACAATCACCAAGGCAATCTATATACCGTGCATCTGGACATCACCTCGCCCTCGGGCGAGATCGCCGTCACCCGCGATCAGCACGATAAACATGCCCATGAGGATGCGCATGTGGCCTTGCGCGATGCCTTCCGCGCTGCGGAACGGCAACTCGAACAACGGGTGCAGAAACGTCGGCAAGACGTCAAGGAGCATGCGATCACCCCCCACGGACACATCCGCGAGCTGAATCCCAAAGATGGCTATGGCCGCATCGAGACCAGTGACGGGCGTGACATTTACTTTCATCGCAACAGTGTCATCAACGGTGATTTCGAGCAGCTGAACATCGGCACGCCGGTACACTTCAGTGAAGAAATGGGTGAGCAGGGTCTGCAGGCCAGCAGCGTTCACGTCGAGGGTAAACACCACCACGTTGGCTGAACGCACCTGACATATCGGGCATACCTGACGTATCGGGCATACCGGGCACACCCGACAATCCGCTATCTGCGCCGGACCGGTTCCGTGTCCGGCGCACATCCGCTACCCTACGCGCCATGAGCAAGACCGAAGCCTTCAGCAATCGCCTGCGCAAGAACAGCAAACATTGGGACAAGTGGGCGCGCCGCCAAGGGCTAAGCTGTTATCGCCTCTACGACCGCGACCTGCCGGAGTTTCCATTGGCGATCGATCGCTACGCGCAACATCTGCATGTTCAGGAATTCGAAACCGACTGGGAGGCCGACGATGCGGCCTACGACGCCTGGCGCGAGGCCTGTTTCGTCGTACTGAGTGAAGTATTGGAAGTCCCACGCGAGCGCATCCATTTCAAACAACGGCGCCGTCAACGCGGCCTGGCGCAATACGAAAAGACCGGCGAGACCGGCGAAGATTTCATCGTCGAGGAACACGGTCTGAAATTCTGGGTCAATCTGGATGCTTATCTCGACAGCGGCTTGTTCCTGGATCATCGCATTACCCGGCGCCTGGTGCGCGAACGCGCGGCCGGGACGCGATTTCTGAATCTGTTTGCCTATACCGGCAGTTTCACGGTCTACGCCGCCGCCGGTGGCGCGCTTTCATCCGTGACCGTCGACATGTCCAACACCTACCAGGACTGGAGCCGGCGCAATTTTCTGCTCAACGGCATGGATCTCGACAGTCATCAACTGGTGCGCGCGGACGTGTTCCAGTTTCTGCGCGAGGCCCGTGAACGTGGCGACCGCTACGACCTGATCGTCATGGACCCGCCTTCGTTCTCCAACTCCAAGAAAATGCAGGGCGTGCTCGATGTGCAGCGCGATCATATCGAACTGATCGAGGCCTGCCTGCGAATATTGTCGGCGGAAGGAGAATTGTTCTTCTCCAACAATCGGCGCGGTTTCAAACTGGATGAGGCCGCACTTGCCGGCCATGCGCTCCGCGATCTCTCGCGCCAGACCGTGCCGGAGGACTTCTCCAACAAGAAGATTCATCAGTGCTGGATTATCCTATAAACCGCATTTGCCACGGAATCACACGGAAAATTACAGACAAGATCATAAGCTTCACGCAGGTACTTCTCATCACCCGCAAGGTGGTGAATAGTCGCTCCAGGGATGTACTGTGTTTCAGTGTCTTCCATGTGTTTCCGTGGCTGAAATGATTTTTTAGGATTATTCATCAGTCGCCGGATACGCGCCTTACGGACGCAGAGTCCGGCCTGCATCGCTAAACCCCGAATCCTGAGACCTGAATCCTATGTTCAAACTGCATCCCCAACTGCAACAGGATTGTGAGCAGCTCGGCCGTTTCGAACTCTGTCATGTGCTGTTGATGCGCGACGCCCATTATCCCTGGTGTATTCTGGTTCCAGCGCGCGCGGATCTCACTGAGATCTACCAACTCGAAGCTGCTGATCAGCAGCAACTGCTACGCGAGAGCAGCTTCCTTGCACAGACCATGGCGACACTGTTCGACGCCGACAAGATGAATATCGCAGCCCTGGGGAATGTAGTGCCGCAGTTGCATATCCACCATATCGCCAGGCACCGCGACGATGCAGCCTGGCCGGCACCCGTGTGGGGGAAGGTTGCGGCGCGCGCCTATACGCCGGAGTTATTAACGCAAACCGTGGTGCGTCTGCGCGAGGCGCTGGGTGAATTACTGAGAAGTAATTAACCTAAAATAATCATTTCGGCCACGGAAACACACGGAAGACACTGAAACAAAGTACCTTCCTGGAGCGTCTATTCACCATCTTCCTGGTGATGGCGGCACCTGCGTGATACTTATGATCTTGTCCGTGTGATTCCGTGGCAAATGCGGTTTACAGGGTTAAATAAAACAGCCGTGTTCAACGGACGAAGGGATCATCGGTCGCCGGAGCAGGCGTGGGCGCGGCATCAACCGGCGCGGCGGGATCGCTCTCGATAAAGGCATCCTTAGGCGCGGTATCGCCTTGTCCTTGCGCTGGAGCAGGTGTGGCGGGTGCCACGCTATCCGTGGCCGGCGCAGCCGTATCACCGGACACCGGCGTTGGCAGGGATTCTTCGTTGCTAATGGAAACTTCCAAGTCGCGGTTCATCACTATGATACTGATACGCCGATTGCTCGGCGCATACGGGTCTGCCTTGGTGAACGGCACCGAGGATGCCAAGCCGACGATACGCGCGATCTTTTTCTCGTCCATGCCACCGGCGATCAACGCACGCCGGGCGGCGTTGGCGCGGTCCGCTGACAACTCCCAGTTGGTGTAATCGGGCGTACCCGCATACGGCGCGGCATCGGTGTGACCGGAGATGCTGATCTTGTTCGGTACGGCATTGATGATCTTGCCGATCTCGCCGAGGATATCCGTACTGTAACTTTGCAGACGCTTGCTGCCGCGATCGAACATCGGCCGATTTTCCTCGTCGATGATCTGTATGCGCAGTCCTTCCGGCGTCAGATCGATCAGCAACTGATCTTTGTACGGTGCCAACGCCTCTGTGGCTCCGATTGCGATCGTCAGCTCATCTTTGAGTTCTTCGAGGCGCTTCAGTTCGGCGGCGCGCGCGACTTGCTCGGCCGTCATGGCGTCGATGCTTCCGCCCTGACCGTCTTTATCTTTATCTTTGTCTTTATCTGCTTCTTTTTCTTTGAATGTCTTGGCCTCGCCCGGCTCGCTCTTGATCGGTTGGGCGCGTTCGCTTTCCAGATTCAGCGCACCGCCCATCTGAATCATACTGGTGCTGGCACCGCCCGGCCCTTGGATCGAAGTCGGATGGCTGGTCGGATGCGGGCTGCTGCCTTCCACTTCGCTGGGCGCGGTGAAATATTCGGACAAGGCCGCCTTCTGTTCCTTGGTGGTCGAACCCACCAACCACATCATCAGGAAGAATGCCATCATCGCCGTGACGAAGTCGGCATAGGCCACCTTCCACGCACCACCGTGATGTCCGGCATGTCCGTGTTTCTTGATGCGCTTTACAATGATGGGCTGGGCGTCATTGCTCATGCTTGCCGCCTACTTTTTTTCCTTGACGCGGTCTTCCAACTCGCGGAACGAAGGCCGCTCGGTCGAGAACAGCACCTTGCGGCCGAACTCCACGACGATGGCCGGGCTATAACCATTCATCGAGGCCAGCAGACAGACCTTTATGCATTCGAAGAATTTGGTCTCTTCGCGCGCCATGTGTTCCATGGCCGAGGCGGTCGGTCCGACGAAACCGTAGGCCAGCAGAATACCCAGGAAGGTACCGACCAGCGCGGCGCCCACGTGTTTACCTAACTCGGCCGGTGGACCACCGATATAGCCCATGGTGATGACCACACCGAGTACCGCCGCCACGATACCAAAACCCGGCAGACCATCCGAAACCTTGGACAAAGCCCCGGCGGCCAGGCCCGATTCGTTGTGATGCGTCTCCAATTCGACGTCCATCAGATTCTCGACCTGATGCACGTCGAGATTGCCGCTCACCATCAGGCGTAAATAGTCGGTGAGAAAGTCGATGGCATGATGATTGGCGAGAATCTTCGGGTAAGCCGCAAAAATATCACTGGCCTCCGGCTCTTCGATGTGCGATTCCAACGCCATCAAGCCTTCTTTGCGGGCCCGGTTGAACAGCTGATACAGCAGCGACAACAAGTCCATGTACATGGCTTTGTTGTAAGGCGAGCCTTTGAGCACGGCGGGAATGGCAGCGAAGACCGCTTTGATGATTTTACCCGGATTGGAAATGATGAACGCGCCGAGTGCGGCGCCACCGATCACGACCAATTCGTAGGGCTGCCAGAGTGCGGCCAGATTCCCATGTGACAGCAAATAGCCGCCAATCACAGAAGCCATCACGATAATCGAACCGATAATGATGAACATAAACAGCCTTATTCAACATGCCTGGGGAGCGGCATGAGCACCATCCTGTGGTGGTTCACCAGCAGGCCCCGGTTCCCAACATACCGGGCTGGTCTTAATAGCGACCCCACATATTGGAAATTGAGCATCGCCCCGACGGTGACACAGTCCCGAAACAATCCTCACGCCGTCCTGATTTCATGTGCCGCACATCTCGACCACGCCCATGCGTGTACGCGCGTCACGAGATGTCATCGTCGGCGGAAAACTGGCGGCCTGAAACTCGCCACCCGGCTTCGGCCGCCGCAACCAGGTCGAAATAACACTGGTCGACGCAAACCGCATGCATATGCTGCGCCATCGCACCCTAGGTTGGCCCTTACAGATTCGCGCAGATAATCGCCGCCCAGCTGGCGCATCTGCGTCTGGATACGCGAGACGCGGCCCTGCACATAGGCGGATGGCCGTTCGACTTTGTACTGTTGCGGGTTGGGCAGCACGGCCATCAGCAATGCGGCCTCGCGTGACGTGATCTGCAACGGCACTTTGTCGAAGAACAGCGCGCTGGCCGCACCCACGCCAAACACATTCGCATCGAACTGGGCGATGTTCAGATAGACCTCGAGGATGCGGCGCTTGGGCCAGAGCACCTCGATTGCCAGCGTGAGATAGGCCTCCAGCCCTTTGCGCACCCAACTGCGCCCGGACCAGAGAAACAGATTTTTCGCCACTTGCTGGGTGATGGTGCTCGCCCCGCGCACCGGGCCACCCTGGTTCTGTAATTCCCAGGCGTCGGCGATGGCCTGCAGATCGAATCCCCAATGCTGCGGAAAGCGCTGATCCTCAGCGGCCACCGCTGCCAGCGGCAAGGCCGGCGCCAGATACTCCCAGTCCACCCAGTCGTATTTCACCCACTGCCAGGAGCCCTCGCTCCACACCGCCACTTGGCGTTGCAGCATGAAGGCGCTGGCGACGGGGTCGACCCAGCGCAGTGCGGTGATCAGGAGTAGCGGCGCGCCCAGCAACAGGGCGGGTATCCGCCACAGCCAAACGCGCCAGCGGAGCTTTCGAGTACGGGGCATGCTGAGTTTGGTCCGGAACCGCCAGCGGACTGGCAAAATGGATGATTAATCGTCTGTGATGACCCGGTTCGACGGGTGCCGGGCAGTTTACGCAGGCGCACTGCAGGGGTAAAGCGTACGCACTCCCCTATTTCATCGAGATATTTTCGCCGCCGGTCATGCCACGCGCATCCAGATCGGGCCGCCATGGCGACAAAATAGCCATATCGATTAACTAAGCCAAATCGCTTTAGCATCACCCCTTATCGCCGTTAAACTGGGGGCCATTTGCTGCCTTCACCGTGGACCCCAGCCTACGCCATGCGCCTGTTTCTGCTTGCTATCACCCTGTTCGGGGCCCTCGCAGTACACGCCACTGAGCACCTACCCGTGCTGGTGGTGCATTCGTATAGTCAGGAATACCCCTGGACCCAGCGTCAGCATGCCGGCTTTCTGGCGACACTGGAGACGGCTGGCGTCCAGGTGACGGCCAGCGTCGAATACCTGGACACCAAGCGCGTCACCTATGCAGCCGAGTATGCCGCGCGCATGGCCGAACATATCGCCTGGAAATACCGCGGCTATCAGCCCAAGGCCATTTATGTCACCGATGACAATGCGCTGAGCTTCGCCACCGCGCACCTCATTCGCCTGTTTCCGGACGCGCCGGTGTTCTTCTCCGGGGTGAACGACTATCCGATTCTGGCGCAACTCGACCCGCGCCATGTCACGGGTGTTTTTGAGCGCAAGGAAATCGGCCCCAACCTGGAACTCATGCGCCGTATCGCACCCGAAATACGCGACATCCTGGTGATCGGCGATGCCTCGGAGACTTTTTCGGCGATCCGTTCCGAGATCGAAGCCGAACTTCGCACCCAGCCCGATGTCCACGCGCAATTCATTTCCGACCGCACCCTCTCGACACTGATCGACACCCTGCGCACACGCCGCGAACGCTTCGTGTTCCTCACCACGCTCGGCGCCATAAGCGATGATGCGGGCCAGCCGCTACCACTCACCGATACCCTTGCCGCCATCGTCGCGGCGGGGCCGTTCACCATCTTCAGCATGGAAGACGTCTACCTGCAACCGGGTGTGCTGGGCGGCTATGTCACCAGCGGCGCGCAACAGGGCGCCGCCGCGGCGCAACTCATGCAGCGTTATTTTCAGGGAGTGCCGTTGACACAACTCCCTCCTGTACTGAGCAGCCCTAACGAATATTTGATCGATGCCAGCGAACTCGAACGCGTCGGCATGCAGTTGCCCGAGGCAATCGCCGCCCAGACGCGACTGCTGAATCAACCCATGAGTTTTTATGCCCGTCATCAGTCAAACATACTGCTGGCGCTGTATACGCTTGCCGGGCTATTCCTGCTCTTGCTGTTCGGTTCACTGGCGTTATTGGTGCGCAAAAACCGACTGATCCTCGGCACCTCGGCGGCACTTACCGAACAGGCGGCACATCTGAACGAGGTTCGTGAAAGTCTGGTGCGCGCCCAGCATATCGCCGGCATGGGTAACTGGGACTGGCGGATCGGCACTAACCAGCTGTACTGGTCCGAAGGCATCTATCGTCTATTCGGCATCGATGACGAGGCATTCGAGGCCAGCTACGAGGGCTTCATCGCGCGCGTCCATGCCGATGATCGCGATCGGCTCAAGCAAGCCGTGCAACGCGCGCTGAATGGCCAAGAAACGTATGACATCGTCCACCGCATTGTGCGTCCGGACGACGAGGTCCGCATCGTGCGCGAGAATGCAGAAATCGTCCGCGACGCGGCCGGCAACGCGGTACGCATGATCGGCACGGTCCTCGACATCACCGAACAGACGCGCATCGAAGATGCCTTGCGCGACAGCGACGCCATGCTACGCACGGTTATCCAGGGTTTCCCAGTGGTGCTCTGGGTGGTTGATACGCAGGGTACCTTCCTGCTCTCAGAGGGGCGCGGCCTTGAATTGCTTGGACACCAGGCGGGTCAGGTCGTCGGTCAATCGCTCTATGCGCTGTACCATAACTACCCGGAATTCGTGCACGATACCCGGCGCGCCCTCGCCGGCGAAACCCTGACCACGACCCGCACGGTCAGCGAGTTGACCTTCGATGTTCATTATTCGCCACTGCGCGACACGGCGGGTTCCATCACCGGTGCTGTCGGTGTCGCTACCGATGTCACTGAACATAAACGCACCGAAAACCGCCTGTCGTTCCTAGCCAATTACGATCCACTGACACAACTCCCCAACCGCGCCCTGTTCAACGATCGGCTTGCCCATGCCATGCAACATGCCGCGCGCACTGGCACACAAATCGCTTTGCTGTATATCGATCTGGACAATTTCAAGACCATCAACGACACCCTCGGCCACAGCGAAGGTGACGCCTTGCTGCAACAGGTTGCACAGCGCCTGCGCTCTGTTATCCGTGCCGACGACACTGTCAGCCGCTTAGGCGGCGACGAGTTCACCATCATCCTCGAAAACATTGGTCACGAGGAAGAAGCGGCGCGCGTGGCGGCCGAGATACTCCAACAAGCCGGTCAGCCGTATCAATTGCAGGCACGCGATTTCTATGTCTCACCGAGTATCGGTATTGCCTTATATCCGCAGGATGGCACCGACGTGCAGACGCTGCTGATGAATGCGGACGCCGCCATGTACCGCGCCAAGGAAACCGGCCGTAACAACTTCCAATTCTTCAACAAAGACATCAGCGACGCCGCACAAGATCAGCTGGCCTTGAGTATGTTGCTGCGTGGTGCGCTCGCACGCGGGGAATTCTCCTTGCACTACCAGCCGCAGATCGATGTGCGTGATGGTCGCGTGATCGGCTTCGAGGCATTGCTACGCTGTAACAGTGCACTGCGCGGCATGATTCCGCCCAGCGTGTTCATCCCCATACTGGAGGACAACGGCCAGATTATTCCTGTGGGCGAATGGGTGTTGCGTACGGCCTGTCGCTGGGCGGCCAGCCTGGAATTCGCAGGAGAGACCGCGCCGACCATCGCCGTCAATATCTCCGCGCGACAATTCCGCCAAGCGGATCTGGCGCGGATAGTCGCCACGGCGTTGGCCGACAGCGGCCTTAGCGCGGAACGCCTGGAGTTGGAAATCACCGAGTCCTGCCTGATGAATGTGGATGACCAACTGCGCACCATGGAACAGCTTAAATGCCTGGGCGTACAGCTGAGCATCGATGACTTCGGCACCGGCTATTCGTCACTGTCCTATCTGAAGCGGTTTCCTGTCGACCGCCTCAAGATCGACGGCTCGTTCGTGCGCGATATAGAAGACGATCCGGACGATGCGGTCATCGTCACCAGCATCATCGGCTTGGCCCGCAACCTCGATATGCAAGTCATCGCCGAAGGGGTCGAAACTGCCGGACAGCTCGCCTTTCTGCAGGCACAGGGCTGTCATGAGATCCAAGGTTATCTGGCCGCCCGGCCGATGCCCGCCGAGGCCATCGCAGGCTGGTGGGCAGACTGGCTGAACCGGGGGTTCAGCGAGGCGCTGGCTGCCCAGCACAGCCGCCAGACACATGTCGGTTGAAAGCTGAACCGGCTACGCGCCAGTGACGGTTTTAGGTATGCATAGAACCGGTTTCGGTAACGCTGCTACCGATGGGAACGACCTGCGGCACTGCAAATCCCCCGTTACCGAGCACGGCATACACAGTGGCGGTTAGATGCTCGCGCTGGCTTATCAAATTGGCACTGTGCGAGACCGCCGAGAGTATCTCTCCGGCAAGATAAAGGGCGTGCTCCTCACCGGCATCGATCGCTGCGCGCAAGGCATCGAGCAGTCGTTCTAGCGCGTGCTGGGAAATGCTGAGATGGGAATCACGCACCCCCAGTTTTTCCTTGACCCTCTGTACCGCAATCGCAGGGTGATCCTGCATCTCACCGACATAGCGCAGTCTGCCGCTCTCGATACCCGACTCAACCAGCGTCACCGGCCAGCAATGCAATTCCAACGGGTCGTCGATCGAATGGATATGGGTTTTGCCGAAGGGTGAAACCACCAGCCAGCGGCGAAACGGACCGTCGCCACCGGATATCGAGATGCCACCCTCGTAGATTTGGCCTTCCTCGAGCTGCATATAGCCTCCTCGAACCAATACAGAAAATGATTCTCCCAAGGCCAATGCTAGCCAATCTGGGAGTCCGTGTCGCGTGCGGATCTGGAAAAATGGCATCACGGCGGCAGTGCGCCTAGTGCCACTATGAGAACACCGCGACCTAGGCTACATGACTCGCATCAAGCCTGGAACGGGCGTCATAAAAGCTTCACATTATGCAACCCGTCACCGCATGGAAACCGGCAAAATGTGCTGGAAATTTGACTATAGACCGTCCGGCTGACTGCGCCAGCGCACCGCGCCCCAGGCTGAAACCGGTATAGACCGTGTACCGAGCCGGAATCTTATGTCCATCAGACCTGCGGCGGGTGATCGGCACGCACCTGGGCTTCCATATTCTCCAGACTGGTATGGCGCACGTCCTTGCCCTTCACCAAATAGATCACGTACTCGCAGATATTGCGGGCGCGGTCGCCGATGCGCTCCAGGGAACGCGCTGACCACATGATATCCAATACCCGCGGGATGGAGCGCGGATCCGTCATCATGAAGGTGATCAGCTGGCGCATGATCGACTCGTATTCCTTGTCAACCTTGAGATCCTCGCGCCAGACCTGTAAGGCCAGCTCCGTATCCATGCGGGCGAAGGCATCCAGTGCCTGATGCACCATGTGCCGAACCTGATCGCCCAGGTGCTGGATCTGTACGGGGTGAACGCGCCGATCATCCTCTCTGCCCGAAGCGTGTTGGCCCATGCGTGCGACACGCTCGGCTTCGTCGCCAATGCGCTCCAGGTCGGTGATGGTCTTGATCACCGCCACCACCAGACGCAGATCGCCCGCCGTCGGCTGGCGACGCGCCAGCACGCGGCTGCACTCCTCGTCGAGCGCGACCTCCATAGCGTTCACTTTGTAGTCGTTGTTGATGACGAGATCTGCCAAGTGGTTGTCACCCTCGACGAGCGCGGTCATGGCATCGGCAATCTGCTGCTCGACCAACCCGCCCATCATCAGCACGCGGTTGCGGATATCCTCTAACTCGCTATTGAACTGCTGCGAGATGTGCTGTCCAAGACTCGTTTTTTCCATGTTGCTAGCTCCCCTTGGCGATGGCCTCAGCCATAACGTCCCGTGATGTAGTCTTCGGTCATCTTCTCCGTGGGATTGGTAAAGATGGTATTAGTATCGCCGAACTCGATCAGGTCGCCTACATACATGAACGCAGTATAGTCCGACACGCGCGCGGCCTGTTGCATATTGTGCGTGACGATGACGATCGTGTACTGCGATTTGAGCTCGTAGATCAGCTCTTCGATCTTTAGTGTCGAAATCGGGTCTAGCGCCGAGGCCGGCTCGTCGAGCAGCAGCACCTCCGGCTCGATGGCGATGGCGCGGGCGATCACCAGGCGCTGCTGCTGACCGCCGGACAGGCCCAGGCGCATTGTCGTGCATGCGGTCCTTGACCTCGTCCCACAGCGCCGCGCCGCGCAGCGCGTTCTCCACCACCTCGTCGAGCACGCGCCGGCTGCGCACGCCCTGCAGGCGCAGACCGTAGGCGACGTTTTCGTAGATGCTCTTCGGGAACGGATTCGGTTTCTGGAACACCATGCCCACACGCCGGCGCAAATCGGCGACGTTCACCGACTTCGTCGAAGATATCCTGGCCATCCGAGCAGAATGCCGCCCTCGATGCGCACGCCGTCGACCAGATCGTTCATGCGGTTGAAGCAGCGCAGCAACGTCGATTTGCCGCAGCCGCTTGGGCCGATGAAGGCGGTGACGCGCTTGCGCGGAATACGCATGCTGATTTGCTTGAGCGCCTGTTTCTTGACCGTAATAGAGATTCAGGTTCTCGACCTCATGCAGATATCTTCAGCATCGAGATTTCGATCCATATCAGTCTTGGCGAAGACGCTGGAGTCGATGGCGTGGGTCGGTATACTTCGGTCGTTCATGGCTTGGTTCTCTTGTACTCTTGCTGCGCCCGGCATATGCCGGCGCAGGCTCTAATGGTCCAGGGCGCGATATTTCTCGCGCAGGTGGTTACGAATTGAGATGGCAGCCAGGTTCAACGCCACTGTCACCAGTACCAGCAACAGCGCCGTGGCATACACCAGCGGTCGCGCGGCCTCGACGTTGGGACTCTGAAAGCCGACGTCGTAGATATGAAAGCCCAGGTGCATGAATTTGCGATCCAGGTGCAGGAACGGCGCATTGCCGTCCAGCGGCAGTGTCGGCGCAAGCTTGACCACGCCGACCAGCATCAGCGGCGCGACTTCACCGGCCGCACGCGCCACCGCCAGGATCAGTCCGGTCATCATCGCCGGGCTGGCCATCGGCATCACGGTACGCCACAAGGTCTCGGCCTTGGTCGCGCCCAGCGCCAGAGCTGCCTTCGCGGATCGCCATGGGAATACGCGCCAAGCCTTCCTCGGTGGCAACGATCACCACCGGCACAGTCAGAATCGCCAGCGTCAGCGATGCCCACATCAGGCCCGGCGTACCGAAGGTCGGCGCCGGCAGTGCCTCGGGGATAGAACAACTGGTCGATATTGCCGCCGAGGTAATAAACGAAGAAGCCCAGACCGAATACGCCGTAGACGATGGCCGGCACGCCGGCGAGGTTGTTCACCGCGATACGGATGATGCGCGTGATCGGCCCCTGCTTGGCATATTCGCGCAGATACACCGCGGCGATCACGCCGAACGGCGTCACCAGCATCGCCATCAGCATGACCATCAGCACGGTGCCGAAGATGGCCGGGAAAATGCCGCCTTCGGTGTTGGCCTCGCGCGGATCGTCGGTGAGAACTCCCAGACCTTGTGCGGCATAAATCTTCAGCTTGGCCAGCTCCCCATCTCGTTCGGCCGCAGCACGTGCACGACCTTTTCCAGCGGCAGTTCCACCACTTGGCCGGTCTGAATCTCGATGGCCATGCTGTCGCGGCGGATATCCGATACAGATCGTTCAAAGGTCTGTTGCAGCGCGGTGTATTCCGCTTGCAGCTCGGCGCGCTGTGCGGCGATTTCCGCCAAGGCCTCGGGGGTGGCCTGCCGATCCAATTCCAGATGGCGAGTGTCCAGCCGCAGCTGTTCCAGGGCGATAGTTGATACGCGCCGATGTCGCCGCGTTCGATGGCGCGGATCTGCGTGAAAATCGTGTTGGCCCGTTCCAGCGCTCTTGCATGGCCGCCCAGCCGCCGCGCCACTGGCGATCGCTGGTGCCGGCCTCGCGGACTTCACGCAGATAGCCGTAGGCATTGCCCCACTCGCGCCGCTCGATCACCAGCAGATCGTCGGGATAGGTTTGCGCCTGAATATCCGGTCCAAGGATCCAGGCGAAATCCAGGCCGGTGAAGTCGCGGTTGCCGACTCTTGAGCTGCACGCGACGCACGCTCTCCACGCCTTCGGGGACGGTCAGCCCCGCCGAGACCAAGCGTTCGCGCGGCACATCTTCCTGATCGCGGATCTCACCGATCAAGCGGATCGTCTGACCCTCTTTCAGGTACTCAATTTCGGCGATATCCGCCGGCCAGAAATGCCCCAGGCCGCGCGCGGCAATCAAGCCGAGCAAACCCACGACAGCAATCAGGCTCGCGCTTACCGCCGCGGCGTTCAGCCAGATCCAGGGAGTACCGCTTTTGAACCAGTTACCCATACCCTGCCTCACAGCGATGCATACTTGCCGCGCAGGCGCTGACGCACCAGTTCGGCAAGTGTGTTGAAGACGAAGGTGAACATGAATAGCACCAGCGCGGCCAGGAACAGAATGCGGTAATGCGTGCTGTTCAACTCAGCCTCAGGCATTTCCACGGCGATATTCGCCGACAGCGTGCGCATGCCCTGGAACATGCTCAAATCCATCACCGGCGTGTTGCCGGTCGCCATCAGCACGATCATGGTCTCACCCACGGCGCGACCGAAGCCGATCATCACCGCCGAGAAGATACCCGGACTGGCGGTCAGCAACACCACTCGCACCAACGTCTGCCAAGTCGTGGCGCCCAGCGCGAGCGAGCCATTGGTCAACTGCCGCGGCACGCTGAAAATCGCGTCCTCGGCGATGGAGAAGATACTCGGGATCACCGCAAAACCCATCGCGACGCCGACCACCATGGCATTGCGCTGATCGAAGCCGATGCCGAGTTCATCGCGCATCCAGGCACGCATATCGCCGGCGAACAACACTGATTCCAAGTGCGGACTAAGGTGAAGGCCAACCAGCCGAAGCCCAGCAACACCGGGATCAGCAGCATCGCTTCCCAGCCGTCCGGGACGCGATGACGAATCACGGCGGGCAGCTGATTTCCAGAGATAGGCGAACACTAAGACGCCAAACGGCAGCAACAGCAGCAACGCGAAAATGCCCGGTAGATTGGCCTCCATGGCCGGCGCCAGCCACAGGCCCGCCAGGAAACCCAGAATCACAGTCGGCAACGCGCCCATGATTTCGATCGTCGGCTTGACGATTTTGCGCATACCCGGGGCCATGAAATAGGCCGCGTAGATCGCGCCCATGATCGACAGCGGCACCGCAATCAACATCGCGTAGAACGCCGCCTTGAGGGTGCCGAACGCCAGCGGCGTCAGACTGAATTTCGGTTCGAAGTCATTGCTGGACGAAGATGACTGCCAGATGTAATCCGGCTTCGGATAGCTCTCGTACCAGACCTTGCCCCACAGCGACGACCACGACACTTCCGGATGTTCGTTGTCGATGCGCCAGAAACGCAAACGGCCTTTGGCATCCTCGATCAGAAATGCATTCGCACGCGGCGCCACCGTCAAGGCACGGATCGGCCCGTCGCTGACCTGCGTGCGCAATACCTGCTTCTCTGCCGTGGCATGGTAGATGCGCACTTCACCTTGCGCATTCGCAATCAGGAAACCTTTGCGCGCGGGCTCCGGATCGATGGCAGTCACGCTGGAACCCGCCGAGAAGCCCCGAATGCGGTGCAGCATCGGTTGGTTCGCCTCGTTACGCACGGGGAACCATTGCGTTATCTGTCCATCCGAACTGGCGATCAGCAGTGAGATACCGCCTGCCAGCAATTTCATACCGGTCAGCGTCGTGCCTGGCGGCACCACACCCAGTTGCTGGATCAACTGCGGCTGATCTGGCTCGGATATGTCGTAGTAGGCCAGCGTGCCGGCGTCGGTGGCGACATACAGCGAACGCTGATCAGGATCGACCAGCAGGTGGCGCACCTTCCCGGCGGTGTTCGGCAGGGTATGTTCGTAGCGTTTTACCGTCTCGCTCTCGTCGACAAAGGAGGTTTCCTTGACCAACATGACCAACAGCAAACGTTGATCTTCTGTCAGCGCCGCGATGGTGGTGCGGTCACCGTACTGCACCGCGATCCGTTCCAGGGCGTGATGCTGTGGATCGACTGGAATCGGTGCCATGTCCAACGGGAACTCTATCCGCGGCGTGATCAGCCGCTTATCGCCCGGGAAGCTGACTTGGTAAGCATGCCGCGTTACCAGCACGCGGCCATCGGATAACCCGAGACTGACTATAGTGCGATATTGCCCTCCCTCGGTAAGGCTGCTGACGCTCACCCCAGGCGGCACGGGCAACACCTGCTCGGCCAGTGAGCGACCATCAGCCGTGGCCAGGAAGCGCACCTTACCCAAACTGTCATAGCGGACAGCAATCTCCGCCAGCTCCTCCATCGCCAGATACAGGGTCTCGCCCGCCACGTCGCCGAGCGGATAGTCGGCCACCTGCTCCGCGGACGCCGGCTTGAGCAGCGGAAACACAACATACAGCAGATAGAAAAAGATCAGCAAAATGGCAACAATGGCGCCAAAGCCGCCAATAGATACCCCATGCCGGGCCGCCCGGTCCTTGAACATGCGCCAGGCGCGCCGGCGCGCCTGCACGCGGGGGCTGATCTGCGACAACGGTGAAACGGAAGGGGGCGCGGCTTGATTCATCGCCCGCAAGGATAGTGATCGTTTATGACAGTATTGTTACAGCGACGGCCACCCAGACCGCCGCGTGACATTTTTATTAATTCCGGGGCGCTGTGGGTAGTATCAGCGAGAATCGTGCATAATCACCCCATCACTTACCGCCTCTGTGTCTATGAACAACAGCATCGATCTCGTCCAACCCGAACTTTATATCAACCGGGAACTCAGTCTGCTGGCCTTCAATAAACGGGTGCTGGAACAGGCCAAGGATCCCGCGACGCCACTGTTGGAGCGGCTCAAATTTCTCTGCATCTCCAGCACGAATTTAGATGAGTTTTTCGAGATCCGTGTCGCCGGTCTGCAAGAAAAAGTCGTCTCCGGCGCAGTACAGCCCGGACCGGACGCGCTCACGCCTCAGGAAATGCTGGCACAGATCAGCGTCGAGGCCCGCAAACTGGTCGATGAGCAATACCGCGTGCTCAACGACGTGCTGATCCCGATGCTCGCCGAGGAGCGCATCCGCTTTGTACGCCGCACCCACTGGACCCCGAAACAAGCGCAATGGGTGCAGCGCCATTTCACGCACGAACTGTTGCCGGTATTGAGTCCGTTGGGCTCGACCCCGCGCATCCGTTTCCGCGCATGCTGAACAAGAGCTTGAACTTTATCGTCTCGCTGGAAGGCAAGGACGCCTTCGGCCGCGCCAGCGGCGTGGCCATCGTGCAAGCGCCGCGCTCGCTGCCGCGCGCTGATCCAGGTGCCGCATAGTTATAGTCCAGTGGACCGCACGACTTCGTGTTTCTGTCGTCGATCATCCATGCCCATGTCGGCGATCTGTTCCCCGGCATGAAGGTCACCGGCTGTTATCAGTTCCGCGTTACCCGCAACAGCGACTTGTTTGTCGACGAAGAAGAAGTCGACGATCTGCTGCGCGCCGCTGGAAGGCGAACTGATGTCGCGCCGCTATCGGCGATGAAGTGCGCCTGGAAGTCGCCGACAACTGCAGCGAGGAGATGGCGCGTTTCCTGCTCGCACCAGTTCGGGCTGGATGAAGTCGATCTGTTTCGGGTCAACGGCCCGGTAAATCTCAACCGCCTGTTCGGCAGTGCTACGATCTGGTCGACCGTCCTGACCTGAAATACCCACCCTTCTCGCCTGGCCTGCCCGGCCAGTGTTGCGCAACGGAACAGGACCTATTCGAGGCGATCCGGCCGCGCGACATGCTGTTGCATCATCCCTTCGAATCCTTTCATGCCGGTGATCGAGTTCCTGCGCCAGGCCGCGGCCGATCCGCACGTGCTGGCCATCAAGCAGACGCTGTACCGCACCGGCGCCGATTCCGCCGTGGTCAAGGCCCTGGTCGATGCGGCGCGTGCCGGCAAAGAAGTCACTGTGGTGATCGAACTGCGCGCGCGTTTCGACGAGGAAGCCAACATCAATCTGGCCACGCGCCTGCAGGAAGCCGGCGCGCATGTGGTGTACGGCGTGGTCGGCCACAAGACCCACGCCAAGATGATGCTGGTGACGCGCCGCGAGGGCCGGCGTCTGCGCCATTACGTGCATCTCGGCACCGGCAACTACCATGCGAGCACCGCGCGCCTGTATACCGATTACGGCCTGTTCACCTGCGACCGCGCCATCGGCGAAGACGTACACGAGTGTTCCAGTTGATCACCAGCCTGGGCCGCGTGAAGAAACTGAAGAAGCTGCTGCAATCGCCCTTCACCCTGCACAAGGAACTGCTGCGCCTGATCGAACGCGAAGCGGACAACGCGCGCACCGGCAAGCCGGCACGCATCATCGCCAAGATGAATGCGCTGATCGAACCACAGATCATCCGCGCGCTGTATCAGGCCTCGCAGGCCGGCGTGAAGATCGACCTGATCATCCGCGGCGTCTGTTGTCTGCGCCCGGGCGTAGCGGGTGTATCCGAGAATATCCAGGTGCGTTCGGTCATCGGCCGCTTCCTGGAACACACCCGCGTGTTCTATTTCCACAACCAGGGTGATTTCGACCTGTATCTTTCCAGTGCCGATTGGATGGATCGTAATTTCTTCCAGCGCGTCGAGGTGTGTTTCCCGGTTGACGATCAGGCCCAGTGCAACCGGATCGTGAAGGAAGGTCTGGAACTCTACCTTGCCGACAATACCCAGGCCTGGGTGCTGCACAAAGACGGCGAATACCGCCGCGTCAAACACACCGGCAACCAGAAACCGCGCAATGCACAGGCCACCCTGCTGGAACAACGCGCCACATCCAGCTAAACCGTTCAGTCTCCATTCAGGCCCACGGGTCCAATCTGTCGCCATACAGGGTAATTACCCTGCCCTGATCTGCTTCAAGGGAGGCGGGCGACCGTGCAACGATCAACAACCAACAACCCGTACAGACAGCTACGTTTGTCAGGACAGCGTCGTTGGCTGACGCGCTGGCTGGTGACACTGGCTTTGGCGCTGATCACACCCGTGACCTTCGCCGATCCGCCCGAACGTGTAGCACGTCTCAGTGTGATCTCCGGCACGGTCAATTTCGCCGTCGCCGACGATGACACCTGGCGTGAAGCCAGCCTGAATCGCCCGCTGGTGGTCGGCGACCGTTTATATACCGAGCGCGATGCACGTACCGAACTCGATCTCGGCACGGCGGTCGTGCGCATGGATGAACGCAGTGACCTGCGCCTGCTCAGTCTCGATAACCAAACCGCGAAGTTCGAATTAGCCGAAGGCACGCTCAACCTGAACGTGCGCAAACTCTACGAAGATCAACACTACCAGATCGACACACCGACCTTGGCGCTGGTCATTCGCGAACCCGGTGCCTATCGCATTGATGCACGCGACGGTGCGACTCAAGTGACCGTCTTCGAAGGCGATGCCGACGTCTATGGCGAGAATGACGCGCAGCAGCGCGTAGCGGCGCGTCAATCCTACCGTTTTCCCGACGCCAGCCTGCGCGATTATGAAGCGTTCGATCTGCCGCGTGCGGATGCGTTCGATGACTGGTGTTTCGCGCGCGATGAGCGCTATGACAATCCCGTGGCGCGTCGTTATGTCTCGGACGACGTCGTCGGTTATGCCGATCTGGATGACTATGGCGACTGGCATGAAGAATCGAGCTACGGCCCGGTCTGGTATCCGCGACATGTGGTCTCCGACTGGGCGCCATATCGCGATGGTCATTGGGCGTCGGTGCAACCGTGGGGCTGGACCTGGGTGGATAACGCGCCGTGGGGATTCGCACCGTCCCACTATGGTCGTTGGATCTGCGTGCGAGAGCGTTGGGGTTGGATTCCCGGTCCGCGGACGGTACGTCCGGTGTACGCACCGGCCGTGGTCGCCTTTATCGGCGGCAACCATTGGAGCGACGATTATTCCGACGGCCACAGTCCGGTTGGCTGGTATCCGCTGGGTCCGCAGGACATTTACTCACCGCCCTATCAGGTCAGCCAAACCTATTTCCGTAACGTGAATATCACTAATATTCACAACACCACAGTCATCAACAAGACCATCATCAATAATGTCTACAACGACTATGCCGCTGGTCGGCCAGCACGTAACGCCCGTCACGCCCATCGGCGAAATCTCAAGGCGGTGACTGCGGTCGAACGCGATACCTTCGTCAATGCGCGGCCGGTGGCACGCGCACAGAAAAAACTCAAAGCGGATGATCTCAAACGTGCCAAAGTCATCAATAAACCGGCGCTGACGCAGACGCATCGCCCCGCACCGGGACGTGCCGCGCCAACCACCCACACGAGCCATGATCGCAGACATAACGCAGGAAGAACCATGACGTCCGCGCCAAGCCCGAAGTCGAACAAACAGCCTGTGGTCGACTCACGCGGTTACGCGGCGCCCGCACCACGCACGTGGAAATCACAGCGGGCCGCGTCACCCGCAGGAAGCCGGCGCTCCGAACCCAGCAACAAGACCTCGGTTCGCTCGCAACCTGGGCGGGATAATGGACACTCTAACTTCGCTGCGGAAAATTCAGAGATAAAGCGCGTTCAGCCGCAGAAATTTATAGCCAAGCGCGAGAATCCCGCGTTTAAGACGCCCACACGTGAAACCCGTATCAAGCCAGCCACGCCGGCCGCAAAACCGATCGTGGCGCGCGCACCGATGATGACTGCACGGGAAACGCGTCGAACCATCACAACACCTGAGAGACCAGTAGTGCGTAGCGAACAACAGCGTAGTGCGCCGGCACCGGTCAAGCCACGTCGTGAAGAACGACAAACGCGGCAAGTAGTAGAGCGGAAACCACAACCCGCCGTATCGACGCGACAGCGGCCGACGGCGGAGACCGAGGCACGTGAGGATACAACAGAGAGATCGCAAGCAACGTTGCGGGGTAAGCGCGCAGGTGTGCGCCAGGGAACTACCGGTTGGAGATCAATCCCGCAATGAGACCACAATTAAGCGGGGACAGCCGACTACGTTCCGGTCTTGCCCATCATTTCGATGCCCTGACTGTGCAGGTAATCTTCGTAGTTGCCGTTGAAGTTGACGACACCACTTGGTGACAGCTCGATGATGCGCGTCGCCAACGAGGATACGAACTCGCGGTCGTGGCTGACGAAAATCAGCGTGCCGGGATAATTCTCCAGCGCGGTGTTGAGCGACTCGATGGACTCCATGTCCAGGTGATTGGTCGGTTCATCCATCACCAGAATGTTGGAGTCCTTGCATCATCAGCTTGCCGAACAGCATGCGCCCCTGCTCACCACCGGACAGGACCTTGACCGATTTACTCGATATCGTCCGAGGAAAACAGCAATCGACCCAATACGCTGCGCGATGGCCTGCTCGTCGTCGCTGGGTTTTTTCCACTGGCTCATCCAGTCGAACAGGTTCATGTCCGTGGCGAAATCGGCGGCATGGTCCTGGGCGAAATAGCCGATATCCGCATTCTCCGACCATTTGACGATGCCGCTATCGGCCGCCAGTTCACCGACCAGCGTACGCAGCAAGGTGGTCTTGCCGATGCCGTTCGGGCCGATGACTGCGATACGTTCACCGACTTCGATCATCAGATTGAGATTTTTAAACAGCGGCGTGCCACCGTCAAACCCTTGCTCACGCCTTCGACTTCCAGCGCCAGACGGTACAGTTTCTTGGCCTGTTCGAAGCGGATGAAGGGATTGACGCGGCTCGACGGTTTGACCTCATCGAGTTTGATCTTGTCGATCTGCTTCGCGCGCGAGGTCGCCTGCTTGGCCTTAGAGGCGTTGGCAGAAAAACGGCTGACGAAAGATTGCAGATCGGCGATCTGCGCCTTCTTCTTGGCATTGTCGGCATACAGACGTTCACGCGCCTGAGTCGAGGCCGTCATGTACTCGTCGTAGTTGCCCGGGTAGACACGCAGTTCACCGTAGTCCAGATCGGCCATGTGCGTGCACACGCTGTTCAGAAAATGCCGGTCATGGGAGATGATGACCATGGTGCTGTTGCGCGCGTTGAGCACCGTTTCCAGCCAGCGGATAGTATTGATGTCCAGATTATTGGTCGGCTCGTCGAGCAGCAGGATATCGGGATCGGCAAACAGTGCCTGCGCGAGCAACACGCGCAGCTTCCAGCCCGGCGCCACCGCGCTCATCAGACCGGCATGCTGTTCCACCGGAATATCCAGACCCAGCAGCAGTTCACCGGCGCGCGCCTCGGCGGTATAGCCGTCCAGCTCGGCGAAGTGCACTTCCAGATCGGCGACCTGCATGCCCTCTTCTTCACTCATCTCCGGCAGTGAATAAATGCGATCGCGCTCCTGTTTGACTTTCCACAGGTCGCGCGTGACCCATGATGACGGTGTCGAGCACCGTGTAATCCTCAAAGGCGAATTGATCCTGGCGCAGCTTGCCGACGCGCTCGTTGGCATCGACGCAGACATTGCCCGCCGTCGGCTCCAGATCGCCGCCGAGGATCTTCATCAGCGTCGACTTGCCGCAGCCATTGGCGCCGATCAGGCCGTAGCGATTGCCGTTGCCGAATTTGACCGAGATGTTCTCGAACAACGGCTTGGGGCCGAACTGCATGGTGATATTCGCGGTGGTAATCAAGACACTTCTTCCACAATCATGAGGTTATACAAACGCGGGCTTGGCCCTGCGCCGGGGAGGTCCCTGTAAGGCCGGATACCCAATCGGATATGAAGCTGCGTACTGCGGAGGGGACAGGTCGTACGAGGCGCGCATTCTCGCACATTTCCCGCGGCGGGGCGACCCGCACGACCAGCGCCAGGAGATCTGGACTCAGCCGAACACCAAAGTGAGGCCAGCCGCGTCGAGATATTTCTGTTCCTCGGCGAGATCCGCGCAGGTCAGGGGGTGGGCCTCCAGCCAGTCGATGGGGAATTTAAGCTTCAGCTGATTACCTTCGCCTTTAGCTTTGATCTCGGGTAGCGGTACATCGGTACGATCGCGACGTAACAACACGGCGAGTCGTAGCAGCACTGTCAGACGACGTGCCGATTCCCGAAGCACCTCAGGCAACAAGGCCAACTCGTCGCGCGGAATTTTACGCCGATGGCCGCGCACCAGCACGGCCAGCAGCGCTTGATCACGTACCGAGAACCCTGCCAGATCGGAATACTGAACCAGGTATGCGCCATGTTTGTGATATTGGCTGTGCGCGATCACCAACCCGACTTCGTGCAGGGACGCCGCCCAGTGCAACCAGGTACGGTACATGACATGGCTGAGATTCCAAGCGGACGCCACTTGTTCCAAGAGGTTCAGCGCCACCGCTTCCACGCGCACGGCGTGTTGCATGTCCACTTGATAACGCGTGCACAGTGCCTTCATCGCTGCCTCGCGCACATCGTCATGCTGAATACGACCCAGCAGGTCGTACAGAAGTCCTTCGCGCAGCGCGCCTTGTGCATACAACATGCGTTCGATGCGCAAGGCATCAAACGCTGCACAGAGGATGGCCACACCACCGGCCAGCACGGCACGGCGGTCGTCCGGCAGACCTTTGAGTTTGAGCTTATCCATTTGTCCGGCATCGATCATGGCCTTGCGCAACTTGCGCAACCCTTGCAGGCTGATGCCCTGCTCGCTCCAATCTTGTTCGACCAGAATGTCACGCACTGTGCGTATCGTGCCGGAAGCGCCTATCGCCGTTTTCCAACCGAGGCGGCGGAACTGCGCCTGGATCGGTTCCAGCTCAATCCCTGCGGCGAGTTCTGCCGCCTGGAAATTGCCCTTGCTGAGTTTGCCATTGGCAAAGCAACGCTCGGTCAGGCTCACACAGCCGATGTACAGACTGTCCAAACGTAATGGATTGAAGCCTTCACCGACAATGCACTCAGTGCTGCCGCCGCCGATATCCATGACCAAACGGCGTTCACCGCTGTCGGCCAGGCTGTGCGCGACGCCGAGATAAATCAGTCGCGCCTCTTCGATGCCGGCGATCACCTCGATGGGATGACCCAGTGCCTGTTGAGCCTCGTCGATAAATTCCGGATCGCGCGCGCGGCGCAAAGTGTTGGTACCGACCACGCGCACGCTGTGCGGCGCAAAATCACGCAGGCGCTGGCCAAAACGTTGCAGGCATTCGAGTGCGCGTTTGCGAACGTCGGCATCCAGCCGCTGATTGCTGTCCAGGCCCGCCGCCAAGCGGACCGGGTCGCGCAAGCGATCGACCACGCGCAGTTGCCCATCCTGCAGGCGGGCAACAATCATATGGAAGCTGTTGGAACCGAGGTCGACCGCCGCGATGGGCGAGTCGCTGCTATTATCTGGCGCAGTCAATGCACAACCAACCCTGCTGAGCGCGTCTGCGCTGAAGTCATTTCGTTGTCGTAATGGCTGGCTACTATAGCAGTCAGCCCCGGCCCGAACCAACGCCGTTTCCAGCCGGGATCGCGACGGGTTATGCTGCCCCGACCGGGCGCGCATATACCTACGCATTGGCGATGCATTGACGTCTGGCATTGATATTGCTAATACCAAGATTACCGTCTAGTTTCTGGCGTCGAGAAACGCCAAGGGAGGAAATATGACGATGGAACACCGTTGGAGTGAAAGAAAACCGATCGAAATGGAGGTGTCCCTCTATTACGCACCGATCGGCCGGATCACGGGCAAGACCCGCGACGTCAGCCTGGAGGGTATGTATGTGCATACCACCGGCGTCGAACTGCCGCTGCATGCCGAGTTGGAGGTATCGTTCGTGACCCGCACGGCCGGCAACGAACACGCACACCAGATGCCTGCGTATGTCGTGCATGGCAATGGCAACGGCGATATCGGTCTGATGCTGCGACACGTGGACTACAGCGATTTCTATGCCCTGCGCCATATGCTGAGCGCGGCCTGATCCGCGCAATATAATGGGGCCGCTTACGCGGCCCCGATTAACGCCCCCCATTCATTGGGGCGGATTCACTATTTGTCCCCGTGCACGTGCTCAGTCGCGCTGCTTCACCTTAAAGCCGGTAATGATCAGCAGATCGTCGGTCGCATAGCCATCGACCAGCGGCATGTTGGTGTCGTTACTGTGCTGGATCGACACAAAGGCAGTACGACCGTCCGGGCTGAAGATAAAGCCGGTCGGCTCAGCGGACGTATCCTTCACTGACAGCATCTTCACGCAACCGTCGCTCTTGATGTCGCGATCGGCACCATCACGCAAGCAGGCAAACACATCGCCGTTGTTGTGATCTTCAATCACATACAGGTTGCCGGTGGTCGGTTGGAAGGCCAAGTTGTCGAAGGCATTGAAATCCAGATCACCCTCGACGAAGCGGTTGACCTCGACACTGCGCACATTAGCCTCAGCAACCAAGGGATCGTTATCGATACCGCATACCACTTCGCCGTAGTGCTTCGCACCCTCGTTGCCGGTGTTGGTCCAGCAGAAACGCACGCCGGGACCGGCGTACAGCGGATCGCTGTGCAGGTCTTCCGGACGGTAGAAGCCGGTCGCCATTTTGGCATTGGCATCTTTGCGCGCGATGGCTGGCATCGACCTGCACCCACGCGGCATTGCCGACCTCGCAACCCTGGCCAACCTGTTGCGTGTTGTTCACGCAGGAAACCTGCATGGCATAGCTGTTGCCTGCCACCAGCGGCGACTGCGTCAGATCGGTAATCTGGCTATCGTCGAGACGCGGCACAGCCGGCACGTATTTGAAGATCGCACCACCGTCGGCATCCGGCGCCGGCCGAACCCGGGCGCTCTTCGTCACCACCGATGACCACACCGGTCGGCAGCACGGTCAAACCTTCCCAGGCCATCGTCGGCATCGTGTAACGCTTGGCGATATTGGCCGGATCGGTCACGTCAGCCGGCATGCCGGGCGCGCCGCGGTCCAACATGGTCTGCTCGGTCACGCTGAGCGGATTCATGATCTCGACGGCGATACCATCGTCGGTCTCTTCCGTGGCCAGCACGGTACCCCAATCCGTTGCGACGATACCGTCGCAACGGTCCATACCGCGCAGAATGGTCTCGACCTCGCCGGTGGCCAGTTCGATGCGCTGCACGGACGGATTGTACTTGGCGCTACCGTCGGCCAGTGTGCCGATGACCTGACGACCACCCTCGACGCAGCTGATCAGGTGCGTCGGATTCACGGCCGGGTAGAGCACCATCATGTCGGTGTGATTGGCGGTATCGCGGGTCAGATAGCGTGCGCGCAGACCCTTGGCCAGTAGTACCTGGTCATAGGCGGTCTGCCCGGCGCTACGGTAGGCGCCCGTCGTGGCCAGCGCGGATTCTTCCAGAGGACGGTTGAAGCCAAACAGCTTCTCGGACTGGGCCTTCAACAGCTGCTCGACCTTGGCGCCAAAATCGCGGCTATCATCATCGGCGTGCACCAGCGCAGGAACAGCGAACGTGGCACCGATCGCCAGGGTCAAAGCATGGACTGCAAACAGTTTGCGTGAACTCATTGTGTAACTCCTCAACAACGATTGTAGGGGTCTTGGGGTTCGCCGATGGTTCATCCACCGGATGCGCGCAAGCCTAGTCCGACGTTGTTGAGGCTCGGATGACGCGGCGCATGAATCTTCCGTGAAACGCAAAAAGAAAAGCCCCCGCACAGGGCGGGGGCCAAGACTTACGGAGGAGAGCTTTAATCTATAGCACTTAATCGAGTTTCTTCAACTCAGCTTCGACAACCTTGGCCGGCATCGGGATGTAACCATCCTTCACGACAACCTGCTGACCGGCCTTGGACAACACCATCTTGACGAACTCGCGCTCCAACGGCGGCAACGGCTTGTTCGGGTGTTTGTTGACGTAGACGTACAGGAAGCGCGACAGCGGGTATTCGCCGGAGATGGCGTTCACCGCCGTGGCTTCGACGAACGGCTCGCCGGCCTTGTTTGCGATCGGCACGGCCTTCACGCTGGAGGTCACGTAGCCGATGCCGGAATAACCGATACCGTTGACGGTCGTGGTCACCGACTGTACCACCGAGGCGGAACCCGGCTGCTCGTTCACGTTGTTCTTGAAGTCACCCTTACACAGCGCGTGCTCCTTGAAATAGCCGTAAGTGCCGGATACGGAGTTACGGCCATAGAGCTGGATGGAACGACCCTGCCAGGCACCGGTCAGACCCAATAGACCCCAATCGGTGATGTCCGCCGCCTCACCGCACTTACGGGTGGAGGAAAACACGGCATCGACCTGCGGTATGGTCATACCCTGGATCGGGTTGTCTTTATGCACGAACACCGCCAGGGCGTCGATGGCCACGCGGATCGCCGTGGGCTTATAGCCGAATTTCTTTTCGAACGCCTCTTCTTCCTTGTCCTTCATCTTGCGACTCATCGGTCCCAGGTTGGAGGTACCTTCGGTCAGGGCGGGCGGCGCGGTGGAGGAACCAGCGGCCTGAATCTGGATGTTGACGTTGGGGTATTCGCGCTTGAATTCCTCGGCCCACAGCGTCATCAGGTTGGCCAGGGTGTCCGAGCCGACGCTCGACAGATTGCCGGAAACGCCACTGGATTTGGTGTATGCCGGGATTGCGTCATCGACCTTTACGGCCTCGGCGGCAAACGTCGGGCTGGTGAACCCACCATCAGCACTGAACCGATGGCCGAAATAAGGGGGGACTTGAATCGCATGTGCCTTGCTCCTTTCAAATATGACTCGGCAGTATCACTGTCATTGGCCTTTGGATACTGTCGCCAGTGTGACGGCGCTAAATGACAAATCAATGAATGTAATATGACGATTGTATGACAAACGCGATAGCAAGAACGCCTAACCAACGGCCGGACATGACAGCGGATGGAAGCACGGGCAGACGGGAAATCGCAGTGGAAGGTACTGCCCTGCCCGGTTGGCTCTCGACTTCGCAATTGGCCGTCATGGCGCAGTAACACATGCTTCACAATCGCCAACCCCAGACCGGTGCCGCCACTGCCGCGCGAACGGCCGACATCGACGCGATAGAAACGCTCGGTCAGGCGGGGATATGATGCTCGGCAATACCGATACCGGTGTCCTGATCTCGAAATGGCGCCCCGTGGTCATCCGTATACCAGCGCATCGGAATCTTGCCCACCCGCCGGTGTATAGCGGACCGCATTGAACGCCAAATTGGAGAACAGGCTGCGCAATTCACTTTCATTGCCCTGCAGCCACAATTCGAGGTCCGCCTCCAGGGAAATGCGGTGCGTCCTGCGCACCGCTCAAGCGCTGCGTATCCTCTCGCACTTGCGCCAGCAAGCCCGGCACGGCGACGGGCTGTGCTGATCCACCTCCGCCTGCGTCTCCAGCCGCGACAGCATCAATAGATCCTCGACGATCCCCTGCATACGAATGGATTGTTCATGCATGGTCGCAGCGTACGCTGCCAATGACGGGCCGCCGGATCGTCCATTTCTTCCAGCAAGGTTTCCAGATAACCCGACGACCACGGTCAACGGGGTACGCAGTTCGTGCGAGACATTGGCCACGAAGTCGCGGCGCATACGTTCGAGTTGCTGCATGCGGGTGATATCGCGCGCGACCAACAGGCGCTGATCCCCACCGAACGGGATCAGCCGCAACGACAAGATCGACTGTTGGTTGCCTGGGGCCGGCATCTGGATCGGGTTATCGAAATTACCGCCACGCAAATAGGCGATAAAGGCCGGCAAGCGGATCAGGTTGCCGATGTGTTGACCAATGTCGCGCGGATGGCGTAAACCCAGCAGATCTTCAGCTGCATCATTCCACCATTCGATACGGTCGCCTTCGGTCAACACCACCGTGGCATCCGGCAACGCGGCGTGGCTTGTTGGAAACGGTTGAGCATCCAGCCGAGTTTGCGCTTGCGCTTGCGATTGCGCTGCTGGAACCGGTAGATGTGCTGGAAAATTTCCTCCCAAATGCCATTGCGCCTCGGGCGGATGGAAGCGTTTACCCTGGCGCAGCCAGCGCTCCAGACGATAGGCCTGGCGCATATGCCAGCCGGCGTAGATACCCAAGCCCAACAACAAGGTCCAGGCGGCCGCGCCGAACGGCCAGCCGACCAACAGACTGATGGCGGCGATGAACAACGCGCGCCAGAGTTCCTCGAGCCAGGGATTGGACAAACGTCAGGCCTTTGCTGAAAACCGATACCCGGCGCCGCGCACGGTCTGCACTAAACGGTCATGACCCTGCGGTTCCAACGCCTTGCGCAGCCGCCGGATATGGACATCGACGGTGCGCTCCTCGACGTACACATTACGCCCCCAGACACTGTCGAGCAATTGCGCACGGCTGTACACCCGGTCGGCGTGGGTCATGAAAAAATGCAGCAGTCGGAATTCCGTCGGCCCGAGTTCCACTGGCTTCCCAGCGGCGGTGACACGATGGCCGGTAGCATCCAAGCTCAGGCCCTCGCACTCAAGGCTGACATCGGCCTCGGCCGGGGCGCTGCGACGCAGCACCGCCTTGATGCGGGCGATCAGTTCGCGCGGCGAAAACGGCTTGGTCACGTAATCGTCCGCACCGACTTCCAGGCCGCTGACACGATCTTCCTCTTCGCCGCGCGCGGTGAGCATGATAATCGGCAGATTCGCGGTCAGTTCGTCGCGCTTGAGGCGGCGCGCCAAATGGATGCCACTCAGGTCCGGCAGCATCCAGTCGAGCAGCACCAGATCCGGGCGTTGATCGGCGATCTGCACCTGGGCCGTCGCCGCATCCTCCGCCTCCAGCCAACGGAATCCGGCGCGTTCCAGCGCGAAACCGACCATCTCGCGAATGGGCGCTTCGTCGTCGACGATCAGAATGGTTGTTTCAGGCATATGACGATCTTGCATAGAGCGGGATTAAAACCGACCAATGTTACAGCAGCATGACGGTAACAAATCTGGCCAGCAGAGGCCCGCGCGTACTCAAGCGATCCGATAATGTTTTTTGATCGGCTTGATGATTTCCCAGGTGCAGTTCAGGCCGACAGCGAAATTCACCAGATCCAGTTCCGTGATAGTCACCGGCGCGCCGCCTTCCGGGGTGACGATGGCCTCGCCTTCGAGGATGTAACAGATCTCGCGGGTCGAGTAACTCCAGGGGAACGTGGCCACCTCTTTACTCCAGATCGGCCAGTCATAGACACCCATGGCATCGAGCTTCATGGGGGTCGGATTGTGTTCGATGGTGATTTGATCCATGGGTAACTCTCCACACTCAGCATTCATATATATGTCCCAGCGTCATGTTACAGCAGGATGTTGCAGGCGAGCGAGGGACATTTCCGATCGATTGGCATAAAATAGCACTGCTGCTGGCGGCTTTCCGCTATATAGCATCATGAATATCGAGTAATCTGTTTTGTGCAACTTAGCTGCTGAGGTTTTTGTACATGTCGTATCGTCAAATAGGTTTATTTCTGCTGGTGGGCGCGCTTTCGACCGGCTGCTCTCAGGTCATCAAACCCAATTACACTTCGACCAAACCGGACATCATGCGTGTAGGCGGGGATACACCCTCGGGGCCCGAAACCACCACCGAGAATGTCGGTTCATTCTGCCTGGAAGTTTCCGACAATTGGCACCAAGACGGCGAAACTCCCGACGGACAAGCCCTGTGGGCCAAGGACACAGCACGTAAAGTCGTTCCGTGCGAGTGATCGTGCTTACGCATTAGACATCGAGATATGATTCGCTGTCCTGATCACTGATACCGATATGCCTCGATAAGAGTCCATTTCACACCAGAGAACGCCGAGGACTTTTCAGTACCTATTCACGGTGTCCTGTGCGGTCTTTGGTGTGAATGCTCCCTCGCCTGCCTCATACCCTCTAACACAACCTATTCAACACGATGCCGATGCACCGACTGTTTCTGATACAGTAAACGGTAGAGGAAAGTGGACGCTATGCCTCCGACTGAACCAGCGGATATTCCACCCAGCACTTGGCATGCACTTGAAACAGCCGAGGTGCTCACGCGGATGCGTTCCGGCATTCAAGGCCTCAGCTCCGCGGAGGCCGGCGCCCGCCTCGCGCAGCATGGCCCCAACCAATTACCGCAACCCAAGCCGCGCAGCGCCCTGCTGCGATTCCTGCGCCAGTTCCACAATGTGCTCATCTACATGCTGCTGGCCGCCGGCCTCATCACCCTGCTGCTCGGCCATCTGATCGACAGCGGCGTAATTTTCGGCGTGGTGTTCATCAACGCCGTGATCGGCCATCTCCAGGAGGGCAAGGCCGAACGTGCCATGGAGGCGATTCGCGCCATGCTCTCGCCCACCGCGCTGGTCATGCGCGACGGCCATGTGCAGAGCGTACCCGCCACCACGCTGGTACTCGGCGATGTGGTGCAATTGCAATCCGGCGACAAAGTGCCGGCCGATTTGCGCTTGTTGCGCAGCCGCGAACTGCGCATCGAGGAGGCCGCCTTGAGCGGTGAATCGGTCCCGGTAGATAAATCGACTAACGCCGTCAGCGCCCAAGCCATTCTCGGTGACCGCCAGTGCATGGCCTTTTCCGGAACCTTGGTCAGTTCCGGACAGGGTACCGGCGTGGTCGTCGCCACCGGCATGGCCACCGAACTCGGTCGCATCAGCGGCCTGCTCGCCGAGGTGTCCGAACTCACCACGCCGTTGCTGAGGCAGATTGCTGAGTTTGGACGCTGGCTCACCGGAATCATCCTGGTCCTGGCGGCCGCGAGCTTCGGCCTTGGCGTACTGCTGCACGGCAAACCCCTGGATGAAATGTTTCTCGCGGCAGTGGCCTTGGCGGTGGCCGCGATTCCGGAAGGCTTGCCGGCCATCATCACCATTTCACTGGCCATCGGCGTCCAGCGCATGGCCGCGCGCAATGTCATCATCCGCCGCCTGCCGGCGGTTGAAACACTCGGCTCGGTGAGCGTTATCGCCACCGACAAGACCGGCACGCTCACACGCAACGAAATGACCGTCACCGGCATCGCCACCGCCGCTGGCTATATCGAGGTCAGCGGCGCCGGTTACGCGCCGATCGGTGAATTCCGCCACGCCGACCAACAGGTAGATCCCGGTGTGCACGGTGATCTGCGCGAAATCGTGCGCGCCGGCGCCTTGTGCAACGACGCCCACCTGGAACAAATTGCTAGCGGCTGGCAACCGCACGGCGATCCCATGGAAGCGGCGTTGCTGAGTGTTGCGCGCAAGGCCGAACTGGACACGGAGCACGCGCGCGCGGAACTGCCGCGCACCGACGCAATTCCGTTCGAGTCGCAACATCGTTTCATGGCGACCCTGCATCACGATCATGCCGGACACGCCTTCATTTTCGTCAAAGGCGCACCCGAACAACTGTTGGAGATGTGCAGTCAACAACGTCTCAACGGCGAAGACAAGTCGTTGGACCCGCGTTATTGGCACGAACAGATGCAACACATGGGTGAACGCGGCCAACGTCTGCTAGCGGTCGCCTTCACCCGTGCGCATGCCGAACAACGCAGCATCCAGTTCAGTGATGTGCAAGCCGGCCTGACCCTGCTCGGCATATTCGGCTTGATCGACCCACCGCGCGAAGAGGCGATCCGCGCCGTGGCCGAATGCCAGGCCGCCGGCATCCAGGTGAAGATGATCACCGGCGATCATGCGGTCACCGCCGCCGCCATCGGCGCGCAATTGGGCATCGGCGCAGGCCAGCGTGTCATCACCGGTGCTGATATCGAAAGCATGGATGCCGAACAACTGCGCGCCGCCGCTGGCAGCGCAGCCATCTTTGCGCGCACCAGCCCGGAACATAAACTGCGTCTGGTCGAGGCCTTGCAAGCCGAGCATCAAGTCACCGCCATGACCGGCGACGGCGTCAACGACGCACCGGCACTGAAACGTGCCGACGTCGGTGTCGCCATGGGCATCAACGGTACCGAGGCCGCCAAAGAAGCCGCCGAGATGGTGCTCACTGACGACAACTTCGCCTCCATCGTCGCCGGCGTCGAGGAAGGCCGCACTGTTTACGACAACATCAAAAAGTCGATGCTGTTCATCCTGCCGACCAACATGGCCGAGGCGCTGATCGTGGTCATGGCCATTGCGCTGGGTTACGGTATTGCCGATCACCCCGGTACAAATACTCTGGGTCAATATGATCGCCGCCGTCACCCTGGCCCTGGCCCTGGCGTTCGAACCCGCCGAGGCGGACATCATGCAGCGCTCGCCACGCGTCGCGCAGGAACCCATCCTGTCGGCGTTTCTGTTGTGGCGTGTCGGCCTGGTTTCAGCGTTATTGGTGGCGGGCTGTTTCGGCTTGTTCATGCATGCCCAAAACAGTGGTGCCAGCTTGGCCGAGGCGCGCACGCTGGCCGTGAATGCCTTGATCGCCGGCCAAATAGTCTATCTGTTCAACACTCGATTTTTGTATCAGTCCAGTTTTAGCTGGCAGGGCCTGACCGGCAACCCGGTAGTGCTGCTGACAGTCGTATTGGTCTGTGTATTCCAGATGCTGTTCACCTACGCACCCTTCATGCAGACCTTATTCGACACCATGCCACTGGCAGTCCTGGACTGGGCACACATTGGCATCATGATGTTGGTGGTCTACGCCTGCGTCGAAATAGAAAAGGCATTGTTACGTCGCTTTCATGCGCGTGAGCCGTCACGACCGAGCATCAAAGGACAAACGTGACCGCTTGCTACTCAGCATATACACAATAATCAGCAACGCCGGCAACCCCAGCAGCGATGAATAAATGTAGAACGTGAAATAACCGAAATGCTCGACGACAACGCCGGAGAATCCGGCGAGGATTTTCGGGAATAGCGTCATCAGCGAACTGAACAACGCATATTGCGTGGCCGTGTAGGCAGTATTGGTAAGACTGGACAGATAGGCAACGAACACCGCCGTGGCCACACCGCCGGCCAGACTGTCGGCACTGATGATCAGCGCCAGCGCGGTGATATCGGGTCCGATGTGCGCCAAGGTGGCAAACAACAGATTGCTGATAATCACCAGCACCGAACCGAGCAGCAAGATGCGCATAATGCCGTAACGCATCACCAGGATACCGCCCAAGGCCGCACCGCTGATGGTGAGAAAAAAGCCGAACAGCTTGGTGACGCTGGCGATCTGCGACTTGGTGAAACCGAGATCCAGATAAAACGGGTTGGCCATCACCGCCATGGTGATATCGGTGATGCGGTAGGTGCCGATCAGCAACAGAATCAGCAACGCGCTCTTGCCACTGCGGCGAAAAAACTCGGCGAACGGGCTGATCACCGCCACGGCGAACCATTCCGTGATGCGCTCCCACACGTTACCGATATGCAGCGCGCCGCTGAGTTTGTGCGCCAAGCGTTCCTCTTGCAGTCGCGTCTCTTCTTTCACGACATGCGCCGGTTCGCGGATCACCAGTGTGGTGACAATGCCGACCAGCGTGAAGGCGCACATGGCGAGATACGCCATCTGCCAGTCCAGCACATCGGCGAGATACAAAGCACCCGCCCCCGACGCCAACGTGGCCACGCGATAACCGAGAATATAACTGGCCGACATGGCCGCCTGATATTCCTTGGCGACGGCCTCGATGCGATACGCGTCGATGACGACATCCTGCGTCGCCGACGAGAACGCCAGCAGCAGCGCATAAAAGGCGAACAGCAAGAGATTCCGTTCCGGCGTAATGGACGCCAGCAGCAGCAGACAGCCGGCGATTCCGCATTGCGCCACCAACAACCAACTGCGCCGTTGTCCCAGCCACTTGCTCAGCAGCGGCAGCGGCAAGCGATCGACCAGCGGTGCCCAGATGACTTTCACGGAATACATGATGCCGATCCAACTGAAGAAGCCGATGGTGCCACGATCGACATCGGCATCGCTCAACCAAGCGGACAGTGTGGAGAACACCAGCAGAAACGGCAGACCCGCAGAAAACCCTAAAAACAGCATGCCTAGCACGCGCGGCTGTGAATACACCGCGAGTGCTGCGCGCCAGTCATACCCGGAATTTTGTTGTGCTTCGTGTGCCATTGACCGTACCCAGTGGAGCAGCAAATTAGACCGGCACACTTGAGTTGCCCCGTTCGCCCCGGCATTCTAGCGGAACTTCTGCCGGCAGACCTACTCGTCTGTCGGTACAATCGCACACTCCATGCCGCCCATCGGCCACTCCATCGGCCCGCACATCGAAGGGAGTCGTACGCAATGAACAGCCACATCCATCATCCTGCCCGGTTCGTCTTGCCGCTGGCACTCGCTCTGAGCGCCTGCAATGGCGGCACTGAGCCCGGCGCGGGCATGGCGTTTCCGCCGCCGCAAGTCAGCGTGGTTACCATTACACCGCAAGACCTGCCGGTCGAACGCGAATACATCGGCCAGACCAAAGGCTCACGCGAAGTGGAAATCCGTCCCCGCGTCGGCGGCATTATCGAACAGCGTCTGTATGAGGAAGGCACGCAGGTTGCGGCCGGCGCGGTGCTGTTCCAGCTTGACCCGAAATCGTATGAGGCGCAGCTTGCCGCCGCCGAGGCAGTGCTCGCACGCACCGATGCACAACGCAGCCAGGCCGAACGCGAATGGGATCGCATCAAACCTTTAGCCGCGGACAAAGTCATCAGCCGCAAGGCGCTGGACGATGCACAGTCCGCCTTCGAACTGGCCGAAGCGGACGTCAAGGCCGCGGCGGCGGCGGCACGCGAGGCACAACTACAACTCGACTACACGCACGTCACTGCGCCGATCGCCGGCGTGGCCGGTCTGGCGGAAAAGGTCGAAGGCGCGGTGGTCGAGGCCGCGAAGGATCGACTGACCACGCTGACCGTCACCGATCCGATGGATGTGTATTTCTCGGTATCTGAGAACGAATTGCTGGAACAGCAGCAAGCGGCCGCCGATGGCAGCCTGCTGACGCCGGCGGAACAATACGCTGCAAGTTAAGGTGCGACTCAGCGACGGTCGCGTGCTTGACCGCACCGGCCATATCAATTTCAGCGACGCCCGCATCGATACCACCACCGGCACGCTGAACATGCGCGCGCGCTTGGACAATGCCGATGGCCAGCTCAAGTCCGGTCAGTTCGTGCGCGTAATCGTCAGCGGTGCCGTGCATCCCAACGCCATCACCGTTCCGCAGAAGGCCATCCTCGAAGGGCCGCAGGGTAAGTTTGTGTACATCGTGAGCACCGGCAAAGACGGCGCAACCGTTGCGGCGGTCCGTCCCATCGAGGTCGGCGACTGGGCAACCCGTAACGCTGAGCGGGTTTGGATTATCCGTGCCGGCCTCAACGCCGGCGATCAGGTCATTCTCGATAATTTGGTGAAGGTGCGCCCGGACGCGCCGGTGCAGATCGCGGCGCCGGCTGCCGTGGATACAAAGTCGTAGACCGTAGGATGGGTGGAGGCGCACAGCGCCGCAACCCATCTGTCCCATGATGGGTTGCGCTGCGCTCCACCCATCCTACGTGGCATCGGCGGTGTCGTAGTCAATCAGGAACCACACACATGTTCTCTCGCATCTTCATCGACCGACCGATCCTCGCCATGGTGCTGTCGTTGTTCATCGTCATCGCCGGACTCGCCGCGATGCGCATTCTGCCGATCGCCCAGTATCCCGAAATCGCGCCGCCGGTGGTGACAGTGACGGCCGTTTATCCAGGCGCCTCGGCGAGCGTATTGGAACAGACGGTTGCCGCACCGCTGGAAAATCAGATCAACGGCATCGAGGATATGCTCTACATGAGTTCCACCTCGACCTCGAATGGCGTAGTGACGATCGAGGCCACCTTCAATATCGGCGCCGATGTCGACAAAGCTGCGCTTAACGTCAACAACCGCGTCAAGCAGGCCGAGGCGAAACTGCCCGAAGAAGTGCGCCGCCAGGGCGTGACTGTGGAGAAAGGTTCTTCGTCATTCCTGCAAGTCGTCGCCTTCACCTCGCCCGATGGCAGCCGTGACGATCTGACCATTTCCAATTACGTCACACTGAATGTGCTCGACCGGCTCAAGCGCGTGCCGGGCACCACCAACGTGCAGATCTTCGGTGCCAAAGATTACGCCATGCGCATCTGGCTCAAGCCGGATCGCTTGACGCAACTGAGTCTGACCACCGGCTGATGTGACGCGCGCCATTCAGGAACAGAACGCCCAGTTCGCGCCGGGCAAAGTCGGTCAACCGCCGGTCGGTAACGGGCAGCAGTTGGTCTACACCATCACCACCCAAGGCCGTTTCGCCGATGCCGCACAGTTCGAACAGATCATTGTGCGCGCCAACCCGGGCGGTTCGCTGGTGCGGCTCAAAGATGTCGCCGACGTGCAGCTCGGTTCCAAGGATTATGAATTCATCGGTCGCGTCAACGGCGATAACGCGGTGCTGGTCGGTATCTTCCTGCAGCCCGGTGCGAATGCCTTGGCGGTAGCCGATGAGGTCAACGCGCTGATGGCCGAACTCGCCACGCGCTTCCCGGCCGGTATCAAACACGCCGTGGTGTTCGATACCACGCGCTTTGTCGGGGTCTCGATCCGCGAGGTTGTGAAGACCCTGGCCGAAGCGATGCTGCTGGTGTTCGCCGTGGTGTTTCTGTTCCTGCAAAACTGGCGCGCGACACTGATCCCGTGTATCGCCGTGCCGGTGTCGCTGATCGGCACCTTCGCCGGCCTGCATGTGCTCGGCTATTCCATCAATACGCTGACATTGTTCGGTATGGTGCTGTCCATCGGCATCGTCGTCGACGACGCGATCGTGGTGTTGGAAAACGTCGAACGCATCATGCATGAGCAGGGCAAGTCCGCCTACGATGCGGCGATTCAGGCCATGCACGAGGTCACCGGCCCGGTGATCGCCATTGTGCTGGTGCTGACCGCGGTGTTCGTGCCCATCGCCTTCCTCGGCGGACTCTCGGGCGAGCTGTACCGGCAATTCGCCATCACCATTTCCATCGCCGTGGTCATCTCCGGTTTCGTCGCGCTGACGCTTACACCGGCCCTGTGCGTGCTGATCCTCAAGCATGAACACAAACAGACAGCGGAAATTTTCCTGCGCTTCAATGCCTGGTTTACACGTGTCACTCAGCGCTACGGTCAGGGTGTGGCGTGGCTGTTACGCCGCTCGGCGCTCGGTCTGTTGTTGTTTAGCGGCATGGTGATCGTCACCGCGGGCATGTGGAAGGTGACCCCCGGCTCACTGGTGCCCGACGAGGATCAGGGCTACTACATCGTCTCGACGCTGCTGCCCGACGGCGCCACGCTGGAACGTACCGATGCGGTGGTCAAACAGGTGGTCGAGGCGATCAAATCCAATCCCGCCAACGCCTATGCGATCGCCTTCACCGGTTTCGATTTCCTCGGCGGCGGCTACAAGAACAGTGCGGCGACCATCTTCGTCACCCAGACGCATTGGGACGAGCGCGCCATGGACACACCCTCGCTGGTCGGCGAACTGTTCATGAAGACCGCGCACATCAAAGAAGCGCTGGTGCTGGCCTTCAACCCGCCGCCGATCTTCGGCCTGGGCAGTGCCGGCGGTTTCGAGCTGTATATTCAGAATCGTGGCGAGGGCGGTGCGCAACGTCTGAACGAGGTCAGTCAGCAATTCATCGCCAAGGCCAATGCCGATCCGCTGTTGATGAACATCGCCACCTTCTGGCGCGCCGGCACGCCGCAATTGTATGTGGACGTGGACCGCGAGAAGGCCAAGGCGTTGGGCATCTCAATAGATGATGCCTTTGCCACCTTGTCGGCGACGCTCGGCAGTTATTACGTCAACGACTTCAACAAGTATGGCCGCACCTGGCAGGTGCTGATGTCGGCGCATCCGGATTACAAGACGCGCCCCGAAGATATCGGCAACATTCACGTGCGTTCCGCGCAGGGCGACATGATCCCGCTGTCGACGATTGCCACGGTGAAATACACCGCCGGCCCGGACACGCAGGATCGCTTCAACAATTTGCCGGCCGTGAAGATTTTCGGCAGCGGCAAACCCGGCGTGTCCTCCGGCCAAGCCATCGAGCGCATCGAGCAATTGCTGGATGAATCCCTGCCCAACGATTTCAGCTACGACTGGAGCGGCGCCTCGTTCCAGGAGAAGAAATCCAAGGGCTCCAGCGGACTCGCCCTCGGACTCGCGGCGATCATGGTGTTCCTGATCCTGGCCGCGCAATACGAAAAATGGACACTGCCGTTGTCGGTGCTGCTGGCCCTGCCTTTCGGCACCTTCGGTGCACTGGTGGCGGTGACCGTGCGCGGCATGACCAACGATGTGTATTTCCAGATCGGACTGGTGACACTGCTGGGACTCGCGGCCAAGAATGCGATCCTGATCGTCGAGTTTGCTGTGTACAAAAAACAGGAAGGCATGGGCACTGTCGAAGCCGCACTCGAAGCCGCGCGACTGCGCTTCCGGCCGATCCTGATGACCTCGCTGGCGTTTATCCTCGGCGTCACGCCACTGGCCTTCTCCACCGGCGCCGGCGCCGGTGCGCGTCACTCGGTCGGCACCGGCGTGATGGGTGGGATGCTGGCGGCGACGTTCCTGGCGATCTTCTTCGTGCCGCTGTTCTTCAAGTTGATTAGCGATCTGCGGTTGAAGAGCTCGCGGGCGAACGTGGTGGGTGAAGCAGAGACGGTGCGGGAATAGCCTTACCACATGCAGACATGTAGCCCGGATGGCGCGGAGCGAAATCCGGGGTGAACACCGACAGATACCTGGATTGCGCTACGCTCCATCCAGGCTACGCAGACATCGTAGGGTGGGTTAGGCCGAAGGCCGTAACCCACCGCATGTAGCCCGGATGATGCGCAGCGCAATCCGGAATGAACACCGCGTTGAACCATCACCGACTCCGCCACAACAAGGAGGTCGACCCATGAGCACAACGATCCCGGGTAGCGACGGCATGCCCCGCTGCCGCTGGTGCGGTGCCGCACCGGAATTCCTGCACTACCACGACACCGAATGGGGCTTCCCGGTCGATGACGATCAGCGCTTGTTCGAGAAATTGAGCCTGGAAGGTTTTCAGTCCGGGCTGAGCTGGCGCACCATCCTGGCCAAACGCGAAAACTTCCGCGCCGCCTTCCACCGCTTCGACTTTGACCGAGTCGCACGCTTCACCCAGCGCGATATCGAACGCCTGCTCGAGGACGCCGGCATCGTCCGCCATCGCGGCAAGATCGAAGCGACCATCAACAACGCGCGACAGGCCAAAGAACTCATCAAACGGGAAGGCTCGCTGGCCGCCTTCATCTGGCGCTACGAACCAGACACGAAGCAACTCGCAAAACCGCAGACCGCCTCCGTCTGCCCGGAATCGATTGCCCTGTCGAAAGACCTGAAGAAGCGCGGCTGGAAATTCGTCGGCCCCACCACCGTGTACGCCTTCATGCAGGCGATGGGCCTGATCAACGATCATGTCGAGGAGTGCGTGATCCGCGCCAAGGTCGAGCGTGCGCGCAAGGCGTTCAAACGGCCTGGGTGAGGTTAGGGCTCAGCCAGCTGACACAGGGCGGCCTTGAGCCTGCCCAAAACGGGCACGACGACATCGAACGTCTATGGGGGATTCAACGTCTGGGAAGAATGCTAAGCTAACGCTTAGCGCGTCGTTCAGCAGCGTTTGCCAACCCCGTCCCTGGCTACGGAAGTAGGCCAGCACTTCGGGGTCCAGGCGCAGCGTCACTTGTTCCTTGGCGTTTTCTTTGGGCGGTCGCCCGCGGCTGCGGCGATAGACCGCAACCACTTCAGGTACGGCATCGCGCGCCGGGCGCATGCGGGCAAGGGTTTTGGCATCCAGTTGTGGGATGTCGACGGCATCCCAGTCTGCCTGGCAGACCTTCTCAGGTTTTTTGCGTTTCGTCATAGCGTTTGATCTCTCTGGGATTGGCCTTGCGCAGTCCGATCACGCGAATGCAACGCCACGATGCGTGACCATGCCAACAATCGCAGTTCGTTGCGGCCTATGGCGATACGACGCTGTTCGCCATAGTCTCGTCGCTGATCATCCGCGACGATGGCGCTCTCCCAGTCGAACTGCTCGACAACGGCGAAATCCACGCCATGCTTGGCGCGGTTTTCATCAGGATGTTTTTCAATGACCACGCACCGCCGCATTTTCATGTGGAGTACGGCGAATTCAAGGCGGTCATCGATATAGCAACACTGCAAGTTCGTGAAGGTGTGTTGCCACGCCGCGCTTTGAACCTCGTCCTCGACTGGGCGGAATTGCATCAAAAGGAATTGCTGGAGGATTGGACGCTATGCCAAGCGAAACAAACCCCAAAGCCGATAGCCCCGCTACAATAAGCAACCCCGCCCCCATGCGCTGGGACGTTGTCCAGGTCGATGTCGTCGGCGATCTCACTCTACAGGTGCATTTTGCTGACGGCTTGACCGGACAAGTCCGTTTCTGTCCTCGCATCTGACCGGTGTGTTCGCCCCACTCATGGAACCCGCTTTCTTCGCCCAGGTGTTCGTGGATCATGGCGCGGTGGCCTGGCCCGGCGATATCGATCTGGCGCCGGATGCGATGTATCAGGCCATCAAGTCACGCGGCGAGTGGGTGTTGGCGTGAAATTGGACAATGCGCTGACTCCTTCCCCATAACGGGTGCCCATGACTCCCGTCATCTCCATCTCCAACCTCGGCAAGACCTACGCCTCCGGGCTCGTCGCGCTCCAGAATATCGATCTCGATATCCGTCCGGGCGAGATCTTCGCGCTGCTCGGGCCGAATGGCGCGGGCAAGACGACGCTGATCAGCGCGGTGTGCGGGATCGTCACGCCGACCGCGGGCAGCGTGCGCGTCAACGGCCACGACATCCGGCGCGACTATCGCGCGGCGCGCGCGCAGATCGGGCTGGTGCCGCAGGAACTCTACACCGATCTGTTCGAGACGCCCTGGGATACGGTGCGCTTCAGCCGCGGGCTGTTCGGGCTGCCGCCGGATCCGGCGCACCTCGAACGGGTGCTGCGCGATCTGTCGCTGTGGGACAAGCGCAAGGACATGATCATGACGCTGTCCGGCGGGATGAAACGCCGCGTGCTGATTGCCAAGGCGCTGGCGCACGAACCGCAGGTGCTGTTTCTCGACGAGCCGACCGCCGGTGTGGACGTGGAACTGCGGCGCGATATGTGGGCACAGGTCAGGCGCCTGCGCGACAACGGCGTCACCATCATTCTCACCACGCACTACATCGACGAGGCGGAGGAAATGGCCGACCGCATCGGCGTGATCAACAAAGGCCGGCTGATCCTGGTCGAGACCAAGACCGAACTGATGAAGAAGCTTGGCAAGAAACAGCTCACGCTGCACTTGCTGGAACCGCTGACGGCGATCCCGGCGGGCTTGAGCGAGTGGGCGCTGACGCTGGCCAACGGCGGCGGCGATCTGGAATATGCCTACGACACGAGCCGGGAACAGACCACCGTTCCAGCGCTGTTGCAACGCCTCGGCGAGCTGGGGATCGGCTTCACGGACCTCAGCACGCGCCAGAGTTCGCTCGAAGAGATCTTCGTCAGCCTGGTGAGTGACCGCCCATGAGCACAACAGCCCAGACGCTGAAGTTCAATTACCACGCGGTGCTCGCCATCTTCCGCTTCGAGATGACCCGCTTCGCGCGCACGCTGTGGCAGAGTCTGGTGACGCCGGTGATCACGACGGCGCTGTATTTCGTGGTGTTCGGCGCGGCGATCGGCGCACGCATGGGCGACATCGAGGGCGTTCAGTACGGCGCCTTCATCGTCCCGGGACTGATCATGCTATCGCTGTTTACCGAGAGTCTGAACAACGCCTCCTTCGGCATCCATATGCCGAAGTTCACCGGCACCATCTACGAAATCCTGTCGGCGCCGGTGTCGGCGTTCGAGATCGTGCTCGCCTATGTCGGCGCCGCCGCGACCAAATCGGTGCTTCTCGGCCTGATCATCCTCGCGACCGCGAGCCTGTTCGTGCCCATCCACATCGAACATCCGCTGTGGATGGCCGCGTTCCTGGTGCTGGTGGCGACCACCTTCAGTCTGTTCGGCTTCATCATCGGCATCTGGGCGAAAGGCTTCGAGGAACTCCAGTTCATTCCGATGCTGGTCATCACGCCGCTGACCTTCCTCGGCGGCGTGTTCTACTCCATCGACATGCTGCCGGCGGGCTGGCGCACCGTCAGCCTGTTCAATCCGATCGTCTACATCATCAGCGGTTTCCGCTGGAGCTTCTACGGCACGGCCGATGTGAGCATCGGCGTCAGCCTTGCGGCGACGCTGGGCTTCTTCCTGCTGTGCATCGCGCTGGTGTGGTTGATCTTCCGCACTGGGTACCGGCTGAAGAGCTGACGGGGTCGTTTTGGAGCACCCCTCCGGCCTCCTCAACCGGCGCCGGTGCGCGTCACTCGCGCTCAGCGCTGTGTTATCGTTTACCCATCGGAACCTCAGACAGGAGAACCACGCATGTCGGAAATCACCACCACCAGCGGACTGCGTTATGAAGACCTCACCTTGGGCGATGGCACCGAGGCCAAAGGCCGTGGCCAGACCGTGGTCGTGCACTACACCGGCTGGCTGGAAGACGGCAGCAAATTCGATTCCAGCGTCGATCGCAACGATCCGTTCAGCTTTCCGTTGGATTGCAGCTACGTCATCAAAGGCTGGGACGAAGGCGTCAAAGGCATGAAGGTCGGCGGCAAACGCAAACTCATCATCCCCTCGGAACTTGGCTATGGTGAACGCGGTGCCGGCGGCGTGATACCGCCCAATGCCACGTTGATCTTCGAAGTCGAGTTATTGGAAATCTCCGAGTAATGCGTCTCGAAGCCGTCGAGCATCAGATTCAGGCCACGGTGCGTCGCACACTGGCCGAGGATGTCGGCAGCGGCGATGTCACCGCCGCACTGATACCCGAGGATGCACGCGGCAGCGCGCGCGTGATCAGCCGCGAGGCCGCCGTGCTGTGTGGCTGCGCTTGGTTCGATGCGGTGTTCGCGGAACTCGATGAACGCATCCAGGTACATTGGAACCTGCACGAGGGCGAACGTGTAGAGGCCGATCAAATGCTCTGCACGCTGCGCGGACCGGCGCGCGCCCTGCTGACCGGCGAACGCGCCGCCTTGAATCTGCTGCAGACACTCTCCGGCACCGCCACCCGCGCCGCGCAGTTCGCCGCCGCCGTAGAGGGTCTAACAGTGCGCGTGCTCGACACGCGCAAGACCCTGCCCGGCCTGCGCTACGAACAAAAATACGCCGTGCGCATCGGCGGCTGCCACAACCATCGCATCGGCCTGTACGACGGCATCCTCATCAAAGAGAATCACATCGCCGCCTCCGGCTCGATCACCGCCGCCGTCGCGGCAGCGCACGCGCTGAACACGCATCTGCCGGTGGAAATCGAAGTGGAAAATCTCGACCAGGCGCGAGAAGCGCTGGCAGCGAACGCCGACATTTTATTGCTGGATAATTTCACGCTTGAGTTGCTGCGCGAAGCCGTTGCACTGAATGCCGGCCGCGCCAAACTCGAAGCGTCCGGCGGCGTCACGTTGGAGAATATCCGCCGCATCGCCGAAACCGGCGTGGATTATATTTCCACCGGCGCACTCACCAAGGACATAAACGCCATCGATCTGTCGATGCGGTTTGTCTGACAGTTTTTTGTGTCTCCAACGAGAGTAGCCTGGGTTGAGCGGATGCGAAACTCGGCAATCTGCCTCACTCGCCATAATCCTGCTTCAAGACCCACCGGCAACACAACACGAGCCCGGACTATCCCGGAGTTCGCTGACGCTTAACAGCCTGTTCACCCAGACATCTCCCGCAAATGACCCGCGCATTCCAGCGCGTCACCGTGCGTTTTTTACACAATTTTTATCCCTAATGCCCGATTGTTTGTCATCTATTGATACTGGACGGTCTAACCTTAACTCAGTCCAGATACGACAGAGGAGATGCCCCATGGACATACTTTGGATCGCGCTGCTGGGCGCATTTTTCCTGCTGACCGCCGCACTGGCAATCGGCTGTGATCGGCTCATGCCGCGGAGGTGATATGCAAGCGCTCTACGTGATCGGCGGCATTGTCGCCGTCTTGTTGTTGGCTTATCTGGTCTACGCGCTGCTCAAAGCGGAGGACTTTTAGGGCCTCCAAATGGTATCTGCACCACAGCGTTGCTGCCCCAAAAGGCGCCAAGCAAGGCGCGAGAAGAGAAGTTTGATGATTTCAAATGAACGACGAGCAACGCGGCGTGGCGTCTTTTTGGTGCGCAACCCGAAGGGACGGGGCCCTTATGCCACGGGCCAGCGTTGCACCTCACTTATGTACGTTAAGTACACCGCGCTCGGCGCGCCTTGGCCCGTGGCATAAGGGCCTCCGTCGCTGCGCTGCAGATACCATTTGGAGGCCCTAATGACCACCCAATCCTGGCTGCTGTTGGTGGCTTATCTCGTCGTGCTGTTGGCGGCGGTGAAGCCGCTTGGCCTGTATATGGCCAAACTGATGGAGGCGCCACGTTGGCGACCGCTGGCGCGTATCGAAAGCGGTGTGTTCCGCCTGTGCGGTATCCGCGACGAGGAAATGAGCTGGCGCGGCTATGCGCTGGCGGTACTGGTGTTCAGCTTGATCGGGTTGCTGGTCGTATATGGCCTGCAACGGCTGCAACTGTGGCTGCCGCTCAATCCGCAACAGCTCGCGAATGTAACGCCGGATTCGAGCTTCGACACTGCCATCAGCTTCGTGACCAATACTAATTGGCAGGGCTACGGCGGCGAGACCACCATGAGCTATCTCACTCAGATGCTCGGCCTCGCGGTGCAGAACTTTGTTTCGGCCGCAGCCGGCATCGCCGTGCTGTTCGCGCTGATCCGAGGCTTCGCGCGGCATTCGGCGCAGACCATCGGCAATTTCTGGGCGGATATGTATCGCATCACGACGTATCTGCTGCTGCCGTTATCGTTCGTGTTCGCGCTGGCGCTGGTCAGTCAGGGTGTGATTCAGAATTTCGTCGCCTATCAGGACGTGACAACGCTGGAGCCGACGATTTATACGACCTCAAGTACCAACGAGGCCGGTCAAACCGTCAGCGAATCCGTGACTGTGACCACGCAGACCCTGCCCATGGGCCCGGCCGCGTCGCAGATCGCCATCAAACAGCTCGGCACCAACGGCGGCGGTTACTTCAACGTCAATTCCGCGCATCCACTCGAGAACCCGACGATGCTGTCGAATTTCCTGGAGGTGCTGGCGATTCTGCTGATTCCGGCCGCGCTCTGCTACACCTTCGGTCGTGCCGTCGGCGATACGCGTCAGGGCTGGGCGGTGCTGGCGGCGATGACGATCATCTTCTCCGTCGCGACGATTGCGACCATGAGCTTCGAGCAGCAGGGGAATCCGCAGCTCACGGCACTCGGTGTCGACCAGCAGGCCTCCGCCACGCAATCGGGCGGAAACATGGAAGGCAAGGAAACCCGCTTCGGCATCGGCACCTCGGCGCTGTGGGCAGTAGCGACGACCGCCGCGTCCAACGGCTCGGTCAATTCCATGCACGACTCCTATACCCCGCTCGGCGGTATGGTACCGATGGTGATGATGCAGCTGGGTGAAGTGGTATTCG
>CAVOKC010000032.1:0-8291 GCA_963696465.1 uncultured Gammaproteobacteria bacterium | reverse complement strand
CCAATCGCGGTGATATTGGCCATACGCGCACCGCCCTTTAGGGTGTGCAAATGCCGTTGCAATTCGGCCATCAAGGCGTTGTCGTCAGAGGCGCCCATCCAGTGTTGCAGGGTCGTATCGATCGCGCCGAGGATTTCGTCTCCTTCTTCCAGAAACACTTCCAGCAGATCCGCATCGGTGTCCTGATAATCGAAGGTCACCCACTCGCCTTCTGCGACCACCGCCGGCGCCACACCGTGCGCAGCTATTTCGGCGGTCTCGGCGAAGTAGGCGTGTGGATCGCTCTCCAGCTCCTCTGTGAAGTCCGACATCTCGTCGACTTCGGCGGCAATCGCGGCCGCAGCGATATCTGTCACCGGTGGCACGGGCTCGGCAAAGGCATCGACGGCTTCGAACTCGTCCGTCGTGGAGAATGCATCTTCGACCATCAGCGATTCGAATTCGGACGTCCCATCCAGCATAGCGAACGCATCCGCGGCCTCATCGGCAAACCCGGAAGGAAACCCAGAAGCAGACCCAGAATCGACAACCGCCGCTTCGTCGGCCTCCGCTTCGATCTCATCCAGATCAGACGGCACTTCCGCTGAGGGGATATGACCGACGTCTTGCGTGGTTCGCGGCAGCGCTGCAATCGCCGCAATGATATCCGCATTGTCTGTGCGTGCGCTGTCCGCATCATTCAGTTCGACAAGCAATGTCTCAATGATGTGCGTCGCCCGCCCCGTAAGATCCACACCGTCGGCGCTCATCGGCAATTGATCGATGCGCAGCGCCTTCGCGTATTTCTCGATTTCGTAGGCGATCTCGGCGATAGCCTCGGCTCCGGCCATGCGGGCACTGCCATGCAGCGTATGCAAGGCGCGCATCAGATCATCGGTGACCCGGCATTCAGCCCCCAGCTTATGGCAGCACGCCAGATAGTCACGGATGGTCGCGATATGGTCCTTCGACTCGGCGCAGAAAATTTCATACAGCACCGGATCGATGCCCTTATTCGCGGCCTCGCCTGCGTCGAACGCGAATTCTGACTCGGCTTCCATGGTAAACGCATCTTCCATGTCCAGCCCAGTCGAAAAGTCTTCTGCATTGGCGTCCATTTCAGGTTCAATCAATGCCGCGGCATCTGTCGCCGGCGCACCACCTGCATGTGGCATATCCACATCCGCCAACGTCACCGCCTCACCACGGCTCAGCGCATGCGCCATGTTCATCAGGGCCTCGATCGGCTGCGTCGTCGCCGTGCCGTCGCGCACCTGGGCAATCAGTTCCGGCAATGCCAGTAGTGCGCGCTCCAGCAATCCACACACAGCCTCATCGCGGGGCAGGACACCATCGAGAACCCGATTGAGCAAACTCTCGTAGCCCCAGGCGAATTCACCCAGGCGCAAGGCACCGACCAGGCGGCCGCTGCCTTTTAGGGTATGGAATGATCGACGCATGGTGACCAGGGCATCTTTGTCCTGCTCGTCAGTCAGCCAGCGTGGTAGGCAGTCACTGAGATTGGCGAATTCTTCATCCGATTCTTCGAGAAAGATTTCCAGAATCTCTTCGTCCATTTCACCGGATAATACCGGGTGCATCGGCAGCACGGCGGCCTGCGGCGCGGGCTCGGCGGACGGCGATGCGAGCGCGGCATCCTCAAGTGCGTCTTCAGCCGCAGCATCCAGCATTGAATCAGCGACACCGAAGGCGTCATCGGCTGCGCTAAATTCATCCAGCGTCGTTGCCAACGGCAACTCCTCACCCTCATTGGAGGCGAGCATGCCGAAGGCATCCGCCTCCCCACCGAAGGCATCCAGGTCGGACGAGATCAGCGTTAATCCAGGGCACTCCTCAGCCGGGATGAAATCAGCACCGGGTATGGAGAGTTCGATGCTCTCGTCCACAGTCGGCTCAAGCATCTCGAATGCATCTGCTTCTGTGTTGAAGCCATCCAGCATTACAGCAAATTCCGGGGCGGCCTCGGCGATTATTTCGGCGCTGTCGAACGCATCCTCGCCCAAACTGAAGGCGGCCAGATTGTCACTGTCACCTGTCCCGGTCTCCGCTGCCACCGCAGCAAAGGCATCATCATCCGCCAAGACAAAACCACCGCTGTCCGCCAACTGTGCGGCTTCGTCACCCAGATCAGCAGGCGCGTCAGATACTGCTACGGCCGGCAAATCGAGCGCCGCGAAATCCGTATCCTCCAGAGCCAACGCCTCGGCTTGGTATTCGAATGACGATTCTTCGGTGACTTCTGTTGGGGTGACTTCTGTTGGAGCAGGACTCTGGGCGGCTAACTGGGTCGCAACCTGACCTAGACGCGCCATACTCTTCTCGGCGATCGCCAAAACAGCATGCCCGAGCAGGGTGCCTTCACGCAGACCTTCCAGATAGTATTCGATACTGGAAATGGCATCGGCGAGGTCGTCCAGCGCGGTCGTTACCGGCACCTGTTGCTCAGCCAGCATGCTCTCGGTGATGTAGCCGCATACGGCATCGATAAGTGCAGCGGCACGATTTTCGTTGAGCAGCAACATGCCGCCCTTGATCTGGTGGAACAGTTGCGGGACTTTTTCCAGCACCGAGAAATCCGTGCTGTCTTCCATGAAGGCCAGAATCGCGTCTTTGGCCTGGATGATGTCACGTAACGCCTCGTCGGCGACTACGCCACGCACTTGATTGAATTCAGACTCCGGCATCGTCATCGTGCCGGGTTTTTCGATGCTTTCACGTTCCGGCTCCGGTTCCGGCGCACTGCCCCGCACCAAACCTTCCAGCGCAGATTCCACATGCAACAACGCACCGGCAACATCCAGCAACGCCGCCTCATCCGAGTCGCGGCGCCCAGCAACCATATCCAGCGCGGCTTGCGCCTGCGCCTGTGCGATTTTGCGCAAAGCACCGAGGCCCAGCATGCCAAGAGTATCGGCGATACGATTCAGTGTCTCAGAGGCCGGCTGCAGGTCGGCAACCGTTTTGCGGCCGCCGCGCAGGAATAGATCCAGCGCATCCTTCACCCGCGCCAAATCTTCCTTGATGGCCGTAGATACTGTGCTCATCAATTCGGCATTGTGGCCAGTCAGGCTATTCTGTGCGCGTTCGAGTTCTTCGCTATCGGGTAGCAGTGCGGAGAGTCCATAGGTCTGTTTGATAAGACTGACCGGCTCACCACCATCTTTCGCACGCGCCACATAGAACAGCAGATTCTTCAGCAGATCAGCCGGCGGAGTGGACAATATACCCTCTTCGCCCTCGTCGATGACGCGCTTAATCTGACGATCGACTTGGCCGAGCAGCAGCTTGGGAGCGATGCTGGCGTCCAACCAACCTTCACGCAAAGCAGCGACCATGCCGCTGGCGATCCACCAGAGGCGCTGCGCGGCATCGTGCGTGCAGGCCGCCTGTATGGTGTCGAGCGCAGCACCGAGACGCTGTAGGTTAACGGCAACATCTTTATTACGGTACCACCCCAATAAGGCCACTTGATAGCCGTGGCGCTGCTTGCGCACGGTCGTTGGTAAATCTTCGCCGTCGCTGCTGCGCCGCGCGGCAGCGGGCAAGGGTAGATTCAAATCCGGGGAGAACAGCGAATTTTCCGACAGCAGCTTTTGGCCGCGGATTGCGCGCAGATCATTCAGCAGCGGCAACAGCACCAACGGCAGATCCCGGCCACCGGCAATCAGGCGCTCAAGATAATCGGGTAATTGCAGCACGCCGCGCATGACCAGTTCATAGGCGTCTTGCTTCTGGCCGACACTGTCTGCAAGCAAGGCGTCGACAACTTGCTCCATTTCTTCTGCCAGCAAGGCTGCGCCGTAGAGCTCAACCATGTGCAAGGTGCCATACACCTGATGCAGATGCACTGCGCAGAAGCGCAATTGCGCTTCGTCAGCGGGATTCTCCACATAGGCTTCCAGCGCCTGTCGAGCCTGCTTGAGGGTCGCATCCAGTTCCTGCTTGACCCACTTTACGGTGCTGTAATCGATAGCTTGGTTCATTGTGTTCCCTTTACGCTCGCCGTATCGTCCATCCGACGTCGAAACGCCAGAGTGCCCTCAAAACGGATGCGTTCGAAATCCGAATGCGCCCAGCAGGGCAGATCTCCAGGCCCCAGCACCATCACGCCACCCGGCGCGAGACGTTGTGCCAGTGACTCAAGAATCTGCAAGCGCTGGTAGCGCGGAAAGTAAATCAGCATATTCTGGCAGTAGATCAGATCCAGATCGTGCAGCGGAAAACCCCGAGCATGCAGAATATCCAATTGCGCGAAGCAAATCCGTCGCCGCAATGAATCCGCGATCTGCCAACGACCATCGCCCAGATCTGTGCAGAAGCGTGCGCGAAAATCCTCGGCAACTCCGGCCATGCGACGTTCACTGTAGATGCCATCGCGCGCTGATTGCAGCGTTGGTCGACTGATGTCAGTGGCAGTGATGCCGAACAACTGATCACTACCTACCGAGTCGAGATAACGCCTGATCAGCATCGCCAGGGTGTAGGGTTCTTCACCGGTCGAACAACCCAGACTCCACGCCTGAAAACCCGTTGCTTTGGCGCGATTTCGCGCGACATAGGCCGGCAGGATCTCATCCGTGAGCAATTGCAGGGATGGTGCATGACGAAAGAACGATGTCTCGTGAACCGTCAGGCGGTCCACCAATTTCGACCATTCCTCCGACACACCGCGTTCGCCCGCAAGCCGCCGGTAATAGCTGTCGTAATCGGCGACCCCAAGTTGCTGCATTCGTCCGCGCAGTCCCGCGCCCAGAAATGCACGGCGCTCGGCCTGAATGACAATCCCTGTATGCTGTTCCACTAGATCTACCCATAACTGCATACGCAGGTCATCGAGATCCGGCACACGATCCGCCATACCACCCCAGCCTGCTTGTTGCGCCAGTAACATCGTTGTCATGCCCGTCGCTTATCCGCGCTTGATTTTCCGTTTACTCGGGCAGCTTGAAGCCTGCTACCGACCGCTGCAGATCATTCGCCAGCTCGGTCAAGTTACCGATCGACGCCGCCGTTTCGTTGGTACCTGCATTCGTCTGGGTGGTGAACTCCTGGATAACGTTCATGGTGTTGGAAATCTCACCGGCGGCCTTGGACTGCTGACCTGCCGTGGAAGAGATGTTCTCAATCAATTCCGCCAAGTGTTCGGACACCTTCACGATCTCCTCAAGAGAGTCACCGGCGTCTTCGGCCAGACGTGCGCCGTTCACCACACCCGCGGTACTTTGCTCCATCGAGATCACCGCTTCGTTGGTATCGGTTTGAATGGTCTTCACCAACGCCTCGATCTGCTTGGTGGCATTCGATGACCGCTCGGCAAGACGCTGCACTTCGTCGGCCACCACCGCGAAACCGCGGCCCGCTTCACCGGCCATGGCGGCCTGGATCGCGGCGTTCAGTGCGAGAATGTTGGTTTGCTCGGCGATGTCGTTGATCAGTTCCACGATATCACCAATTTCCTGCGAGGATTCACCCAGGCGCTTGATACGCTTCGACGTCTCCTGGATCTGCTCGCGAATCGAGTCCATGCCTTCGATGGTGCGGCGCACGGCCTTACCACCCTTGTTGGCGAATTCCACCGACCGTTGCGCAACACCCGCGGACTCCTTGGCATTCTGCGACACTTCGCTGATGGATACGGCCATCTCGTTGATGGCGGTACTCGCCGTGGTGATTTCCGCGGCCTGATGCTCACTCGCCTCGGCCAGTTTGATAGCGGTGGACTTGGCCTGCCCTGCGCCGCTGGCAACCTGTTCGGACGTGGTGTTGATGGTCTCGACCACATCGCGCAAGGCGTCGATGGTGAAGTTAACCGAGTCCGAGATCGCGCCGGTGATGTCTTCGGTCACGGTGGCGTACTGAGTCAAGTCACCATCGGCGAGATTACCCATCTCGTCGAGCAGTCGCAAAATTGCCGCCTGATTACGTTTGTTTACCGACTCAGCCGCTTCGCGACGGGTGTCAGCTTCACGCTTCAGAGACATACCCAACAACACTAGGAAGGCCAGCGCCACAGCGCCGAACATGTAAGCGATTTCGTTCTTTACAAATCGCTTTTCCGGTGCACGTGCATAGGCGTTCTGCAACGCCAAGCTGGACGCGAACAGCTCGTCGGACATGCGCGATGCTTCGCGGGCTGCCGTCTGCACCGCCTGCAAGGCCTCGGCATTGTCGAGCAACTCGCCGACGTAGTCGGCCACGATCGTGAACTGCATGGATGAGTTGTACAGCTTGCTCTGAACCTCCTTGTCCTCGATCTTGTCGATCTTGTCGTTACCGCGCACCATGCCTTCCATGACGGCGCCGTATTCTTCAACGTCGTTGGCAAACTGCTCGGTTGCCTGCTCGCCACCTTGGCCGGACAAGACGCTGTTGAGGTTGTTAACGATGCGCTGCGCCAACATCAGCTGGCGGCTGGTCACCTTGATCTGTTCCTGAGAAGCGCCTTTCGCCACCAGGGTGTTCACGACTTCTTCGTCGTTCTTCGCCAGCAATGGCATCTGTTCGTTGATGGCGCCAACCGCCTCGCTCAACAACAGCACCAGATCTTTGCCGGTAAGCACGGCGTTGACCGACTCACTGAACGCGCCCCACTTGGCTTCGGTATCCTTCAGCGATTTTTCGGTGTCCCCCGTAGTCGGCGGCAGATCGGTAGCGACGTTACCGCTGCGTAGATAGCTCAGAGTCTGGCCGAAACGGTCGCGGTACTTGGTGACCTGTTCGAAGGCCTCCTTGCTACCGCTGGATGCTTCCAGTGTGTATTTGGCAATCCGCTGCGACAGCACCTGCTGCTCGCCGGCGTAACCCGTGTATTCCTTGTCGAATCCCGCCAGGCGTCCCATGTACCAGAACACCAAGAACATAATGGCGATCGACACCAACAAGCCGCCGATGAAAAATCCGACGCCCTTGCTCGTGCCACGTTTGACGGCAGCCTCTTTCACTGTACTCATCACTCTTTCTCCTGACCCACTCTATATCCCCAAGAACCATTCGCAAATCGCCGGTCGATCAATCATCGCAACCGAAACAATTCACTCCGAAGTCACCTTTTCACTAAGCTAGATCGCTGCTTGCAGGAACTGCGGGGTCTCCGCCAGTTGCCGCATGTTGAAGACACCCCAATGGTCGTCTCCAACAAAAAAACCAAATTGCAGATACGACGCTAAGGTCGCATCCGCAGTCGGTAGCTTGTCCGTGCGCTGCTCGGGCGAGAAATGCTTCAGACCCAAAATCTCGTCGACAACCAGCCCCGAAAAAACACCCTTGTGATTGACCACAAGAACCCGACTCTGACGGTTCGGCACACCACCCTGACCATGCAGATAGCCTTGCAGATCCATGATCGGCAGCAGGTTGCCGCGCACGTTGGCGATACCGCGCACCCAATTTTTGGAGCCCGGCACTTTCGCCATGCCGGGATAGGTCAAAATTTCGACCACATGATCGAGCGGCGCCACCAGACGCAGCTTGCCGAGCCGGAAACCGATACCCATCCAGTCTTCCTTGGCTTCGATCTGCCGTGGCAATTCATGGGCGTGCGCGCGACAACGCGCTTCGATATCACGCAGCAGTTCCAATGCCCGGTTATGGTTTTCTTCTGTCATTCGGCACACCTCCCTGGTGGTAGCGGGGCCGACGGCAACATCAGCCGCCGAGCGCACTCTTGATTTTGCCGATCAGATCGCCTTCGACGACCGGTTTGGTGACGTAATCTTTGGCGCCTTGGCGCATACCCCAGACACGATCCGTTTCCTGATCCTTGGTGGTACAGATAATCACCGGGATCGTCGCGGTCTCCGCGCCCTTGGTCAGTTGGCGCGTGGCCTGGAAACCGTTCAGCCCCGGCATCACGACATCCATCAACACCAGATCGGGTTTTTCCGCCTTGGCAACTTCAACGCCCTGTTCGCCGCTCGTCGCGGTGATGGTCTGGTAGCCGTTCTTCTCCAGCATGCTTTTCAGCACATGCATCTCGGTGGGAGAATCATCCACAATCAGAATACACGTCATAATCTTGTCTCCTTCATTCACCTGGCACGCGCCAACTGGCGCGGACTGTTCCATGTTATCGCCCCATTCCCGGGAAGATTCACAAGGTTGTTGCAAAAATAGAGCCGTACGCTTCCCCTGCCACGCCCCGCGGCGTCATCCGCGCATCAATTGCGCTGGACATGGCGCTTGATGGCGCCCAGCAATTCCTCTTTGGCGAACGGCTTGGTGAGGTATTCCTCCGAGCCGACGATCCGACCACGCGCGCGGTCGAACAAACCATCCTTGGACGACAACATGAT
>CAVOKC010000031.1:0-34134 GCA_963696465.1 uncultured Gammaproteobacteria bacterium | reverse complement strand
CGCCGCGTCTCGGACTCGATATCAGCTCCACGGCTGTCAAGCTGCTGGAGTTGAGTAAGAGTGGCGGACGCTACCGGGTAGAAAGCTATGCGGTAGAACCGTTGCCACCGAATTCGGTCGTTGAAAAAAGCGTTACGGACGTCGAAGCGGTAGGCGAGGCTATTTGGCGCGGTTCAAGCGCTCAGGTACACGCACCAACAAGTCGCCGTGGCCGTTGCGGGATCGTCCGTTTTACCAAGGTGATCGCGATGCCTGCCAGCCTGTCCGAACAGGAGTTGGAAGCCAGATCGAATTGGAAGCTGATCAATACATCCCTTACCCGCTGGACGAAGTCAACACCGATTTTCAGGTGCTGGCCCATCGGAAAAAAATCCCGATACCGTCGATGTCCTGCTCGCCGCGTCCCGCAGCGAGAATGTCGAGATGCGTGTCGCCGCGGTTGAGGCCGGCGGTCTATGCTAAAATGGTCGACATCGAGGCCTATGCGCTCGAGAACGTCTTCAGCCTTCTGGCCAGCCAGATCCCGGACAAGGCGTAGAACGCACTATCGCCGTGATCGACGTGGGCGCCACCATGACCACGCTGAATGTCCTTCATGATCTCAAGATCATCTATACCCGCGACCAAGTGTTTGGCGGGAAACAACTGACGGAAGAGATCATGCGCCGCTATGGACTTTCCTATGAGGAAGCCGGCATGGCGAAACGCCGGGGCGGCCTGCCTGATAACTATGCGCCTGAAGTGCTCGAACCGTTCAAGGAAGCGATGGCGCAGCAGGTCAGTCGCTCCCTGCAATTTTTCTTCTCCTCCAGCCAGTACAACAGCATCGATCATATTGTAATGGCAGGTGGCGTTCCTCGATTCCCGGAATCGACGAACTCATCCATCAAAAGATCGGTATCGAAACGATATCGCGAATCCGTTCGCCAGTATGTCGCTGGCCTCGCGCGTCAAACCTCAAACACTGAGCAATGACGCGCCGTCATTGATGATCGCCTGCGGCCTGGCCCTAAGGAGCTTCGACTGACATGGCGCGTATTAACCTACTCCCCTGGCGCGAAGGGAGCGCAAGCGCAAACAGCGCGACCGGGCATGGCCGCAGCCGGCGCAATACTTGCCGGATTCGCCGTCATCATCGGACATTTCCAGCTGGAGGGCATGATCAGCGCCCAGGAAGAGCGCAACAGCTTCCTGCAGGGCGAAATCAAGACCCTGGAGTCCCGGATCGAGAAAATCAAAGATCTGGAATCCACCAAGGACAAATTGCTCGCGCGGATGAATGTGATTCAGGAACTGCAGAGCAACCGCCGTTGAGCGTACATCTAATGGACGAACTGGTACGAACCTTGCCTATGGTGTGTACCTGAATTTTTTTTTTTTTTTTTTTTTTTTAAGTTTACCGAGAAAGGTCCGGCGCTCACAATGGATGGTGTTGCACAGTCTAATGCCCGTGTATCAGCCTACATGCGCAACATACGGTTCGCAGTGGATTGGTGGTCCCAACTTGTGATCGAGACGAAGACCGAGGTGCGTCGACGCATCGCAGAATTCACCCTCCTCGCTGGGCAAAAAGCAGCCACGAGCGAAACCGATGCCCCCCACCGGAGGTCAAAAAGTGAACCTCTCAGAAATCAACATAAATGACTTGGACTTCAGCAATATCGCCAATTGGCCGTTTGCTGCGCGAATCTTCACGATTATCCTGATCGCCATCGCGGTGCTCGGGCTGGGCTACCGGTTCGATTCGACAGCAGCTACATTGGATAAAGTCGAAAAAGCTGAAGCTGACTTGAAGGCAGAGTTCGAGACGAAGGCCCGCAAGGCCGCTAACCTCGAGGCCTATGAGCAGCAACTGGAAGAAATGCGTCAATCTTTCGGTGCCATGCTGCGCCAACTGCCGACAAAACCGAAGTTGCCGTTTTACTGGTGGATGTCTCGGAGACGGGCCTGGCCAGCGGCCTGGAATTCGATCTGTTCAAACCGCAGGCCAAGTGCCCCGCGTTTTTTACGCCGAATTGCCCATCAGTATCAAAGTGCGTGGCACCTACCACGAGTTCGGCGCCTTCGTCCTGTTTGACATTGCCACGCATCGTCACCATCCACGATATCGCGCTCTTGCCTCCTGCCAAAGAGGGTAAGGATACCGCTCGGCCAGCAGCGACGATCTGGTTATGGAACTGACGGCAAAAACCTACCGCTATCTGGACGAAAACGCCAGAAAAAGGCCCCCGAAACAGATTGAAAATCGACGCCAAGGACAAAAGGCCATCAGCAAGAGCAAAAGCAAAAGCAGCACGGAGCTAAAAAGTGAAAACTAAACACACTATCTTGGCCAGCACTGCTTGCTGGCCTGCGTTGGGACTCACGCTCTCCGGCTGCAGGGCAGCGGTGCCCAGGATTTACAGCGTTTCGTCAGTGACGTACGCGACAGGCAACCTTCCAAAATTGAGCGCTGCCGGAATTCAAGCCGTATGAAACGTTCCTTTACCAAGCGATGATCTCCGCAGTCGTTCGATCCCGGCGCGGCGCATCAATCCGAATAGGCGATGGCCAACGCCACCGTGCAGCGGTATTCACCCAGATGCCAGACGATCTCGCGAACCGCTGGAGGAATTTTCACTGGATACTATGCGGATGGTCGGCACGCTCTCGCAAAAAGGTCAATCCTGGGGATTGGTGCTTGCCAACGACGGTACCATCCACCGCGTCCAGCCTGGCAATTACGTAGGCCAGAACCACGGGAAAATCAGGAAGATCACCGAATTCGAAATTGATGTTTTAGAAATTGTACCGGATGGGCTAGGAGGCTGGATGGAACGCCCGGCCTCGCTAGCGCTCAGCGAATGATCCCATGGGGGGAGCTAATTTTATGACCAGTTCGAAAATCGTTTCCGCACATAACAACACCTTTTCGGGGCAACCCCCGGGCAAGCCTGTGTTCCCTTCTTGCCAGTGCTCTCTGCGGTCTGCTGCTGTTCCCCAGGCTGCCGGCGGCCAACGCGCTGCAGGACATCAGCTAGGCTCGTTGCCTGGCGACCGCGTGCAGGTCATTCTCAAAATGTGTCGGCCGGCGGAGCAGCCCCTGAGCTTCACCATCGACAATCCGGCGCGGATCGCGCTGGATTTGCCGGATACGAGAATGCCTTGGGTAAAGCCCCAGAACCAATCAGTGTCGGCATGGCGAGATCTATCACCACGCTCGAGGCCCGGGGCCGTACCCGCGTGGTGCTCAACCTGGTGAAGCTCGCAGCGTATGATACACGTATCGAAGGCAACAATCTCATTGTGACCTTGAAGGATCTGCAAGTACCGCCGCCGTTGCCGGCCCCGGCGTCGCCAGTCGCGGCGCCGGTTACAACACAGTTACGCAACCCGGCCATCGCTGGCAACAGCGTCAGGAATGTCGACTTCCGTCGCGGTGAAAATGGCGAAGGTCGTGTTGTCGTCACACTCCCGGTTCGAATACGCCGGTCGACATGAAGGAAGAGGCCGGGCAAGTCGTCGTCGAATTTTCAACGTCGATCTTCCGGAAACGCTGGAACGCCGCCTGGACGTGACCGATTTCGCCACCCCCGTCAGCACCGTGGACACCGTCACCAAAGGCAATAATGTCCGCATAGTCATCGCCCCCACCGGCGAATACGACCACGTCGCCTATCAGACCGACAATGCCTATACGGTCGAGATCAAGCCCACCGCCAAGGAACAGCAGGAAGAAGGCCGCCAGAAAAGCTCGGCTATACCGGCGAGCGCCTGTCACTGAACTTCCAGAACATCGAAGTTCGCTCGGTGCTGCAGCTGATCGCCGATTTCACCGGCCTCAACATCGTCGTCAGCGACACCGTGACCGGCAACATGACGTTGCGCCTGAAGAACGTACCCTGGGATCAGGCGCTGGATATCATCCTCAGGACCAAGGGATTGGCAATGCGCAAGAACAACGATGTCATCCTGGTCGCGCCCAGCGAGGAAATAGCCGCGCGTGAGAAACTCGAGTTGGAGTCGCAGAAGCAAATCGAGGAACTCGCACCGCTGTATTCCGAATACATCCAGGTCAATTACGCCAAGGCCGCTGATTTTGCCCTCCTGCTTAAAGGCGAAGAGGGCACCTCGATGCTGTCCGAGCGTGGCAGCGTCTCCATCGACGAGCGTACCAACACCCTGTTGCTGCGTGACACCGCCGACAAGCTGAACGATATCCGCAAACTCGTAGGCACCTTGGATATTCCAGTACGCCAGGTGCTCATCGAATCGCGCATCGTGATCGCCAGCGACGATTTCACGCGCGATCTCGGCGTGCGCCTCGGTGGCAACAAGGTCGATTCATCCAACAGCACCAACATGGGTGTTGGCGGTGGTCTGCCAGGCGATATTTCTTATACCGATGCTGATGGCAACAATGGGTTTGCAAACACGTTTATTCGCAACCCCAGCGATTCCGATCCTCCGGTAGACGCCCTGCTTACCGACCTAGCTGCCGCCAACGCAACCGGCGCCATCAATTTCATTATCGGTCGCGTCGGTAAAGACCTGCTGCGTCTGGAACTGTCCGCCATGCAATCTGAGGGTAAGGGCGAAATCATCTCCAGCCCGCGCGTGATTACGGCGAATCAAAAAGAAGCCGTGATCCGCGATGGTACGGAGGTTCCATATCAGGAGGCCTCGTCCAGCGGTGCAACCACGGTCAGCTTCAAGGAAGCGGTGTTGTCGCTGCGCGTGACGCCGCAGATCACACCGGATGACCGCGTCATCATGGATCTGAAGGTCAATCAGGATACGGTCGGCGAACTCTACGGACCCGATCAGATACCCAGCATCGACACGCGCGCCGTGGAAACCCAGGTACTGGTCGAAAATGGCGAGACGGCGGTCCTGGGCGGCATCTTCATCCAGGAAAACCGCAATCAGGTGGATAAGATACCCTTCCTCGGCGACCTTCCGGGTATTGGCGTGGCCTTCCGCAACACGACCAAGATCGACAATAAATCAGAGCTGCTGATCTTTGTGACACCGAAGATCCTCAAGGAGAGCCTGGCCAGCAACTGACCTGCACTCGACTTGTAAGCCGCCAGGCTTTCTGGCATACCATGCCCGGCATGACACACATGCCGGGCAATATTTTTTTGGTCGGCCCCATGGGGGCCGGCAAAACCACCATCGGGCGCCAACTCGCGCGTCTACTCAAGCGTGATTTTCTCGACAGCGATCGCGAGATCGAGCAACGCACCGGGGTCAACATCCCGCTGATCTTCGAATTGGAGGGCGAGGCTGGCTTCCGTGCCCGTGAGCGCGCCGTTATCGACGAGCTGACGCAGCTGTCGGACACCGTGCTGGCCACCGGTGGCGGCGCCATTCTCGACCTGGAGAATCGCACCCATCTGGCCGATCGCGGCACTGTCGTGTATCTGGAAACCTCAGTTACCCAGCAACTCGCACGCACCGGCCGCGACCGCAATCGCCCCCTGTTGCAGACCGAGGACCCCAAACGTCGCCTGGAAGAACTTCTGGCCACCCGTGATCCACTCTATCGCGAGATCGCCGACATCACGGTACTCACCGACGGCCGCTCCGCTAAAGACGTCGTCAACCAGATTATGCGACAGATTCGACCGGCACGTCCGAAACGCACCCGGACGCCGGGCTAACCATCGGTCTTTGCCTGACGCGACGATTCTTTATATCCTCACTGTTTCATGAAGCTCCGCACTTGCGGCAGGACACCCGATGCGCACACTGCAGCTTGATCTCGGCGAACGCAGCTACCCGATTTTTATCGGCACACATCTGATCTCCGAATCACCGTTATTCACACCTCACATCCATGGCAAACAGGTGCTGATCGTCAGCAATGTGACCGTGGCGCCGCTGTACCTTAGCGCACTGGAAAGTGCGCTGCATGGTTATACCGTACAGCACATCAACTTGCCCGACGGCGAGGTCTATAAGACCCTCGACACACTCAACACCATTTTCGATGCGTTGCTGGAGCACCGCTTCAATCGACGCTGCACATTGATCGCCCTTGGCGGCGGCGTGGTCGGCGACATCTGTGGCTTCGCCGCGGCCAGCTATCAACGTGGCGTGGATTTCATTCAAGTGCCGACCACACTGCTCGCGCAAGTCGACTCCTCCGTTGGCGGCAAGACCGGCGTCAATCACAAACTCGGCAAGAACATGATCGGCGCCTTCCACCAACCCAACTGCGTCGTCATCGACACCAACACACTCAGCACCTTGGCCGATCGCGAATTGTCGGCAGGTCTCGCCGAGATCATCAAGTACGGGCTGATCCGCGATGTGGATTTCTTCACTTGGCTGGAACAGAACATCGATCGCTTGCTCACGCGCGATCCCGAGGCATTGGCCTACGCCATTGAACGCTCCTGCCGCAACAAAGCCGAAGTAGTCGCTGCCGATGAACGCGAAAGCGGCCAACGCGCCTTATTGAATCTCGGCCATACCTTCGGCCATGCGATTGAAACTGGCACCGGCTACGGCACGTGGCTGCACGGCGAAGCCGTCGGCACCGGCATGCTGCTAGCCGCCGATCTCTCAGCACGTCAAGGTTGGCTTACTGCCACGCAGGTCGAACGCATTGCGCGTCTGCTGGAACGCGCGCGCCTACCGGTACAAACTCCAGCGTCGATGAGCAGCGAACAGTTCTTGGATCTGATGGCTGTCGACAAGAAGGTTCTCGATGGCGGCCTGCGGATGGTACTGATGAAGGACATCGGCGAGGCCATCGTCACCAGCGATTTCGACGCGCGGCATTTACGCGCCACCCTGGATGCTGCGCACGGCCGCGCGGTCGCCTAATCGAACAAACAGCGCACAAGGGAATACCACATGAATCTGCCGGCGTATGGAATCGACAGCGGTCTTGCGCCTTACGCGGCTATCGCCAGTCGTTCACGCGGCCGCCGCCATAGTGAACCGGAACCGGCCTACCGCAGTGAATTCCAACGCGACCGCGATCGCATTATTCATTCGGCCGCATTTCGTCGCTTGGAATACAAAACCCAGGTATTCGTCAATCACGAGGGCGACCTGTTCCGCACCCGATTGACACATTCTATCGAAGTCGCGCAGATCGCCCGCTCCATCGCCCGTGCGCTGCAACTCAACGAAGATCTCACCGAAGCCATTGCACTCGCCCACGACCTCGGACATACGCCTTTCGGTCACGCCGGCCAGGATGCGCTCAACGCCTGCATGAAGCCGTATGGTGGCTTCGAGCACAATCTGCAGTCGTTGCGCGTCGTCGACGAACTCGAAGAACGCTATGCCGAATTTTGCGGGTTGAATCTCACCTTCGAGGCACGCGAAGGCATACTCAAACACTGTTCACCGGCCAACGCGCGCGAACTCGGCGAACTTGGCGAACGTTTTCTCAACCGTACGCAGCCCAGCCTGGAAGCTCAACTTACCGATCTTGCCGACACCATCGCTTACAACAGCCATGATGTGGACGACGGCCTGCGTTCGCGTCTGATCGATATCGATGCGCTCAACGAGGTTCGCCTGTTCAATGAGCAATACGTGGAAGTGCGCAATACATACCCCGATATCAGCCTGCGCAGAACCGTGCACGAGGTCGTCCGACGCATGATCAACCGACAGGTAGTGGATCTGGTTGAAACCAGCGTTCAACGCCTGCAAGCCGCGCAACCTGCCGATATTGATGCCGTGCGTGCGCAGCCACAGCCGCTGATTGCTTACAGCGACACCATGCGTGAGCAGAACCTGGAGCTGAAACGTTTCCTGCGTATAAGCCTGTATCAGCATTATCGCGTGCATCGCATGACCGCCAAGGCCGCGCGTGTGTTAACGTCGCTGTTCGAGGCCTTTATCGATGACCCGCGCCTGCTGCCCGATGAGGCCCGCGAACACAGCCAGCATCTTGAAGCCAGCATGGGTATGCCAGGACGCGCGCGTGGCGTAGCCGACTACATCGCCGGCATGACCGACCGCTATGCAATCACCGAATATGAGCGGGTCTATAACCCCAAGGAACTGACCTGACAGCCGTTGGCTGGACATCATTATGCGCATCTATATGCAAACGCCCATTGGCGAAGATGCCACGCCCCGTTACTATCACCTGCATCTGCAGGAAGATTTGTTGGACGGTTGGACCTTGGTACGCGAGTCCGGCCGCCAGGGTTCCGGAGGGCGCGTGGTCAAGCAACACTTCTTAGATCGGGAAAGTGCTGAACAGGCCCTGATCAAGGTGCGCGATGAACAACTGCGCAAAGGTTTTGGTGTGGTGTTTATACAGGGGCAGGAACCACATTGAACACAGCGGCGCATACCACCAGTGCGGACAATTACCTCGCCACACTCGGTTTACAGCAACATCCGTATTTGGATTCGACCGACGCACGGTTTTTTTATGCCGACCCGGGATTGATCCAGCGCCTGGATCTACTGCAACACCTGACCCAGTTCGGCGCTATGCTGCTTGGCGTTACCGGTGCCGTTGGCAGCGGCAAAAGCACCTTGGCGCAGCAATTTTTGCTGCGCAGCAACAGCGCGTCTTGGCGCAGCTGCCACCTCAACGGGACGCAATTGCAGCAACCTGCCGAGCTACTGGAAAAACTCGCTGAAGGCTTTGGCCTACACACCTCCTTCACACCGGAACGTCTAAAAGCCGATCTGGTCCGACATTGCCAATCCCTGCGACAAAATGCCCAACTGCCGGTGGTCGTCATCGACGACGCCCAACTTCTACCCGACCCCGTACTCAGCGCCCTGTTGGCGTTGGCCGATGATGATGCGTTCGCCACCCTCAAGCTGCTGCGCATCATCCTGTTCAGCGAACCGGGACTCGAACAGCGCCTGGTCGCGATGGGCTTGCACAGCCCTTCACGACTGCTGCTACATTGCATGGAGATCCCGTGCTTCGATGCGCAGCAGACCGCCGCCTACCTGATGTTTCGCCTCGCGGCCGCCGGCTATTCGGGCGAGTGCCCGTTCAGCCTCACCGAAATTCGCGCCCTGCACAAATCCACCGCTGGCGTGCCCGGCAAACTCAATATTCAGGCCCACGAACTCCTGCTCGAACATGCCGGCCGAATCGCCCTTCGCAAGCACGTCGCAACGCCCAGTCCGCGCCGCATCCGACCCGCCGTGGTTATGGGCCTGATCGGCAGCCTGGTTGCAGTCGCGCTCGCCTGGTATCTGAATCAGGACCGTGCGGTATGGGAATCGCTCGCCCGATTGGCATCGGCGCCGCCCTCGGTCCCGGTAACCGACTCCAAACCCGCCGCCGAGCGCTCGCAGCCAACTGCCGAGCCTAAAGAGGAGTCAAAAATATCTCTGGAGTCGACCCCAGATAATCTGCAACAGGATGTTAGAAAAGAAGTTATTTCAGAAAACTCCGCCATCACGCCGGCCCCGACCATCGATTCAGCCACTATCGAGAGCGCCGCGCCCCCGATGGATGCTGGTCATGAACCTGCGCCCGCACTCCCTGCGCTCGAGGCACAACCCGCCGCCGCGCCACCCGCCAATCAAGCGGTGGCCGATGGCCCATCGGATACCCAAGCACCCGAGCCAATTCCAGTTCCAATCCAGGTTCCGGTTCCAGCACCCGCCTCCTCACCTGCCCCCCAGCCAGCCGTCGATAATAAGCCGGCGGCGGCCAAAATGATTCCGCCCGAGACACCCGCCCAGCCGGCGGCGGCCCCAGCTAGCGCAACAAAAGCCCAAACCCCGGAGCGCAGCCAGACGGCCACAACCGAGCTGCCGGAAAAGTCGCAACCGCCCATAACGACCGCGCCGATGGCCACCGTCACACCCCCGACCACGCCACCCGTGCTGGTCGCCGAACCCAGCCAACCGGCGGCTGATGTGACCCCGCCCCCCGCTAAGGCACCGACATCCAAGGCGACAACGGATCAACTGGGTACAGAATGGCTGCTCTCCCGTGACGGTTCGCGCTTCACCCTGCAACTGCTGGGCGGTCGCAGCGAGAAGTCCCTGCGCGAATACCTGCGGCAAAACCGGATTCCCGAACCGGTCGCCACCTTTCGCACCACCTTCAAGGGCAGCAACTGGTATGTGTTGATCCACGGCGACTTTCCGACCATGGCCGCCGCGCAGGCGGCGCTCGACACGCTGCCGGCCAACGTCCGCAAGGCCAAGCCTTGGGCGCGCAGCTTTGCCACCGTCCACGCGGCCATGCAAGAGGACCGCCCATAACCCCCCCACACACACTCGATGTCTGCGCCGAACCAGCCTCGCCCCAGCACAGCCATAGCCCTGAAATTAAACGGGGAAGCCACGTCGCGCTGATTTGAACCGTCACCCACCCGGCGCTATACTCGTCGGCCGCCCGGGGGCCAGCCGCCTGCGCGATGGGGCAAGACACCAACCCCACCCCGCTGCGGAACGTCCACAGACGAATACATCAAACTAATGAGGTCCGACCATGAGTCGTGGTGGTTTGCCGCCAAAACAGGGGCTCTACGATCCCAATAACGAGCATGACGCGTGCGGCGTAGGCTTTGTCGCCAACATCAAGGGCCGCAAGAGCCACGCCATCGTTCGTCAGGGTCTGACCATTCTGGAAAACCTCACCCACCGCGGCGCGGTCGGTGCAGACCCGCTGGCGGGCGACGGCGCCGGCATTCTGGTGCAAATCCCTGATCAGTTCCTGCGTGCCGAATGCGCGGCACAAGATCTACAGTTGCCCAAGCCGGGCGATTACGGCGTCGGCATGCTGTTCCTGCCGCAACCGGAGACGACGCGCGCGCACTGCCAGGCATTGCTGGAACGCATCATTGCCGAGGAAGGCCAAACGCTGATCGGCTGGCGCGATGTGCCGGTCAATAACAGTGGGCTCGGCGAATCCGTCAAGGCCGTCGAGCCGGTCGTGCGCCAGGTATTCATCGGTCGCGGCGCGCAAACTTTTGACCAAGACGCCTTCGAACGCAAACTGTTCGTCATCCGCAAGCGCGCCGAGAACAGCGTGCGCGAATCCGATTGGGCGGGCTGTGAACATTTCTATGTGCCTTCACTGTCCAGCCGCACGTTGGTCTACAAAGGCATGCTGCTGGCCAATCAGGTCGACAGTTATTACCGCGACTTGGGCGATGAGCGTTTTGATTCAGCCTTGGCACTGGTGCACCAACGCTTCTCGACCAACACCTTCCCTTCATGGGATCTCGCGCACCCGTTCCGCATGATCGCGCACAACGGCGAGATCAACACGCTGCGCGGCAATGTGAACTGGATGCGCGCGCGCCGTCATTCGATGTCTTCGCCACGCCTCGGCGCCGATCTCGACAAGGTCTGGCCGCTGATCGCCGAAGGCCAGAGCGACTCGGCCAGCTTCGATAACGCACTGGAACTGCTGGTCACCGGCGGTTACTCGCTGGCGCACGCGATGATGATGCTGATCCCGGAGGCCTGGGCCGGCAATCCGCTGATGGACGAGCAACGCCGCGCCTTCTACGAATATCATGCCGCGTTGATGGAGCCGTGGGACGGCCCCGCCGCCGTGGCCTTCACCGACGGCCGCCAGATCGGCGCGACGCTGGACCGCAATGGCCTGCGTCCGGCGCGCTATCTCATCACTGACGATGATCTGGTCGTGATGGCCTCAGAGATGGGTGTGCTCGACATTCCGAGTCACAAGATCGTCAAGAAGTGGCGCCTGCAACCGGGCAAGATGTTCCTCATCGACCTGGAACAAGGTCGCATCATCGACGACACCGAAGTAAAGGCGCAGCTCGCCAACATGCATCCTTATCAGGACTGGTTGGACAAGAGCCAAATTCACCTGAAAAACCTGCCGGCCGTCGTTACCGGCAACAACGGCGATGCCGCGACGCTGTTGAATCTCCAGCAGGCCTTCGGCTATACGCAGGAAGACCTGCGCATGCTGATCAAGCCGATGGCCTTCACCGGCCAGGAGGCGATCGGCTCGATGGGCGCGGACAATCCTGTCGCTGTGTTGTCAAACAAGCCGAAGCCGCTGTCCAATTATTTCAAACAGAACTTTGCGCAAGTCACCAATCCGCCCATTGATCCGATTCGCGAAGAATTGGTGATGTCCTTGGTGTCACTGATCGGTCCGCGGCCAAACTTGCTCGACATCAACAGCGCTGGCAGCCACATGCGTCTGGAAGTGCAAACAGCCGATCCTGACCAATAAGGATCTGGAGCGCATTCGCACTATCGAACAGACGACGCAAGGCGCGTTCCGCACGCAGACCTTGGATATCTGCTATCCCGCCGAGCAAGGTGCGTCCGGCATGGCAACCGCGTTGACGGCCTTGTGCGCACAGGCCGAGGCCACCGTGCGTGACGGTCACAACATTCTGATCCTGTCCGATCGCGGCGTCAGTGCCGCGCGCATCGCCATCCCGGCGCTGCTCGCGACCAGCGCTGTACACCATCATCTGGTGCGTGCCGGGCTGCGCACCGAATCCGGCTTGGTCGTGGAAACCGGCAGTGCGCGTGAAGTGCACAATTTTGCCGTGTTGGCCGGTTACGGTGCCGAGGCGATCAATCCTTATCTTGCCTTCGAAACCATCTCGGCGATGCACGCCGAATATCCGCAAGGCGTCGATGAGGCCGAGGCACACAAGCGCTACATCAAGTCGGTCAGCAAAGGCATCCTCAAGGTTATGTCCAAGATGGGCATTTCGACCTATCAATCGTATTGTGGCGCGCAAATCTTCGATGCCATCGGACTGAAGTCGGATTTCATCGACGCCTATTTCACCGGCACCGCCAGCGCCGTCGAAGGTATCGGCCTGAACGAAGTGGCCGCCGAAGCCGTACGCTGGCACCGCGATGCCTACGGCAACGCACCGGTGTATGCGAACGCCTTGGATGTCGGGGGCGACTACGCCTTCCGTATCCGTGGTGAAGATCACGCCTGGACGCCGGAAACCATCGGCAAGTTGCAGCACGCCACGCGCGCCAACGACGCCAAGACCTTCGCCGAGTTCTCCAAACTCATCAACGAGCAGAACGAACATCTGCTGACGTTGCGTGGCCTGTTCGAAATCAAATTCGCCGATCAAGCCATCCCACTCGACGAGGTCGAGCCGGCCAAAGATATCGTCAAACGCTTTGCCACCGGCGCGATGTCGTTCGGTTCCATCTCCTGGGAAGCGCATACCACGCTCGCCATCGCGATGAACCGCATCGGCGGAAAATCCAATACCGGCGAAGGCGGCGAAGAGCGTTCGCGTTTCAAGCCGCTGGAAAACGGCGACTCGATGCGTTCGGCCATCAAACAAGTCGCCTCGGGACGCTTTGGCGTCACCACCGAATACCTGGTCAACGCCGATGACCTGCAGATCAAAATGGCGCAAGGCGCCAAGCCCGGTGAGGGCGGCCAATTGCCCGGCCACAAGGTCGATGAGCGTATCGCCAAGGTACGTCATTCCACGGCCGGCGTGGGTCTGATTTCACCGCCGCCGCATCACGATATTTATTCCATCGAAGACCTGGCGCAACTGATTCACGATCTGAAGAACGTGAATCCGCAAAGCGCGGATCAGCGTGAAGCTGGTGTCCGAGATCGGCGTCGGCACGGTCGCCGCCGGCGTATCCAAAGCACATGCCGATCATGTCACCATTTCCGGTCATGATGGCGGCACCGGCGCCTCCCCGCTCACCTCGCATCAAGCATGCCGGCAGCCCGTGGGAAATCGGCTTGGCCGAAACCCATCAGACGCTGGTGCTGAACAAGCTGCGCGGCCGCATCGCCGTGCAAGTCGACGGCGGCATGCGCACCGGCCGCGACGTGATTATCGGCGCACTGCTCGGCGCGGACGAATTCGGCTTTGCCACCGCGCCGCTGATCGTCGAAGGCTGCATCATGATGCGCAAGTGTCATCTGAATACCTGCCCGGTGGGTGTGGCCACGCAAGATCCGGAACTGCGCAAGCGCTTCACCGGCAAGCCCGAGCATGTGGTGAATTTCTTCTTCTTCGTCGCCGAAGAAGTGCGGCGAGTTCATGGCGCAGCTCGGCTTCCGCACCTTCAACGAAATGATCGGCCGCTTCGATTAGCTCGACATGCGCAGAGCCATCGATCACTGGAAGGCGAACGGACTGGATTTCTCCAAGCTGCTGCATCAACCGACACCGGCGCCGGGCGTGGCGATCTGCAACTGCGAACCTCAGGATCACGGTCTCGACAAGGCGCTCGATCATCAACTGATCGCCCAAGCGCAAGCCCGCGCTGGAATACGGCAGCCGGTGCGCATCGAATTGCCGGTCAAGAACGTCAACCGCACCGTCGGCGCGATGCTGTCCGGCGCGTGGCCAAACGTTACGGCCATGCCGGTCTGCCCGACGATACGATCTACGTCAAGCTCAACGGCACCGCCGGTCAGAGCTTCGGCGCTTTGTTGGCGCACGGCATCACGATGGAACTCGAAGGCGAGGCCAATGACTATGTCGGCAAGGGCCTGTCCGGCGGCCGCATCGTGATCTATCCACCGACGGACTGCCCGATCGTTCCCGAAGAGAACATCATCGTCGGCAACACCGTGCTGTATGGCGCGATCACCGGCGAATGCTACTTCCGCGGTGTCGCCGGCGAACGTTTCGCCGTGCGCAATTCCGGCGCCGTCGCGGTCGTCGAAGGCGTCGGCGATCATGGTTGCGAATACATGACCGGCGGCATGGTGGTGGTGCTGGGCCAAGCCGGGCGCAATTTCGCCGCCGGCATGAGCGGCGGCATCGCCTTCGTGCTTGACGAGGACGGCGATTTCGATCAGCGCTGCAACATGGCCATGGTGGAACTGGAACCGGTGCCGGAAGAAGCCGCTGCTCGAAGGCCTTGAGCATCAAGGCGGCGATCTGGAATCGCACGGCCGCGTCGATGTCAACGACATGACGCCGCTCGATGCGCAGCGTCTGCGCAGCCTGATCGAGAATCACCTGCGTTACACCAACAGCGCCGCGCCCAGCAGATACTCGACAACTGGAGCGTCTACCTGCCGAAGTTCGTCAAGGTCATGCCGACCGAATATCGCCGCGCGCTGGAAGAAATGCTGGCCAACACAGCATCCGCCGGTCGCCACCGCGGCCGTGGAGGACGTACAGCCATGGGTAAGCCAACCGGTTTCATGGAGTTCAACGCGGCAGGAGCGCGATGCACGCTGCCCGTGCAGGAACGCATCCAGCTCTACAAAGAGTTCGTGCCGACCCTGCCCGACAGCGAGACGAGCCGCAGCAGGGCGCGCGGTGCATGGATTGCGGCATCCCGTTCTGTCACACCGGCTGCCCGGTCAACAACATCATTCCGGACTGGAACGATCTGGTGTATCGGGGCGACTGGCGGACGCGCTGGAGGTGCTGCACTCGACCAATAATTTCCCGGAGTTCACCGGCCGCATCTGCCCGGCGCCCTGCGAGGCGGCCTGCACGCTCAACATCAATAACGATGCGGTGACCATCAAGACCATCGAACACGCCATCATCGACAAGGCCTGGGAAGAAGGCTGGATCAGCCACTGCCGGCCGCGCACAAAACCGGCAAATCGGTCGCCGTGGTCGGTTCCGGCCCGGCGGGCATGGCCTGCGCGCAGCAACTGGCGCGCGCCGGCCACGAGCGTGATGCTGTTTGAAAAGAACGACCGCATCGGCGGCCTGATGCGCTATGGCATCCCCGATTTCAAGATGGAGAAGGCGCATCATCGACCGGCGCATCGAACAGATGCGCGCCGAAGGCGTGGAGTTCCGCACCAACGTGCATGTCGGCGTGGACATCACCGGCACAGCAGTTGTTGAGTGATTTCGATGCCGTGGCGCTGACCGGCGGTTCCGAACACCCGCGCGATCTGCCGGTGCCAGGGCCGCGAACTGAAGGGCGTGTACTTTGCCATGGAATTCCTGCCGCAGCAGAACAAGCGTGTCGCCGGCGATGACATTCCCGATGCGCATCAGCCTCAGCGCCAATGGCAAACATGTCGTGGTGATCGGCGGCGGCGACACCGGTTCCGACTGCATCGGCACCTCCATCCGCCAGGGCGCAGCATCCGTCACGCAACTGGAACTGCTGCCCAAGCCGCCCGAAGTGGAGAACAAACCGCTGACCTGGCCGAACTGGCCGAATAAACTGCGCACATCGTCATCGCAGCAGGAAGGCTGCGAACGGATGTGGAGCGTCGCCACAAAATCCTTCGTCGGGACGCAATGGCAGGCGATACCGCATCTGCATGCGCCATACGACTCGACTGGCAGAAAGATGCCAAGGGCGCGTGGAAGATGACCGAGATCGCCGGTAGCGAGTTCGAACTCAAGGCCGATCTGGTGCTGCTGGCCATGGGTTATCTGCACCCGGTGCATGAGGGCATGCTGCAAGCAATTCGGCATGGCGCTCGACGAGCGCGGCAATGTGCGCGCCGATACCGAGCGTTATCAGACCTCCATTCCGAAAGTGTTCGCCGCCGGCGATATGCGCCGTGGCCAGTCACTGGTGGTCTGGGCCATCCGCGAAGGCCGCCAAGCGGCACGCGCGGTGGATGAGTTCCTGATGGGCGCGTCGGACCTGCCGCGGTAATCAATATTTATTTTGAACCGCCAAGAACGCAAGAGCGCCAAGCGAATGATGTGAAGGCGATTGTTGTCTTGGTGTGGCGTGAATTACCACTATTTGTTCTGCGTCGCGCAGCCTTGTTTGCGTAGTTCACATGAAAATCTTATCTTGATTTCTTGGCGCCCTTGGCGTTCTTGGCGGTTCAAAACCCCTATGACTGAATTGAAAAACGACCGCTTCCTGCGCGCCCTGCTGCGCCAGCCCGTGGATGTCACGCCGGTCTGGATGATGCGTCAGGCCGGGCGTTATCTGCCGGAATATCGCGCCACGCGCGAGACGTGCCGGCAGTTTCATGCAGTTGTGCACCGACACCGGAACTCGCCTGCGAAGTTACATTGCAGCCGATGGATCGTTTCCCGCTTGACGCGGCGATTCTGTTCTCCGATATCCTCACCATTCCCGATGCCATGGGCCTGGGCCTGTCGTTCAACGAAGGCGAGGGCCCGCGTTTCGAACGACCCTTGCGTACGGCGGCGGATATCAACGCGTTGCCCATTCCCGATCCGGAAGATGAGTTGCGCTATGTGATGGATGCGGTGCGCCTGATCCGCCGCGAACTCAACGGCCGTGTGCCGCTGATCGGGTTTCTCCGGCAGTCCCTGGACGCTGGCGACCTATATGGTCGAAGGTGGCAGTTCCAGCCGGGATTTCACGACCGATCAAGACCATGCTCTACGACCAGCCGGCGCTGCTGCATCGCTGCTCGATAAATTGGCCCGCTCCGTCGCGCGCTTATCTGAATGCCCAGATCGCGGCCGGCGCCCAGGCCGTCATGATTTTCGATACCTGGGGCGGCGCACTTCGCACGCGGCCTACCAGACTTTTCGTTGCGCTATATGACCCAGGATCGTCGCGGCGCTGAAGCGCGAGCACGAAGGTCGGCGGGTGCCGTGATTCTGTTCACCAAAGGCGGCGGCCAATGGCTGGAGGCCATCGCCGACAGCGGTTGCGATGCCGTCGGTCTGGATTGGACCACCGACATTGGCGCGGCCCGCGCGCGCATCGGCGACGGGTGGCACTGCAAGGTAATCTCGATCCGATGGTGTTGTTGCGCAACCCGAACGTATCCGCACCGAAGTCGCCGCGTGTACTCGCCAGTTACGGTCCCGGCAACGGCCATGTCTTCAATCTCGGCCACGGCATTCACCCGGAGTCAACCCCGCGCATGCGGGCGCCATGATCGACGCGGTCCACGACCTCAGTCGTCCGTACCACACAGGTCGGTAGCGGTTTGTACTCCATTCAAAATGGCCTAGGACAACACAAACCTCACGTCTTAGTTATTCACAGTCCTAGCATTGGCGCCTGAACCCGCGCCACCTCAAGCTACACATTTGGCAACCGCTATAATTAACGAGGCGGCGCACAAGCCATAGTGGCGGGAGGTTGCCCATGAACGTTCTGCTTTTTTTCCTCGCAATTCTGATTGCCGGTGCGATCACCGGTCTTGCCTACGTCATCTCGTCAATGTGGTTACTGGCCGTTTTTTCCGGCTTGGGCGCCCTGTGGCTCACCGAAGGAATTTTTGAACGCTGCTTCGGCTATCAGCCGGCGCAACGCTGGGTGGGTCGGGACAATCTTGCGGCGCATTGAATTTACGCGTCAGCGGATTTCGGCGAGCAGCTGCCGCAGCATATTCAGCGCCTGCCGCTCATAGCCGTCGCCGAATAAATTGAAGTGATTGAGAATATGGTAAAGGTTATAGAGCGTCTTGCGCGTCGCATAGCCTTCATCCAAAGGCCACGCATCACGATAGCCCGCATAGAATTCCGCACCGAAACCGCCGAATAATTCGGTCATGGCCAGATCGGCCTCGCGGTCACCGTAATATACGGCGGGGTCAAAGATCACCGCTGCACCGTCTGCAAGATAACCATGATTGCCCGACCACAAATCACCGTGCAGCAAGGATGGCTGCGGCCGGTGGCCGTCGAAAAATCCTTGCAGCTGGAGCATCAGCGATTCACCTAGTCGTTGCAGTTCGCCGCCACAGCCATTACAACGGGCCAACTCCAGTTGAAACCCCAAGCGCCGCTCGCGCCAAAAGCTGATCCAATCCGCACTCGGCGTATTGACCTGCATTGTCGCGCCGATGGTGTTGTCACGATGCCAGCCGAACTGCGCCTGCGTAATCCGATGTAGCGCTGCCAGCTGTTTGCCGAATGCGGCCGCCTTGCCCGTTGGCCGCATATCAAGGTAATCCAACACCAGATAGGCCATGTCTCCGGCCACGCCCCAGCACACCGGCTCGGGCACGCGGACTGTTCGCGTGGCGGCGAGTTCGCGCAACCCTTCCGCCTCGGCCACAAACATTTCGGCAAATTTTGCGGTATTGAACTTGACGAAAAAATCGCGACCTTCACCCTTCAAGCGCGCGGCCGTATTTATGCAACCGCCCCCTACTGACTCCTGTGCGTCGCGCACGCGCACACCGCTCTTGTTGAAAATGTCTTCACGGATTTGCTGCCACATCGCTGCAATCACTCAGCCTTGGGGAAATTCATGGCTCTATAGGAGCAGATCATGCCCGCGGGCAACTCCCTCGCAGCCGATTCGCAACCGGTGGTCATTCCTACAGTTGACGTTAGTCAATAACCGGAAAAATAATTCACCAACACGAAAGCGCTGGTGTACGGGATGCAGTTCAGGCCTTCGCCGCCAAGCGTTGGTGCAGCGGGCTATGCCGCGGAAAATGCGCGCGCAGAAATTCCATTTGATCGGCGAGCACGCGCTTGCCTTGCAGATAAATGTATTCGGCGTGGGTGGGCGTGAAGGGTACGGCGAGCAGTTCCATGCGCGCCTGCTCCGGGCGCCGACCCGCTTTGTGATTATTGCAACGCTTGCAGGCGGTGACGACGTTGTTCCAGATGTCCTCGCCGCGCTGACTCAAGGGCGTGACGTGATCGCGTGAGAGATCGCTGTCGCGGAAATGTGCACCGCAATACATGCACAGATAGGCATCGCGTTTGAACAGCGCCGGGTTGTTGAGCGGGGGCATATAGCTGTCGCGCGCCTGGTGCAGTGCGAAGTTGCTGCCATAGGTGGCGATGATGGAATTCAAATCAACGTGGCTACGCAGACCGGTGATGGCATTGATACCACCGCAAATCCGGGCCAAAGTAGTCCCGCAGGCGTAAGCCACCTGCCCTAAACAGTAGAGGCGCACGGCGTCCCGGTAATTGACCCATTCCAGCGGCATTCCGGCGGCGTCGGTGCGCAGGATCTGATGCTTCAGACTGAACACACGTTTACTCCCGCGGCTGGCTGCCTTTATGTCAGAAACGCTGATAAAAGTAAACTTTACTAAATCAGTCACTTTTGCCGCCCCACCCGCGATGAGAGCGGGCGGTGGATGGTCCTGGTCCGTATTCAATCACCGCTGGTAATCCGGTATCATGGCGCTCTTTTCGTGCAGGGTTTGGCGCACGCATCGGCCGCTGGCGGCATTTCCCGTCACACCGCCCGCCAAACGCGCTGTCACTGAAAAAAGCGCCCTGCAAAGTGAATGCGCAGCTCACCATCCCTGGCCATGAATGCACGCCGGATCCGGAGAACAAAAGCATGCCAATACGTGTGGCCGTACCCAAGGAAACCACGGCGGATGAATGCCGCGTGGCACTTGACCCGATTGTCGCGGAGCGCTTCAGCAAACTCGGCTGCGAAGTGTTGATCGAGGCCGGTGCCGGCGCCGCTGCCCGGAATACCGATGCCGCCTACACCACCGCCAAGGTCATCGCTACCAGCAGCGAGTTGCTCGCCCAAGCGGATGTCCTGTTCAAGGTACAACCGCCCACCGAGGCCGAGATCGACGCGCTCCGCGAAGGCGCCGTGGTGGTCAGTTTCATGCAGCCGCACAACAATGCGGCGCTGGTCGCCAAAATGCGCGACCGCAACATCACCAGCTTCGCCATGGAACTGATCCCGCGCATCTCGCGCGCACAGAGCATGGACGCGCTGTCCTCGCAGGCCGCCGTGGCCGGTTACAAGGCCGCGCTGATGGCCGCCAGTATCAGCGGCCGCTTCTTCCCCATGCTCACCACCGCTGCCGGCACCATCCGTCCCTCCAAGGTGTTGGTGATCGGTGCGGGCGTCGCCGGTCTGCAGGCCATCGCCACCGCCAAGCGCCTGGGCGCCATGGTCGAGGGTTATGACGTGCGCTCGGCCACCAAGGAACAGGTGCAGTCGCTGGGCGCCAAGTTCGTCGATACCGGCGTGGCCGCCGAAGGCACCGGTGGTTATGCGCGCGAGTTGACCGAAGACGAAAAGGCCAAGCAGGCCGAGATCCTGGCCAAGCACATCGCCGCCGCTGACGCCGTCATCACCACCGCTTCCATCCCCGGCCGGCCATCGCCAAAGATCATCACTGCCAGCGTCGTCGCGCAGATGAAATCCGGCGCGGTCATTATCGATCTGGCCGCCGAGGGCGGCGGTAACTGCGAACTCACCCAGCCGGGCAAACAGATCGAACACAATGGCGTGATCATCTACGGCCCGCTCAACGTGCCCAGCCTGCTGCCGGTACACGCCAGTGAGATGTACGCGAAGAATCTGCTCAACTTCTTGAGTCCGATGATCAAGAACGGCGAACTGACCCTGGATTGGAACGACGAAGTTATCCGCGACAGCGCGCTGACCCACGCCGGCGAAATCAAACACGCGCCGACCCGCGCACTGGTTGAAGGAGCATCCTCATGATCGAAGGTTTCACTGCACTTTATATCTTCATGCTGGCCGCGTTCACCGGCTACGAGGTGATCGGGCGCGTGCCGGTCATCCTGCACACACCGCTGATGTCCGGCTCGAACTTCGTCCACGGCATCGTGTTGGTCGGCGCCATGGTTGCCATGGGCCATGCCGACACCGACCTGGAACGCTTCATCGGTTTCCTCGGCGTCATGCTCGCCGCCGGCAATGCGGTCGGCGGTTATGTGGTCACGGAGCGCATGCTCGAAATGTTCAAGAGCAGCAAGGAGACCGCTAAATGATTGAGCTGAGTTATTTCGCCGCGGCCGTGCTGTTCATCCTCGGCCTGAAACGCATGAGCTCGCCGAAAACCGCGCGCGGCGGCATCGTCTGGGCCGGTGCCGGCATGCTGGTGGCGACCATCGCCACCTTCTTCGTGCCGAACATGCACAACTACGGGCTGATGCTCCTCGCCATGTTTATCGGTGGCGGCGCGGCCTGGTATACCGGCAAGAAAGTCGCCATGACCGACATGCCGCAGATGATCGCCATTTATAACGGTATGGGCGGTGGCGCGGCGGCCGCGATCGCGGCCGTGGAATTGCTCAAGAGCGACTTCCAGAGTCAGAGTTTTCTGGTGCTCGCCGTGCTCGGCGCATTGATCGGCTCAGTGGCCTTCTCCGGTTCGATGGTCGCGTTCGCCAAGCTGCAAGGCCTGATGAAGAAATCCTTCCTCTTTCCCGGCCAGCAGAAAATAAATCTGATCGTCTTCGGCGCCGCAATCGTCTTTGGCCTACTGCTGATGATGAGCGACTCGACCGGCGGCCTCACGTTGTTTATATTCTTCGCCCTCGCGCTCGCCTTCGGCATCATGATGACCCTGCCCATCGGCGGCGCCGACATGCCGGTGGTCATCTCCTTGTACAACGCGCTCACCGGCCTCGCCGTGGCCTTCGAAGGTTTCGTGCTTGGCAACGCCGCCATGATCATCGCCGGCACCGTAGTGGGTTCGGCCGGCACGCTGCTCACCCAGTTGATGGCCAAGGCCATGAATCGCCCGATCAGCAATGTGTTGTTCTCCGGCTTCGGCGCCAGCGGTGGCGAAGCCTCCGCCGACGACGCCGGCGGCACCCTGAAGGAAGTCGACGCCAGCGACGCCGCCGTGATGATGGCCTTCGCCAGCAAAGTCATCATCGTGCCCGGCTACGGCATGGCCGTGGCCCAGGCGCAGCACAAGATCTGGGAATTCTGCAAACTGCTCGAAGACAAGGGCGTGACGGTGAAGTTCGCGATTCACCCGGTCGCCGGTCGCATGCCCGGCCACATGAACGTGCTGCTCGCCGAGGCCGGCGTGCCCTACGACAAAATCTACGACCTCGAAGAGATCAACGGCGAATTCCCGCAAGCCGACGTCGCCCTCATCATCGGCGCCAACGATGTGGTGAACCCGGTCGCGCGCACCGATCCCAACAGCCCGATCTACGGCATGCCGATCCTCGACGCCGACAAGGCCAAGAACGTCATCGTCGTCAAACGCGGCCGCGGCACCGGCTTCTCCGGCATCGAGAACGCACTGTTCTACCTCGACAACGCCCGCATGCTGTATGGCGATGGACAGGAAGTGGCGAACAAGTTGATTCAGGAAGTGAAGCAGCTTTAATGCCACACCTGATTTTTATAAAAGAAAACCGCCGTGAGGCGGTTTTCTTTTTCCGACGCGGCCAACCATGCAGCCAGGGATGAGCGCGGCGACACTCCGTTAGTAATCGTTCGCGTAAGAATATCGAAATTAGAGCGCTGCTTCCCTCGACTGGCTCGACCTCAGAACGATATTCAGAGCAGTATGAGACACCCCTTCAACGATCACTGATCTGATCAATTCACCTTACCAGTACCGAACGGCTGCCCAAGCGGATTGCAATTCTTGATCGTGACCCGACCTTGCAACAGATTTCCCCGCGAGTATTCGCTGAACACACACGTGTTGGTTGCCGGATCATAATTCTCGATCCAGAGATTGTCGTCTTTCCAGGTGGCCGCTACATGATGCTGCCCCTCCGGAACATTGATCGTCATGATGCCGCCCCAGCGTTTCACAAAAATCTGTTGCAGGTAGAAGTAATACAACGCCCAGCCCATGAGAAGCACCACGCCGGCAGTGAGCAAAGCAGCCTTCAGATTGTTCATCTTCACGCCAATAATCACGATGGCGGTCATGGCAAGACCGATAACCGCAGCCCAATACAGATAGGTAATCATGTTGGAGTTCCTCTTAATAGATTGGTACTGTGGCAGTTCAGGCAATTAAGTGTAGTCCGATGCATCACGAAGGCCCGCACCGCACACACGCCGACTTCAACTGTGTGAGGCGAACTCAGTACCGAGCGCCATGGCGCCTACCTAAGCCAGACCTACACCGCCACCCCCAACACCTCCCGCAACGCCTCATCGACATGACGCATGAATTCCGCATCGCAGTGCATCAACGGGCCTTCGACCAGACGTTTGTTGTCGATGGCGCGCAATTGATCTAGCAGCAGATCGGAATCCTTCTCCAAGCCGGCTTGTGCAGCGATCCGCAAGCGCAGAGGCTCGGCATCTTCGATCAGGCGGGTGGTCAGCGGTATCACCAGGGTGGAGGGATGTTCGACATCGAGCAATGCCTGATTCTGCACGATCAGGACGGGGCGGATCTTGCCGGGTTCGGTGCCGCGGCCAGGGTTGAGTTTGGCGAGCCAGACGCTGCCGCGCTCACGCATCGGGCGCATCTTCGATGGCGGCGAAGTCGGCGTTGACCTGCATGCTTTCGCGGCGCACACGCTTCGAGACTTCCATGAGCCGCTGCCGGCGCTGCTGGGCATGCGCCTCGGCGTTCATGGTTTCGATGGCCCGACGGATGTATTCAGCGCGCGGAATCTGCATTTCACGGGCGCATTTGTCGGCTTCCTTCAGAATTTCGTCCGGCAGACGGATGGAAAGTGTGCTCATGATTGTATTCCATTTTGTGTTCGGGATGAGTGTACAAATACTGCCGCACACATACAAACACCTTAAGTGACCTTATGGGCTGTTGAATGCCCTTGCCCACGGGCTATGATCCACCGGGGTTTCTGTGGTCGTCGGCTCCGGGCGGGGTTGAATGCAGCAAACCTGGGCACCCCATGGCCTGTCATCACCACAACCAAGACCCGTTTTCAAGCACCAATTTGGGCTTTATGCACAGATTGGCGGGACACCGGCGGACCCCATGACATACCTGTGTCGCTTGTCAACCACCGGCCGAAAAAAATTATATCTTGTTGATTTTCAGTGTTTAAATATTGCGGCGAGGATTTAGCCGATTTAACAGAAATGCAACAATGATGGGGTTTGGGACGGTTTGACCCCAATGCATCCACATACTTATCCACAGCTTTTGTGGATAACCGCCGCCCCTCAATGGCAATAACAAGTTAGCTTCGCATAGTGAGATTACGCATCAATCATGATCACTAAACCGGACTTTGTGAGAATCGCTAAAATCAACAGCCGACCCCGACTCATCAGGCTCGCGCATGGCTGAACCCATCCTCCGCGTGGCGGTCGCTTCGCCGCTGCACCGGCTGTTCGATTATCTGCCGCCGCAGGTTGGACGGCTGCACTCGCCCCCGGCATGCGCGTGCAGATTCCGTTCGGGCGCGGGCGCAGTGTGGGCGTGCTGGTCGAGATCGCGCGGACCACGGATTTCGATCCCGCGAAGCTCAAGCGCGTGCAGGCGGTCTTGGATACCACGCCCATCCTGCCCGACGACATTCTCGCCATGGCGCGCTGGGCGGCGGATTACTATCACCATCCGCTCGGCGAGGTGTTGGCCGGCTGTCTGCCGGTGTTGTTGCGGCGCGATCAGGCGCTTGCAGCCGCAGGGTGAAACAGTCTGGCAGCTCACCGAGGCCGGCGCACGGCAGATCCGAAAGACTTTGCGCGCGCGCCGCAGCAGGCGCGTGCATTGAGTTTTCTTGCCGAACACCCTGAAGGCGTGAACCGCGTGCAACTCGAAGCCGCGCTCATCGGCGCGCATGTCCTGCGCGCCTTGCTCCTGCGCGAATGGATCGAGCGCAGCGTGCGTGCACCGACGAGCCGCGCGGCATCCCACGTCACAGTGAACGCGCCGCCGCTGAATCCCGCGCAAGCCGAGGCGGTTGCCGCGATTCAAGCGGCGCGCGGTCGCTACCAGGCCTTTCTGCTCGATGGCGTCACCGGCAGCGGCAAGACCGAGGTCTACCTGCAAGTCCATCACCGATTGCATCGCGCACGGCAAACAAGCCTTGGTCGTTGTGCCGGAGATCGGCCTCACACCGCAGCTTATCGAGCGGTTTCAGCAACGCCTGGGCCACACGCCGGCACTGTTGCACTCGGGCTTGAGCGAAGGCGAACGTCTCAATGCGTGGCTGTCCGCGCGCGCAGGCGATGCAGCGGTGATTATCGGCACACGTTCGGCGGCGTGGGTGCCGCTGGCGCGACCCGGCCTGTTCATCGTCGATGAAGAACACGATCCTTCATTGAAACAGCAGGAGGGCTTCCGCTATTCGGCGCGCGATCTGCTGGTGTGGCGCGCACATCGCGACGGCGTGCCGATCGTCTTGGGTTCGGCGACGCCATCCTTGGAATCGCTGCACAACGCACAGCAAGGCCGCTATCAACACCTGTCGCTGCCGGAACGCGCGGGCGCGGCCTGCGCACCGCGGCTGCATCTGCTCGATATCCGCAATCAACAACTCGATGAAGGGCTATCGCCCGCCTTGCTTACGCACATGCGCGCGCACCTCGAACGCGACGGCCAGGTGCTGCTGTTCCTCAACCGCCGCGGGTTCGCGCCGACGCTGTTGTGTCACGCCTGCGGTTGGGTCGCTGAATGCCGGCGCTGCGATGCGCACCTCACGCTGCATCAACGCCAGCGGCATCTGCGCTGTCATCACTGCGGCAGTCAGCAGCCGATCCCGGTGCAGTGTCCGCAGTGCGGTTGCACCGATCTGCGCCCGCTGGGTGCCGGCACCGAACGCGCCGAACAGGCGCTGGCGCGGCATTTCCCGGATTATTCCTGTGTGCGCATCGACCGCGACAGCACCCGGCGCAAGGGCCGGCTGGAAGATCTGTTGGCGCAGGCCGCCAGCGGCAGCGCGCGCATCCTGCTCGGCACGCAGATGCTGGCCAAGGGCCACCATTTTCCCGGCGTGACCCTGGTCGGTATTCTGGAAGCCGATCAAGGCCTGTTCAGCGCCGATTTCCGCGCCGGCGAACGCCTCGCCCAACAGGTCATTCAAGTTGCCGGCCGGTCCGGCGGGCGGAGCGTCCGGGTGAAGTGTTGATCCAGACCCATCACCCGGAACACCCATTGCTGCAACAATTGGTCGAGGCCGGTTATCCCGCCTTCGCCCAGGCCGCCCTGGCCGAACGCCAGGCGGCGGGCCTGCCGCCGTTCAGTAATCTGGCCCTGTTGCGCGCCGAGGCCACCGATGCACAGGCGCCGGAGCGCTTCCTGATCGAGGCCCGCGATATGGTCGATGCCAAATCAGCCACCGGCGTGGAATTCTGGGGTCCGGTGCCCTCGCCCATGGAACGCCGCGCCGGCCGCATCCGCGCCCAACTGCTGCTGGTGGCCCGCGACCGCAAGCGTCTGCATAAACTCCTGGCGGGCTGGGTGCCGCGGCTGAGCGAACTCAAATCCGCGCGCAAAGTGCGCTGGTCAATCGACGTGGACCCGATCGATCTGTTTTGAATTGCCTGGATTTGTAGCCCGGATGTAGCGCAGCGACAAAAGCGCGAAGCGCGTTGAACGCCCGCAGGGCGGCCCGAAGGGCGAGCGCAGCGAGTAAATCCGGGGTCTCAAGCTCCCGATTCCGGTCCTTCAGACCTGCATCCAGGCTAAAGAAAAAAAAAAAAAAAAAAAAAAAAAAAAAAAACGCCAAGTTTTAAATTCAACAAGATTTCTTGCGCGTCTTGGCGCCTTGACGGTTCCCAAGCTTCCTTTCTTTGCGTTCCCGCGCTTCGTGGTTCAAGACACCGCGGATCGGGTGCACAAATCCAGGGAGCCCGGATATAGCCGGCTCGCGCGAACGCTACCATCGGGCCTTTATCCCGGCAACTCCACCCATGAAGCAGCATCTCGAAAGCTCCTGACCGCCGTGCACGGCCTGCAGGCCGCCGGCGGTCTTCCCGACGACCTGGAGATGAACATCCAGATCGAGCGTACCCGCGACCGTGCGCACGGCGATTTCGCCAGCAATGTCGCGATGACGCTGGCCAAGGCCGCCAGGGCCGAAGCCGCGCGAATCGCCGAAAAGATCGTCGCCGCGCTGCCGGCGTCCGCAGCTGGTCACTAAGGTCGAGATCGCCGGGCCCGGATTCATCAATTTTCTTTCTGAGCCATGTCGCCTATCACCGCGTGATCGCCGACAGTGCTGGAACAGCCGGCGCCCGTTACGGCCGCACGACCTCGGTGCCGGCAAGCCGATTCAAGTCGAATTCGTCTCCGCCAATCCGACCGGCCCGCTGCATGTCGGCCATGGCCGCGGCGCGGCGTATGGCGCGGCGGTTGCCGATTTGTTGGAAGCGGTCGGCTATCGCGTGCACCGCGAATATTATGTCAACGACGCCGGCCGGCAGATGGACATCCTCGCCACCAGCGTCTGGCTGCGTATCTGGATTTGTGCGGCGAGAAATTCGATTTTCCGATCAACGGTTACAAGGGCGATTACGTCTGGGACATCGCCGCCGACCGTGCATCGCGCGCACGGCGACGCGTACGCATCCTGCCGACGAAGTGTTCAAAGACATGCCGCCGACGCGGACAAAGGCGCCGTGGCGGCGGCGACAAAGAGACAGCACATCGATGCGCTGATCGCACGCGCGCAAGAACTGCTCGGCGCGGCGGCTATCGCGAAGTCTTCGATCTTGGCCTGAACACGATCCTCGACGACATCCGCCGTGATCTTGGCCGAATTCGGCGTCGAGTACGACGAGTGGTTCTCGGAACGCTCGCTCACCGACAACGGCGCCGTCGACGCACCATCGACGCCTCAGGCCGCGGTCATCGTTACGAAAAAGACGGCGCGCTGTGGTTCCGCTCCACCGATTACGGCGACGAGAAAGATCGCGTCCTCGTGCGCGACAACGGCCAGACGACCTATTTCGCCTCCGACATCGCCTACCACATGGACAAACTGGAGCGTGGCTACGCGCGCGTGATCGACATCTGGGGCGCGGACCATCATGGCTATGTGCCGCGCGTCAAAGCCGCGCTCGCCGCCTCGGTGACGATCCCGCCAGGCTCGACGTGTTGCTGGTGCAGTTCGCGATTCTGTACCGCGGCGGCGAGAAGGCGCAGATGTCGACGCGCTCCGGCGAATTCGTCACGCTGCGCGAACTGCGCCACGAAGTCGGCAACGACGCCGGCGCGCTTCTTCTATGTGATGCGCAAATGCGAACAGCATATGGATTTCGACCTGGACCTGGCCAAGTCGCAATCGACCGACAATCCGGTCTATTACATTCAATACGCACATGCGCGCGTGAAAGCGTGTTCCGGCAGATGGCGGAGAAGGGCCTTCCCTGGAACGCGCGCGAGGCACCGCCACCCTCGACGCCTGACGAGTCGCACGAACCGCCTTGATGGTCACCTGTCGCGCTATCCGGAAGTGATCGAAAGCGCGGCGAACAATCACGAGCCGCATCAGATCGCCCATTACCTGCGCGAACTGGCCAACGATTTTCATACCTATTACAACGCCCATCAGTTCCTGGTCGAAGACAGCGTGCTGCGCAATGCACGTCTGACATTGATCCAGGCCACGCGCCAAGTGCTTGCCAACGGCTGGGGCCTGCTGGGTGTCTCCGGCGCCGGATAGCATGTAGGTTTCGCCAACACGGAACGTGCCGCGGCAGGACGCGTCGGCGCGAACCACGATGCAGTCGTACCATGCCACGCGGTGACAAAACCAAGACCACACCTCGCCGCAGTCGTCACCGCAAACATCAGAGCCAGCCCGGCTCCGATCTGGCTCGGTGCCGGCCCGACATCGGCTTGTTCGTTCGTTTTTGTTTTATCTGCAGCAACGACCCACTACACCGCCACCGGTCGCGGCCGGCGCGCAGACAAGAGAGCCGGCACCGGCCTCGCAACCGTTGCGCGTACCCGCCGCGAATAAAGACACGCGCGATGTGCGTAAAGCCGAGCAGCGAAGCCGCCACCACCACGGGCCAAACCGCGCTTCGATTTTTATACCATCCTCCCCGAGATGGAAGTCCCGGTGCCGGAGCAGGAGATCACCGGCAAGCCGCTCGAAGGCGTGCCCCAGGTTGAAGCGCCGGCACCTATTTGTTGCAGTCCGGTTCATTCCGATCACGGGCGCAGGCCGACCAATTAAAGGCCAACTCGCCCTGCTTCGGTCTGCAATCCGATATTCAGACCGTCACCATCAACAACACGGAAACCTGGCATGTGTGCGCGTCGGCCCGTACAGCGATCTGAAAAACTCAACATCGCGCGCGCGCGTCTCAAGGAAAATCAGCTCGATGCCATCCTGTTACGGGTCAGCAACAAACCGCCGAACTGAATGGCACTTACTTAAGCTCAAATGTAGGGTGGGTTTACCCAAAGTGGACAAGAGCGTAGTTTGCGTAACCCACCAAGCGTTGCGCAGCAACACAACCCGCTTTTGCGGACTCCGCCACGGATTACCGCTTAAGCATCACCCAGCACCGAGCACTCACTTCAGAAGCCCCACCCCACGCCGCCACTCTTGATAAGGCTGGCATGCAAGCTGCATTGCATACAGCAGACTCGTCAAGCGCCCCACCGGGGCCGCGGGAGGTGCGACATGGCAAAGCATGTTCCTCTGCAGTTGTTGATGGTGAACCTGACCAACGGCGAACGCGGCCTGTTCGTCGGTCTTCCCCTGGTACACCACGAAGAAACCGACCACGACACGCAAATCGAACACATCATGCTGTCCGACATTCAACAACTGCCCGAGGATATGACGCTCGCGCAATTGATGCAGATGGTGCAGGAACAACTCTGCCCGTGCCGATCACGGGCAAACTGAACCACACTGCGGCATACTGATCGGCATGAATTGTCGCCCGCACTGCGGCGCCTGCTGCATCGCGCCTTCCATCCAATCGCCCATTCCCGGCATGCCCAACGGCAAACCTGCCGGCGTGCATTGCATACAACTCACCGACGACCTGCGCTGCGCGATCTTCGATCAGCCGGAGCGACCGAAGTGTTGCGCCGGACTCAAACCCGATCCGGAGATGTGTGGCGAGAATCGCGAGTATGCGTTGGCGTGGATAACGCAGCTGGAGATCGCGACACGACCATAGCGGTCCATACCCAAATGGCACTTACTTAACGTTGTAACCGTGACAATCCCAATTATGTAGCCCGGATGGAGCGCAGCGGAATCCGGGGATAGAGGGCCTTGCCGATCGTTTCCCTCGCATTTCGCTAGCGCTTCATGCGGGCTACTGTTTGCACCGTATGCTGCCCGGTTGCCTATCCTTGATCAAAGATGCTGAGTAAGTCCCATTCGGCCCATACCCCACCCTGCCTCATCAACACATCAATGACTTGCCAAACCGGGCAAACAGGTTCAAATTTTCAAAATCCAGACCACGTCCAGAATTCAGGATCCCGAGCAATGAGCACCGCAAAAGATGACGTGAAGGCCCTTCTGGAAAAGCTTCCGGACGATTGTTCCCTGGAAGATATCCAGTACCACCTGTATGTCGTTGAGAAAATCAACAAAGGAATCGAGCGCGCCAACCAGGAAGGCACGCTGAGCCAGGATGAGGTAGAAAGGAAGCTCGCCAAATGGATCTCAAAGTAGAATGGTCACCGGAAGCTACGGAAGACCTCGAATCGATCGCTGAATACATTGCCCGGGATTCCGAATTTTATGCCCAAGCAGTCGTCACAGAAATATTGGCGGCCTCTCGGAACATCACCAACTTCCCATTGATCGGCCGCATAGTGCCAGAGATCGGGAACGATCAAATCAGAGAGCGGTTTATCTACAGTTACCGCCTGGTATACCGAATCCAGGCTGCGCGAATTCTTATCGTTGCAGTCATCCATGGAAAACAGCTACTGGAGAATATCCCAGGAAGGTTTGGGGACAGCACATAATGCATGAACCACTTATCCTGTTTTTGGCCTTGCCGAGCACGGGAAGAAAGTCCAGATACACAGCGACACTGACTTAGACCGCACCGGCGCGCCGACAAAGACCGCTGCAGCGGTCTACTCACATGTTGGGCTTTCTGACGAGGGACCATGAACAACGAGCAAACACAAACTCTGTCGTTAAAGGCTGCCTACTCGTTTGGAGTAAGTCACGGGCTGGAATCGGACGTTAATGAGATACGCAACATGGTGATCGAATGGAATTCTTCTTACACATCATCCTTGCGCCGCGGCTACATTATTTCGCTCTTCGAGAATCGTGGGATTTCGAAGACTTCAAGACAGCACACTGGGTGTTCGGAAACACTTCAAGAGGAGAGACGCGACGCAGGCGTTATTCTGCGGATCAAGACGCAATACGAGGAATTTCTAGCCGGTCGCGCGCCAGAACTCGATGAGCAAGGCGACGCCGAACTAGGCGCCGATCCACAAGAATCTCTGGAGTTTGCTCTTGCGGCGCACTCCCCCGATTTCCTCTGCGAAATTCGACCGAATCGAAGCGGGTCTGCATCTGTACACTTCAGGCGGTCGTACCGGTATCGAATTTCTTGTCGATGGAGGTCGCATCGACTTGTTCGCGGTTGATCGTGCCGAGAAGTTCGTTGTTATCGAACTCAAGCTGTCACAAGGGCGCAATAAGACGCTTGGCCAGTTGCTCTACTACATGGGTTGGGTCGATCAGCATCTTGGCAACGCGCCTTGCCGCGGGATCATTATTGCTAGCGAAATCACGGAGGAGCTTTCCGTGGCGGTCGCCCGTGTCCCTGGTGTTCAGTTAGCGAAATATCGGATGAGCTTTGCTATCGAGCCTGTCGGGGCAGCCCAACCACTCGTTACAGCGGACGCTGCGCAATAAGGCGGTGCAGCGACCTGAACTCAAACGTTGACCGCCAAATCAGATAGCGCATGAACATCACCCCCTTCCAGGCGTTGGCCTGCCCGCTGGATGGCGCGCCTTTGCACTGCACCGGTTCCACATGGCGCTGCGCCGCTGGCCACAGTTTCGACATTGCCAGTCAGGGCTACACCAACTTGCTGCCGGTGCAGAACAAGCGTTCGCGCGATCCGGGTGACAGCAAGGCGATGGTCGCGGCCCGCCGGCGCTTCCTCGCGGCTGGTTTTTATCAGCCGATTGCCGCAGCGGTAACCCAGGCCACGCTGGCGGATCTGCCACTCGGCGCAACGGCCAGTTGCCTCGATGCCGGTTGCGGCGAGGGTTACTACCTGCGCCAGTTGGCCGCCGCGGCCGGTGCATGAACAAACACTGGCGCTGCTCGGGCTGGATATCTCCAAGTGGGCCGTCCTGTCAGCGGCGAAACAGGATCAGGCGACCCACCTGGGTCGTGGGCAGCAACGCCAACTTGCCGGTGCAGTCGGGCACGCTCGATCGCGTGCTGTGCATTTTCGGCTTCCCCGTTTATGCCGAATTCGCGCGCGTGCTTAAGCCAGACGGCCAGCTGCTACAGGTCGATGCCGGGCCGGATCATCTGCGCGAACTGCGCGAAATCATCTACCCCAGCCTGAAGCCGGAACGCGCTGCCGACAGACAGTCACCGGAAGGCTTTACCCACCTGTCCACCGAAACTGTCCGCTATCGCTTGGACCTCACCGGCGCCGAACAGATTGCCGATCTACTGGCAATGACACCGCACCTCTACCGCGCCAGTGCCGAAGGCCGGGCGAAGGCCGCCGCGCTGACGGCCCTGTCGGTCACTGTGGATGTGCGCCTGACGCGTTTTGGGCGGGATATTCACTGATCACAAGGCGATAAACGACGACATCCGACTACTTCACACCCTGACCTTCACGCCACTGTCATCAAACGGCCATCCGTTTGCAATCGAAGCCCGCCAGTCTGTAACGCGCCAGCAGTACGGCATCGATCGGCAACGAGGAGCCTAGACATGTTGGACCATATCCTGGCGTGCGCGCAGGCGTTTCAGCGCGAACACGGTTTACAACCGAATGTGGTGTATATCAATCCGGATCACCATAAGGCGCTGCTCGTTCTTTACCCCAGCCTGTTTGATAACGACCCGCAGCTGGCAGTTGGGTCTACGGCTGATCATCGTCCCCAGCGGCGAACTGACCCATCCGCAGGCGGCGCATGTCGCCCGGCAGTCGGCCTGCGCCTGACGCTACTGCAGTCCCGACCCGCCCCACGCCAGACCTTCGGTCCCAGGACACCCATGACCCCTGGCCTCGACCTGGACGTTTGGACGATAATCGGCGCGATCCGCCGCGCTATTGGCGCCCTACGGTGAGCCTCTTCGAGGTTGCCATTCGCCCCTGACAGCCCGCCCTGGCGCTGGGGTTTGGGAAGCGGGCGCAACCTGCTAGACTCAGCGGCCCGTACCGCTCTCGCCGCGTAAAACATGAACAAATTCGCCGATCTCCTGAAACAGCGCATCCTGATCCTGGACGGCGCCATGGGCACCATGATCCAGCGCTACAAGCTGGGCGAGGCCGATTACCGCGGCGAGCGCTTCAAGGATTGGCCGTCGCGACCTCAAGGGCAACAACGACCTGCTGTCGCTGACGCAGCCGAAGATCATCGGCGACATCCATCGCGCCTATCTGGAAGCCGGCGCGGACATCGTCGAGACCAACACCTTCAACTCGACGTCCATCTCCATGGCCGACTATCAGCAGCAGGA
>CAVOKC010000030.1:0-106040 GCA_963696465.1 uncultured Gammaproteobacteria bacterium | reverse complement strand
GCCGGCGACCTGACGAGCCCATTCCAGCGCGTCCGCGCCGGTGGCAGTACGACCGCCATCCACGAACACTTCGTAGCCCGAGGGCAGCGACGGATTGCGGTCCACGTCAATCGCCAAGGTGACCTTCTCCACCCCCAGCTCGCGGATCATCTCCGCGATCACCTTCGGATTGCGAAACGCGGCGCTGCTGGTGGACACCTTGTTCGCTCCCGCCCCGATGACGGCGCAAGCTGAAGCCACGTCCTTGATGCCTCCGCCGACCGTGAAGGGGATGGTCGCGACAGCCGCCACGCGTTTGACGACTTCCAGCATGGTGCCGCGGTTTTCGACGGTGGCCGTGATGTCCAGCATGGCCAATTCATCGGCACCCGCGGCGCAATAAGCCTTGGCGCAGGCCACCGGGTCACCGGCGTCCTTGATATCAACGAAATGCACGCCTTTGACTACCCGCCCATTCTGCATGTCCAGGCACGGCATGATGCGAATATTCGGTTTCATAGATGTCTTGTCCTCTCTATTGTTTGTGTCGCTGCATTTGATTGGACGAGGCTATTCGGCTTTCCCGAGAAAAGGGGAGAAGAAAGCGAGCGTGAAAGGAAGGGAATGGCTGCTATCGATGTAGACATGAAGCAGGTCCTGATTGAGATTGTGGTCATCTTGCTGTTGCTCGTGGTCAACGGCGTGTTCGCCATGACGGAGATTGCCATCGTCACCGCCCGGAAGGCGCGGCTGCGTCAACTGGCCAACGGGGGCAATGCCCGCGCCAAGCTGGCACTCGCCCTGGCCGAGTCCCCCAACCGGTTTCTCTCGACCGTGCAAATCGGCATCACGCTGGTGGGCATCCTGGCGGGCGCGTTCGGCGGCGCGACCATCGCCGAAGAAATCGCCAAGGCGCTGGCGGCGTCCCGGGCTGGCGCTTACAGCGACGCCATCGGCTTGGGTGTCGTGGTCGTGGCCATTACTTATCTCTCGCTGGTGCTGGGTGAACTTGTGCCCAAACGCATCGGCCTGGGCAATCCCGAAAGAATCTCCATGCTGGTCGCCAAGCCGATGCAGGCGCTGTCGGTGATTGCCGGCCCGCTCGTGAGGTTCCTGAGCGTTTCGACCGACGGCCTGCTGCGGTTGCTGGCCATCAAGCCGCAGAAGGAGGCCACGGTGAGCGAGGATGAAGTCAAGGTGCTCATGCAGGAAGGACTGCGGGCGGGCGCGTTCCAGCAGGTGGAGAGCGACATCGTCGAAAGCGTGCTCGACCTCGACCGGTTGATGGTGCGCGACATCATGACGCCTCGCCCCAAAGTCATCTGGCTGAATCGCGACGACCCGCACGAAACGGTCTGGCACAAGATTGTCGTCAGCGGCCACTCCTTTTTCCCGGTCTATGAAGGCAATCGCGACCACGTCGTCGGCGTGGTGTCTGTGAAAGCGATTTACGCGAACCTCGCGGCCGGAGCGGGCGTGAACCTCAAGGACTTGATGGTGCCGCCGCTGATTGTGCCGGCGACGCAGAACGTGCTGCAACTGGTTGAGACCTTCAAGAAGAGCGGCAAACATCTGGCGCTGGTGGCCGACGAGTTTGGCGGCATCGTGGGTCTGGTGACCCTCAACGACGTGATGGAAGCCATCGTGGGGGATTTTCCCTCCCAGGATGAGCGGGCCAAGCCGGCGGTCACGCGGCGGCCGGACGGCTCGTGGCTGATTGACGCCATGATTGAGATTGTGCGCGTGGAGCAGGCGCTGCCGGGCTTGTCGTCGAAGACTCCGCAAACAAGGATTACCAGACGCTCGCCGGCTATGTGGTCAAGCGCCTGGGCCACATGCCCAGGGAAGGCGAGACGTTCGAGGCGCATGGCTACGTCTTCGAGGTTCTGGATATGGACCGGCATCGGGTGGACAAAGTGCTCGTTGTTCCATCGGGGCCAGCGAATGCCGGTTGAAATCTTGCCCCGGCCGGCTGCTACCTTCTGTAAGTGCGCCGCCCGAGACGTGAGTTGCTTAACCTTCGGGCGCTAATCCTCCGTCTTGCCACTCCCCCAACTCCAGCTTCAGCGCCCCCAGCGACAGGTTCATGTCCCGGATGAACGCCACCAGCGACCCGCTCAGCGACACCATGCACCCGATGAACAGCAGGCTGATCAGCAAGCCCACCTCCAGTTTCCACCACGCTGTCAGGAACAGCACGATGATCAGCACCGACGCCAGCAGCACGCTCACCCCCGCCAGCAGGATTGACAGCCGGATCAGCCGCGCCCGCCGATAGAGGATATCGATCTGCCCCTCCAGGCGTTGCCGGTCCGCGCCCGCCACCTCCGCGCAGCTCGCGCACAATATGCCGGGCGCGGTCGATGGTGCGTCCGTAACGGTTTGTCAACGTCAGCAGCAGCAGGCCCACGCCCGAAATCAGGATGACCGGGCCGATGGCCACCTGCAGCACTGGAATCAGTTCATGCAACTGGTGTTGATGGCATACTCGCCTCAACACTAACCCCCGGGGACCGCAATCAACATGATTCACGCAGCCAGTCGTGGCGGCTTCCGCCGGCTGGCCGTCTGCCAGCGCAAGCTGCCTAGTAAGATGACATTGAATGTCGCGTAAAAAGGGTCATAATGAAGGCAGCGATATGAATAATTCGCCTGACCTGCGCCAGATCCTGAAGGCCTGGCCCTACGACCCGGAGCACGATGCGCGCATCGTCCGCGGCGATGACGGTCGCGAGTTGCTTCAGGTGCGCACGCCGCTGGGCATCGAGCAATACGAAATGGACGGGCGGCCCGATGGCCTGCGCCCGCACGGGATGGAATCCGCCCTGGAATATCACCTGCACCGCCTCAACCAGGCCAAGTTCTCCGGGCGCGAGGCCGACTTCGAGCTGAGCCCGCAGGAATGCGGCGAACTCTTCCACGAGGGCACGCTTTACTACTTTCGCTATGTGCGGCTCTTTGTGCTCAAGGACTGGGCGCGCACCATCCGCGACACCGCGCGCAACCTGCGCGCATTCGATTTCCTGCACCGTTACGCCCAGCGCGAGGAGGACCAGCAGTTCCTGGAGAAATGGCGTCCTTATATCCTGCGCGTCAACGCCAGCGCGACGGTTATGCTGGCAGCTGGAGAAGGGCGCCTATGATGAAGCCCTCAAGGTTGCCCGGGAAGCCATCCGGCAGATCGAATCGCTGGAGGAGCTGGAGGACGACACGTTCAAGTTTGAGCGGGAGCGGTCGGTCATGGCCTTGCGGGAGCTGGAGTCGCAAGTCCAGAAGAACCGGCCCCTGTCGGAGCTGGAGCAATTGGAACATCAACTGCGCCGCGCGATCGAGAAGCAGGATTTCGAGCGCGCTGCCAAGCTGCGCGACCGCATTCGCGACCTCAGGCAACAGCACATTTGCTGAGCAGCACGGCGCGCAGTCTCAACGGCTGCGCTTTTCCGGGCATGCGGCTACTCAAGGGTCAGTGCTCGGCAAAAATCCGGTTCGCTTCTTCGAGCGTTTCCTTTGACCCAATGTTGTACCAGAGGCCGGGGACCTTCCACGTATAGACCGGCACGCGCGGGTAGAGCCATTGGACGAGGCGCCCGGGTTGGTCCGGGTTATTGCCTTCGGCGACGTATTGCTCGATCAGCGGCAGCGTGGACTTGGGATAGAAGTAAAGCGCGATGCCGGTCAGGGTGCTGGTCGGGTTCTTCGGCTTCTCCTCGAAGAAGGTGATGCGTCCTTCGCCGTCCAGATTGATGGCGTTGTATTTCTTGATCTGCTCCAGGTCGCCCACGTCATAGACGGCCAGCACTGGGGCGTTCTTCTCCCGGCAAAACCGGCCAAAGTCCGGCAGCTTGTCGCTGAACAGGTTGTCGCCCGCGACGACGATGATGTCGTCCGCGACGTTCTGGCGTCTTGAGGACGTAACGGATGTCGCCGATGGCCCCCAGCTTGTTGGTGTCGTCGGTCGAGCGGTCGTTGACGATGGTGAAGTTGAGCTTGGCCTTGGTCGCGCAGTAGTCCTCCGACCATTGCTGGAAGTGCCCGGCGAACTTGGCGTTGGTGACGACGTAAATGCGGTCAATGCCGCCGATGGGCGCGAGGTTGTCGAGGACGTACTCGATCATCGGCTTGCCGGCGACCGGCAGCAGCGGCTTGGGCTGCGTGAGCGTGAGGGGATAAAGACGAGTGGCGTAACCTGCCGCGAGTATAATGACTTTCATGCTTCTATCATATTAAATCATGCAACCCTGTAACTTACTTGTTTTCCAGCAGACCCGGCGCGATCCGCCGGGCCAACTCCTGGCAGCGGGCCAGGATCTCCGACGCGGACTCGCACTCCAGCGCAAAGGCCGCCAGCTCCTGCGCCTCGCTCAGCTTCAGACGGCGGATGAGGAATTTCACCGGGGCACCAGCGATGGCGCGGCGCTCAATTCATCCACACCCAGCCCCAGCAGCAAGGGCGCCAGCACCGGGTCGCCGGCCATCTCGCCGCAGACGCTGACCCGAACCTTTTGCTTGTGCGCGGCGTCCACGGTGATCTTGATCAGCCGCACAATGGCCGGATGCGTCGGCTCATAGAGGTGGGCGATCTTCTCGTTCATGCGGTCCACGGCCAGGGAGTACTGGATCAAATCATTGGTGCCGATGCTGAAGAACTTCACGTGCTTCGCCAGCGAGTCCGCCACCATGGCGGCGGAGGGGGTTTCGATCATTGCGCCGACCTCGAGGTGCTCGTCGAAGGGGATGTTCTCCTGGCGCAGCTCGGCCTTGTATTCCTCGAGCAGCGCATTGGCCTGCTTCAGCTCGTCCAGGCCCGAGATCATCGGGTACATCATCTTGAGGTTGCCTTCGACGCTCGCGCGCAGAATCGCGCGGAGTTGCGCCCGGAAGATGTCCTGCTCCTGCAAGGAGATGCGGATCGCGCGCCAGCCGAGGAAAGGGTTAAGTTCGGCTGGCATCTGCATGTGGGCCAGGAACTTGTCGCCTCCCAAATCCAGCGTGCGGATGACGACCGGCATCGGCTTGAGGGCGGCGGCAGTCGCGCGATAGTCCAGGTATTGCTGCTCTTCGCCGGGCAAGTGTCTCGCGGTTCAGGAACAGGTATTCGGTTCGGAACAGGCCCACGCCTTCCGCGCCGTTGGCCTTGACCTGTTCGACATCGGCGGCCTGCTCGATGTTGGCGTTGAGCTGCACCCGATGCCCGTCCAGCGTGACGGCCGGTTCGAGCAGCAGGTCGCGCAACCGCTGCTGCAAGCGTCGCCTGCCGCAGGGCGATCGCAGACCGTGTCCACCAATTGAAGGACGGCATATTGGTCGAACAGCAGGAATTATTGCAGGCAACCTGAGGTCACGTAATGCAGGACAGCACCCCCAAAACCGAGGCAGAACAGCAGGAATTTTTCGCCAGCGCATTACACGCGTTTGAACAGGCTGGCGCGGCGGTCTCGATTGACGAACACTTTTTTACTCTGGCCGGCCACACGCTTCGCATCCGCTTCGCTGGCGACAGGCTGATGGGTGTGTTGACCGACGCCTTGGAACATCTCCGCATTGCAGCGCAGCCCGATACCGAATTCACAGTATGCGTCTGGGACAGTACGACCACGGGTGTCGAGATGCCGCTGATCGAATGCGGCTGGAACCGATTTACCAATCGGGGCGATATCTGGGGTTTCAACAGCGAGCGCTTCAGAACCTCCTTTCACTGGGTCGAAAACGCGATTTGCATGATGGACATGGAGCGCCGGCAGGCGATCTACTGGGTCAATTGCGCAGACAATTTGCCGTTCTGGGTGCCGGCTTCGCCGCTGCGCACCATCTTTCACTGGTGCATGGAACTGCGCGGCAAGCAGTTGATTCATGCCGCTGCAGTGGGTACTGAAGCTGGCGCCGTGCTGATCACCGGCAGGAGCGGGAGCGGTAAATCAACAACCTCGCTGGCGGCTTTGCGCGGCGGACTGTATTACCTCGGCGACGACTACGTGGTGGTGGGTCTGGAACCGGAACCCACCGTTTATTCGCTGTACTCAACGGCCAAGCTCAACGCCGATCAAGTGGGCAACCTGCCGGAATTCGCCACGCACGTCAGCAACGAGCATGCGCTCGATGAAGAGAAAGCGGTCATGTTTCTGCAGGACGTCGCTGCACAGCAGATACGCACAGAGTTGCCACTGCGCGCGATCCTGGTGCCGCGTATACAGGATCAGACGTTTACCGGTTTCAGCACGGCGGCACCCTCTGTTACGCAGCGTGCCGCCGCATTCACGACGCTGTCGCAGCTGCCCTATGCCGGACGTCCGACCTACGAATTCCTGACACCGGCTGTCGCGCTCGTTGCCGGGCTTCTATATTGAGCTGGGTCGCGATTTGCGCCAGATTCCGGCAGCGATAGCGACTTTCCTCGAGCGGCAGCCCGAGCAGCCGACACCCGACGTGGCAGCGGACAACAACGTGAACGAAGACCTGCCACTCATATCCATCATCATCCCGACTTACAACGGCGAGAACTTCATCCGGGGGGCGATCGAATCGGTGCTGGCGCAGGGCTACCCGGCGCTGGAAATCATCGTGGTGGACGACGGGTCCGTCGACGGCACGCAGCAGCTCATCGAGTCGCTGTCAGCCGATATTCGCTACTATCGCCAGGTGCAGAACCGGGGGCCGGCAGCCGCGCGCAACATTGGCATCCGCGACGCCGCCGGTGAATTCATAGCCTTCCTCGATGTCGATGACTGCTGGCCTGAGGGTAATCTCAAACTGCTGCTGGAAGAGATCACATCTGGAGCCGAGCAGGTCGTCTATGGTCATGCCCAGATGATGCGTTTCAATCCGGATGCGAACGACTACGAATGCGTTGGCGGTCCCGAGGAAGCGTTTCCGCATTACATCGGCTCCGGTCTATATAGACGGTCCGCGTTCGAGACAGTTGGCCTTTTCGACGAAGAGCTGCGGTTCGGCGAAGACACGGACTGGTATGCGCGTGCCGCACACGCAAACCTGCCCAGGCGCAGACTCAAGGAAGTCACCCTGCACGTGCGGCGTCACGGCGCCAACATGACCAGCGGTCGAAGCCAGAACGAGCTCAATCCGCTGCGCTTGGTCAAGAAGATGCTGGATCGCAAACGCGGGACAGCCGGCGGCGGTGCCCATGGACAGTGATGTCCTGCTTGCGCCCGCTCTGGATCCATCAATTACCTATAGCAACAGCTTCGTGCGCCAGGAGTAAATGATGGCGACAAAGTTCGAGCAGTTCAGCGTGAGTGTTGTTGTGCCGGTCCATAATGGCGAGGCCTTTCTGCGCGAGGCCATTCAAAGCATCCAGCGCCAGGACTGGGGTGCAGCGGAAATTGTCGTCGTTGATGATGGCTCAACGGATCGTACGGCAGACATCGTGACCGGTTTCGGCGACACGGTCCGGTATGTGCAACAGCCGAACCTGGGAGCGGCAGCGGCGCGCAACCGAGGAATCAAAATGGCGACAGGCAGCGTGATCGCCTTTCTCGACGCCGACGACCTCTGGTTGGAACACACACTCAGCCTGCAGCTGCAGATGTTGCAGGCGGATCCGTCGTTGCAAATGGTCCGCGGCCACACCCAGAGAATTCACCGGGTCGCGGAGCGGTCCGGCGAATCAAGCTGGGAAAATGTTGGCGCGGCCTGGCCGGCGCTCAGTCTGGGCAGCGCCATCATGCGCAAACTAGTTTTCGATAGCGTCGGCTATCTCGATGAATCCCTGGCATTCAACGAGGACGTCGACTGGTTCCTGAGGGCTAAGGAAACGGGTATCGCAACCGTGCTGCACGAGGACGTGGTTCAGCTGTACCGGCGCCACGAACACAACCTGACGAATAACAGGGAGCAGAACAGGACCGACTTTCTCCGGACCTTGAAGAATACTATCGAGCGCAAACGCAACAGCGGGGAGTGACCACATAATGGATGCACAGCATTCGCCAGACAGGATTTCAGCCCGGACTTTCCGCCACCTGATTCTTGAAGGCCGTAGCCGCTTCAGACGTGGCATACGACGCATCACCGGGCAACGTTTTGTCGCAGCGCCGAAAGCGAAGAGGCCTGCCGGCAGCAGTATCAGCGCGACGGCTTCGTCAGTGGCGGTCCGCTGATCGACTCCGTGCGGCTGACGTTCTGCGCCGGGAGTTCGACCGGATCTTTGCCGAGCGTGACAACCCAGATGCAGGTGTCCACTACGAACGGATAGAGCAACGCGACGGCCGTGAATACTACAAGATCTACAACCTGCGTAACCACAGCGAAGCCTTCCATGATTTGGTCACCGATCCGCGACTGACTGCCATGCTGACGGCCATCAGTGGCTGCAAGCAGTTGCGGTTACTGCTCGACCAGATCCAGTACAAGCCCGCGGATTGTGGCGGCACCAACGGCTGGCATCGCGACATGGCAAGTTTTCCCTTCATTATGCCGTACACGGCCCTGACTGCCTGGATTCCACTCGACGATGCCACCGAGGACAACGGCGCGATGACGATGGTGCCGGAATCACATCTCTGGGACGACGTCTCGGATATCGCGACCAATGCATGGGCCCTGAATCTTTCCCGCATCTGGCTACGCTACAAGGGACACTGGGTCCGGCGCGTCGCGTGTCCCTTGCGGGCTGGCCATGTGCATTTCCATGATCAGAAAACCTGGCACTGCTCGCCGCCCAATCGCACCAGCGGCAAACGTCGGGCGCTGGCCATTCACTATTTCAACGCCGACGCACGTTACCGCGAAGGTAGCCCCATCGTATATTCCGAACTCAAGCAGGGTGACCCGATGGACACGGTAGCGCCGCTGCTGCTGCCAGTCACTCGATCGAAGGCCTAAACGTTGCCACCCTCCGCGACCAAACTGCTGCTCATTGGCCTGGACTGCGCCGATCCTGCACTGCTGCAGCAATGGATCGACTCCGGAGATCTCCCCGTGCTGCAGTCCCTCCGTGAGCGGGGTTCATGGGGTCCGTTGCACAGCCCGCTGGCGCTTGCCGACGACGCAACCTGGGCATCTTTCTATACCGGCGTCTCGCCTGCGCGGCATGGGCGATATTTTTTTCACGCCATCGAACCCGGTTCCTACCGCAGCCCCTATTGGCAGGAAAATCACCTGCAGTATCCGCCGTTCTGGGATGCGCTCAGTGCTGCGGGCAAACGGGTCGCCGTGATCGACGTGCCGAAGACCCGCTGTCGCGGCACATCAATGGCATTCACGTTACCGACTGGCGGGTCCACGGGCGGGATCGCCCGACGCAATCGCTGCCGGACGAAATCAGCGCAGAACTGCTGTCGCGCTTTGGCGAGGACGGTACGGACTGCCTCAGTCAACGGCCGTGGCTTTGTGATGCGATGGCACTCGCCGAGGAAAACTACGATGAATTTATCGGCATACTTGCCAGAAGCGTGGACGACAAGCTGACGTACGCACAGGAACTGCTGAAGCAGGGCAGATGGGATATGTTTCTGGTCGTTTTCAAAGAAGCGCATTGTGTCAGCCACAAATTCTGGCATCTGCTCGACACAGCGAACCCGGCCTACTCACCTGCGTTCGCGTTGCGATATGGCAATTCTATCAAAGACATTTTCACGCGGCTGGACACGGCGATCGGAACTCTGCTGGAAACCGCAGGCCCCGACAGCAACGTCATCGTCTTTTCGGATCTGGGAATGGCGTCGAACTATACCGGCAACTTTCTGTTCGACGAGATCCTGCGCCGACTCGAATTCAAACGCCTTTCCAAGGCGCGACGTGTCAAACGTCAGTCGTTGGAACTCGCGCTGGCGGTCTTACGTCGCTTGCGCGGCAAGAACAACGAAGTCGGTTCACGCAGAATCCGTCTGTTCTACCCGCTGCCGAATGGCGAACAAAGCGGCGCCATTCGTTTCAATATGGCCGGTCGGGAACCCAATGGTATGGTCCACCCCGGTGCGGACTGCGATGCCCTGCGCGCTTACCTGGTGGATGCCTTCCTCGAATTGGTAGATCCCGAATCGGGTGCGCCACTGGTTGATGCCGTGCTTTCCAGTGCCGACATCTACCCGGGTCCGCACAGCGATCGCCTGCCGGACCTGTTTGTGATGTGGAAGCGAGATCGTCCCATTTACGGTGCCGCGTCAAAACTGATTGGTAAATTCCGCTTGCCCGCTCCAAGGATTCGCACTGGCGGACACATTGCCAACGGCCTGTATTGCTTTGCCGGCCCTGCGGTGGTCCAGCAGGCGCAGGCCATGCCGGCATCGATCATGGACCTCGCGCCTACAGCGGCGGCCCTGTTAGGACATCCCTTGCCTGACTTGGATGGCAAGCCACTGCCAGCGTGTAACTCCTGCGACGTTGCCTTGTAGTGCAGCATGGCGTTACCGCGCGAACCACAATCAGCCGCCTCAGTTTTGCGTCGCTGTGTTCAGGAGCGGGTGAAAGGGTGAGTTCAACAGCCAGGCCCGCAGTTCCGAAAAATTTTCTATTATTGCTGGGGCCTCTGTGATCGCTCTTTCGAAACGAAGAGCTTACCGGTGAGGAATCGACCTGCAGTTCCCCGAATATGGCATCACAGGTCGATTGCCAGTGTTCGCTGTCGAGCAGATCGCGCTCGTAGAGGACTGCTTGGTGCGGAATCCCTCTCACGAGTTCGATTTCGAATGCACGCCATTTGCTGCGCTTGATCAGCTCCCGTTCCAGCTCTGCCGGCGCAATGGTGAAGGTGTGTTCGGGAGCCCTGCCGCCTGCCTGGCGATGCCATTCACCAGACCGGCTCGCAATCAGGTACGACAGCGCTATTTGCAGCAGGTCTTCACGCAGCAGATGGATGACATGCCAGTTTGAGTTCACCAAGCGCCGCAAGGTCGGTTTTGGAAGCAGCATGTGATAGAACATAAGATTAAAGCCAAACACCGGTGCGGACTTCTTGTTTTGCCAGTGTTGCAGGAGAGGCTCCGGATATACCCTTGAGAGCTCGCGCAGCCAGCGAAACCGGGTGTACTCAAGGTTCTTGTGCAACAACTCGCCGTCGCAATGTATATCGGGGTGGCTGTGGAGCAACGTGCGCAGCAATTGCGTCCCGGAACGCGACTGAGCAAGTATCAGAAACTTTTTCTTTTCATGCGTCATAGGGGAATCATAGCAAGGTTTTTATGGTGCCCACACTACAAGACTTTGGGGGATCGGCTCGTTGCATCCGGGGTTGCCTGCGCAGGTCGCGCATGGCTCAAGATCCAGCACATCCTTGACGATCACCTCTACGGCGCGCAGGAACGGCTCCACGCCGAAACGCGGATCGATCTGCATCGCACGCGTCCGGAACTTCGCCAGCAGCTCCGGGTTGCGGGCGAAACGCAACGTGTATTCGTGCAGTTCCTCGATTCTCGTCCAACGAAATCCATTGATACCATGCTGAACGGTTTCGCGCAGGCCTCCTGCGTCCATCACCACAGGTACGCACCCGGCAGACATTGCCTCAAGCGGCGTGTTGCCGAAATGCTCCATGCGCTGAGGCTGGTCTTCCGGGATACCGAAGCCCTTGGCGTGCCAGTAGATCGCGCTGCGCCCATACAGCTCGCGTAGCTCCCCTATGGAGAGATCGTAGTGAAAGACCACCGGAAGACCGTGCGCGTGCTCCACCAGCTTGTCGTGATAGCGGCGAGACCAGTCACCCGCATTGATCTTGCCCGCAAGGTGTAACTCCCAGCCGGATTCGTGCAACTCGCACATCGATCGGAAAGCTTCGATGAGTACATCCTGCTTCTTGTCGGGGTTGTACCGCCCGACCATCAGAATGATCTTCTCCTTAGCGCGGGGTGCCGGCGGGGTCAGCTCGGTCGCTGAGTAAACCACTTGAGCGTCCCTGTTCCAGAGGCGCTTGATCCAGGTAGCGGTGAATTCCGAGTTCGCGGTGATCAGATCGTAAGTTTCGTGCGCATGACGGTAGCGATCCAGGGTGTGCGCGAGGCCATAGTCGATAAATTGCCTCAGCAGCGGGAGCCGGCACCAGCGCGGACGCGGGAACTCGGCCATCGGCCAAGGGAACATGCACATGAATATCCCTCGCGGCGCAGGCGCCTTCATGTAGTGCGAACTCGTGTTGTGGATAAAAAGATCCAGTTCAAGGTTGCGCAGGCGCCGATACGGCACGAACTGCTCCAGAATGGACCTGACCTGACGGGGGAAGAGCCGTGCCACGGCATCCCAGCCCGAGAAACGCCGCGCGCTGTCCGCCTCCAGGCAATGGAATCGAACGTCCGCGAGGGATACACCGTAGCTGCGGCCGAGCGCTTGCACGTCGGGGCGGTCGCGCGAGATCAGCCATACTTCATAACGGCGGGACAGACGCTCGGCCAGCAGGCAGCCTTTCCGCGAGCCGCCGCCGTATGTCATTAAATCAGCTGTAAAGATCCCAATCCGCTTCACCGGTGCCTTGTTTTGCCAATGTTGCAGGCGTGGCTGTGGAGCAAGGCGCGCGGTAATTGCGTCCTGGAACGCGACTGAGCAAGTATCAGAAATATTTTCTTTTTCATGCATCATGGAGAAATCATAGCAATGTTCTTAAGACGCCCGCACACTTTAAGTCCTTGGGGTGGGATCGGCATTCGGCGTGCGGGTGACCGTACCCGCGAGCAATCACGACCTGATGTGAGCGTTTGTTGGAACCCAGCGAGGATTGAACCATTTTTCAGGGAGATGTTCATCGGAAACCGGCCCACCTGGGCATGCTCGGCAAAGAAAATACTTTGATAAGACCCTAAAAATAGAATTTATGAAATTACAAAAATATTTGCTCGGCGCACACGCAGATTCGGTCATGTCACCCGAGTTGCAGCCATGAATGCGAGCCGCCGGCTGCGCGTCGCTGTCGTCGCGGCCTGTCCGCTGCCGGCGGCGCGGGGCACGCCGATCCGGATATTCCGCTCTCGGAAGCGCTGCACGAGTTGGGTCATGAGGTTCATGTCGTCGCCTATCATCTCGGTCAGCAACAGGTGCCACACGGCTTCCACCTGCATCGGATCAAAGCGCTGAGCTGGTATTCACGGCTGCAGGCAGGTCCGAGTTACCGCAAGCTGGCCGTCGATTTGTATCTCGCCGCGAAGCTGCGTGAAGTGATCGACAGGGAAGCGATCGAGATCATCCATGCCCACCATTTCGAAGGGCTGTTAGTGGCGTTGCTGGCGCGGCGCAGCCGTAAACTGCCGATTGTCTTCGACGCCCATACACTGCTCGGCACGGAGTTGCCGTCCTATACGCTGGGCATGCCGCGAGGACTCAAGACGAACCTGGGTCGATTCATCGATCGGCACCTGCCGCGCCGTGCCTCACATGTCGTGGGTGTCAGTCAGGAAATCCGCGATACGCTCGTCGCGCTACAGGCCGTGAAGGCCCACGACATCGCCGTGATCCCGAACGGCGTCGAACTCGACTATCTCGCCTCGGGCACCGCCGCCGAACATGTCCGCACCGAAAAGATATTGATCTTCACCGGCAATCTCGCACCCTATCAGGGCATCGATCTGATGCTTGCCGCCTTCGCCGCGGTCTGCCGTGAACGCGACGATACGCTGTTGCACATCGTCAGCGGCGATACGTTTCAGCCGTACGAGGGGCTGGCGGAAAAGCTCGGCATTCGCGACCGGATCAGGCTCATCCCGGAGGCCTTCGCGGAACTCCCTGACACCCTGGCCAACGCCGATGTCGCACTGAACCCGCGCGCGGAGTGCGACGGCGTGCCGCAGAAGCTGCTCAATTACATGGCGGCCCGTTGCCCGATCGTCTCGTTCGCCGGTTCCGCCCGGCATCTTGAGCATGCAACGTCGGGTTTGATCGTGGAGCAAGCCGATCCGCAGGCATTCGCTCGGGCCATTCTCGTCCTGCTCGATGACCCGGCACTGGCGCGCCGGCTGGGCGACACCGCACACGCGGTCGCCAAGGCGACGCTGAGTTGGGAAGCATCGGCACGCAAGATCGAGACTATCCTGCAAGACCTGGTGGCAAAGGCATGAGCGAGCCCGTCGACGTCTCCGCCGTCGTCATCAATTTCAACGGTGGGCGCAAACTACTCAGCTGTGTCGATGCGTTGGCTGCTCAGACCGTAGCACTGTGCGAAATCATCATCGTTGACAATGGATCGACGGACGACAGCCTGCATGCTGTCGAAAGCCGCTACCCCGATGTGCGTTCGCTGCACTTGGGGGAAAATCGTGGTCTGCCGGCGGCGCGCAATGCGGGACTCGCGGCCGCGCGTTCCCGCTACGTCGTGCTGATCGACAACGACATCTATTTACGCCCCGACTGCACCGAGGCTTTGCTCCGCGCTCAGCAAGCCGAGCAGGCGACGGTCACCTGCCCGCGCATCGTTCTGCTTCCGGATGGCAAGCTTGTGCAAACGGACGGCGCCGAAAACCACTTCCTGGGTGTGATGTCATTGCGACATGCGGCGACACCCGTAGACACCGCACGCGAGGAACGAGTCGAGGTCAATAGCGCGATCGGCGCCTGCTATCTCTTGGACCGGCAGGCGGTACTGGACGCGGGTAGCTTCGACGCGCTGTATTTTTTTTATCTGGAAGATCTGGAATTCAGCCTGCGGCTGCGCGGCATGGGCCACCGCTTCGTGTTCGAGTCGCGGGCCATCGTTGCGCACGACCGCGGCACGGGCACGCCGGGACTCTCGTTCCGCGGGAGCGGCGACTATCCGCTTCGTCGCGCCTACCTGACGATGCGCAACCGTCTGCTGACCGTGTTCATTCATTATCGATGGCGCACGTTGATCGTCCTGAGCCCGGCGCTGCTGCTCTATGAACTGGCCAGCCTCGCCTATTGTCTGCGACGCGGCTGGTCTGCCGAGTGGGCGCGCGCTTGGAGCTGGCTCTGGTGTCATCGTGGCGACATAGCAGAACGCCGTCGGCGCATGCGTCGCTCGCGCAAGATCACGGACGCAGACATTCTCAGTGGCGGGCGCATTCCGTATTCGGAAGGCTTGCTCCAGTCGCGATTGCAACGCGCGCTCGCAGGCGGGTTGTCGACGCTGCTCAACGGCTACTGGCGGCTGGCAAAGATACTGCTCTAATAGGTTTTACCGAGTACTGCCTCAACAGCAAAAAAAACAGCGACCAATGGCCGCCATTTTTATCATCAAGAAACAGTCAGTCTGCATCGCGCCTTCGGGCAATAGATAACAATCCGATTAAGCCAGAGCCGAGTAGATAGGCTGCGGCGGGGACGGGAACCTGTGATATCTGGATGCCAAAAATACCTCCCAGACCTGTCGGTAGACCGACCACATTCGCGAAGTAATTGCCGGGACTGGCCGTGAAGCTGAAACTCCCTGGAGACGATGTGTTTGCCAGAATGCTAGTCGAAGTACTGACCGACATTAACAACGTCGAAAAGCCCAGTGGGCCGAAGCTCAGATCGGAGAGCGTCGCCAAGTAGTTACCTCCAGTAGAGATGGTAAAGGATGGATTGGCGAAGCCGGGAACAGTCCCCGTGAAGAAGCCTGTCGTTTCGAATACGACTGTAGATGCCTGTGCCGTGCCAGCAGCACAAATCAGGGCCACAGCGCCGATTAGGCTACGAATCGACTGAGTTGATATAGGTTGCATTGAAACTCCCTGTATTAAAGTTGGTTACATCCAAGCGTGAGGTGTCAGCGATTCGACGCACGAACCGCGGAACTATGGCGATAGCAATTACTATGCCAATTAGTGGCCGTGGCTGCCGTGGTGATGGGGCAACAGAACGCAACATGCATGTGCCCGCCCTATGGATGTGCAAATGCCCGAGCTTTGCGATTTGTGCATGACGCACTATTGGACAGTTATTGACAGTGCATAGTCCTGCTGAAGGCAGGAGCAGCATCGATGCATGCTGCCACCTATGAAGTGGTCTAGGCGCAATTGCATCTGCGTCACGATCCCTATTCATATTCTATAATCAACATATCAGACGACCAGCAAGCATCGTCTGCCGCCATTACTTCCCATGCCTCGTAACGGAGATCAATAATGCGCAACTTCAGCACGCTTCTATTAATCATGGCATTCGTGCTCTCAATTACATCGTGCAGCGACAATAAGGAAGAACAGGCCGAAAAAGCAGCGAACAGGCGGCCAAGGACGTCGCAAAGCAGGTCGCCGAGCCGGAGGGCGGTGTTACGGAGATGGCTAAAGGCATGGAGGAGGTGGCCAAAGGCATGCAGGATATGGCCAAACAAATGACCGGTCAGGGCGGTGATAACCCTGCGCCCGTCGAACCCGTCAGTTTCCGCGAGTTGTACACCGTACTGCCGGAACTTGACGGATGGGAGAAAGGAAAACCGACCGGCGAGAAGATGACCGCACCCATCGCCATGTCCCAAGCCGAGGTCACCTACACCAAAGGTGAAGCGAGAGTCACGGTGAAAGTGGTCGATTCGGGCTTCAGCCAGCTCTTCTTCATGCCTTACGCCATGATGATGGCGGCGGGCTACGAGAAGGAAACCTCCGAGGGATACGAGAAATCCACGATGATCGGCACATACCCGGGGTTCGAGAAGCGGGATGAGACCTCCAAGCGCGGCGAACTTGCGGTAGCGGTGAATAAGCGCTTCTTCGTCACTATCGAAGGCGACAATATTCAGGACAATACCGTTCTGCACGAATTGATGTCGAAGATGGACCTCGGCAAGCTCGCTGGGATGAAGTAGCTTGGATCCGTTTGCGGCATGGGTGCTTGCACGAAGATGGCGCTAGTGCATGCAATGATCCCACTGGCGTCCGTAGATATTCGTCATCAGGCCGCCTATTGCATTTATGATTGGCCTGGACGATGCTGATTAGCATAATAACAAACCGGCGAATCAGTGAGATGAAAATCCCCGAATTACCAAACCACTTCTATCGTACATACGCTTGGCGGATTACGCACTATTACCAATACTGCGTAATCCACCTAATACTATGTTATGCCCTCTAAGAACTAATGTTGCAGAATATTTTATATAAATATGTTTACGTTAAGGTATATGAAAACCGTTTCGTCTTGAAACTGTTAGAAGAGGGTGAAGTGCCGATTACAGTCATTTCATCAGAACCATTTTCAACGAATCGTTTATTGATTGGCCAATTCATGGCTGCAGACCGAGCACTTAGAAAAGGATTCAAAGATATATTTTCAGGGAAGTGGTTCTCTCCAAGTCCTGCTGTCGTGATTCACCCATTGGAAAAGATTGAAGGTGGGTTGTCGCAGGTGGAAGAAAGAGTGCTCAAGGAATTGGCGGCTGGAGCTGGCGCGCGTAAAGTTGTTGTCTGGGTTGGGCATGAACTTACGGATAAAGAGGCAATTCAGCATGCAGAAAAGGCATAACACGTCGCCCATGACGGACGGCTTCGCCGCCGCATGGCTCAATCGTTGAGCGTAACAGACGCGTGGTCACTATCATCATTATTTCTGGCCTAGTCGCTCTCGCGGCCAACGTTGTGGCAACGTGGCTTCTGCATAGCGCAGAAGACCTCGAAGTGTCGCAAAAGCGAGCACAGCTTGTTCTGGTTTGGCTACTGCCCATCATTGGCGCCGCAATTGTCATCGCTCTCCGCCGTGAGTTCCTGCGGCCTCAAAAGCAACGGTCGGCATTTCCTGAGAGCAACATTACAGACAACGATGCAATTGATCTTGCAATCTCAACAAGGCGTGGCTCCCGTCATCATGAGAGCGAAACGGAACCAGAGTGACGGCTACACCCTACAAGGCGTTACACCCGACCCCCACGCCTCAGCTTCGCTGCGGGGTTGGGTGAGCTTGGGCGCTGGCCGATAGAGAAGTAACGAGAAATCCATGAATCCAAAGATCGTTATCAGGTGCGAGACAGACGCTGATGTTGGCGCGATCAGGGATGTGACAGTCTCCGCATTCAAGACTCTGGAGATCAGCAATCACACAGAGCAGTTCATCATCGCGGCGCTACGCTCCGCCAAGTCCCTAACCGTATCGCTGGTCGCAGAGGTTAATGGCCAAGTGGTAGGGCATATCGCCTTCTCGCCCGTGACCATTTCGGACGGCACCACGAACTGGTACGGACTTGGACCTGTCTCGGTGTTGCCGGAGTACCAGCGACAGGGCATTGGCAAGGCCCTGATAGAGGAAGGGTTGTCACGGTTGAAAGGCCTGAATGCTCAAGGATGCTGTCTTGTGGGGCATCCGGATTACTACAGGAAATTCGGGTTCAAGAACATGCCGGGATTCGTGCATGAGGGAGTACCACAGGAGGTCTTCTTCGCGCTGTCTTTTGACGGACATTGCCGCAGGGTACCGTCACGTTCCATGAAGCATTCAACGCGGATGGCCAACAAGAGGGTGCAGGCTACGCTTGAGCGCGCGCCTGACACTCACATTAGCGTTCAAAAATGTATGTACTAGAACGACAATGAGGACTAAACAATGCATCGCACGTCAATCTTATTAATTGTGCTTTCAATTCTGCTGGCTGGTTGCGGCAGTCGGTCAATTTCGAATTCCGGGTACTACGCCGACTCTGACAGGGGGTATTCGAAACATAGCGATCCTTCTTATGAAGGAGAGTTATCCGAGTTCAACGTTCTTGGTATTGATCCAAATGCGGCGGTTACAGAGTCGGAAATTGCATCCGCACTTGCCACGAAGCAGCGTTTCGCGATAGCGAAAGGGTCAACCATCATGCTAATCCAGTCCGGTGCAATGATCCCCGATGATCCAATGGTGAAAAGCCTGGAGAAATACTACAACGTTGCTGTATTTACAGGCGTTCCACATCAAGCCGATTCATCAGCCAACAATTATTCGAGGTCGCTCCGCCTCGCGGCTGCACGCGGAGGAGCAGAGAAGCTTGTCGTGTATTGGGGTGTGCTCGAAACCGGTACCGAGAATCTTGCTACAAAGGCCGTGTCGTGGGTTCCCTTCGTCGGCGGGATCCTTCCTGACCAGAATCAACGGATGCGGATTAGGCTTAAGTTGGCGGTTGTCGATGTAAAGACCGGTCAGTGGGAGATGTTCACGCCAGAGGCTTTCGAGGATGTTGATTCAAGTGGGCGCTATTCGCGCGTGTCCTCTGACCAAGCGCAGGTAGCTGTATTAAAGGAAAAAGGGTATGCCGCTGCGGTTGACGATCTCGTTAAGAGGTATGCTCATTAAACGTTAAAGGAGCTGTTGCAGCTTATTTACAGAGATCTAGCGCAGCGCTGGTAAGCGCTGGCTTTCGCTACGTTCCAGCATCCGCCTTCATTCGTAAATTTAGCTGACCAGCCTTCTCTGTCGACGAGATGCGAGGGGTTGCAATCGATCGATTCCACCAGTCGATGATTTTTCGGCGAACGTCCGCTGCAGAGAATGGCTGAACTCTATGGTGATTGCCGCGTCGCTGCGCCACGCATACGCCGCGCGCCGCTAGTCTGCTTCGGGCCGGGCACGATGGCCTCCACGGTGCAATGCCGGAGGCGCTATCCGCTCGAAGTCATACCGCCTGTGCTGCCTCCTCCTGGTATCCCACCCAATCTGACCTATCCCGCTTGATGTACATCAAGGAGCGTGATGGGTGCGCTGCGGTATTTCTACGCTACCGCGAAGAAATCGGTAAGTGGGCCCGGGGCGTCCGGGTATACCTGTCCCAAGGAGGATCGTGTATGAGCGGTACGTTTACCAAGTCCACGGCACGCAACATCTTCTACGGTGGAAGCATGTTCTTTGTCCTGCTGTTCCTGGCGCTGGCTTTCGACACCAATAAGGCGCTTCCCGCTCTCGATAATAGCGAGGCACTCACGCCCCAGGTCGTACTGGGTAAGAAGGTCTGGGAGGTGAACAACTGCATCGGTTGTCACACGCTGCTGGGCGAAGGCGCATATTTCGGGCCGGAGCTGGGCAATGTGTATAAGCGGCGCGGTCCTGACTTCATCAAGACCTGGATCAAGATCCAGCCGACCGGCACGCCCGGACGTCGGCAGATGCCACAATTCAATCTCAGCGAAGAGGAACTCGATGCCATTGTCGCGTTCCTGAAGTACAGCTCTGAGATCAATGCGGCTGGCTGGCCACCGAACATCGAAGGCTAAGGGGGAACTGGTCATGCAATATCAATCGCAAGCGGTCGCCAAGCCGTACTTTATCGCCGCCATCGGCCTGTTCATCGGTCAGATTCTGTTCGGTCTGATCATGGGCCTGCAATATGTGATGGGGGATTTCCTGTTTCCGGAGATACCCTTCAACGTGGCGCGCATGGTGCACACCAACCTGCTGATCGTGTGGCTGCTGTTCGGCTTCATGGGTTCGGCGTACTACCTGGTGCCGGAAGAATCGGAGCGGGAGTTGCACAGTCCGAAATTGGCGCTGGCACTGTTCTGGATATTTCTGGTCGCAGGTGCACTGACGGTGCTTGGCTATCTGCTGGTGCCCTATGCCAGTCTCGCGCAGATGACGGGCAACGATCTACTGCCAACCATGGGCCGTGAGTTCCTGGAGCAGCCGACCATTACCAAAATCGGTATCGTGATCGTCGCCCTGGGTTTCATTTTCAACATCGGCATGACCATCCTCAAGGGTCGCAAGACCAGCGTGAGTCTGGTGCTGCTGGTCGGGCTGGTGGGTCTGGCGGTGTTCTTCCTGTTCTCCTTCTATAACCCGGAGAATCTGGTCAAGGACAAGTTCTACTGGTGGTGGGTGGTGCATCTGTGGGTGGAAGGCGTATGGGAATTGATCATGGCCTCGATCCTCGCCTTTGTGCTGATCAAGATCACCGGCGTCGACCGTGAGGTGATCGAGAAGTGGCTGTACGTGATCATCGCCATGGCCTTGATCACCGGCATCATCGGTACCGGCCATCACTATTACTGGATCGGTACGCCGGAGTATTGGCAGTGGTGGGGTTCGGTGTTCTCCGCGCTGGAGCCGATTCCGTTCTTCATGATGACGGTATTTGCCTTCAACATGGTGAACCGCCGTCGGCGTAACCATCCCAACAAGGCGGCGATGCTGTGGGCCTTGGGTACGGCGGTGATGGCCTTCCTCGGCGCCGGCGTGTGGGGCTTCATGCACACGCTCGCACCGGTGAACTTCTACACGCACGGCACGCAGATCACGGCGGCGCACGGCCACATGGCCTTCTATGGCGCCTATGTGATGATCGTGCTGACCATGATCTCCTACGCCATGCCGATGATGCGCGGACGGGCCGCGGCCAACAGCGAGAAGTCGCAGGTGCTGGAGATGTGGTCGTTCTGGTTGATGACGGTGTCGATGGTGTTCATCACCTTGTTCCTGACGGCGGCCGGTGTATTGCAGGTCTGGCTGCAGCGTTACAGCGATGCCCCGCAGGCGTTCATGGTGGTGCAGGACAAGGTCGCTCTGTTCTACTGGATGCGCGAGGTTGCCGGCGTGGTGTTCCTGATCGGTCTCATACTGTACGTGATGAGCTTCTTCATCGGCAGTAAAGATCCCGAGGCGGTACAGTCCTGAGGTTGGTATGTCCGGGTAATCGAGTGTGAAGAAGGGCGCCATCGGCGCCTTTCTTTTGCGTCAGCTTCAGCCGGATTTGCTGATCCTCCAAACGCCAATTTACTGACTGAGTAGAGCTGGGGATCGCGCTGGCGTTCACCGGAATGGCACAAACAAACGCCGCCCTGAATGGCACTCACTTAAGCTGACTCTTATCCGATGTAGGGTGGGTGAGGCGCGTTGTTTGCGCCGTAACCCACCAAGCGTTGCCGTCAACACACACTAACAAGCTTTTTTGTTGCCTGCGGCACGCTTGGTGGGTTACGCAAGTACGCTAACCCACCCTACATTTGTGCCTAAGTAACTGCCAATCAACGCCGGCCTGACTTAAGTCAAGGTAGTGACTGGCAGGGTGGGTGTCTCATAGACGGTATCTTCAGCAGGCCAGGCCGCGGGAATTCTCATGGATACGACTGTGCGTTCTATTGACGGCACCGACACGCGCGAGTTGCCCTTCTACCGACCACACGGCGGTGAAGTCGCGATGTTCGAACAGGCTTACCAGAATCGGTTGCCGGTGCTGATCAAAGGCCCGACCGGTTGTGGCAAGACGCGTTTCGTGCGCTACATGGCCGCGCGCCTGGGTCGACCGCTGTATACCGTGTCCTGTCACGACGACCTGAGTGCCGCCGATCTGGTCGGCCGGCACCTGATCGGGGATGGCAGCACCTTCTGGAGCGACGGTCCGCTCACGCGCGCGGTCCGTGAAGGTGCAATCTGTTATCTCGACGAAGTGGTCGAAGCGCGCAAGGACACCACCGTCGTCCTGCATCCTTTGACCGATGACCGCCGCATTCTGCCTATCGAGCGCACCGGCGAACAGTTGGAAGCACCGCCCGAATTCATGCTCGTGGTGTCGTATAACCCCGGTTACCAAAATTTGTTGAAAGGCATGAAGCCAAGCACGCGCCAGCGCTTTGTGGCGTTGCGCTTCGATTTTCCCGCGCCCGAGCTCGAAGTGAGCGTGTTGCAGGGCGAAACCGGTATCGACACCTTGTTGGCGAAACGCTTGGTGGCGCTGGCGAATAATCTGCGCGCACTCAAAGATCACGATCTGGAAGAAGCGGCATCGACGCGTTTGCTGGTTTACGCGGCGACCCTCATTCGTAGCGGCATGGACCCGTTGGTGGCCTGCCGTGCCGCCTTGGTTGAGCCGTTGACCGACGATGCGGAAACAGCGGCGGCCCTGATGGAAGTCGTCGATGCCAGCTTCGGGCGCTGAGTCGGACTCTGAGCCGGGCCCCGGGTTGGGCGCTGGTTCGGAAACAATCGCGCGCGCGCCGGAATTTCCGGAAGACACGCCGCTGGCGATCACCGCCGAGGTGTTGTATCTGCTGAATCTGTTGTTGTTGCCCGGACTGGCCTTTGTGGTGTTGCTGTATTTATACCGCAAGCACCTTCATACGGCGCCGCCATTGTCGCGGTGCCACTTGCGCCAGACGGTGACTGGCAGTGTGTGGGCGGGTGTGCTGTTGATACTCGCCAATGGTCTCATTCTCGCGCTCGGCGGCTACCAGGCGCCGGCGACCTGGGTGATTCTGATTCTGTATTTCACGACATGCCATGCCAGCCTGGTGTTGCTGGGCGTGCTGGGATTGTCCAAGGCAATGGCGGGTCAGTGTTACCGTTATCCGCTGTTGGGACCGATTGAAAAATGAAGTCCTGTAGGAGATGTGTCATGACTGAAAATACCCCGGCAAATGAAAATTGGTTACGGCAAGTTACAACCCCAATGGGGCAGGCGCGCGTACCGTGCAGCCAATGCAGTATGCAAGGCGTGTGTGAGGCCTTGGCGGGTGATGAAGACGACAAGACGTTTGTGCGCCGCGGCCGGTTGGGCAGCGGCCAGACGCTGTTTCATGCGGGCGATGTCTTCCATGGTGTCTATGCCGTCACCTCGGGCGCGATCAAGACTTACGCGTTGCTGGACAAGGAAGATACCCAGGTCGTCGACTTTCACTTTCCGGGCGATACCGTCGGTCTGGAAGCTATCGACAGCGGAACTTATACCTATACCGCGCGTGCATTGACCGAGACGCTGGTGTGCCGTGTCGATGTGGACAACCCGCACCTGCCCGGTGAACGCCAGGCCGGTGTGCAACATGCAATGATCCACGCATTGAGCGAGCAGCTGCGTCACGAACAGAGTCTGTCGATTCTGTTGCGCAAACAAAATGCCGAACAGCGCATCGTCACGTTTCTGCTGAGTCTGGCCGGCCCGTCAGCCTGGACGCCGGCACGGGGCATCGATTTGCAGCTGCCGATGTCGCGTAAAGATATCGCCAATTATCTCGGTATCGCCGTGGAGACACTGTGCCGTTTGTTTAAACGACTTCAGGATGATGGTTTGGTCGACAGCCAGGGTCGACATGTGCGCTTGTTGGATGTCGCGACACTTTCCGAATTGGCACACCCGGTCGAACGACCTGCCGTGCAAGCGTGTACGGTATGAGCAGTGCCGAGAGGGCGACATTGATTCCACCTTGCGCGTAGTGAAAGCCACATGAGCATCGCCCTCATCAAAGGCGTGCACATGAGTTGTGCGGTACTGAGTTTCAGTCTGTTCTTTGTCCGCGGCATCTGGATGCTGACGGCGCCACAGCGGTTGCGGACACCCTGGGTGCGTGTGCTACCGCATGGCGTCGACACCGTGTTGTTGTTGAGCGCGGTCACGTTGGCATTTATGAGTCATCAGTATCCCGGCGTCGATGCCTGGCTGACCGCCAAGGTTGTGGCCCTGCTGGCGTATATCGGACTCGGCCTGGTCGCATTCCGTTTTGGGCGCAGCAAGCGTACCCGAGGCATTGCCTGGGTGGCGGCACTGCTGGTGTTTATGTACATCGTCGCTGTGGCGCGCAGCCGCACGGTGTGGCCGTTCTGAAATGCACATTCACATGATCAGATTGATGCGGGTCAATGAGTTCGCGGCAGCGTGACCGTACAAAGAGCCTGACAAGTTTCCAGAGGAACACCTTTTGTCGACACGCATGCCATGTCTTCGCTTGAGCGACGGGTTGCGGCTGTGCCTGCTGTGGTTGATGCTGATCTGGCAGATGCCCGTAATCGCCGCCGGGGTCGCGGCTGGAACTCCGGATAGCGCCGCCGAGATCGAGTCTTTGACGCCGCTGGTGCGGGAATTTTTTCCGCAGGTGGAATATTTCGGGCCGTTCGAGGGTGAGCCGCGCGTCGCGCCGGTGATCGCGAAAGGCACGATCATCGGCTATGTGTACCTCACCGATCAGATCCTGCCGATCCCCGCCTATTCAGGTAAACCCATCAGTACGCTGGTGGCGCTGGATACGGCGGCGACCATTGTCGGTGTTCGCATCGTGCATCACGAGGAACCGATTCTGCAGGCGGGAATCACCGAGGCGCAACTGGCCGCGTATGTGGAGCAATACCGCGGACTCAACGCCCGCGAGCGGATTAAAGTCGGTGGCGAAAAACGCGACGGTTATGCCACGGTCGATGCTATTTCCGGCGCGACGATAACCGTGATGGTCATCAATCAAACCATCAGTAAGACCTTGCAGCATGTGGCCGCCGCGCGTGGACTCTTGGATGGCAGTGCACAGACACAGAGTGTGACGATGTCAGGCGATAGCTTGTCGATCTGGCACATCGTCTGGCGGGAACGTCTATTCCGCATCGGTGTCCTGGTAGCCGCACTCGGCGTGCTGACAATGATTCTGCTGTTCCAGGACTGGCTGGCGCAACGTCCGCAGCTGCTCATGTATGTGCGTGATGGCTATCTGCTGTTTACCGTCATCTTCATCGGCTGGTACGCCCTGGCGCAGCTGTCGATCATCAACGTGCTGACGTTCGTACATGCCATGATGGATGATTTCCGCTGGGAAACCTTTCTTATCGATCCGTTGATGTTCATCCTGTGGGGGTTCGTCGCCATTACGCTGTTGCTGTGGGGCCGTGGCGTGTATTGCGGTTGGCTGTGTCCGTTCGGTGCCTTGCAGGAACTGATCAATCAAGCAGCGCGTAAATTCAATGTGCGCCAGTGGGAATTTCCGGAAGTTGTGCATGAGCGTTTGTGGGCGCTCAAATACGTCATCCTGCTGTTGCTGTTCGGCGTTTCACTGCAATCGCTGGGAGCGGCAGAACGTTATGCGGAGATCGAACCGTTCAAGACGGCGATGACGCTGCGTTTCCAGCGTGAGTGGGGTTATCTGCTGTACGCCGTCATCTTGCTGATGATCTCCGTCGTCAATCGTAAATTCTATTGCAAATACCTGTGCCCACTCGGCGCAGCGTTGGCGATTCCTGCGCGGCAGCGCTTGTTCGACTGGCTGCGTCGACGCAAGGAGTGTGGCAAGCCTTGCCAGATCTGCGCCAATGAATGCGAAGTGCGCGCCATCAACGCGACCGGCGAGATCAACGCCAACGAGTGCCATTATTGTCTAGACTGTCAGGTGACCTATTGGAACGACAAAAAGTGTCCGCCGCTGGCACAGCGACGCAAGCGCCGCGAGAAAGGTGTGCGCGCACGCGAACTGGCCGAGGAGATGGTGTTGAGTTTCCGTTCTCAGGAACAAATCCTGGGTCGTGATCGTGGAGACGATGACGACGCAGATGATAAGGGCATATCAGTAAACAGTGATACGACGAAGGATTGACCTGTTAAACCTCATATTTTTCGCCGTTGATCTACATCAAGGCGTACCCGGCAGTCAAAGGACTAAAACACACAGCAGGCTGTGCCTACTCACCACCTGGATAAGGAGCAATACTATGAAAGACAGTGCAACCCACGGAGCGAGCCTGTTGACGCTCGTCGCTGCAATGACCCTGACGTTCGGGGCCATCAACGTGCAGGCCGCCGGAACCGAACACCCGGGGACTTCGCCGGGCGAGATGCGTTACAAGGGGGCGCCAGTGCCCATCAAACCTGAGGAGGCGAAGGAGACCGTGTCGCCAAAGGCGCCGGCGGTGTCCGCAGAAGAATTCACCCACGCGAAGCAAATTTACTTCGAACGTTGCGCCGGCTGTCACGGTGTGTTGCGCAAGGGCGCGACCGGTAAACCGTTGACCCCCGACATCACGCAGCCCAAAGGCACCGAGTATCTCAAGGCGTTCATCGGCTATGGTTCTCCCGCGGGCATGCCCAACTGGTTGACCTCAGGTGCACTCACCGAGGCCGAGGTGGATCTGATGGCGCGCTTTCTTCAGCACGAACCTCCTGTTCCGCCGGAATACAGCCTGGCGGATATGAAGGCGAGTTGGAAAGTATTGGTGCCGCCTGATCAAGCGTCCCAAGAAGCAGCAGAATGATCTCAATCTGAGCAACTCTGTTCTCGGTCACTCTGCGCGATGATGGCAAGATTGCGTTGATCGATGGCGACAGCAAGAAGATCGTCACCACCATCGAGACCGGTTATGCCGTGCATATCTCGCGCATGTCGGCCTCGGGTCGTTATCTGTTCGTGATCGGCCGCGATGCGCAGATCAATCTCATCGACCTGTGGATGAAGGAACCGGCCAACGTTGCCGTCATCAAGGTCGGCCTGGAAGCGCGTTCGGTCGAGACCTCCAAGTACAAAGGCTATGAAGACAAATACGCGATTGCCGGTACCTACTGGCCGCCGCAGTTCGTGATCATGGATGGCGATACTCTGGAGCCGAAGAAGATCGTCTCCACCCGCGGTATGACCGTCGACACCCAGGAATATCACCCGGAACCGCGCGTCGCCGCCATCGTGGCCTCGCATGAGCATCCCGAGTTCATCGTCAATGTGAAGGAGACCGGCAAGATCCTGCTCGTCAACTACGAGGATATCGATAATCTCAAGATGACCGAGATCGGTGCCGCGCGCTTCCTGCATGATGGCGGTTGGGATGTCACCAAGCGCTATTTCATCACCGCTGCCAATCAGTCCAACAAGATCGCCGTGGTGGATTCGAAAGAAGGCGAGCTGGAGGCGCTGGTCGATGTCGGCAAGATCCCGCATCCGGGCCGTGGCGCCAACTTCACCGATCCCAAGTACGGGCCGGTGTGGGCGACCAGCGATCTGGGTGACGAGGGTATCGCTGTGATCGGCACCGATCCCGAAGATCATAAGGCGAATGCCTGGAAGGTAGTGCGTACACTCAAGGGTCAAGGTGGCGGTTCGCTGTTCATCAAGACCCATCCGAAATCCACCAATCTGTATGTCGATACGGCACTGAATCCCGACGAGAAGATCAGTCAGTCGGTCGCGGTGTTCGACATCAATAATCTGGACAAGGGCTTCGAGGTAATTGATATCGCCGGCATGGCGGAGTTGGGCGAAGGACCGAAACGTGTCGTGCAGCCGGAGTTCAATGAGGCCGGCGACGAGGTGTGGTTCTCGGTGTGGAGTGGCAGTAAGCAGGAATCGGCGATTGTGGTGCTCGATGATAAGACCCGCAAGCTGAAGGCGGTCATCAAGGATAAGCGCTTGATTACGCCGACCGGTAAGTTCAACGTCAACAACACCATGCACGACGTCTATTAAGTGTGTGCTACGCCGGGGACAGATGCTGTATCTGTCCCCGGCACTTACAAGGGGGAAAGATGCGCAACGAAGCCTGCGTATACCTGGTCGGCGCCGGTCCCGGTGATCCCGATCTGTTAACCCTCAAAGCCTATCGGTTGCTTCAAGAGGCCGATGTGGTTGTCTATGATCGCCTGGTGTCGCAGGCCATTCTCGATCTGATTCCCGCCGGCACCAGCCGTATTTTCGTCGGCAAGGCAGCCGGCAATCATCACCTCGGTCAAGCTGAAATCAATGAACTGCTCGGCAACCTTGCGCAGCGTTCACGCAAGGTCGTGCGTCTCAAGGGTGGCGATCCGCTGATCTTCGGTCGCGGCAGTGAAGAGGCCTTGCATCTGACGCGACTCGGGGTGCGTTTTGAAATTGTTCCGGGTATCACGGCGGCATCTGCCTGTACTACTTATGCGGGCATCCCGCTGACCCATCGTGGCCTGGCCAGCAGCGTGCGCTTCGTCGCCGGCCATTGTCGCAGCGACCAACCACTGGACCTGAATTGGCAGAGTCTCGCCGATCCCGATACCACGCTGGTGATCTACATGGGCTTGGCGAATCTGGAGGAAATCCAGTATCAATTGATCACGGCGGGCCTGAGTGCATCCACGCCGGTAGCACTCATCGAAAACGGCAGCACTCAACTGCAACGCCGCTTGCTCACGAGGCTCGACAGTCTGGCCACCACGGCGCGGAGTGAACAGGTGGTATCGCCGGCCTTGGTGGTAATCGGTCGCGTGGTCGCACTGGCCGGTGAAATGGATTGGCTTGCCGAGATGGCAGCGGATGACTATGTCGATCGCAGTGCACAGGCTTAGTTTGCTGTTCGCGATGGTGAGTGTGCTGGTTGCCGGTGCAACGTCCGCCACGGCCATCGAGCCGCCGATTGAGCCGCCGATAGAAGTCGGGCGCCAGGCACAACTCAAATACCTGCTCGCGCAGGATTGCGGTTCCTGTCATGGCATGACGCGCAAAGGCGGTCTTGGTCCGGCGTTGCTGCCGAATAATCTCGAAGGAAAACCGGACGCGTTGCTGGTCGCAACGATCCTCGACGGCCGCACCGGCACCGCGATGCCACCTTGGCGCGGTCTACTCACCGAAGCCGAAGCCGTGTGGCTGGTGCAACAACTGCGGCAGGGTGTGGAGTAGTCACATGTACTGTTACTGTGAACCGCCAAGGTGCCAAAAAGGGCTGGGAACCGCCAAGGCGCCAAGACGCCAAGAGTGTTTTTGCACTAAAAATGTTTTCTTGGCGTCTTGGCGCCTTGGCGGTTCAATAAAGTCTTTCTTGGCGGTTTTTGCGTCTTGGCGGTTCATAGCATTGCTTATGGCCGCCGCACTCACCGCCTGCGCCACCACACCGCTGCGCGGGACCGGCGATCTCGGTGTAGTCATCGAGCGCGCCAGCGGCAGTGTGTTGATCGTCGATACCACGCACATGAGCACGCTCGCCCGCGTCGAGGGCTGGGCGATCTCTCGCATGCCTCGTTGGTGTATTCGCGCGACGAACGTTATGCCTACATGTTCGGTCGCGACGGCGGTCTGACCAAGATCGATATCCTCACCGCGCGCATCGTCAAACGCATCATTCAATCCGGTAACAGCATCGGTGGCGCCATCTCGCAAGATGGCAAGCTCATTGCGGTATCCAACTACGAACCCGGCGGCGTGAAAGTATTCTCTGCCGACACCTTGGAGCAGATCGCCGATATTCCCACCGGCGTCAAAGTGGTCGGCATCGCCGATGCGCCGGGCCAGCGTTTCGTCTTCAGCCTGTTCGAATCCGGTGCGATCTGGGTTGCGGATTTCAGCGAGGGTACAACACCCAAGGTCACCAAGTACGACAACATCGGCCGTGAGCCCTACGACGGACTGGTCATCAATGCAGGACGCTATTATCTGGCCGGGTTGTTTGGCGAGAACGGATTGGCGGAACTCGATCTGTGGCATCCCGAAGCTGGCGTGCGCCGCGTGTTACCGGACTATGGCAAGGGCGAGCAAAAGCTGCCGGTTTACAAAATGCCGCATCTGCAAGGTTGGGCGCTGGCCGGCGAGTACCTGTTCGTTCCTGCCGTGGGTCTGCACGAAGTGTTGGTGATCGAGACCGGCACTTGGAAACAGGTCGCGCGCATTCCCGTCCACAGTCAGCCAGTATTTGTTATCGGCCGTCCCGATGCGCGCCAGGTGTGGGTGAATTTCGCCCATCCCGCCAACGACACGGTGCAAGTGATCGATGTCGATACACTCAAAGTCGTTAATAGTCTCAAGCCCGGCAAGGCCGTGCTGCATCTGGAGTTTACCCCGCGCGGCGAGGCGGTGTGGATCTCTATCCGTGATGAAGACCGCATCGATATCTACGATACAGCGACGTTCAAACGCATCGGTAGCTTGCCGGCGGAAAAGCCCAGCGGCATCTTCTTCACCCACCGCGCGCATAGAATTGGTTTGTGATTCATGCACACCAAAGCACACAAAGGCCGCAAAGGAATTATTCATGTTTTACCCGAATGGCACTTACTTAAGCTCAAATGTAGGGTGGGTTTACCCTGAAGGGCACAAGAGCGTATTTCGCGTAACCCACCACGCGTTGCGCAGCAACACAACGCTTTGTTTACTGTGTGCCTGACGGCACGCTTGGTGGGTTACGGCGCAAACAACGCGCCTAACCCACCCTACATCGGATACGAAGCCGCTTAAGGCTTAAGTAAGTGCCACTCAATTTTTTTACCCTGTTTAAGCTTTGCGTTCTTTGCGCGCTTAGGTGTGAAATACAGACGGACTCACTGACCATGGATCATAGATCTGACCTCACCGATCTCGAACGCCGCCTGCTGGATCGTTATCAGCAGGGCTTGCCGCTGTCGAGCACGCCCTATGCCGACATGGCACAGACGCTGGCGGTAAGCGAGGTCGACGTGCTGACAGCGCTGACGCACTTGCAGAATCTGGGCGTGCTCAGCCGCGTCGGCCCGGTGTTCCGCACCCATGCAATCGGCGCCTCGACCTTGGCGGCCATGGCCGTCCCGGAGGATCGGCTCGAGGCGGTCGCCGCAATCGTCAATAGCTTTGCGGCGGTCAACCACAACTACGAGCGTGAGCACCGCTTCAATCTCTGGTTCGTCGCCACCGCCGCCAGTGATGCCGAGTTGACCGAAGTGCTGGAAGGTATTGAGCAATTGACTAATATCAAGGTGATGCCTCTGCCGATGCTGGAGGATTACCACATCGATCTGGGATTCACTCTGCAATGGACATGAAAACGGCACCAACAGGTTTCAGTCGCAGCGAGGCGCGCGTCGCACTCGGCGAAATCGATCTGGCCGTGATCGGCGCCGTGCAGGGCGGTCTGCCGTTAGTGTCACGCCCTTATGCGGTCTTGGCTGAACAACTGGGTATGGATGAGTCGGTGTTGCTTGAGCGTCTGGCGCATCTACAGGAGGCCGGCGTCATCAAACGCATGGGTCTGGTCGTGCGCCATCGTGAACTCGGCTACGGCGCCAACGCCATGGTGGTGTGGGATGTGCCCGACGGTGAAGTGGCCGAACTCGGTCGCTGCCTGAGCCGCTTCGATTTCGTGACGCTCTGTTATCGCCGCCCGCGTCAGGGCAGCGACTGGCCTTACAACCTGTTCTGCATGATCCACGGCCAAGATCACGAAGCCGTGCGCAGCAAAGTACGCCAAGTGGTGCAATGCTGCGGTCTCGAAGATATCCCGCATCAGCTGTTGTTCAGCCGCCGCCGCTTCAAACAGCGCGGCGCGCATTATCGCAATGCCGCCGCGCGCGAACCGGTGAGCGCATGAGTGCGCAGGCGCCCGTCATGCAGCGAGGTTGTCACGACTGGATGCGCTCGACAAGCGCATCGTCAACCGTTTGCAGGAGGGGTTCCCGATCAGCGACGCCCCTATGCCGAGGTCGCGCAGAACTCACCGACGAGACAGACACTGATGGCGCGCATCGATACGCTGCTCGATACCGGCGTGCTGACGCGCTTCGGCCCTTTGTACCACGCCGAACAATTGGGCGGTGGGCTTCACGCTGGCGGCGCTGTCGGTCATGCCCGAAGATTTCGAGCGCGTCGCCGCACAGGTCAATGCCTTCCCGGAGGTTGCGCATAACTACGCGCGTGACCATGAACTGAACATGTGGTTCGTGCTTGCCACTGAAACGCCGGAAGGAATTCAGTCAACCTTGCAGTCGATTGAACAGGCCACCGGCTATCGCGTCTACAACATGCCCAAGAAGGAGGAATTCTTCGTGGGCCTGAAATTCAAGGTCTGAGCCGATGGCCGCCGTACTCGAACCGCTATGCGAAACCATTGATGCCACCGATCGACGCATCATCCTCGCCACGCAGGCCGGACTACCGCGTCCCGGCCCTATCATCAACTCGCTGCAGATCTTGATCTCACTGCTGATGAGGTGATGGAGCGTATGCGGCGCATGCAGCGCGACGGCATTATTCGCCGTATCGGCGCTGTGCCCAATCACTACAAGCTTGGCTTCAAAGGTAATGGCATGTCCGTTTGGGATGTGCCCGACGCTGCCGTGCGTGAACTCGGTCAACTCATCGGCGCATTGGACGATGTCACGCATTGCTATCACCGCCCGCGCCATCTGCCGCATTGGCCATACAACCTGTTCGCCATGGTGCACGGCCGCGACCGCGCCGAGGTGCAAATGAAGGTAGCACGCATCGCCGACCTGCTGGGCGACGCTGTGCGCAGTCACGATGTGCTTTTCAGTACCCGGATCCTGAAGAAGACCGGCCTGCGGTTGTTGGCGGAGTGAGCATTTGCGCTATGAACCGCCAAGATCCAGTTCTGTAGCCCGGATGCAGCGAAGGAAATCCGGGAAAATGCGCACCTCTCCTGAATTCCGCTCAATCCATCCGGGCTACGCGGCTAGCTGACATGCGCTTGTTGGCGGAGTGAGCATTTGCGCTATGAACTCGCCAAGACGCTATGGGCGCCAAGAATAGTTCGCAGCCAACCATGCGCCAAGAACGCCAAGATTATTGGCGTCTAGAGCTTGGCGGTTCAAAGATTTTCTTGGCGTTCCTTGGCGTCTTGGCGGTTCATAAAAAATAAATCAGATCAGGAGAACAACCATGTTCCGGATCACGCAATACCTGCAAGCGCTGCACAACGATACGCCGCTCGGTCCGAAGCGCACGCCGCCGGGGCCGGTGGTGATCTGGAACCTGATCCGGCGCTGCAATCTCGCCTGCAAACACTGCTATTCGATTTCCGCCGATCATAATTTCCCCGGCGAGCTGAACACCGACGAAATCTATACGGTGATGGACGACCTCAAGGCCTTCGGTGTGCCGGTGCTGATCCTGTCCGGCGGCGAGCCGCTGCTGCGCCCGGATATCTATGACATCTCGAAACGCGCCAAGGCCATGGGCTTCTATGTCGGCCTGTCGACCAATGGCACGCTGATCGACGAGAGCAATATCGCGGACATCGCCGCGTCGGTTACGACTATGTCGGCATCAGCATCGACGGCCTGCGCGAGACGCATGACACCTTCCGCCGTCTCGACGGCGCTTTCGATGCGTCGATGCACGGCATCCGTCTGTGTCAGCAGCACGGCATCAAGGTCGGTCTGCGCTTCACGCTGACGCAGGACAACGCCGCAGAATTGCCGGCGATGCTCGATCTCATGGATGAAGATGGACATCGACAAGTTCTATCTCTCGCATCTGAACTATGCCGGGCGCGGCAACCGCAACCGCAAAGACGATGTCGTCCATCAACTGACCCGCAACGCGATGGATCTGTTGTTCGACCGTTGCTGGGCCGAGATCCAGGCGGGCAAGTCGCGCGAATTCGTCACCGGCAACAACGATGCCGACGGCGTGTATCTGCTGTACTGGGTGCAAAAACATTTCCCGGAGAAAGTCGCGGCGATGCGCGCACGCCTGGCGCAATGGGGCGGCAACGCCTCCGGGCTGTGGATTTCCAACATCGACAACCTCGGCAATGTGCATCCCGACACCTTCTGGTGGGATTACAGCCTGGGCAATGTGCGCGACCGGCCGTTCTCCAGATCTGGCCGGATACCTCCGACCCGCTCATGGCCGGATTCAAACAGCAGCCGCGTCCGGTGAAAGGCCGCTGCGGTGAATGCCAGTATCTGGATATCTGCGGCGGCAACACCCGCGTGCGCGCCTGGTCACTCACCGGCGATCCCTGGCAGGAAGATCCCGCCTGTTATCTCACTGACGAAGAAATCGGCGTGAGCGGCGAACACGAACGCCTCCAGGTCACGCCGTATCGACGCACCATTCGCATCAAACAGGCCTGACAAACTTATGAACCGCCAAGACGCTAAAATGCAAGCAACCGATTGGAACCGCCAAGACGCCAAGGACGCCAAGAAAGGATTGTGAAACCGCCAAGACGCCAAGGACGCCAAGAAAATCGTTCTTGATTAAAAATAGATTTTCTTGGCGCCTTGGCGTCTTGGCGGTTCGAAAAGTTTTTCTTGGCGCTCTTGGCGTCTTGGCGGTTCAAACGTTTTTACTTGGCGCCCTCAGCGTCATGGCGGTTCAAAGCGCATCGTCAGCGCCCGATGTGCCGCAGCTCTATCAGCAACACTGCGCCGAATGCCACGGTCCGGCGCGGCTCGGTGCGATGGGTCCGGCATTGCTGCCGGACAATCTCGGCCGCTTGAAAAAAGGTGAAGCGGCGGATGTGATTGCCAACGGTCGTCCGTCGACACAGATGCAGGGCTTCGCCGCCAAGCTCAAGCCCGAAGAAATTGCCGCGCTCGCCGAGTTTGTCTTTTCCGAACCGGACGTCGCGCCGCAATGGACGCTGGACGATATCAACGCGACGCATGTGATTCCCCATCCGTTTGGAACCCTGCCGGACCAGCCGATTTTCAAAGCCGACATGATGAACCTGTTCATCGTTGTTGAAGTGGGCGACCATCATGCCACGGTGCTCGACGGTGACACCTTCACGCCCATCCACCGTTTTCAGACGCGCTTCGCGCTGCATGGCGGACCGAAATATTCACCGAACGGTCGCTATGTGTATTTCGCCTCGCGCGACGGTTGGGTCAGCAAGTTCGATATCTACAATCTGAAGACCGTGGCCGAAATCCGCGCCGGCATCAACACGCGCAATATCGCCGTGTCGCACGACGGGCGCTATGTGCTGGTCGGTAACTATCTACCGAATACGCTGGTGCTGCTGGATGCGCGCAACCTCGATCCGATCCGGGTGATCCCGGTGCAGGACGATCATGGCAAGCGTTCGCGCGTCAGTGCCGTCTACACCGCGCCGCCACGCTCCAGCTTCATCATCGCGTTGAAGGATCTGCCCGAGGTCTGGGAAATCAACTATTCGGACAATCCCGAGCCGGTGTTCCGCGGCATGGTGCACGACTATCAATACATGGAAGGACTTGCCGAGAAAGGGCCGTTCCCCATTCGGCGCATCAAGCTCGACGATTACCTGGATGACTTTTTCTTCGACCCCAGTTACACGAATCTGATCGGTGCCGCGCGCGATGGCAAGAAAGGTCAGGTAGTCAATATGATTGTGGGCCGAAAGATCGCAGATCTGGAACTCGACGGCATGCCGCATCTCGGTTCCGGCATCACCTTCGACTACAAAGGTCACCGTGTGCTGGCCACGCCGCACTTGAAAAAGGCCGAAGTGAGTGTGATCGATCTGACCGACTGGAAAACCATCAAACGCATCAAGACCGACGGCCCGGGTTTCTTCATGCGCAGCCACGAGAACTCACCGTATGCCTGGGTGGATGCGTTTTTCGGCCCAAGCAAGGACACCGTGCATGTGATCGACAAGCGCACGCTGGACATCGTCAAGACCCTGCGCCCCGTGCCGGGCAAGACCGCCGCGCATGTCGAGTTCACCAAGGATGGCAAGTATGCACTGCTGAGCATCTGGGACATGGACGGCGCCGTGATCGTCTACGACGCCAACACCCTCAAAGAGATCAAACGCATCCCGATGAAGAAACCTTCAGGGAAATACAACGTCTGGAACAAGACCCATTATTCGGAAGGGACGAGTCATTGAGGCGCTGACACTTAATAGATGAGATGCGGCCTTCAGGTACGTTTTATGACTCTGTTTCAACCGCCGATTCGGCATCACCAAAAATGTAACACACGTTATAAGCGGCCTGTGGCCGCGAACCGGTGCACGTCGTTGAGATCGAACATCAGACCGGCTCCACCCCGGCCGGCAAGCTGGATTTCAGCATAGCTGCCAAGCGTTCGAAGGTTTCGGGAAACGGCGCGCGGCTGCGCCATACCAAGCCGATAGTACGGCCGGGCGCGGTTTTTTGAATGGCCGGATCTCCACCGACTTTTTGCTCACGCGCGGCCCCGCATCGACCGCCAGCGCGGGCAGCAGGGTGAGTCCCAACCCCATACCGACCATCTGCCGCAGGGTTTCCAGGCTGGTGGCGCGCACCTCCTCGCGCCCGCTCGACCCGGTGCCGCACACTTCCAGCGCCTGGTCGCGCAGGCAATGTCCTTCGTCGAGCAGCAGCAGTTTCTCGCTCACGATGTCGGACACTTTGAGCGTCAGCGCGCTTGGCGAGCGCGTGGCCGGCGGGCAGCGCGGCGAAAAAGGGCTCGTGGAACAGCGGCTCCACCTTGCAGATTTTCGTCGGTCGATCGGCAGCGCCAGCAGGCCGGCATCCAGCTTGCCATCGAGCAGATGATCGAGAATCTGCGGCGTCATCTCCTCGCGCAGCAGTAAGCGCAGGCCGGGATGCTGCTTGTGTACCAGCGTCAGTGCGTGCGGCAGGTAATAGGGGCCGAGCGTGGGAATTACACCCAGATGGAGGGTGCGCGCCATCGGATCCTGTGTGCACTTCGCCAACTCGCGGATACGCTCCGCCTCTGCGACGATGTTGCGCGCGGCCCGCAGAATCTCACGACCGACGGGCGTTGGCGTGATGCGCTTGAGGCTGCGGTCGAACAGCGTCACGTCGAGGATATCCTCCAGCTTCTTGATTTGCGTGGACAGCGTGGACTGGCTGATGCAGCAGGCCTCGGCGGCACGGCCGAAATGGCCATGCTCGGCCAGCGCGATGAGATATTTCAACTCCTGCAGGGTCATGTGGCACCGTTCGATTTCATCAATGAGATCATTCTAAATTATTCATGAGACAACTCCTCATTTATGGCGTCAAATGCACGCACTCCACTATGGAGTCGAATGCCAAGAGGAGAGCGCCATGTCTGAGAGCAAATGCCCGTTTGTTCACAAAGCCGGGAGCGGTACGTCGAACCACGATTGGTGGCCGAACCAGTTGCACCTGGAAATCCTGCACCAGCATGCCCCCGAGTCCAGCCCGATGGGCGAGGACTTCAACTACGCCGAGGAATTCAAGAAGCCTCGACCTGGCGGCCGTGAAGAAGGACCTCACCGCGCTGATGACCGACTCGCAGGACTGGTGGCCGGCGGATTACGGCCACTACGGCCCTTTCTTCATCCGCATGGCCTGGCACAGCGCGGGCACCTACCGCACCGGCGACGGCCGCGGCGGCGCAGGGCACGGCAACCAGCGTTTCGCCCCGCTCAACAGCTGGCCCGACAACGTCAACCTCGACAAGGCGCGCCGGCTGCTGTGGCCGATCAAGCAGAAGTACGGCCGCAAAATCTCCTGGGCCGACCTCCTCATTCTCGCGGGCAACGTCGCCATGGAATCGATGGGCTTCAAGACCTTCGGTTTTGCCGGCGGACGCGAGGACATCTGGGCGCCGGAGATCGACGTCTACTGGGGCAATGAGGAAAAGTGGCTGGACGACAAGGCACGCTATTCCGGCGAACGTAACCTCGAAAACCCGCTCGCTGCCGTGCAGATGGGACTGATTTACGTCAACCCGGAAGGCCCCGGCGGCAACCCGGATCCGCTCGGGTCCGGCCGCGACGTGCGCGAGACCTTCGCGCGCATGGCGATGAACGACGAAGAAACGGTGGCGCTCACCTGCGGCGGCCACACCTTCGGCAAATGCCACGGTGCCGGCGATCGGCCACGCTGTCGGACCCGAACCCGAAGCCGCCGCCCATCGAGCAGCATGGGCCTGGGCTGGAAGAGCAGCTTCATAAAGCGGCAAGGGCGGCGACCAGATCGGCAGCGGCCTGGAAGGCTCGTGGACGCCGACCCCGACCAATGGGACATGAGCTATCTCGACATGCTGTTCGGCAACGAGTGGGAGCTGACCAAGAGCCCGGCGGGCGCGCATGGCAGTGGACGCCGAAACAGGCGACCGACAGCAACATGGCCCCGGCCGCGCACGATGCGTCGAAGAAGGTGCCGATCATCATGACCACCGCCGACATGGCGATGCGCATGGACCCGGTCTATGAAAAGATTGCGCGGCGCTTCCACCAGAACCCGGACGAATTCGCCGACGCCTTCGCCCGCGCCTGGTTCAAGCTCACCCACCGCGACATGGGACCCAAGTCGCGCTACCTCGGCCCCGAAGTGCCGAAGGAAGACCTGATCTGGCAAGACCCCATCCCCGCCGTCGATCACCCCCTGATCGACGACAGGACATCGCCGCGCTCAAGGCCAAGGTGCTGGCGTCCGGGCTGACGGTCTCCGGAACTGGTCTCGACCGCCTGGGCCTCGGCGTCCACGTTCCGCGGCTCCGACAAGCGCGGCGGCGCCAACGGCGCGCGCATCCGCCTCGCGCCGCAGAAGGACTGGGAGGCCAACCAGCCGGACGCAACTGGCCAAAGTGCTGGCCAAGCTCGAAGGCATCCAGAGCGAGTTCAATGGCGCGCAATCCGGCGGCAAGAAAGTCTCGCTGGCCGACCTGATCGTGCTGGCGGGTTGCGCCGGTGTCGAAGAGGCCGCCAAGAAAGCCGGCCAGCGTGACGGTGCCCTTCACGCCGGGCCGCATGGACGCCTCGCAAGCGCAGACCGACGTGGACTCCTTCGCCGTGCTCGAACCGATCGCCGACGGCTTCCGCAACTACCAGAAGGGCAAGTACTCCGTCTCGGCCGAGGAACTGCTGCTCGACAAGGCGCAGTTGCTGACGCTCACCGCGCCCGAGATGACGGTGCTGGTGGGCGGCATGCGCGCGCTGAACGCCAATTTCGGACAGTCACAGCACGGTGTCTTCACCCAGCGACCGGGGGCGCTCACCAACGACTTCTTCGTCAACCTGCTCGACATGAGCACGGAGTGGAAGCCGGTCTCGGACGACGAAGACGTGTTCGAAGGGCACCGATCGCAAGACCGGGCGAAATAAGTGGACCGGCACCCGCGTCGATCTGGTCTTCGGTTCGAACTCCCAGCTGCGGGCGCTCGCTGAAGCCTATGCGTGCTCGGACGCGCAGGAGAAGTTCGTCCGCGACTTCGTGGCGGCCTGGAACAAGGTGATGAACCTGGATCGCTTCGACCTCGCGTGATCCCGGAGGAGATGCCCTGAAGGTCCTATGTCGAGCAATGGGTGGGCGAATGATTTCGCCCACCCATACCCATAAGCAGAAACACCATGATTGCCATGAACATGATCAGCACTTACGACGAATACAACCGCGACCGCATCGCCCACGCGACGGGTTACCCCTTGACTGCCCGCTCCGTGCGCCACGCGATGCTGCGCGCACTTTCCATGCTCGGGCTCGGCCTCGGCGGCGTCGCGGCGCTGGAAGACGACGAGGTTTTTGGAGAGCGCCCGATCCCTCTGTGTGAAATGCCGCAACTGCCCCCTTCTCTTTGCATCCGCTACCCGCTACAACCCTTTGATAAATATCAATCCGCATCGCTGGCCCAAGCCTTGCTAACACCCTCCGTACGTTCCGGGACATGCAGGCCCCGCGGCCGACGATAATCGATAACGACAATATCTCCCGGAGGAGTTATGCAATCACGTTCCAAGGCCGCAGGTCTGCGGCAGGTTTCTCTTATGGCGTTCATGGTGGCGGCGCAGTTGGGTTATTCGTCTGTGGCACAGGCGAGTTGCGGCAGTGCGTTCTGCGGCGTGAACACGAATTGGGATGCGCAGGGTTTGTCGAACAAGCCCGGTCTGCGCGCCGATCTGCGCTTCGAGTTCATCGACCAGGACCAGCCGCGGCATGGCAGCGATGAAGTGGCAGTGGGTGGGCGAGATCGAGCGGCATCACGACGAGGTGCGCACGCTCAATCGCAACTGGCTGCTGAATCTGGATTACGGTTTCGATGCGCATTGGGGCGTGGCGGTCACGCTGCCGGTGGCGAACCGCGATCATGATCATATTCACAACCATCACGATGACCTGGTGGTGAAGAACATATCCCCGGAAGCCTGGAATTTCACCGAGGTGGGCGATGCGCGGGTGCTGGGCCGTTACCGCATGAATGACGCGGCCGGCGTGAAATTCGGCCTTAAATTGCCGAGCGGCGACTACGAAGTCGCCAACGACGAAGGCGATCTGGCCGAGCGCAGCCTGCAACCCGGCAGCGGCACCACGGATATGCTGTTGGGCGGCTTCTATCAGGGCGGCAACAAGGGCGCGCCGCTGCATTGGTTCACGCAAGTGATGTGGCAACAACCGCTCGATGAACGCGCCGACTACAAACCCGGCTATCAACTCGCGATGGATGCCGGCATCGACTATGCGCTGGCGCAGAATCTGTCCGGCCTGCTGCAACTGAATGTGCAGATCAAGGGCCGTGACAGCGGCACTGACGCCGAACGCGAGGACAGTGGTGCGCAGACGCTCGCGCTGAGTCCGGGGCTGAGCTATGCCGTCACTCACGACACGCGCATCTACGGCTTTGTGCAACTGCCGGTGTATCAATACGTCAATGGCGTGCAGCTCACCGCGGATGTGGCCTATGTCGCGGGTGTGACGACCGCATTCTGAGTTCTGCCTTGCTTTGCTACGCTCGCAATGACGGTTAAACAAATTTTCCGATGGCATCTGCAGCACCTGACTGTGTGAAATCACACTAGTCAGGTGTGCGCATCGGCTGCAATTCCCCTGCTAACATATTGAAAATCATGTGCACCCGCACGGCTGGCCCGATCGCTTGCAATGTCTCGCGGTTCGCTCTTCACCCTCCATTAAATAAGAAGGAATCCCGCATGTCCCGGCGCGAGTTCGTTTCCAGTCTGATCAGTTTGTGTGTCGCTTGCCAGCACCCAAGCGAGTGAGTCTGTGCCATCGATTTATGTCGAAGGTGAATTGCCGGAACAAATTGGCGAAGTCATCGAGCCACAAGCGGAAGCCACTGCGCCGACCGATACCGGTGCATGGCTGCGTTCGCTGCCGGGTGTTTCCGGTACGCGCTTGGGCGGACACGGCATCGATCCGGTGGTGCGCGGACAAGGCGAGACACGTGTGAATGTGTTGCTCGACGGCGCCTATGTGCATGGTGGCTGTCCGAATCGCATGGACCCGGCGACCTCGTATGCGCCGCTGACCAGTTACGACAAGATCACGCTCATCCGCGGCAATCAGACCGTGCGTTACGGCGGCGGTGGTAGTGGCGGTACGCTGCTGCTCGAACGCGATACGCAACCCTTCGCCGACGGCGATGGCCCGCGTCTGCGCGCCGATGCCGGCTATGGCAGCAACGGCGACCGCCGCGAGGCGACGCTCGACGGCGCGCTGGGCAATGAGCTCGGTTATGCGCGTGTCATCACCGGTCTGTCCAAGGCCAACAATTACGAAGACGGCGATGGCAATGAAGTGCGCAGCGCCTTCGACGAACGCGGCGCGAATCTGTTGCTCGGCTACACACCCAACGAAAAAACCCTCCTGGAGTTGGGCGTCGAAGCGGTGCGCGGTGAAGACATTCTGTATGCCGGCAGTATGGATGCGCCGAAGAGCGATCACGATGCCGTGCGTCTGAAATTCTCGCAGCAGGCGGAAGGAGCGTCACGCGGTCACGTCAGTGCTGAACTCTATCATTCCGATGTCGAGCATCTGATGGACAATTATTCGTTGCGCCCATTGAGCATGATGATGATGCCGATGAGCGTGCCTTCGGATTCCACGACCGACGGCGGCCGCCTGCAATATGAAACAGGCGGCGCACGCAACTGGTTGGTCGGAATCGATACGCAACGCAATGACCGCGAAGCCACCCGCTACAGCGATCTCGCGCAGACGATGGTCAACTCCTATATGTGGCCCGGCGTGTCGCTGGATCAATGGGGCGTGTTCGTCGAGCACGGCATCCCGCTGGCCGAACGCCAGCAACTGCGCGCCGGTCTGCGCTACGATCGTGTCGATACCGAGGCGGATCGCGCCAATGCAGATCCAATGGGCATGCCGATGAGCCCGAATCAGTTGTACATGCTGTACTACAGCGCGACCGCTCAGGACGTCAGCGAAAACAATGTCGGCGGCTTTCTGCGCTACACGCACGAAATCGAATCCAGCCCGATCACCTGGAATGCGACGCTAAGCCGCAGCGTGCGCACGGCCGATGCAACGGAACGCTTCATGGCCGCGAATGGCATGACGCCGGATGCGCGCTGGGTCGGCAATCCCACACTCGATCCGGAGCAGCATCATCAGTTCGAGCTTGGCGCGCAGGCAGAATCAGCCGGCTGGGATCTGAACGGCGCCGTGTATGTCGATGACGTCAGCGATTTCATCCTGCGCGACCGCGCGCACTCGACCAACCCGATGATCGGCAACGCGACCATCTATCGCAATGTCGATGCGCGTCTGTATGGCACGGAGCTCGGCGCCGCGCGCACCTGGGCGCAGGTCTGGCAGAGTCGCGCGACCCTCGCGTATGTCTATGGCGAAAATCGCGAGTGACGATCGCGCGCTGGCGCAGATCGCGCCGTTGGAGCTGGGTCTGGAACTGCGTTATGTGCAGAGCGCGTGGGATCTCGGCGGTCGGCTGCGTGTGGTCGACAACCAAACGCGTGTGGATGACGACCCCACATCGGCAGTGGCCTGGATACCGGCGAGACCTCGGGTTTTGCGGTGTTGGATCTGAACGGCCGCTACGCGTTGAACAAACAGGTCGATGTGAAGTTCGGTGTGGATAACGTCTTCGACCGCACCTATGCCGAACACCTGAACCGCGCCAACGATTTCGATCCGATGGTGGTGCAGATCAACGAGCCGGGGCGGAATATCTGGTTGCGCTTGAGCGCGGCCCTGTAAGAGCGGCCATTGGCCGAGAACGGCATTACTCGATCGCGTATTTCTTCAGTCGATAGAGAAAGGTGTCGCGCGTCAGTCCGAGCAGACGCGCGGCACGCGAACGGTTGCCGTCGGTCTGCACCAGCGCCTGACGGATCAGCGTGACTTCGACTTCATCGAGACGCACGCCTTGCGGCGGCAGATTGAAACCGCTGCCAGTAGTATTGCGCGTCAGCGGTTGACGAATTTCCTGCGGCAGATTCTCGGGTTGAATGTCGCGCCCGCCACCCAGAATCACCATGCGCTCGCAGAGATTGCGCAGCTCACGCACATTGCCCGGCCAGGCATAAGCTTTTAGTTGCTGCAAACTCTGCGGCGTGTAGCGTGGCATGTCGAGCGCGTAGCGTTCAGCGACCTGCGCGGTGTAGTGGTGCAGCAGTTCATGGATGTCCGCGGCGCGTTCGCGCAACGGCGGCAGCTGCAACGGCACGACGTTCAGTCGATAAAACAAATCTTCACGGAAACGTCCGGCGGCAACTTCGGCGGCGAGGTCGCGATTGGTGGCGGCGATGACGCGCACATCCAAGCGGTGACAGGCGGCATGGCCCACCGATTGGCACTCACCCGATTCCAGAAAGCGCAGCAGCTTGGCCTGAATGGCCAACGGCAGTTCGCCGATTTCATCGAGGAACAGCGTGCCGCCATGGGCCTGCGGGATGAAGCCGGGTTGATCGCTGATCGCGCCGGTGAAGGCGCCTTTGCGATGACCGTACAACAGCGATTCGGCCAGATTCTCCGGCAGCGCGGCGCAGTTGACCGTGATCATCGGGTTGTTGCGACGGCGACTCTCAAGATGCACGTTCGTCGCGAGCAATTCCTTGCCGGTGCCGCTTTCTCCCTGGATCAACACAGGCGCATCGGTCATCGCCACCAGGCGCGCGGCGCGCAGCACGGCGGTGAGTTCCGGCGAACTGCCGATCAGCGTGGAACCGTTATTGTGTGTCATGGCGATCACCGTGTGTTTAAAGGCTTGGCTCAGCTCGGCATAATATCAATGATGCGCGTGCGGATGTAATTGATGTGTGTCTTTTGGCGCGTCCTCGACCCCGACCCCGTGCACATGCCCCGCATGGTCGGGCGCAAACCAGAGACTGGCCAGACCAAAAACAATCAGACTCACGCCGATCACCGCGCGCGCCTTCGGCTGGCGCATCAGCCGCGTCACCCAGCCGGTGAGCAGGCCGGTGGTGAGCACCGCCGGCAAGGTGCCCGCGCCGAACGCCACCATATATAAGGCGCCGCGCCCGGCGCTGCCCGAGGAGGCCGACCACAACAGCGTCGAATACACCAAACCGCAGGGCAACCAGCCCCACACCAGACCGAAGCCCAAGGCCTGCGGCAACGAACGCACCGGCAACAGCCGCTGACCGAGCGGTTCCAGGCGTTTCCACAACGGCACGCCCAGGCGTTCCAACTGCGCGAACTTGGGAAACCAGCCGGCCAGATACAGACCCATGCCGACCAGCAACACCGCCGCCAACCAGCGCAGCAGTGCATGACCGAATTCCGGGCTGAGCGTGGCGAACACCTTCCGCCCAGCCCGCCCATCAACGCCCCGGCCAAGCCCTAACTCAGAACCCGCCCGGCACTGTAAGTCAGGGTGTAGACGAACAGATGCGCACGGCTGGCACGCACCGCCGGCGGCAGGCTCAGACTCAACGCCCCGATGATCCCGCCGCACATGCCCACGCAATGCAGCGAGCTGGCGAGGCCGATCAGGAACGGGGCGAGCAGCAGCAGATCCAAAGGGCGGCTTCCGGCGGTGGTGTTTAGGAGAATCCGCGGCAATGGTACGTCAGCCAGGGCCATTTCCGAACCGAAATAATGTCCCCCAACCGTCCCTGATCCCTCCCCGTAGGAGCGGCCTCTGGCCGCGAACGGTTTCATCGCTGCCGCAGCCAATGCCCCAGGGCAGTCTCTCGGCGCAAGCGCCTCACCTTCAGACCGCTACTACCATCAGCAGAAATTATCCTATACATAACAGTATGTTTTAGCAATCTTACTGGGGAAATCTCCTCTAACCATCCTTTTATAAAAACTTGGAGTAGTCTATAAATATCTTGAGCTATTTGGGTATACCGAAGGAGACAGCCGCATGTCGACGCCGATCCCCGTTCCCCGCACCGCCCCCGGGACCGCAAGATCCCGCTGCGCGAACGCAAGTACTACCAGACCCGCATCCGCCTCGCCCGCGCCCTGCGCGAACAGCTCGAACAAGTGTCCCTCGACGACCTGAATGTGCGCGACCTCTGCGACCGGGTCGAAGTGTCCGAGGCGACCTTCTTCAATTACTTCCCCAAGAAGTCCGACCTGCTCGCCTACCTCAGCCAACTCTGGTCGGTGGAACTGGCCTGGCACGGCCAACAGGCCCTGGCCGAGAAGACCGCGAGCGGCGACAGCAGCGGACTCGGCGTCATCCAAGCCGTGTTCGACCGCGCCGCGCAACAATTCCAGATCGCCCCCGGTGCCGCCGGCGAACTCATCGCCTGGCAGGCCCGCACCCGCCAACGCCAAGCCCCCGAACCGCTCGACGTCAGCGAACGCCGGCTGGCCTTCCCCGATCAACCCGGCATCGAAGCCATGCCCGATCAAAGTCTGGAACAAGTGCTCGCCACCGCATTGCAACGCGCCATCGACCAAGGCGAACTGCCGCGCAACGCACACCTGCCAACCACCATGGTCGCGCTGGTGTCGATCTTCTACGGTGTCCCGCTCGCCCTGCGCCTGAGCAATCCAGCCGGCATCGGCGCGATGTATCGCCAGCAGCTGATGATTCTTTGGACGGGGTTGAGGCAGGTGGCGGGGGTGAGGGTGAGTGGTGGCGTCAATGGCGTCTAGTACGATGTTCCTATATATAGTACGGACGTACTATTTCTTCTAACTAATAGTTAGCCCCCAAGAAGGTAGATCGCCTAATGAGTGAAGGACAGGAAAACGAGGCAGCACCAGAGAGTATCACTGTAAAGGCGTTCTTTGAGAGTGTGCCTCCGGGTAAGAATGAGTCGATTAAGGCTCTTGGGCGGATGGGGCGGTCCAGGCATCAGTTGGTTGTTACAAGCGCCAGCAATTCAATTGCATTGCGACAACGAGGCGTGCCAGGGAATTCGCTACTTTGAGCCCAAGGAAGCAGTGTATCTCCGTCCAAAGGAACTCAAGGAACACTTCCTTACCTTCGTCTGCCGCAATTGCAAGCGGACGCGTAAGACGTATGCGTTCTGGTCCCGCCTAGGCGAAGACGAAATTAATGGTGAGTTAATGAAGTTTGGCGAGTACCCGCCGTTCGGCCCACCTACGCCCGCGCGTGTCATAACTCTCATTGGGGGTGAGCGGGAGTACTACTTGAAAGGGAGGCGCTCCGAGAACCAGGGCTTGGGTATAGCTGCCTTCGCCTATTACCGCCGAGTTGTTGAGAACCAGAAGACCCGTATCATAGACGAGATAACCCGTGTCGCGCAGAAAATCGGCGCTGACAAAGAGGTGATTGATGATCTGGCTGTGGCGCGAGCCGAAACGCAATTTTCGCGCGCCGTGGAGGCGATTAAACACGGCATTCCGCAGGCACTTCTCATTGACAGACACGATAGGCTTCACACTGTTGCACTCAGCACTCAGCGAGGGTCTTCACGCGCAGACTGATGAAGAATGCCTTGAACTGGCAACAAGCATTCGAATAGTCCTTACGGAGCTTGTTGAACGTATAGGCATTGCGCTTAAGGAAGAGGTTGAGCTTAGTTCTGCTGTCAGTCGACTTTTAAGGGCGTCGGCGCAGAGATCTGAGCGCGGACAGAATGGAGGCTAACTCTCCGCTCCCAATGAAATCGGGCTGCGTCCGCCGACTGTCGGTTATGTCAAACGATAGAGCGTATCTCTTCACCTCTTCGACCAGGTGGCTTTGATGAAAGACACAGAACTCCGCGGCATCCTTCTTCAGCACTTCTATGAGCGCCGCAGAGAGCAGTGGTTTCTACCGAAGCCAGAAGATCTCGGTGTGCCTGTGACCGAGCAAGATGTACTGCAGGTGTGCGATCAACTTGCAGAGCATGGAATGCTGGAGTGGAAGAGCTTGAAGGGACACGGAATCGTCAAAACAGGACTGGGTAAGATCAATGCGACTTTTACAAACAAAAGAACAAAAGGGGTCAGTACCCTTTAAATCTGACAAATAAAGGGTACTGACCCCTTTACAGTGCCTTCTCAAACCGTGTGGATCTTTTCATGCTTCTAAGGTGCTTCTTGGGGTTCCTCTCGCGTGCACGCTTCCCGGTTTTGCTGGTCGTAGCGATGCTGTCACTATTAGGTTGTAGCTCATTGCCAGAAACTAACAATCCATCAACCAAGAAATACATATTTCCTGGCGATCCTGGAATATATAACTTGAATGAAGTGGTGCTAGCAGCAGAACTCTTCAAGAATGCGCCTGTAGCAACATTCACATATGTGCGAACTGAGCAATTCGAAACCCTAAATCTAGCAAAGCTATTGCGGAGACGCGTTAGGGAACTGGAAAGCAAACAGAATCAGTATGTATCAGCTGTGGCATTTACCGAATTGAAAGGCTCGACATCAGAAAAGAATCCACTGGGCGAGTTCTTGCTCGGGATCGATGATTTTATGAGAGGTCCCTATGCACCTGAAAGAGTGGGATACGTCAGTTATAGCGACGCGTTCAGTCGTTGCGGGCGGCTTGTTCACGATGATCTTTCGTCAGCAGCTTGAGAGCCTTGAGGGAAATCTATACGCATCCTGGGTTCAATGTGAAAAGACAGGGCTGTATCAATATCTTCGGTAATAGGCGAATTGTTTCCATTGAAGATTGGTAAGACCACTCGAGTTCGATGCTACTTTCAGAATCAAGACACAGACCGTCTCGGGAGCCATATGCGGATGAAGAAATAACACGCAAAATCCGCTATGAGGTGACTGCGGTTCAAGATGGCTACAAAACTACGCTGGGCTTAGTGCTGCCTGGGTTGGTATATTCGATACGCGAGTCTGAAATAGATCCATTGAAGCAAGAAGCCATTATTTCTGACCTCAAGTATTCAGAAGTACTTGCGTGGCCCATCGAGAGAATCGTTCGGGGCCATGATGGAGTGGCATCTATTGCTAAATTGCGCGACTGGCGCCCCCGATAGAGGGCAGCTCAAGGCGTTCAAATACACAAATATAAAAACAATCGAGGTCAAAGCAATCAACTCTAATATTAGAAACATTGCTCTCTGAGCCCGATTGTTCCTTATACGAGCTAACGAATAATGGGGACACACAATAAGGGACAGACCACGGTTTATTTTGTGCTAGGCGTAGAAAGCGTGGTCTATCCTCAGTTCTGTTTTGAAAAAAACAAATCCAATAAATTATAGGAAAGCCATCGGATGAATAGACATAAATCGCCCCTGGGTCTTCTCGTGGCGTGCGCCGTGCTGAGTTCGAGTGCAGCATTCGCCGAATATGCCGGGGCGTGGTATGCCGGTCTGGGTGTCGGTCAGTCCTCTATCGACATCGACGGCAGCGAAGTCGATGCTGCGTATAGTGGTGGCGCCACCACCACCACGGTCGACGACAACGACACGGCCTGGAAGATCTTCGGTGGCTGGCGGTTGAAGGAAGACTTCGGCGTCGAAGTCGCGTACATGGACTACGGTACGCTCGCCGCGGATTCCAGTCTGCCGACGTTCCCGGGTTCGGCGACCTTCTACACCAACATGGATACGACGGCTTGGATGATCGATGCGGTTGGCATCCTGCCGGTGCGTGAGGGTCTGGAACTGTTCGGTAAGTTGGGCGTCGCCAGCTGGGATACCGACACAGACATATCTACAAGTCCGGGCATTACGGTCTTGGTCGATCCCTTCAACGATGACGGCAACGACTTCCATTTCGGTGTCGGGGCACGCTATGCACTGTACGGCAACCTGGGCATCCGTGCCGAATGGGAACGCATCAATGCGGATGATGCCATTGATGCCTGGACAGTCGGTGCGCAGTACAACTTCTGATCAGTCTCTGGCTGTTTAAAAATGACTCTACCCACAATTCTTGTCATCATCAGCACAATGTTATTCCTAGTATGGGAGCGGGTTGCACCTGGCCGAGAGTTGCCGAACTCTGACGGTTGGTATGTTAGGGCATTACTCATTAATTTAGTGCAACTTGGAATTACATTGGCCACCGGCCAGCTGTGGCTGAAAATATTCTCTGGCGAATCGTTGCTCGGCTTGTCCGGTATGGATGTCCCAATATTGGAAGGATTCATCGGGTGGTTTGCAGGCACATTCGTGTTTTACTGGTGGCACAGGTTGAGACACAAGAATGGGTTCTGGGTCGTGTTTCATCAAATTCACCATTCGGCATCCAGGATCGAGGTGCTCACTTCGTTCTATAAACACCCGATAGAGATTCTTGCCAATTCAGTACTGACTGCAGTCATCTTGTTCCCGATTCTTGGTGTCTCCCTCATGGCGAGCGTCTGGTATAACTTCTTCGCCGCGACAGGCGAGTACTTCTACCACGCCAATGTGAGAACGCCACGCTGGCTGCGGTTCTTCATCCAAACGCCAGAACTACATTCAATCCATCACCAGTATGATGTCCACGGCTTTAATTACAGCGACCTTCCAATATGGGATCGACTATTTGGTACATATCGAGATTCAACGGCATTCGCGGATCGTTGCGGTTTTCCGGAAGGTGCGGAGCAACGGCTGCCTGAGATGTTGATATTCAAAGATGTTTATGAAAAAGTCGGTTAACTAGCCGTCCAAGCCGACACAAGGCGAAAAGTTAACCCTATTCGAATTTAAAGGGTACTGACCCCATTTCACTTTTTTTTTTTTTTTTTTTTTTTCCCCCCCCCCCCCCCCCCCCCCCCCCCCCCCCCCCCCCCCCCCCCCCCCCCCCCCCCCCCCCCCCCCCCCCCCCCCCCCCCCCCCCCCCCCCCCCCCCCCCCCCCCAAAAAAAAAAAAAAAAACATTCATGGCGCACTATGGAAAAAGAAATAGAAAACAAATAGTCGCTCAGTACTGACCTCGATTGATAAGACGCTCGGACTGTCAGCGGCCCACGGTTTGATAAGACCCAATATGGGGCCTATAGTACCCATATTGGGTCTTATCAGTGGGGGTGGGACGTGCAGGCCATAGCCATCGGCGATGCCTTATTTACCAAGACACAGCAGCGGGTGTTGGCTCTGTTGTACGGTAAGCCGGATCAGCATTTTTATACCAACGAAATTGTCCGCTGGGCGGCGATGGGGCGGGGACTGTCCGGCGCGAACTGGAGCGCCTGGTGAATGCGGGTGTGTTGATGGTTTCTGTTGCGGGCAATCAGCATCACTATCAGGCTAACCCTGACACGCCTATTTATACCGAGCTGTTGGGTATCGTCAGAAAGACCTTCGGTGTTGCGGACGTTATTCGTGAGGCGTTGAAACCACTCGATGCGCACATTGTGCTGGCGTTTGTTATGGCTCCATTGCCAAGGGTGATGCTGCCAAGAGCAGTGATGTTGACCTGATGTTGGTCGGTGACGATCTTTTGTATGGCGATGTCGTGGAATTGTTGTTGCCATTGGAAGCGTCCTTGCAGCGACCGGTGAATCCTACGTTGTACAAACAAGATGATTTTGCGGCCAAACTGGCCGATGGCAACAGTTTTCTAGTGCGGGTTATGGAACAACCCAAATTGATGATTAAGGGAGTAATCGATGACTTTGGAAAGCCTGGGTAACCTGGTACGCATCAATCAACTCAAAGGAAAAAGGGGACGGAGGGAATATTTATTGCCCAACCAAAACTGATCATTTTTTATTCCCTCTGGATAACCCCGCTGTCATGATAAACAGCGGAGTCAGTGAGTGTTCGCGCTTGACTCGGGGCCGGCTAATGGGCGCCCCCTTTTATTCATCCAGATCGCTCTGTACGGTGACCAAGTCACTGTCCATGGCGCATGTTTGTGGTTTCATACTGTCAAAATGACGTGAACAAACGGCCCACAGAAAAAGGCGGTGCGAAAATGAACACTTCTGCGCATTCCTGCTATTTCAGAATTACCCTGCGTGTTCTCATGCTCACGATCGCCGGAGCGCTGCTTCCTACCCATGTTTCGGCGGACGTGGGCCTCGCCTGGGTTCAGCCCACGCGCGGCGTGTCCGTGGCGCTGGATGCCGCCGACAATGTCTACACGGTTGATTACGAACAGGCGCTCGGCGCCGAGATGAGTCTGACCAAGCGTAATGCCAGCGGCACGATGCTCTGGGTGGCGTCCTACGATCAGACCTCGACGACGGCCTGGGAGCGGGCCAGCTGGGTCGCGACCGACAGCGCCGGCAACGCCATCGTCTGCGGCACGCTGATGTCCGGGTATTCGAACCCGGTCGAAGCGGCCAGCATCGTCATGAAGTTCAATCCGAACGGGGCCATGGCCTGGCGGCGCGTCTACGAAACCAGTTTCGATGGCTCGTCCGTGCGCAAATGCCTCGTCGACGCCAACGACAATGTCTATGTGCTCGGCCTGGGCAGCGGCCCCAATGGTCGGGTGACGAAGGTCAAGAAATTTGCCCCCGACGGCACGGCCCTGTGGTCGTTCTTCGACAGCGCCGGCATCGGCGCGCCGCTCAATTTCAAATTGACACCCGACGGCGCACTCTTAGTTACCGGGAAGTCGATCACCGGCAGCTACCTCGGCTACGCCAAGATCGACCTCAACGGCAATCTCGATCTGGACCTTCCCCAGCGATCTACAGCTTTACCGCGGGGGACAGCGCCGGCGATGTGTTCGGCAATACCTATCTGGTGCATGGCAGACGCCGTGACGGGCGGCACGATGATCAAGAAACTCGCCGCGTCCGGCGCGCTGCTCTGGGAGCGCAGTTACGGTCTGACCGGATACCGGATCGAGGTGGGTAACGATAATCAGGCCGTGGTGAGTGGCTTCCCGACCGGCACCGTGGGTGCGGCGTTCATCAAAATTGACACAGCCGGCAATCTGCTCTGGTCGAATCTCGATGCCGACGGCCCGCTCGGCCTGCTGGCGCATGCGCAGATGTTGATCGACAGAGAGAACAATGCCTATCTCGCGGCGGGCACGATGTCCGAAATGGCCGTGTGCAAGGTGAACAGCGACGGTAGCTCCGGCTGGACGCAAACCGTCGCCTTCGGCTATGCCCAGGCCATTGCCCTCGGCAAAACCGACAACAGTATCTATGTCGTCGGCGGCACCACGGCGCGACTGAGCCAGGGCGGCGCACCAACACTGCCGACCCAGCCGACGGTGCTGAGCTATTTTTCGCTCACCGAGACCAGCATTTATTTGGGATGGAGCGATAACTCGTCCAACGAAACCGGTTTCACGGTCGAGCGCTGCACGGGCACCCTGTTATTCTGCGCCGCGAACCCCGGCGCCTGGTCGCTGCTCACCACCACGGCCGCCAATGTGTCGACCTTCATCGACAACGGACTTGCACCCGGAACGACCTACGTCTGGCGCGTGCAGGCCTTCAATGGCGTCGGCAGTTCAGCCTATTCCAATCACCTGTCGGTCACGACGCCCGGGACAGCGGTGATAATCCCCGCCGCGCCGAGCGCGCTCACCGCCAGTGCCAGCCGTGTCAATGCGAGGGCCGAGGTGCGACTGGGCTGGGTCGACAACGCCGGCAATGAGACAGGCTTCACGCTCGAGCGTTGCCGGGGCAGTACCTGCACCAACTTCGTAGCGATCGCGAGCCTGCCGCAGAACACTGTGAACTACAAAGATGCGGGGCTGTCGCGCAAAGTTACCTACCGCTATCGCGTCATGGCCACGGGCAGCGCCGGCAATTCGCCTTACTCGAATATCGTGACAGTGAGGACACCGTAGCGGGGTGATGTAAGCAGCATGGAAAGGGGACGGAGGGAATGGCACTTACTTAAGGAACCTTTGATCCGATACAAGGGTGGGTGAGGCGCGTTGTTTGCGCTGTAACCCACCAAGCGTGCCGTAAGCACAGATTAACTAACGCGTCGTGTTGCTGCGCAACGCTTGGTGGGTTACGCAAAAAACGCTTACCCACCCTACATTTTGACTTAAGTAAGTGCCATGGCACTCCGCCCCCTTTTTTACTACTGTGGTTTTCTCTCAACTCGTAACTCGTAGATAGGTGGTCATCATGTACAAATTAAACTCACCCAGACGCGATTTAGTCATGGCGATGCTCATCATCCTTTTCGTCGCATTTTCATTGTCCGCGCGCGTGTCAGCCCAACCAACGCAGGCTCTCACGGAAGTCTGGCGTTCGACGGACTTCAATTTCAATGGAAACATGCTGGACACCGACGTGAACGGTAACGCCTATATTTTGGGCGATAACCTAGCCACAAATATCCTTAACATCAGGAAATACAATGCCGCCGGAACCTTGCTGTGGCAAACCACGTATGATGATCCCGTATACAACTTAAGCGGCGTGTGGATCGCCGTCGATCCCGCCAAAAGCGCTGTTGTCCTCGCGAATATCGTCCGTAGCACGGATGGTCAACCGTCTGGGTGGCTGACCCTCAAATATGACACCAACGGTAATCTGCTCTGGGCCAATCCCCTGCCGAGAGCGTTCAGTAGCGCGGCCCGGGTAGTAGTGGATTCCTTCGGCAATATTTATGTTGCCGGCACCGGTGTGTTGACCAAATACTCACCGTCCGGGGCCACCCTGTGGCAAGACGACACCGGCGCGGTGGGTCAGCCTTATTCCATGGCCATCTCCATCGATGGGAACCGCATTGCGATAGCGGGTAAAAGTGGCCTAACCGGTCTCGATTTCAGGGCGGTGATGTACGATGCCAACGGCAACCGCTTGTGGACAAATACGAGCACCACGTTGTATCCCGCCAATGATGTAGCGTTTCGCCCGAATTTCGATTATGAGACTTACTTTGCCACCGGTACATACTCTCCCCTGGATCCGAATCCTTACCAGATGGCCATTGTAAAGTTTGATGCGGCGGGCAATCAGACCTGGGTAAAAAGCTATAGCGTCGGCGACAGTACCTACCGTCTGGTGGCAACCGGTGACGGCATCGTGGCGACGGGCGTTGATTCGGCCGGCTACCTGGATTGGATGACGATTAAGACGGATTTCGATGGCAACCTGCTTTGGTCGCAGCGCTTTGACGGGGCTAAAAATAATGATGAGACGTTCCCAATATGCTGGCGGTCGATACTTTCGGCGGCGCCGTTTATGTGACGGGCAAAGGCGGACCTAACCCGGGTTCGGGTACTATTTCTAATCTCAAAGGCGTGGTCGTCAAATACAATTCAAATGGCACGCCCCAGTGGGCCGTCTGGGATGATTATGCCGGCGGCAAGGCGCTCAGTCTTGACAAGGTAGACCCGATGGGGTCACCGCCCCCGCTGACCACCCTTGGCTGGGGCTATTTAACCACCGCTCGCTATACGCAGACCGGTTTAGCCCGACCTGGCGCCCGCCGCCCCGACCAATCTTAGCGGCCTTGCGTCACTTCACCGGCGTCAAATATCAGGTTAATTTGAACTTTAGCGATAACGCCAACAATGAGTTCTGGGTTGAGGCCGAGCGCTGCGCAGGGTTCAGGTTGTACGAATTTCACCAAGGTGGCCCAGTCGCGTCGGCGAAAACGCCACCGGCCTGACCGACACGACTATTGCGCGGGGTGTAACCTACACCTACCGGGTGCGGGCGGTCGGCTTCATGGGTCATTCGAGCCCTTCAAACAGCGTCGAGATTGCAATACCCGGACTCACCGCGCCCGCGGCGCCGAGCAACCTGACGGCCGTTGCGCTGAGCAACAGCAAGATCAAGCTGGTTTGGACCAACAATGCCACCAGCCAGACCGGCGTGAAGATAGAACGCTGCAAGGGATCGGGTTGCACGAATTTCGCTCAGATCACGACGGTGGTGGGGACGGCATCCACGTACACCAATGCGGGTCTGGCGGCCAACACGACATATCGCTATCGAGTCCGCGCAGCTAATTCCGCCGGCAATTCGCCTTATTCGAATATTGCCGGCACAAAGACGCCAAAGAGGTGATTGCGGGGACAGTTTATTTAAAGCACCTCTGATGTGGTGAATGAGCCAGACATCCGGGCTCCTCAAAAGTGACGGTTGGTTTTTCGCAACTCCACCTTATCACTTGAGCCAGCCTTCTTTCATTACTTCAGTCGCTTAGAGCTTAAGTAAGTGCCATTCGGGACGGAGGGAATGTTTTTTAGTGAACTCAGAACTGATCATTCTTTATTACCTCCGTCCCGTTTTACGATTCGTCATCAGGCAATAGGCGTACACGCGTACACCATCTTGAATTCCGCCAGCGTATCCAGATAACGCGCATAGTCGCCCGGCGCCGCAAACACTGCCTGTCGATTATGCCCGCGCTGCACAATATGCTGCGGGTAGTTCTCCAGCAGAACCCTGCCCATCCGTGGCATGATCCAACTCCTTTTGACTCAGAAACTCCTGTAAATAAATCTGCTCCAGTTTTCACCGCCATGCGGTCCATGGCGGCAAACAGCTCATCGAGCTTACGTGCCTTATGACTGTTGTTCAGGTCAGGATGACCGCAAAGGAGAGCAAGGATGGCTACCAAACCCCCCTTCCCGAGAATTCCGCTGTTCCCCTCGAACGCATTACCGAATCGATCTTGTGGCTGCGCGGACAGAAGGTGATGCTCGATGCCGATCTGGCGGATCTGTATGGAGTGGAGATTAAAGCATTGAATCAGGCGGTTAAGCGCAATAGCGGGCGTTTTCCGCCGGATTTCATGTTCCAGCTGACGACCGAGGAATTCGAGTCTTTAAAGTCACAATTTGTGACCTTAAAGACGGGGCGAGGGCAACATCGGAAATACCTGCCGTATGCTTTCACCGAACAGGGTGTGGCGATGTTGTCCAGTGTGCTGCACAGTGAACGTGCTATCCAAGTCAACATCGAAATCATGCGCGCCTTCGTCCGCTTGCGGCAGTTGCTGACCTCGAATGCAGAGCTGGCACGCAAGCTCGCGGCGCTAGAAAGCAAATACGATGCACAGTTCAAAGTCGTGTTCGACGCGATCCGCGAATTGATGAAACCGCCGGAGCCGGGCAAGAAGCGGCCCATCGGATTCGCGCCGTGGCAGGAATGAATGCGGACCGGTGGCCGTGTATCAATATCAGCTGGCTTAAAACAGGGCTGTCCACATACACTCGTCGGGAAATTCCCGTTAAGGAGGGATCTCACTATGCGATCAGTTTCATATGCGCTTGCCGCGCTGCTCAGTAGCTTCATTGCGGTATCCAATCCTGCGTATGCCGAGGCGACCCATGACGCGCACGCCGGTCACGACGCGGCGACGCTAGCCCTCGATCACGGCAACCAATGGCCGACCGATGCGCCGCTGCGCCGTGGCATGGACACGTTGCACGCGGCCTTTGCGGAAAAGCTGCCTGCCATCCATGCGGGTGAGCTGTCTGCCGCCGAGTACCAGGCGCTCGGGGAAAAAACGGCACAAGAGGTCGGTACGATCATCGCCCACTGCAAGCTGAAACCAGACGCCGACGCCATGCTGCATATTGTCATCGCAGAGCTGATGTCCGGCGCGAACATCATGATGGGCAAAGCGGATGGCGCGCCGCGCGAAGGCGCGCACAGAGCCGTGATGGCGCTGGACAACTACGGCCGTTATTTCGATCACCCGAACTGGTCAGGTCTGGAGTAGCAGAAATTATATGGGGATGGAGGGAATATATTTTGAGTAGTTAATTTTTGCGAGTGAACGATACGATTGTTTTCTATAGTTGATTGGCCGAAGCTATACGCACGCTATCAACGCAATCTGCTGAACTCCCGTTAGGCTGTGAACTTAACCGTGCAATAGGCCAGATCGACATCGATATGCAGACCTTAAATCCAGATGGTACCTTGAGGAACTCGGGAATGCCTGAGTTTTGAAAAATCTTTGGGGCATCCTTGCAGGTTTCCGTTTTTTTCCCGCTATCCAACATGCTTCTTAACGCTATTCCTTTGCGTGTGTATGGGGTCGATGAGGGTGTTTTTGATCAGCTCGCTCCAAATTTGATAAACACAATTGCAACGGTAATCACCCTCTTCGTAATTCTGGTCACCTTTGCTGGCCGCCATAAATTCCAAGACGCAAAAAAAAGGGGCGCTATGCTCCGTAATGCTTGGCTCTCCTTCGGAATAGGCATTTTGTCACTTCTCACATACCTCGTCATACATCAGACATATCGTGAATATGCTTGGGAGCCCTGGGGGTGGGGGAGTGGAGACCCCCGGAAATTGTTCGCGGAAATTCCCCTGCTCATCACCTATGTCATTTTCTTCTCGTTGATTACAAGAGCGTTCATGCTTCTAGGAATGATTGAATACTTTGGGAAAAAGGAAGTGCAGGGAAGATCGCAATAAGGGAAGGGGGATTAAATTCTGATCAGCTCAATGCAGGGTGGATTACGCAAATAAGGCTAACCCACCCTATATTAGATAATAATCCGCTCAACTTAGTGCCATTCACCTATGGGTGCGACTATGGATACGCTTAAGATTCAAAAGTTAGACAGTGCGCTGGTGCAGGCGGCTAAAAAAATAAAAGTGCTCAAGGTATTGGCTTGGCCCGCTGAGGCTGAAGTCAAGTTCCTCGAAGGCTGGCGTAAAAATAATCCTCAATTGCCTGAAATAAACATACAGCCACCGGATCTAAATGACAGTGTCAAAGAATTAGACGCTATCGTCCAAAAATGTAATCAGGACGACCCGGTTGAAAAGTTTATTGCGGAGACGGCACTGAGCTATGCGTATGCCGGCCGCATGTTGATGAATGTGGGTACTCCTGAGTTTACTCAATATTCTTCTTACATTTACGGCCGTCCGGATACTGTCTATAAGTTGCAGGGTCTCAGCGCAGTAGACGGGGCCAAATTCTTTTTAGAGGTTACAGACAATCTATTGGGCGATCCGCATATCCAACCCACCGAAACGGATATCTCGGCTACCGACTTTGCGGCATGGTTGAAAACCGACGTGGATGCATTCTTCAAGCACGATACGGTTGAAATTGTATTGGATCCGGATATGTCATCGAAAGCATTGGCGAGTGCTACGCGTATCCGTATTAGAGGCGGTGCTGTCTTCTCTCAACTCGACAAAGATCAGCTCTTGAATCACGAAGCCTTTGTGCATACGGCCACACAATTGAATGGTAAAAAGCAGGCCAACTTGAAATCGTTGGGTCTGGGCGCGCCTCGCACTACCCGCACGCAGGAGGGAATCGCTGTGCTGGCTGAGCTCATCACCAACTCAATCGATATAACCCGCTTGAGAAGAGTGGCTCTGCGCGTCATTGCCGTGAAGATGGCGCTGGACGGCGCGGACTTCATCGACCTGTTTAAATATTTCCTGCACGAAGGTCAGTCTGAAGAAGAGTCAGTCCGATCTGCACAACGTATTTTCAGAGGCGGCGCTGTAAAGGGTGGCGTAGTGTTTACAAAAGACGCGGTATATCTGCAGGGGCTGTTAGAGGTTCATACCTTCTTGCGCGTGGCTATTCGGGACAATCGGCCCAGCTTGGTGCGTAACCTTTTTGCCGGCAGACTTACGCTGGCCGATGCCTTGCGCTTAGATCCAGTATTTGAAAGCGGCTGGCTTGCGCCACCCGCCTATATGCCGCAGTGGGCGGCTGATCTGCGGCGACTTGCTGCCATGATGGCTTACTCTGCATTCATCACCAACATTAAACTCGAAAAGATTTATCTCAATCGATGTATTGAAATGGAAGATGAGCTGAAGGCTATACAAAACAGTTAAAAGGAGCGCGGGCAGGAGGCCGCATGAGGGGCAGAGCGTTGCAGACAACGCTGCGGCTTGGCGCGAACGACGCCAACTCAGAACACGACCTATGGATAGGAGGAAGCAGCGATGGCTACAGTGATGGGTGGTGGAACGTACTATCAGAACGACAGAGAAAGTCTGGCGAGATTCCTCGCTGATTCGGAGCAGGTGTTGCGGCTGTTCGTAGACTACCGAAGTATTCTGCTCCCGGAATATATGCACGGTGCTTTTGTTGAATCATGGGGCGCTGTCCGCGATGCGATCCAGGATGCGATTGCCATTCTGCGCGGGTCCACGGCCGTGGAGCTGCGGCGTCCGCTGCCGCCGTCGTTGCGTTTCGACGACGAGGAGTTGGAGCGCCGTCTGGAGTTCTTTGGCCTCACGGGCACCCAGTTGCGCATGAAGCTGACCAGCTTCTATCACACCTATCAGCAGGTGATGCAGGCGCCGCCCATCGAAGAGGTCATTGTGATGCAGCCGGTGACTGCGCAGCAGCGCGAGCTGAAAAAGAAGAAAGGCGGCTGGATGGAATGGCTGCTCCAGAAGCTCAACGCCATCCTGGGCAGCCTCGCCAAGGTGATACCCTCGGTCGACATCGTCAAAGAGTTCAAGGAAATGGCCGAGTCCGGCTACAAGGAATCGGAATTGGGCTACTGACCCTTTCCATCAGCACCGTGGGCTGGTGAGTCGCAGACCAGCCCACGAACCACGCAACTATTGCTATACATATATACATGCTATGTAGTGCATACGAACACTTGAAGGGAGGGCCGGCTCATGACTGACTTCCAGATAAATACAGACGGACGTGACGAGCAGGCGCAGCCCGCTGCCGGAATGGACAAGAAGCCCATCAGCATGCATGAGAATGTGCCGGTCTGGTGCGATTGCTGCTCCTGCGCGGCTGAACCCTATTGGCTCGCCGTGGCTGAGGAACTTGGCATCGATCTCGACGCGCCGCAGACACCTGCGCGGGACGCGTAACAACACGGATACATACCGCCGGGGATGGCGGCCCAGGGATTAAGAGGCGACGAAGATGCTATGAGCGATATCTTTCTGAGCTATGCCAGTGAGGATGTGGCGCGGGCCAACGAACTCGCGCACGCCTTGAGTCGCTATGGCTGGAGTGTGTGGTGGGACCGCAGCATTTTGCCGGGCAAGGTCTTCGATACGGTGATCGAGGCTGAGTTGTCGGCCGCGAAGTGCGTGATCGTGTTGTGGTCGATGCACTCGGTGGAATCCCGCTGGGTGCGCGCGGAGGCGGGCGAGGCCCTGGACAAGGGCCGCTTGATCCCGGTGTTGCTGGATGGGGCGGTGATCCCGCTGGTGTTCCGGCAGGTACAGGCGGCATCGCTGTCGGGATGGGATAATGATCCCGCGCACCTGGGTTTTCAGCGACTGGTCAGCGCCATCAGTGCCGTCGTGCCGCCGCAGTCGACATCGGCAACCAGCCAGGCGGGCGACACCGCGCACAACACGGGCAATGCCATACCGCAAGCCGAAACGCGTACACGCCATACCGGATGGTGGGCATTCATCGCCCTGTGTGTGCTGGTGATTGCGGGTGGCGCGTTCTATTTTCTGCGCGGCGCTCAAACCGACTGGACGCCTCCGATTGCGGTAGATCAGCAGCCTGAACCCTCGCCGCCGTTGATCGCGGTAAGCCCCACGCCGCCATCAACGCAACCCAAACACGTTAGCCCAAGTATCGAGCCAACCGATACCAAGCACGCGCAGACAACAACCATTCAGCCATCTGCTATGGCGGAGAGTGAAAAGCCCACCACGCCTGCACCGATATCCGAGTCGCCCAAACCCGTGCCCTCGAAACCCGCTCCATCGAATAAGGCCGGCCCTGTCGTTAAACAGGCCACGCCGGTGCTTGTGAAGCCAACCGTTTCTGCTGCAAAGCCAGCGCCGTCAACGGAAACGGTCACGAAGGCGGAACCGGCGCAGAGTGCGGTCAAACCCGCCGCACCGCTGACTGTCCTCGCCGTGGTCTGGGCCATGCCCAACGACAATGGCGTGGCCTCGACGGCGCGCACCCAAGAATATTCAACCCGCTTGTCGCGCATGGTGACGGCGGTCGTCGACGAGGCGATGAGCGCTCCCGTGCGCTTTGAATATTATTATCCGGATCAGCAGGAGTACTACCGCCTGCTGAAGGATCAGGGTAAGCATCAAGCCTTGTGCAGCAGCCATCGCGCCGACCTGGTGATTGCCGGGTTTGTCAAAGGCGCGGAGTACGTCAGCTCGAGCTATGGATATGCCTTGACGCGCAACCCGGTGTTCTCGGTGTACGATTGCAAGACCAACATAAAAATCACGCAGACCTATCAGGTTGCGGAAAAAGTCGGCGATAGCTTCCCCTTCGAGCAGAGTACGATGTCCGCATTCCGTAAGTTCGTGCAACAGGAAGCCGCGCTTGCCAACTATTGACCACTCTGCACAGGAAACCACGGGAGCACACGCGTCATGAAGCTCCATGTCTTCGTCGCCATGCCCTTCGGCATCAAGAACGACATCGACTTCGATCGCGTCTTTGCCGAACTCATCGAACCGGGTCTGAGCGCGGCGGGCTATCAGGTCATGCGCGCCGATCAGGAACTCTCGGCCGGCAGCATCCGCACCGACATGTTTCAGGAACTGCTGCTGGCGGATCTGGTGGTGGCCGATCTCACGCTGGACAACCCGAACGTCTGGTATGAGTTGGGTGTGCGCCATGCGCTGCGCGCGCGCGGCGTGATCCAGATCGCCTCCAGCGCGCGCGAGCGCATGCCGTTCGATGTCTACACCGACCGCACGCTGCGCTATCACCTCAAGAACGGCGCGCCGGATCCTGACTCTCTCGCTAAGGATCGGAAAGCGCTCGGCGACATGGCGCAGGCGACCATGGCGCGCTGGCACGGTTACAAGATAAGTCCGGTCTATCATCTGCTGCCGGATTGCCCGAACCCGACTGGAGGCGCCTGCTGGTCGAAGGCCGCAACGAGTTCAATGAATCCTTGCAGCAGTGGTGTCGGCGTGTCGAAGTGGCGCGTCTCAAAAACCGTCCCGGCGATATTCGGGTGCTGGCAGACGAGACGCCGACGTGGGCGCTGCACCTGGAAGCCCATCGTTTGGCGGGCAAGGCGCTGATGAAGCTCGGCCAGTTTCGTCTCGCCTTGGATGAATATGAAGCGGCGCTGGCACTCGATCAAAATGATCTCGAAAGCAATCGGCAAAAAGGCATTCTGCTCGGCCGCCTCGGTCGTCCCGAACAGGCACGCGAACACGTCAAGGCGCTGCTCGAAGTGTGCCCGGACGATCCCGAGAGCTGGGCACTGTTGGGACGTGTCGAGAAAGAGGAATGGGTGTCGCGCTGGCGGTTACCTGGCAAATCATCTGCTGAAATGCGCGCGCTGGCGAGTGCCGAACTCGCGTTGTTGATCGAGGCCATCGAGCCGTACATGAATGCCTTCATCCAGGATGCCGATCATTTCTATTCCGGCATCAACGCCGTGACCTTGCGCCATCTGCAACGGCATCTTGGTGGCGAACTCAAGAACCCGGCCAGCTTGCAGAATCTTGAAGGCGGCGTGATCTGGGCCTGTCTCGCCGCGATGGAACGCATGCCCAAGGACTACTGGGCGCGCGCCAGCTATGCCGACCTCAACGTGCTGCTCTCCGCTGCGGACACGGTCGCGCGCGAATATGCCAACGCGGCCGCCGCCGCCGGCGAAGACTGGTTTGCGCTCGATTCGACGCGCCAGCAATTGTTGTTGTTGAAGGATCTGGAATTCAGACCCGAGGTCGTAGCGCGCGCACTGGAAGTGATCGAACGGGAAATCGCCCGCCACGAACCGCCGTTCCTCCCGCGGCAGGTGCTGCTGTTCAGCGGCCACATGCTCGACAAGCCCGGACGCACGCCGCCGCGTTTTCCGCCGGAACAGGAAGCGATCGCCGCGCAGGCCATCGCCGCGAAGCTGGATGAACTCGGCGCGGGGCCGGGCGATCTCGCGCTGTGCGGTGGCGCCTGTGGCGGCGACATCCTGTTCGCCGAGGCCTGTCTGGCGCGTGGTCTGCTAATACAAGTGCACATTCAGTTTGAAGAACCAGCGTTTCTCACCGCCTCCGTCGCCTTCGCCGGCCCGCAGTGGGTGGAGCGTTATTACAAGCTCAAGGCACATGCAACCTTGCTCGTTCAACCAGACGAACTCGGCCCGGTTCCCGACGGCGTCGATCCCTACGAGCGCAATAATCTCTGGCAACTCTACACGGCCTTGAGCCACGGCCCGGAACGCGTGCGCTTCATCGGTCTGTGGGATGGCCAGAGCGGCGAAGGCGCGGGCGGCACGCAGCACATGGTGGAAACCGTGCGTAAATATTCCGGACTGGCATATGTTCTGGATACCACCACGCTGTGGTGACGAGCGACGCTTCCATTTAACGGATGTACCGGAGGCGGCTATGATCGCAGCGATCCATGTAGGGTGGGTAAGGCACGCAGTTTGTGCCGTAACCCACCACCCGTGCCGTCAGGCACTCATTAAAAAATGTGTTGTATTGCTACGCAATGCTTGGTGGGTTACGCAGAAACGCTCTTGTGCCCTTCAGGATAAACCCACCCTACATCTCGACTGGAGACGACCATGACCGCAGCAGACAGGATCAACAGCCCCGGCCCGAAGAAGATTCTCGCCCTGGACGGCGGCGGCATCCGCGGCATGATGACCGTGGAAGTGCTGGCGAAGATCGAGGCGTTGCTGCGCGAACGCCTGGGGCGCGGCGACGATTTTGTGCTCGCGGACTATTTCGATTTTGTCGCCGGCACCAGCACTGGCGCGATCATCGCCGCGAGCATTGCGCTCGGCATGAAGGTTGACGAGATCCGCGCGTTCTACGTGCAAAGCGGCGCCGAGATGTTCGACAAGGCGAGTGTGCTGAAACGGCTGCGCTACCGCTACGAAGACGACAAACTGGCCGAACGCATGCAAACCGTGTTCGGCAAGGATACGACGCTCGGCAGCGACAAGCTTAAGACTATGCTGATGATGGTGATGCGCAATGCCAGCACCGATTCGCCCTGGCCGGTGTCGAATAATCCCGGCGCGCGCTACAACCGGCGCACGCGTCCGGACGGCAGCCCACGCGAGAACTGCAACCTCGATTTGCCGCTGTGGCAACTGGTACGCGCCAGCACCGCCGCGCCGGTGTATTTCCCGCCGGAGGTCGTGAAAATCGGCACGCATGAGTTTGTGTTTGTCGATGGTGGCATCACGCCCTACAACAACCCCGCGTTCCAGGCGTTTCTGATGGCCACGGTCGAACCCTATGCCGTACGTTGGCCGAGCGGCGAGCGGCAGATGCTGGTGGTGTCGATCGGCACCGGCACCAGTCCGGATGCCAATCTGAATCTCGAACCCGACAAGATGAACCTGTTGTACAACGCCGGTTCGATCCCCTCGGCACTGATGCTCGCCAGCCTCAACGAACAGGATCTGCTCTGCCGCGTGTTCGGCAAGTGTCTCGCCGGCGATCCGCTGGACCGCGAAGTCGGTGATCTGATCGGCGGCCAGGGCCCGGCGCAGCCGAAGCTGTTCACCTATGTCCGCTACAACGCTGAACTCTCGCGCAGCGGATTGGATGCATTGGGACTGAAAAATATCGAACCCAAGGCGGTTCAGGCGCTGGACTCGGTGGCGCACATCGCCGAATTGCAGGCCTTGGGCAAGGCGGTGGCCGGTAAGGTGCAGGCCGCGCACTTTGATGGATTTATCTGATCCATTTGGCCGTTATGCCTCATAGCTGTCGACTATGGAACAGATAGAAACAATTGCCTTTATGCTGGACGGCCGCTGCGTATTCTAGTCATCAAGACAACAGGACGCGCAGACAGGAGAACCGCCATGGCCCGGAACACAATCAAGACCCTCAGTTTCGCCGCCACCCATTTCACGGTCGCGTTCGGCGTGGTCTACGCCCTCACCGGGGATGTTGTCGTCGGCGGCGCGGTCGCGCTGGTGGAGCCGGCGGTGAATACCGTTGCCTACTATTTCCATGAGAAGATTTGGTCCCGGATCGGCCAGCGTAACGGCCAGCGTAACGGCCAGCATCACAGCCCGCCCGGCACGCTCGCGGCCATGCATTGAGGAGACACCATGAATTTGTCGAACTACCGCCACATGGACCCGGCTCTGCTCTACAGCATCATCAACACGAAGCTGCGCAACGACTATGCGGATCTCGACGATCTGGTACGCAGTCACGACATCGACCGCGACGCGTTGGAGAAATACTTGGCGGCGGCGGGGTTCGTCTATCACGACGAACAGAATCAGTTCCGCGCGCGCGCGGAACACGCGTCATAAAAAACGCGGTCTGTCTCCTGTACTGACGCAACGGAAAGCTGGAAAGACCAGCCGGCTCACCTCGCATCATCCCGCGCATCATCATAGCTTCATAAAGGCTTCATCGCGGGGCAACAAATCCTGACAACAATGCGCCGGTGACATTATTGCATGTCGCCCCTATTCAGCGTTGTGAGTCTATCTCAGGAGAATGCCTTATGAAGAAGTCCACCCTTACCCTCGCGCTGACGGCCGTTTTTGCCGCGAGTGCCCAAGCCGACTCCAAGCTTGTGAATGGCCCCATGGCCTTCAATCCGATCGCGGCCTCCGCCTATGGCATGCAGAGTGATGCCGATGTCGCCACCACACCGTGGGTTATTCCCGAGGGTTACACGCAGGCCATCATTTCCGACGAGAGCGATCTCAACATTTATGTCGCCAACGACTGGAACGACATGAACACGGTCAACGAGACCAAGAAGCACGCCGGCCGCTTCCTGTATCGCACGCACGAAGTGCGCGGCGGCGCCATCGGCAATGACGGCAACTCCCTGCGTGTCGACGGCGGCAGCGGCGGCGCCGTGTCCGTGGTTGACCTGAAGACCGGCGAAGCCAAGGAAATCGTTGGCCGTGCCGACTGGGAAGCGCTGGACGGCATCGTCTGGACGCCCTGGCACACCGTGCTGTTCGCCGAAGAAGCCGGCACCACGGCCCGTCCGGATCCGGATCATCCTGCCGCGACCGCCGGTCTGCTGTATGAGCTGAAGCTGGACCGCAAGGATCCGACCAAGGCGGAAAGCGTTGCGGTGCGTCCGATGGTTGGCGCGCTGGCGCATGAAGGCATCGAGATGGACGCCGAAGGCAATGTCTATGTGATCGACGAAGACCGCGCCGGTGCCATCTACAAGTTCGTGCCGACCAACTACGGCGATCTCTCCAGCGGCCAGCTGTATGCCCTGAAGGTGATGAACGGCGCCAAGACCGGTGCCGGCGAGTGGGTCGCGCTGGACATGAACCAGGTGCAGATCCGCGCCAATGTCGCCGCGCGGCCGTCGGTGCCACCTCGTTCTGCCGTCCGGAAGACCTGGAACGCATCAAGGACACGCTGTACGTCGCACTGACCTGCGAAGACGTCGACAACGCCGCCAACACCAGCGGTCCGGGCGCCGTGATGGCCATCGAACTGGATGAGACGCCGGAAGTCAGCTACGTCGCCGCCGCCGGCAAGAACGCCCCGTTCGAGAATCAGGCAGCCGGCATCACCGGCTTCAAGGGCGCCGACAACCTGGCCGACGGCCCGGACGGCAAGCTGTGGATCGTCGAAGACAACGCGTTCAGCGACATCTGGGTGCTGGATCCGAAGTCCGAGGACGCCAACGGCGACGGTTATGCCGATGGCATGCACCTGTTCGCCTCGCTGAAGGATCAGCCGGCCGAAGGTACCGGCATCTATTTCGGCAAGGATCCGCGCACGCTATTCGTCAACGTGCAGCACTCCGGCACGGGCAACGACAAGACCATGGCGATCACCAAGCGCGAAGCTGAACGTGACCATGACGACCGCGATGAAGATGGCTACCATCACCACTAAGCGGTAGCGGGCCGTCCATCGGTCTGTTCATCGGACTCCTGCCGGGCAACCGGCAGGGGTTTTTTTGGGTGTCAGGTCAGGTGGCAGCCGTCATCATTGCATGTCGCAGACATGCCGGTCTTGCAGTTCCTCCGGCGAGGGCGCCCTCATTGACTGCGCTTCCTGAGAAAAGGGTTTCAGCTTCCGGTTATGTTCATTAGCCTAGCTGTCTGCAGCAGTTGCCTGCTCGATCTCCTCACTGACCACCAGCCAGCGTTCCTCGGTCGTTGCGAGCTGCTTGTCGAGGGCCGCCTTCTCCGCGAGCAGGTTCTGTAGGTGATTTTTCTGGGCAGCCTCGTAGAGCGTGCTGTCACCGAGTGCGGTAGCCAGTTCCGTTTGCCGCGCGTGCAATTTATCGAGCTGTGTATCGAGTTTACGCAATTCATTGCGCAGCGGTTGCAGGCGCTGGCGCTGTTCGGCCTCCTGACGTTTGCGGTCGCGGCGCGCGGTGGCGCTGTGCGCCTTATCGTCGGTCTCGTCGCTGGTTTCGGTTTCGCGCTCACGTTGTTCCAGCCAGCGGCGGTAATCGTCGAGATCGCCATCGAAGGGCAGTGCTTGGCCGCTGGCGACAAGCAGAAAGCTGTCAGTCACGGTGCGCAGCAGATGCCGATCATGCGAAACCAGCACGACGGCGCCGGGATAATCCTGCAACGCGAGTTCCAGCGCGAGGCGCATTTCCAGATCGAGGTGATTGGTCGGTTCGTCGAGCAGCAACAGGTTCGGCGCTTGATACACCAGCATGGCCAACACCAGGCGCGCCTTCTCGCCGCCGGAAAACGGTGCGACCGCGGATTCGGCGCGCGCGCCGGCAAAACCGAAGCCGCCGAGGAAATCACGCAGACTCTGCTCGCTGGCGCGCGGCGCCAGGCGTTGCAGATGCAGCAGCGGGCTCGATTGCGTGTGCAATTGTTCGAGTTGATGTTGGGCGAAATAGCCGATATCCAAATCCGGCGCGGGTAAACGTTTGCCGCTCTGTGGCTCGATAACGCCGGCGAGCAGTTTGATGAGTGTGGACTTGCCCGCGCCATTCGGTCCGAGCAGGCCGAGTCGGTCGCCGGGCGCAAGGCTCAGCTCGACATTCGAGAGAATGGTCGTGTCGGCATAGCCGGCAGAAATCTTTTCCAATTGCAGCAGCGGATGCGGCAGCTTCGCCGGCGCGGGAAACTCAAAATGAAACGGCGAGTCGGCGTGCGCGGCGGCGATGCGCTCCAGACGGCCGAGCGCCTTGATGCGGCTCTGCGCCTGTTTGGCCTTGCTGGCCTTGGCCTTGAAGCGGTCGATGAAGTGTTGAATGTGCGCGATTTCGCGCTGCTGGCGTTCGAAGGCGGACTGTTGTTGGGCGAGCAACTCGGCGCGGCGGTTCTCGAACTCGGAATAATTGCCGGCATACAGGCGCACCTGTTCGCGTTCGATGTGCAGGATGTGCTGCACGGTGCGGTCGAGAAACTCGCGGTCGTGCGAGATCAGCAGCAGCATGCCCGGATAACGTTGCAGCCATTCTTCCAGCCACAGCACGGCGTCGAGATCGAGATGGTTGGTCGGCTCATCGAGCAGCAACAGATCGGAGCGGCACATCAAGGCCTGGGCCAGATTCAGGCGCATACGCCAGCCGCCGGAAAACTGTGCGACCGGTAAACGTTCCTGATCGGCCTTGAAGCCGAGGCCATGCATCAGCCGCGCGGCCCGGCTCGGTGCGCTGTAGCCGTCGATGGCCTCGAGCTGGGCATGCAGTTGTGCGAGTAGATGGCCGTCGTGGGCGGTTTCGGCGACGCGCAGTTGTTCTTGCAGACGTTCCAGCTCCGCATCGCCGCGCAGCACGTAATCCAGCGCGGGAATGTCCAGCGCCGGGGTCTCCTGTGCGACCTGGGCGATGACCCAATTGGGCGGCAGGCGGCAGTCGCCGGTATCGGCGTGCAACTCGCCGCGCAGCAAGGCGAACAGGCTGGACTTGCCGGTGCCGTTGGCGCCAGTCACGCCGACGCGCTGACCGCTGTGCAGGGTCAGATCGGCGTTGGCAAACAGCAGGCGCGGGCCGCGCCGTAGACTGACATCACGGAGTTCTAGCATGGGCGCGCAGTGTACCAGCGCACGGTCAATATCAGTAGAAATCGGGGGTTTGCATTCAGGCGGAAAATGCCCCAGCCTTGGCGCCCATATTAAACCTGGACTTAATTTTGGACTTAACCCTGGACCGACCGACTATGAGCTTCGACGAACCGTTCGACCCGCGCAACCACCTGGAACAGCAACTCGTCGCCGCCCAGGAGGGCAGTATTCCCGGTGATGATTTCATGCAGTATCTGCTGACCGCGCAGTTGTTCATGCCGGTGCAGGATGAAAAACATGCCATCAAGGGTTTTCAGAAAGATGACAAGGCGGTGCCGCTGACCCTGGAGTCCGAGGATGGCGTGCAGGTGCTGGTACTCTTTACCAGTCCCGAGCGCGCCAAGCCGTTCCTCGAAGATTACGCCAACTTTTCGGGCGGGATTCTGGCCGAACTGTCGTGGATTCTAGAGCGCGTCGGCAGCGGTTACGGCGTGGCCATCAATCCCGGCTGGTCGGTCGGCCTCGACATGGACCCGGGCATGGTTAATCAGCTGACGGGACACGAGTAATCGGTCGGCTATTACGGGGGCAGCCAGGGTGGCGGCCGCGCTTGCAGATTATGTGTCGCGAAAACTACTCGGATAGCGCTGCCGCCGCGCCTGCGCCCGCGCCGCTGCCCGTTCCAGAATCGCCCGCCGTTCCGCATTGCTGGCCGGACCCCAGGCAATAATCTCCTCGACCGAACGCTGGCAGCCCAGGCAGATATCCTGATCATCCAGGCAGCAGTTGCGTACACAAGGCGAGGCGAGCGGTGCTTCTGTCATAATTCGGGGCATAATGCGCGGGCCTCCAGCCACCCACGTTGATTGATTATGAGCCTATCCGAATCTTACCTGTTCGTCGAACGCGACGAGCAATTGCGCGAAGTCTGCGAACGCCTGGCCCAGGCCGAGTGGTTGACGGTCGACACGGAATTTCTGCGCGAGAAGACCTACTACCCGCAGTTGTGCCTGGTGCAGATCGCCTCGGCGAGTGAAGTCGCCTGCATCGATCCGCTGAAGGTCACCCGTCTCGACCCGTTGATCGCCCTGTTCGCCAATCCCAACATCCTCAAGATATTCCACGCCGCGCGCCAGGATATGGAAATGTTCTGGCACAGCCACCGCATGTTGCCCGCGCCGTTGTTCGATACCCAAGTGGCGGCGCCGCTGCTGGGATATTCAGAGCAGACGGGTTATGCCACGTTAGTGAAAGAACGTTTGGGTATCGACATCGACAAGTCCGAGACGCGCACCGATTGGTCGCGACGCCCGCTGACCAACTCGCAACTCGATTATGCCGCCGCCGACGTGCGTCACCTCGCCGACTTGTTCCCGAAAATGCGCGATGAATTAAACCAGCGCGGCCGGCTTGAGTGGTTGGCCGAAGATTTCGCCGTGCTCACCGATCCGGCGACCTATGAGAATCCTCCCGAACATGCGTGGAAGCGGCTGCGTGGGCTTGCAGAAATTTCGCGGCCCGGCGCTGGCCTGCGCACAGGCGCTGGCCGCGTGGCGCGAGCAGCGCGCGCAACAGGAAAATCGGCCGCGCAAATGGGTGCTGGATGACGAAGCTCTGATGACCCTGGCGCGCATCAAGGCGTCATCCGTTGACGATCTGCGCCGCATCCGTGGCTTGCAGGCGCCGGTGGTCGATCGCTATGGCGAACAACTGATCGCGTTACTGGAGGCCGCGCGGCAGCGTGAGCCGGAGCCCTTGCCCGATTACGAACGCCCCACAACGCTGACCGAAGATCAGGAAGCCGCCGTCGATGTGCTTCTCGGTGTGCTGCGCCAGCTCGCCGCGCGTCAGGACTTGAATCCCACCAGCATTGGTTCGCGTAAAGATCTGCAGGATTTAGTGCGCGGTGAACGCGCGCACTCGCCGCTGTTGCGCGGCTGGCGGCGTGGCATCGCCGGTGAGGAATTGCTGGATGTGTTGGAAGGTCGCTGCCGCTTGCAGATTAAGGCAACGGGTCTGGTGGTCGAGCCGTCGAGCTAAGTCTGATTCATGCCGGTGATGTAGTGCCGGCGACATAGTGATTGTTGCGCAGTAAGAAGCGCTTCTCGACCAGATGCCACATCAGCATCGCACCTAGCAGGGTCGTGATGACCACCAGCGTTAGATAAGCGCCTGGCTGTGTCTTGAAAATCCCGTAGTGCAGAAAGATCTGGATGACCGGAAAGTGGATGATGTAGACGCCGTATGAGAAGTCGCCGTATCGGCTGAAGTTCCCCAGGTGTCCGTAGAGGCCGAAGAACGCCACCAGACTTGCCAGCGCAAACGGTTCGAGCGCGGTCAATGGAAGGTGCGCGCGCAGCAGAAAAATCAGGCTGGCAATAACGACGAAATAGGCGACGCGGCGTTCGAACAGCGGCAGGAAATAATAAAGAAATGCGCCAGCCATAAAATACATGAGCTGCCCAGGCAGCTGGCGCGCCAGTTCTAGATAGAGCCCCGATCCGGTGCGTTCCGCATACCCTGTCAGCAAGGCCGCATAGAGCAACGACAAGATATAGGTGGCCAGGATGACAGGCAGGTGTCCAAGGCGTTTGAATAAAGTGACGAAGATGGGCACAGAGATATAGAACATGACCTCGATCTTCAATGTCCAGAGCGCGCCATTGACGGCGTCCAGCCGGTGACCTTCGAATACGCCGGGCAGATTTTGCTGGACGAAATTCATGAACAGCAGATTGGCGGTGACATATTTCAGCCAGCCGAGCGAAAAATAATCTTTGAGTCCCAGTGAGCTGACAACCCATAGGCTCGCTGCACACAGCATGATGATGGTGAAATAGGCTGGGTAAATGCGTCGTACGCGCTTGCTTGTATAAGAAGCAAGTGACGAAGATCGTTCGTAACTCATAAAAATCAAAAAACCGCTGACGACAAAAAAAGCTTGAACGGCAATTTCACTGGAAAGCAGTGCCGGTATCCAGCGCAGGCTCTGATATCCGGAGAGTGTGTGCGCGTGAACCAGGCAGACCGTCGCCGCGAACAGCAGGCGCAGCAGATCGAAATTGTTCGTCGTCAGTCGGGGGCTGGTCGAGGGCTTCCAAGGTGTTTTCATTCGCTGTCCAAGGCAGGCGTCGTCATAGAAGGGATGAAAGGTTCAGGTCCTGATCCCATGGCCCTTGTTGAGCAGGCGCAGGCTGAAGCCGAACAACACAACAATGAAGCCGAGGATGATGGCGTAGGACGACCACAGGTTGATGTCACTCACGCCGAGGATGCCGTAGCGAAAGGCGTTGATCATGTACAGGATCGGATTGATCAGTGAAACCTTCTGCCAGAACGCAGGCAGCATGTCGATGCTGTAGAAAATGCCGCCGAGATACGTCAGTGGCGTCAGCACGAAGGTCGGGACGATGGAGATGTCGTCGAAACTCTTGGCGTAGATGCCATTGATCAGCCCCGCGAGTGAAAACAAGATCGACGTCAGTATGACCACGCTGCCGGCAACCCAGAAATTGTTAACCTGCAGATCGGAGAAGAACAACGAGGTTAGGGTTACGGCGATGCCGACGGTGATGCCGCGCGCCACGCCCCCGGCGATGAAGCCGCTGATGATGAGATAGTTGGGCACCGGCGACACCAGCATCTCTTCGATGTTGTGCTGAAACTTGGAGCCGTAGAACGACGACACGACATTCGCATAGGAATTGGTGATGATCGCCATCATGATCAGACCGGGCACGATGTAGTCCATGTAGCGGAAACCGCCCATGTCGCCGATCTGCGAGCCGATCAGACTGCCGAAGATGACGAAGTACAGCGCCGTGGTGATGACCGGCGGCAATACGGTCTGAATCCAGATGCGCGTGAAACGCAGGATCTCACGGATGACAATGGTCTTGAAGGCGATGTATTTCTGTTGCGGGGTCATGCCGTCGCCTGCCGCTCGATATTGCTGTCGACCAGGTGCATGAACAACTGCTCCAGGCGGTTGGACTTGTTGCGCATGCTCAGCACTTCGATGCCCTGCGCGCTCAGCGCAGTGAACAGCTGGTTGATGCTGCAGTCCTTGGAGATATCAGCCTCCAGCGTGAGTTCATCCAGAAAGCGCAGTGTATAACCCGGGATCGAGGGGCAACAGGCCTGCGGCGACTTCAGATCGAGCACGAAGGTTTCGATGTGCAGCGTGTTGATCAGCTGCTTCATGCTGGTGTTTTCGATGATGCGGCCGGCATCGATGATGGCGATGTTGCGGCACATGCTCTCGGCCTCTTCCAGATAATGCGTGGTGAGGATGATGGTCGTGCCTTCGGCATTGATGCGGCGCAGGAACTCCCACATGGAACGGCGGATTTCGATGTCGACGCCGGCGGTGGGTTCATCGAGGATGAGTAACCGCGGTTGGTGCACCAGCGCGCGTGCGATCATCAAGCGCCGCTTCATGCCGCCGGAGAGACTGCGCGCGATGCTGTGGCGTTTGTCCCAGAGGCCCAGCTGCTTCAAATAATATTCCGCGCGTTCCACGGCAGCGCCGCGCGGGATGCCGTAAAAGCCGGCTTGGTTGACGACGATTTCAACCACCGGCTCGAACATGTTGAAATTAAATTCCTGTGGCACCAAGCCGAGACAGCCTTTGGCCGCCGCCAGATCGGTATCGAGATCATGGCCGAAAACTTCGACTTTGCCCGCGGTCTTGTTGACCAGCGAGGTGATGATGCCGATGGCCGTGGATTTGCCCGCGCCATTGGGGCCGAGCAAGGCGAAGAAATCGCCTTGCTCCACATCCAGGTCGATACCCTTGAGGGCCGTGAACCCATTGGCATAGGTTTTTTGCAGATTGCGCAGTGACAGTGCGGTGGTCATGGTCGTGGATATTCTGGTGGCGCGAAGGGCGGCAGTTTACCACGGCGCGGCGTTCAGTCTCCCAGCGCCGCAAACACCGTCACCTCTTCGCGGTCGTGATACAACTGCTTGCAGGCGAGCCGATACGGTTGCCCGGTGGCCTCTAGGCGTTCGCGTACCACGGCCAGGCATTGCATGACCTCCGGATAGCGTTTCTTCATCGGTAGCTTCAGGTTGAATATCGTGTAGCGGCAATCGCCTTCGCTCAACCAGCGCGCGGCAAGCTCGGCGATGCGGGCGGGTTGTTCGACGATGTCGCAGACCATCCAATCGACCGGCTCTTCGGGACGATAGCGAAAACCATCTTCGCGATGATGTACCAGCAATCCGCTGTCCAGCAACGCAGGCGCCATGGCGCCATTGTCGACGGCGATGACGTGTAAGCCGCGCCGTACCAGTTGCCAGCTCCAGCCGCCGGGCGCCGCGCCCAGGTCCACGGCGTGCATGCCCGGACGTAACGTGCGGTCACGCTCATCGGCGTCGAGAAAGGTCAAAAAGGCCTCTTCGAGTTTGAGTGTGGAACGGCTGGGCGCGCTGGAAGGCGAGCGCAAACGCGGTATGCCCATCAGATAGGGGCTGCTGTTGCTGCGATCGGCCACGCCAATATAGGCCGCCGTGGTCGCCATGAAGCAGACATGCAGACGCGGTGCGTGCGCGTCATCGCTGAGTAACTTCGCGCCGGCGAGCGCGCTCTGCAACGGCCGCGCAAGACTTCGACACAGTGCCTGGAGCTCTTTGCCTTCGTTGGTGTCGGTGGTTTCCAGGAACACCTCATTCGCTACCGCAATGCCGGCACACGCCTCCAGCAGGCCGCTGATGCGATCATCGATACGCAAATCCTTGGCGAGTGCGAGCAGGCGGAACCATTGGCGGGTGAAGATGAGTTGCGCGAACGGCAGCTCCTGGTGCAACTGGATAGCCTCATCATCGCTGCCGGTGACGAACACGACATAGGCCGCCGCCGGTTTGGCTTTGCAATAGCCGCTGATGCCGAGTTCAGCCGCGCCGGCTTGGATCTCGGCCGCACATTCGGATTCGAAGCCGGGACGGCAATGCAGGAATAGACCATTCATGGCCGGCATCATTCCGTGCGCGCAGTGCTATTGCAAGCTAATATAGCCGGCAGCGAGCGGATGACCTGTTCAGCCCATAAACCGCATTTGCGACAGAATCACACGGAAAAACACGGACAAGATCATAAGCTTCACGCAGTCACCGCCATCACGCGCAAGGTGGTGAATAGTCGCTCCAGGAATAGACTCTGTTTCAGTGTCTTCCGTGTGTTTCCGTGGCTGAAATGATTTTTTTAGGTGCAGTGACCTGTGCAGCTAATGGATGTTTACACGAGGTATTACCCATGACTGAAACAAAACCTTTATCGCTGATGGATTTCGTGAATGCCGCGCGGGCGCGCGTTAAAGAAGTCGCGCCGGACGAACTACAGAAGATGCTGGCAGAGGTGCCCGGTGTGCTGCTGGTCGATGTGCGCGAATCCAGCGAGCATGAGCAGGGCCATATTCAGAACGCCCACCTGGTGCCGCGCGGCATTCTCGAAGCGGCCGCGGATATCAATTATCCGAAACACGATGAAACCTTGTATACCGCGCGAGACAAGCCGGTGGTGTTGTATTGCGCGACCGGTGGCCGTTCCGCGTTGGCGGCGGTGACCTTGCAGATGATGGGTTTCAAGGACGTCTATAGCCTGGCCGGCGGAATCATGAAATGGCAGGAGACCGGCTGTCCGGTGGTGCACGAAGCGCGGTTTATTTAAGCGCATTTCTAGGAACCACTGAGGTGTCGTCAGGGCGAATACGGCGCGAGTAAAGATCTTATGTAGCCCGGATGTAATCCGGGCTACATTTTTCAACCGTTCATTGCGAGGGAACCTTTGACGGGTTGGCGAGGCGCTTGCTCCTTAGGCGTTGACGCCGGTCTTGCTAAACATCGGCCGGGCGAACTGGTCGATATACCAGGCCACCGCGCTGTAGAGCAGACCGCCGATGGCGAACTTGTTCAGCAGGGCCTCAGTCGACTGCCGCATGGGGAGATTGGCGTATTCCCCGGTGATCATGAAATACACGGCAACGGCGAAGACCGCCACGCCGAGGGCCATGTTGGTGACCAGCAGGTTGTGCAGACGGGGGTTCTGGGATTGAGTGGCAGACATGGTGCGCTCCTGTTAAACAATGTATGTGTCGGATGGCTGACACATTAGCGGTTTCGAATATTCCGGTAATTGATCCGGATCAAGCGATACAAGCCATTGTTTAACAGACTATACCGCATTGCACGGTGGAAGCATGAAACGTGTCTGGATCGTTACACTAATGCGGTCGCCCGCGCTGAAGCTGACTTGCTGCTCGGACGGGGAGTGGGTCGGCGCTATTTGGCGGCTTCTGGCTCGAACACCACGGACTGATTACGCCCGCCGTGCTTGGCTTGATAGAGCGCCAGGTCGGAATTCTGCAACCACTGGGTGTGGTCGGTCATGCCATCGCTGGCCTGGGCGATGCCGAGGCTGATGGTGAAGCGAATCTCTACTTGTTCAAACGTGACGGTCAGCGCCGCGATCTTTTTGCGGATGCGCTCGGCCAGAAACTGCCCTTGTTCCGCGTTGGTGTCGACCAGGATCACGCCGAATTCTTCGCCACCATAGCGCCCGGCGATATCGGTAGTGCGGATACTGCTGCGCAAGGTGCGCGAGGTCACGCGGATCACCTCGTCGCCGGCCTGATGACCATAGGTGTCATTGACCTTCTTGAAGTGGTCGATATCGAACATGATCAACGTGCTGGGATGTTTGGTGCGTTGATAACGCGCGAACTCGGTGATCAGACACTCTTCCCAATAGCCGCGGTTGTTCAGCTCGGTGAGGCGATCGGTACGCGACAGCCGCGCCAAGCCGAGATTCGCCGCTTCGAGGGCAAGCTTGCTGATGGCGATGCTGGTGACATCGTAGAGGATCACACCGATATGGTCGATCTTGCCGTCGGTCGACACCAACGGGATCAGCGTGATGTTCTGATACATGAATTCCGCCGTACCGGTGATGGGGCGGTAATTCTTGAAGCGCAGCAGATACGGCCGCTGTTCCCAGGTGGTGAAGGCGCGGCTTTCCAGCACAAACACCGACTCGGCCTTGCGCCGGAACCAACCTTCGGGCAGATCGGGAAACAGCTCGAACAGGTTGTTGCCGATGACGTAGGCGCCGGACTGGCCACTGTGGTTTTCCATGAAGCCGTTCCACAGACGCACGCGGTAATCGCGATCCAGAACTATCAATCCCACGTCGACGGTCTGGACCATGTCCATCAGCCAGTGGAATGCATTGATATCGCTGTGGGCGTTAGACATAGGCGTTCAGAAATCGAGGAATGAGGCGCGATCGTGCAATACGTCCAGCGAGTCTTCGCTGAACAGCAGCATCAAATCGCAATTGATATTGCGGTTTTCGATCCGATAGCCGATCTCGATGGCCAGCGTACGGTTCCAGCGCGAGGCGTTGTGTTCGAGCAATTCATTGATATTGATGTGCCGGCCGAGCACCACGGGATGGCCCTGGCTGAAGTTGATATCCAGCTGATCGGCGATGCCCTTGAGGCAGGCGCCGATGAGAATGCTGGAGATATCCATCAATAGCTCCATCTGTACATCGTCGTCGATCTCACCTTCGTGACGCATCAGCGTGGCGATGTCGGTGAAACTCGATTCGGTGAAGGTCAACAAGGCCTCGCCGGCGATACCGGCACCGATGAAGCCCTGACAGACCGCCGAAACAGTCTCGCTGGCCTCGATGGTTTGCAGCGCTGCTTTCAGGTCACTGCCCTCGATCATGTTGACGCGCGGCACCGGCAACTTGACGAAGGCGCCGAGCAGGCGCGCGAGCAGATCGCCGGCGCGGCCCATGGCGACGTTGGCGATTTCCTGATAACGGTCCAGATCATCGACCTGGATGTTGTCGTCGGCGCGGAGTTTGCCGGGCGCGCCGCGGATGCCGAAGTGATCCAGGAGCGCACTGATGGTCGCTTCGTCGACGGGCTTCTTGATGAAATCCATCGCGCCGAGTTTGAGCACCCGGGCGCGCGCCTCGGGCTGCACATCGCCGGAGATGACGATCACCATCGTGTTGAGATCTTCACGGCGGATCGTCTCCAGCACCTCATAGCCATCCATCACCGGCATGTTGAGGTCCAGAAACAGGATATCGCCCTTGCCGGCGCGCAGGGCGTCGAGACCCTCGGCGCCATTGGCGGCGAAACTGAGCGTGACGTCCCAGTCGCGCGGCAGGGCGCGCGCCATTTGTTTTTGGGCGAAGCTGGAATCGTCGCAGATCAGGACGGGGGTCGTCATAGGGGCGTGACTATAAGCGATAGCCCGTTAGTAGGCTAGGGATGGCCGCCCGGATGGTCCACTCGGATGGGTCTCATGTGCGGGATAATGCGTTAAGCTGCCGACCTTCCAGCGCTACAGCCGCGTCGGATAGACTGTTGGTCAGTCTGTTTCGACATTGCGTCCGGTGGCGAGTGCGAGAGAGGCTGTAAGTGTGCACAAAATCGCGGTAACGGGTGGTACGGGCTTCATCGGCTCGGTGTTGATCTCTACCCTGGTTGAGCAGGGCGGGTCGGCGCGCCTGCTGTCGCGTGGTCCGTCCACGGCGCAACCCGCGCCGGCTATTGCTGTCGTGACCGGTGATCTTGATGATCCGGCGGCGCTGTCCGCGCTGGTGCGCAGCATGGACTGCGTCATCCATCTGGCCGGTTATGCGCATGCCACCTCCAAGCCGATCACCGCCGAGATCGAACGTCACCGGCGTATCAATCTTGAAGGTACGCAAAATCTGTTTCGCTGCGCGGTCACGGCCGGTGTGCGCCGCTTCGTTTTCGTTAGCAGCGTCAAGGCCGGTGGCGAGGATGCGTACGCCTGTCTGAATGAACACAGTGCGCGGCTGCCCGTTGATCCTTACGGACTGATCAAACGCGAGACCGAAGATTGGTTATTCGAAGCAGGGTGTGCGCACCGGTGTGGAAATCAGTGTGTTGCGACCGGCGCTGGTGTACGGGCCGGGCGTGAAGGGTAACCTCGCCGCGCTGTTGCGCGCCATCGATCACCAGCGCTTCCCGCCGGTCGCCGAGACACACAACATCCGCTCCATGGTGAGCGTGCAGGATGTCGTGGCGGCATTGCTGGCCGCCGCTGTGAGATCCGAGGCGGCGGGCCAAGTGTGCATTCTGGAGGATGGCGAGGCCTATTCGACGCGGCGTATCTATACCGCCATGGCGACTGCGCTCGGCAAACCGATTCCGGCTTGGTCACTGCCCGCCAGCATGCTGCGCGGTTTAGGTCGTGTCGGCGATCTCGGCGAAACCCTATTGCGCCGCTCATTGCCCTTCAACAGCACACTCGCCGCGCGTCTGTTGGATTCGGCCTGTTATCGTTCCGTGTGCGTGGATGCTGCGTTGGGTTTCAAACCGCAACAGCGCCTCGAAGCTGTATTGCCGGCGATGGTGCGCGCCTATCGTGAATCTGTATAGGGCGCAGGTGCGTGGCGTATTGCGTCGAGTATTCAATCCTGAACCGGATGGCGCTTACTTAAGCTTCCATAATGTAGGGTGGGTTTACCTAGGCACAAGAGCGTAGTTTGTGCGTAACCCACCAAGCGTGCCGTCAGGCACACCCTAAAAAACGGGTTGTGTTGCTGCGCAACGCTTGGTGGGTTACGGCACAAACTGCCTCTTGTGCCCTTTAGGGTAAACCCACCCTACATCGGATTGGCAGCTGCTTGAGTAAGTGCCATTCGCACTGAACCCTGTATATAACCACCACTCTGGGAGAAGATCGTGGCCATGGAAAAGACTGACAAACTTGCCGTCCTCATCGATGCCGATAATGCTCAGCCGGGTATCGTTGATGGCCTGCTGGCTGAGATCGCGAATTACGGAACCGCCAATGTCAAAAGGATCTACGGAGATTGGACGGCGCCGAGCCTGAAGGGTTGGAAAGAGGTGTTGTTGCAGCACTCGATTCAACCTATGCAGCAGTTCGCCTATACGCAGGGCAAGAACGCCACCGACAGCGCCATGATCATCGATGCCATGGATCTGCTGTACACCGAGAAGTTCGATGGCTTTTGCATTGTCTCCAGCGACAGTGATTTCACCAAGCTCGCCTCGCGGATACGCGAATCAGGGCTGCTCGTGTATGGATTCGGCGAGAAGAAGACCCCTTCACCTTTTGTATCCGCCTGCGACAAGTTCATCTTCACGGAAGTGCTGCGCGCAAAACTCGATGAGAGCGCGGCGATCGTCAGGAAATCCACCAACGAGCTACAGAAGGACACCCGTCTCGTCAGCCTGCTCAGGAATGCCGTGGAAGCCTCCTCGGATGAAACCGGTTGGGCAAAGCTCAGTCCGGTTGGCAGTAAGATCGCCAAGCAATCGCCTGAATTCGATCCTCGGAACTATGGTTATGCAAAGCTTAGCGGGCTGATTAATGCGATCAAGCTTTTCGATGTCGAAGAACGCTCGGCCGGCGAAGGCAAACCCAAAACGATATATGTCCGCGACAAGCGAAGCACATGATCTTGATGAAGACCCGAATCACTTCATTTCACTGCTGTCCCGCAATCCCTGTTCTGAAAAAGCGTGAGGTTCTATGTAACGGCGCATTGCAGACATGATGAGGCTGAACGGAGCGTTCCTTCTCCCTTCGGGAGAAGGACAGGATGAGGGGGTAAATGAAATCGGCAGGTTGTGCTATTTCGCCCCCTCACCCCAACCCTCTCCCGGAGGGAGAGGGAGTTTATGGGACAGCAATGACTTCCTTTAATAATCCGGCGCACCTAGCGTTTCAGGCGTGCAAACGCATCGGCCATCGCGCCGCTGGGCTTGGGTGCCTCGGCGCGAGGTTTGTCGCGGGTTCTATCCGATCGGGCCTGCGCTGGGCGATTGCGATCATTGTTTTCACGCGGTGATTTCGGTGCGGCGGCGGCATCCGTCAGGCGCATCGTCAAACTGATGCGCTTACGCACCGGATCGATTTCCACCACTTTAACCTTCACCACATCGCCGGCCTTGACCACGTCGCGCGGGTCTTTGACGAATTTGTCCGCCAGCACCGAGATATGTACCAAGCCATCCTGATGCACGCCGATATCGACGAACGCGCCGAAGTTGGCGACGTTGGTGACCACGCCTTCGAGGATCATGCCGGGTTTGAGATCGGCGATTTTTTCTACGCCGTCTTTGAAGGTGGCGGTCTTGAACTCGGGGCGCGGATCACGGCCGGGTTTGTCCAGCTCACCGATGATGTCGCGCACGGTCGGTTCACCGAAGCGCTCGTCGATGTAGTCGTTGGCGGCGAGTGTCTTCAGGAACGCGCCATTGCCGAGCAGATCGCGGATGTCGCGCTTGGATTGGGCAAGGATGCGTTCGACCACCGGATATGCCTCGGGATGCACGGCGGAGGCATCGAGCGGATTCGCGCCATTCATGATGCGCAGGAATCCCGCGGCTTGCTCGAAGGCCTTCGGGCCCAAGCGCGCGACCTCCAATAACTGTTTGCGATTGCTGAACGGACCCTGTTCATCACGGTGCGCGACGATGTTGCGCGCCAGTGTCTCCGAGAGTCCGGCGACGCGCGCCAGCAGCGGAATCGATGCGGTGTTCACATCGACGCCGACGGCGTTCACGCAGTCTTCCACCACCGCATCGAGTTTGCGCGCCAACCGCGCCTGATTGAGGTCGTGCTGATACTGGCCGACGCCGATGGCCTTGGGTTCGATCTTCACCAATTCGGCGAGCGGGTCTTGCAAGCGGCGCGCGATGGATACCGCGCCGCGCAGTGTGACGTCGAGATCAGGAAATTCGCGCGCGGCGAATTCCGAGGCCGAATACACCGAGGCGCCGGCCTCGCTCACCACCAAGCTGGTGATGTGCAGATCCGGATGGCGTTTGGCGATATCTTTTACCAGGCGGTCGGTCTCGCGCGAGGCGGTGCCGTTGCCGATGCTGATAAGTTCGACCTTGTGTTTGGCGATCAGTGCGGCAAGCACCGCAATCGATGCGTCCCATTGCTTCTTCGGTTCGTGCGGATAAATGGTGGTGTGTTCGACAAACGCGCCGGTGCTGTTGACGACGACGACTTTCACGCCGGTGCGCAGACCGGGATCGAGACCCAGGGTGGTGCGCGGCCCGGCCGGTGCGGCCAATAATAAATCGCGTAGATTTTCGCCGAACACGCGGATCGCCTCTTCTTCGGCGGACTCGCGCAGACGCATGAACAACTCGCTTTCCAATTGCATATGCAGCTTCACGCGCCAGGCCCAGCGTGCCGAGGTCACCAGCCAGGTATCCGCAGCGCGGCCTTGATCTTTGATGCCGTAACGTCCGGCAATGCGTGCTTCGCAGCGACCGGCTGTGCTGCCGGCCTCCAAATCATCTTGGCCGGGTACGCAGAGCTTTAAGCGCAGCGCGCCTTCCGTGCGGCCGCGAAACATCGCCAGCGCGCGGTGTGAGGGGATTTTGTGCAAGGCCTCGGAGAAATCAAAGTAGTCGCTGAATTTCGCGCCCGCCTGTGCCTGGCCTTCGACGAGGGTGGAGAGCATCAGTCCGGTGTCCCAGGCCTGTGTGCGCAATTCGCCGACCAGGTCGGCGTCTTCGGCGACGCGTTCCATAAAGATCTGGCGCGCGCCTTCGAGTGTGGCGGCGGCATCGGTAAAGCCGGCCTCGACGTTGAGATAGTCGGCCGCGCTGATCATGGGATCAAGTGTTGGATCGGCAAGCAGCGCATCGAGTAACGGCTCGATACCTGCTTCGCGCGCAATCTGTGCCTTGGTGCGACGTTTTTGTTTATACGGCGCGTACAGATCTTCCAGGCGGGTTTTGGTGTCGGCCGCGAGGATGGCTGCGTTCAGCTCCGGTGTCAGCTTGCCCTGTTCGTCGATGCTTTTGAGTACGCTGATACGGCGTTCTTCCAATTCACGCAAATAGCCCAGGCGCTCTTCGAGATTGCGTAGCTGCGTGTCGTCGAGTCCGCTGGTGACTTCTTTACGGTAGCGGGCGATGAACGGCACGGTGGCCCCTTCATCGAGCAGCGTGACGGCGGCGTGTACCTGTTGTGGGAGGACGGACAATTCCTGGGCAATGCGGTGAATCAGATCAATCATTGGGCTGCTCGGTATATGGTCTGAGGCTTATGTCTGATGCGGGTTAGGTGTGGCCGCGTCTGAGGTTAGGCTGGCGAGTTTAACAAAGTCGCTGGGTTCGAACAGGCCTTGATTTTTGTAATCGTCGAGTGTGGCGGCAAATAATTTTTTTACGTCACGGAATGTGGCGTGTTCAACTTCCCACCACCGTCATATTCACTCGGGCATGGTCGGATATGCGATCGAGTGTCCAGGGTGGGTCATTGACGATCTTTACCTTGCATTCGCTCACGCTGTCCAATTCGCGGATGGCGTCGGCCACTTGCTTGGGCAACAGCAGATTGCCCGGGTGGCCGGGGCTGGAGAAGGCCAGGTCGATGCGAACCTTGGTGCCATCCTCGATGGCGACGCGATAGACCATGCCCATATTGAACAAGTCGATGTGCGGCGTGGCCGGATCGTAAATGGTCGTCAACACACTTTGGACGCGACGCTCCAATGCCTTGTTGGGGTCGCGGCGGGAATTGCGGTGGGTGGTCATAGGATCCTCCTGTTACGGGCGCTACGTACTGAATATATCCGTCGTTAATGCGGTTGCGTGTTGCCGAAGGTGTCGACGATACGTTGAAACTCGGCATCCAATGGTGCGCGGATGGTTATCTGCACACGCGTGTCGGGGTGTGCGAATGAGAGTTCCTGTGCACACAGCAATAGCCGCTGGCAGTGCAGATGTTCGCGGAAGATGCGGTTATGGCGGCCATCGCCGTGCGTGGTGTCGCCGATAATCGGGTGAAAAATGTGTTTCATGTGGCGGCGGATCTGGTGCTTGCGGCCGGTGTGTGGCGTGACTTTGAGCAGCGAATAGCGGCTGGTTGGATGACGGCCATCGGAGATATTCAATTCCAGTGTGGCCAGGCGAGTGTAGTCGGTACGTGCCGGCTGCGCCGGTTTGTCCGCTGTGCGAGCGCATCGGTCATGCGATCCAATTCCTCGCGCTAACGGGTAGTCGATGCTGTCCTGCTCCGGCGTATAACCACGCACGACTGCAAATATTTTTTCTGACCGCGTTGTCTTCAAACACCGCGCCCATGGCGCGCGCGGCGGTTTCCGAGAGCGCGAACAGCAACACGCCCGAGGTTGGTTTGTCGAGACGGTGCAACGGATACACGCGTTGGCCGATTTGATCGCGCAGCAGTTGTATGGCGAAACGGGTTTCATGTTTATCGATCAGGCTGCGGTGTACCAACAAGCCGCTTGGTTTGTCGATGGCGATGAGTGTTTCGTCACGGTAGAGAATGTTCAGCATGGGGAGCGGGGACAAGTTTAGGGGAAATTCGATTTCTTCGCTGCGGCCGCAATGACGAATAATTGATGGCAATGACGCCAAGTACGCATGCCAGGTACGCATAAAAAAATGCGTTGTGTTGCTGCGCAATGCTGGGTGGGTTACGCGAACAACGCTAACCCATATATGGACTCCCCCCATTTGCAAACGCAACGAGTGCATGAAAGATTGGGTCTGCAACCATATATCCGGCCTGTTGGTGGGCGCTGTGCTAAGCCCTGGCCACGCATGGTTCAGTTGCACGCGGTGATCTCTATCACCCTAACGGCCTCAACCGGGCCTGTGGGCACATCGGATTACCACCGCATCGGTTTGACCTGTTCCGCCATGTCCGCGTTACGTTACACAAAACCCGGTTGAGCACCTCCTGTCATTCGTTGCCGCGTTACGCTCACCGCCTTTTTTTAAAAAATCCGCCACCGGCGTGCGGTAGCACTCTCCGCTGCTCAGCAATGCCCAGACAATCCGGGCATTCTTGTTGGCCAGCGCCACCACCGCCTTGTTGTGGCCGCGACGCTCGACCAGCGCGTTTATCCAGCGACTGCGCACATCGGTCTTGCGCTGCGCGACCCGCACCGCCGCGCGGGCGCCGTGCACAAAGAGCTTACGCAAATAACTGTTGCCGCGTTTGGTGATCCCGCCCAGATGGCGCATCTGACCACTTGAGCGCTCTTTGGGCGTCAAGCCCAGCCACGCCGAAAAGTGTCGCCCCGACGTCATACTGGCGCGCATCCCCCACGCTGGCCACCGTCGCCGTGGCGGTAATCACACCGATACCTTCCACCGCGCCGATCAGCACACACGCCGGGTTCGTCCGGTATCGCGTGCTGCATCTCGCGCTCACAGTCCTTGATTCGTTCGTCCAACACTCGCCATTCGTCCAGTCGCTCACGCGCCCAGCGTTGCAGGTAATCCGTCACGTCGCCACCAACGGCCTGTTCCAGGAAGGCCACAACACCACGGTGTAGTATGCCGATCTTCTTCCCAAACACTACACCGCGCTCGGCCAGCTCGCCGCGCAACTGATTGGCCAAGGCGGTGCGCACCTTCACCAGCCGCTCACGCTGCGCATGCACCAGCAAGGCATCCTGTTGCGCGATCGACTTGATCGGCACCGATCGGATGCCCCGCGCGGCGAGAGGCTTCGTAAATAGCATCGGCATCATTGGCATCGGTTTTGTTGCCCACCACGAATGGCTTCACGTGCTTAGCGGCGATCAACCGCACTCGATAACCCAAGTCTTCCAGGTACCGGCCCCAGTAATGCGCCGAACCACAGGCCTCCATCACCACCTCACCGCGCTCTTCCCGCGCTGCAAACAAGCGCTGCATCCCCGCTCTACTCAGTGTCTTCGCCAGCCGCCGCTCGCCCCGCGCGTCAAACCCGTGTACCTGAAATTTACCCTTGGCCAAATCCACCGCATATACGCTAATCTTCATCTCGGACTCCTCTCTTTCGCATTAACTGGATGACTCACATCACCAGTTTGGCACTTCACGATGCCGGCATAGAGAGGGAGGAGTCCATACCATCACCCTACATCGGGATATTACCAATACACGAACAGGACGCCGTTCTCGATCTTGTGCTCGAACTGGTTCAGCGGCCGGTTGCCGACATCGGTGCATTCGCCGGTGGTGACGTCGAATTTCCAGTGATGTTTCGGGCAGGTGAGTGACGTGCCTTCCAGCGCCAGATGCGGGATGTTGGTGACCTGATGTGGGCAGCGGCTGTCGTACACGCGCACGTTGTCGCCGTCGCGGTAGATGTACAAGTTGCGGCCGGCGCAATCGCGGTAGCTGATTTCGCCGGAGGGCAGTTCGCTCATCGCGGTGACGGTGTGCCAGGTCGATTCGGCGAACAGGTTCTCCGGGCGGAATTCCGGGATATCCATGTCCAATAAGATATCCACCGCCCAGACGATCTTGGCCAAGCCCAAGGTCGGGAAGGCCATCAGCAGCGCGTCGAGCACCTCGTTGGGGCTGGCGCCGTTGCGCAGCGCGCGGGTCAAGTACTGGCGGAAGCCGCCCTCGGTCTGTACGTCGACCTTGGTGATAATGGAAATCAGGTCGCGGGTGCGGATATCGAGGTGCTTGCCGGCCTCTTTGAGAAATTTGAAATACGGTACGATGGCATCAGGGCGGGCGGCGATCAGATAATTCAAGGCGTCACTCATGGAAATCTCCAACAGGGTTCGTGGGCAGCATGCTAACGGGAGTTGTGGACGGCTCCAACCCTGAAGTGGTCAAGGGTATGGGCAATCGAGAATCTGATTTGTAGAGGTTCACCGGGCATTCGGGTTGCCCAGCATCCAGAGCATATGCAGCGCCAGCACCTCATCCGATTGGATAGCGCTGCACTCGGTTGGCCCGGACTGGCAGGCGAGCGCCTGTCGCTCGCGGTTGCGCGAGGCGACAACGCGTTCGCTGCGATTGGCTGCATAGGCCACGGCAGCGGCCACATCGGTATCTGACATATGACTGAAGCCGCCTTTCGGGGGCATCAGGCCATATCCATAAATGGCATGTTTGATCAACGTATCCAGTGACTGTTGTAGCCGCGGTTCCCAATCGGCGGCGCTGCCTAGCTGGGGTGCGCCGCTATGTTCCCGTCCATGGCAGGCGAGGCATTTGCCGGTGAAGATGGCTTTGCCACGACGCAGATCATGGGACACGTCGAAGCCTGGCCGGGCCTCCAGGCTCAGTGTGGATGGCGCCGCATGGCGGGCTTCCGTCGTGGCATCGCGGTTGTCGCAACCAGCCAGGACTAAGCTAAACTGCGCGAGCACGACTACGAGCCAGAGTCTGCTTAAGGTTCTCATGCGGTAATCCGCTGAAGCCTCCTTTAATCCGCGGGAGCATTATCCGCCCATCGCATGAATTTTGTCCTGATGCTGATCAAATAGAAGACCCTTGAATATGTCCGATACAGATTTTCACATGCGCCTTGAGGCCCTGGAGTCACGTCTTGCCCATCACGAGGCGGCGATGGATGAGCTGACGCGCGCATTGTTACAACAGGAACGTGTGGTGGCGGAACAGGCGGATTCACTGCGCCGTCTGGAGGCGCAGCTGAGGGCCTCAATGTCATCACCGATCGCTTCGCGTGATGAAGAGACACCGCCACCGCATTATTGATGCGCTGATGTCGAGGGGTTTTAACCGACGCGCGGCATGCAGAAAACCGCTGTTATGGCGCGTCGAGCGATATGTTCAATGCGGACGATGTATTGTTTAACCTGTAAACCGCATTTGCCACGGAATCACACGGAAAAACACGGACAAGAGCATAAGCTTCGCGCAGGTACCTCCATCACCCGCAAGATGGTGAATAGTCACTCCAGGAATGTACTGTGTTTCAGTGTCTTCCGTGTGTTTCCGTGGCTGAAATGATTTTTTGGTCCTTCAGACATTTCTATGGGTCGGTAGTACGCTATCACGCATGTTCTGCAAAGAGGGCATGCGATGGACAGTGTGGAGTTGTACCGACAACTGCTTGGGCTGACGGCGCCCTGGACGGTGGAGCGAGTCGAACTGGATATGGCGCTGCAACGTGTTGACGTTCATGTCGAGCATCCGGCGGGGAGTCGATTTGCTTGCCCCGTGTGCGGACGCGAGCTGGGTGCCTACGACCATCTGGCCGAACGGGTCTGGCGCCATCTGGACAGCTGCCAGTTCCTCACTTACCTGCATGCGCGGCCGCCGCGTGTGTCGTGCCCGGAACACGGCGTGCATCAGGTATCGCTGCCCTGGGCGCAGGCCGGCAGTCGTTTTACGAACCTGTTCGAAGCGCTGGCGATCAATGTCCTGCGGGCGGCCAACGTCAAGCAGGCAGCGGCTCTCCTGAGGATCAGCTGGGACGAAGCCTGGCACCTGATGGAGCGTGCGGTGTTGCGTGGCCGCGCGACCAAGGGCGACGCCGTGCCGAAGCGCATCGGCATCGACGAGAAGGCGATCGCCAAAGGCCACCGCTACATGACGCTGGTCTGCGACTTGGAACACGCAACCGTCGAGTACATCGGCGAAGACCGCAAGGAGGCGAGCCTTGCCGCCTACTTCGACGCCTTTCCCGATAACCGATGCGAGAAGATCGAGGCCATCAGCCTGGACATGTGGCCGGCCTACATCAACGCCTGTCGCGACAAGGTTCCGAGGCGGATGGCAAGATGGTGTTCGACCGCTTCCATATCATGCGTCACGTCGTCGAGGCTGTGGACAAGGTCAGAAAGCAGGAGCACAAGGCACGCATGGATCCGGCGACGCTACCTTGGCCAAGAGCAAGTATCTGTGGCTGACCAATCCGGCGAACATGACGGATCAGCCCGAACGCTCTTCGATGCGCTGAAGCGGGCCGAACTCAAGACCGGTCGGGCCTGGGCGCTCAAGGAGGCGCTGCGCGAGCTGTGGAATTACAAGTCTACCGCCTGGGCGACGAAGTTCTGGAAGCGCTGGTTCTTTTGGGCGACGCACAGCCGCTTGGCGCCGATGATCGCCGCCGCCAGGCTGATCGCGCGTCACCTGCCGAATGTGTTGACGTATTTCACGCATCGCATTACCAACGCTGTTGCCGAGGGCCTGAATTCTAAGATCGCCACTGTCCAAAAACGGGCGTGCGGGTTTCGCAATCCGGATCATTTCAAGATCGCCGTCTATTTCCATTGCGGCGGCCTTAACCTATATCCAGCTGTTGCTGACCCACACAAAAGTCGGATGAACCTGATTTTTTTTAGGTTTAACCTGAGTGTAGATTGCCGACATTATGCGCCTGACAACCTTCTCTGATTACAGCCTGCGGGTTCTGATTTATCTCGGACTGCGTGACAACGCGCGCGCGACCATCGGCGACATCGCGACTGCCTATGGTATTTCCAAGAACCATCTGATGAAGGTGGCGCAATTTCTCGGCCAGCAGGGCTATATCGAAACCCTGCGCGGCAAGCACGGTGGCTTGCGTCTGGCGCGCGCGCCGGAACACATCAATCTGGGTGCGTTAATGCGCGCGACTGAAGCGCATACGGCTTTGGTGGAGTGCTTCGAGCCGCAGACCTCGGCCTGCCGTATCGAGCCGGTGTGCGCGTTGCGCGCGATGCTGACGCGCGCCTTGCAGGCGTTTTATGCGGTGTTGGATGAATACACGCTGGCCGACGTGCTGCACAACCGCGATCGATTAGCGCAGATTCTCGACGAATGAACCGCGACGTGGCGGTGGCCGCCGGTCGCGGTGTGCGTTCTTGGCTGATGTTCGCCTTGGCTCAGTGTTCGCCCTTGGTGCGCAGCAGTCCAGCCAGGCGGTTACCCTGTTTTTGCGGGCCGCCGCGCGGAAAGATGTCGTGCAGGTAGCGGTTGCCGCCCTGCTCTTCGCCCCAGATTTTGCGGAAGTGTTTGATGATCTCGCGCACATTCGCCTGTACTTGATGCGCCTCGTAGTGGCTGCGCAGAAAACGGATCACCTCCCAGTGCTGGCTGGTCAATTCCAGCCCTTCGTAATCCGCCTCGGCACGCACAAAGTCCTCTGACCAATCGGCGAGGTCCACCAGATAGCCTTCGCTATCGGTCAGCACCTCGTGGCCGTTCACCTTCAGTTGGCGGGTTTTCATATTGGGATAGGCGGTACTGCCACCGCCGCCACCGGGCGTGCCATGATCATCGACGGCATCGCCATCGGTCAGCGACCACAGTCCGATTTCGATATCGCCTTCGAGGCGACCTTGATAGTGGGTGCTGCCGTTGATAACGATCTTGCCGCTGGCTGGCGGAATATCGAAGCTGGCGACACCATTACGGTCGGTATTGACCACGATCGGGTGGCTCGAATCGGTGTCGAGCACGAGGTTGACTGGCGTGCGTTTGAGGGGTTCGTGCGTGAAGTTCATTGCTACATGGATACGGACCATGGGTCACCTCCAGGGCTGGCCGAGTCCGACGGCAAGTCGGCAGATTGGTCAGTCACTGCGTCATCTAAGTCTCAATTGTATAGATTCAAATAGTTTAGAATTACCTCTTTATTTACGCTCAGATGACCTGCGTATCCATCCTCGGGATTCAAGGCAAAAGCGGATAAGTAGCTATTTTAAAATCGCTTTATTTCAATGCCGGGGCATTCATTCGTCGGCGAAACGCCATGCCACGCCTTCGGACTGGGCGCGTAAAAAGGCCTGTTGACTGGGGCAGGGGCGAAAATAATCATCCGCCGTGGTTTCCGTCACGCTGTCGATCTGTACCACGGTCCAACCGGCTTCGGCCAAACGTGAACAGGCCAGTGCCCGCGCCTGTGTGGCATCCATCCCATCAACCCACACCGATATGCCGCGTACAGTCGCGTCGGCGTGGGACTGAACCTGCATGTTGAACAGCTGCGTGGGTGGTAACTGAGGCGTCACGGTTCCGCGTGCTCGACCGGGTCTTGGCGAATGACGATGTCCGCCGCGGGATAGGCCTTTTGAATCTCACCCAGCACCGCTTCGGTAATGAGATGCGCCTCGCGCAAGGCGAGAGCGCCATTGAGTTCCATATGGAATTGCACGATCTCGCGTTGCCCGGAGCGGTAGCTGCGCAGGTCATGCAATCCATGCACCTCCGGATGGCTGAGGGCGATCTGCCGGATGCGTTCGCGGTCGCTTTCGGGTAACTCCCGATCCATCAGCAGATGGAAGGCTTCGTGGCCGATGCGCCAGGCGCTGTGCAAGATATAGAGTGCGATGCCGATGGCGAAGATCGGATCCAGGCCCTGCCAACCCGCCAGTGACAAGTGCCAATGCGACGATGATGCTGGCGTTGGTCAGCAGATCGGTTATGTAATGCAACGAGTCAGCGCGCACTGCTGTGGAGCCGGTGCGCGCGATGACATAGCGCTGGATGGCGAGCAATATCATCGTCGCCACAATGGCGAAGACCATCACGCCGATGCCGATGCCGATCGACTGCAAGGGTTGCGGGTTGAGTAAGCGGTCGACGGCATGCAACATCAGAAACAGGGCCGAACCGGCAATGAACATGGCTTGTGCCAGACCGGCCAGCGATTCCGCCTTGCCATGGCCGAAGCGATGCTCTTCATCTGCTGGCATGAGCGAATATCGCACAGCGAACAGATTGATCAGCGATGCGGCGACATCCATCAAAGAGTCGATCAGTGACGCCATCACACTGACCGAGCCGGTCATCAACCAGGCGGCCAGCTTGCCGAAGATCAATACACTGGCGGTGATGACCGAGGCGTAGGTAGCCAAGCGCAGTAGGCGGGCATAATCGTGAGTGGCGGCTGCGGTCATGCGCGCGTTAGTCGCTGGCGGTGGAAACGTCGTCGGGATCGTAACCCAGATTCGGCGCCAGCCAGCGTTCGGCCTCTGCGAGCGTCATGCCCTTGCGCACCGCGTAGTCCGCCACCTGATCACGGTTGATTTTGCCGACACCGAAGTAACGTGCCTCGGGATGAGCTGAAGTACCAGCCACTGACGGCGGCGGCCGGCCACATCGCGAACGACTCGGTGATCTGCATGTCGGCATGCGTGAGTGGATCGATGAGTTGCCACATCAGAGCCTTTTCGGTGTGATCCGGGCAGGCGGGATAGCCGGGCGCGGGACGGATGCCGCGATAGGTCTCGTTGACGAGATCGTCGTTGTCGAGGCGCTCGTCGGGCGCATAGCCCCACAACTCCATGCGCACGTGTTCGTGCAGGAGTTCGGCGAAGGCTTCGGCGAGGCGATCGGCGAGCGCTTTGAGCATGATCGCGTGATAGTCATCGTGGTCGGCCTCGAAGCGCTCGCACATGCTCGTCGATGCCAATGACCTGCGGTGACGGCGAAGGCGCCGAGGAAATCGTTGAGGCCGGACGCTTTGGGCGCGACGAAATCCGCCAGACAACGATTGGGGCGGCCCGGCGGTTTGCGATTCTGCTGACGCAAATGATGCAGCGTGGTCAACACCTCGCTGCGCGAGGCATCGGTGTACAGCTCGATATCGTCGTCGTTGATCTGATTGGCCGCGAACAGGCCGATGACCGCGCGCGCCTGTCAGCCAGTCTTCGTCGATGATCTGCTTGAGCATGGTCTGCGCATCATCGAACAACTGGCGTGCATGCTCGCCGACGATCGCGTCTTTGAGAATCTTCGGATAGCTGCCGGCCAGTTCCCAGGTCTTGAAGAACGGCGTCCAGTCGATGTACTTGGCGATATCGTTGAGCGAGAAATTCTCGAACGCCTTGATGCCGAGGAAGTTCGGCTTCGGGGGTTCGTAGCTGCTCCAGTCGATCGGGATTCTTATTGGCGCGCGCCTCGGCGAGTGTCAGCCAGTCGATCTTGGCGGTCTTGCCCTTGTGCATCTCGCGCACGTTGACGTATTCGGCTTTGATCTTGGCGATGTAATCGGCCGCGTTGGCGTCGCTGACCAGATTCTGCGCGACACCCACCGCACGCGAGGCATCTTTCACATAGACCGTCGTGCCGGCGTAATGCGGTTCGATCTTCACCGCCGTATGCACGCGCGAGGTGGTCGCGCCGCCGATCAGCAGCGGGATGTTCAAGCCGAGACGCTGCATTTCCTTGGCCACATGCGCCATCTCGTCCAATGACGGCGTGATCAGCCCGGACAGGCCGATGATGTCGACGTTCTCGGCCTTGGCGGTGTCGAGAATCTTCTGCGTCGGCACCATCACGCCGAGGTCGATGACCTCGAAGTTATTGCATTGCAGCACCACGCCGACGATGTTCTTGCCGATGTCGTGCACGTCGCCTTTCACCGTGGCCATCAGGATCTTGCCTTTGGCCTTGCTGCGTGCCGTCTTTCTCGGCTTCGATGAACGGCAACAGATGCGCGACGGCCTTTTTCATCACGCGCGCGGACTTCACCACCTGCGGCAGGAACATCTTGCCGGCGCCGAACAGATCGCCGACGACGTTCATGCCGTCCATCAGCGGGCCTTCGATGACCTGGATGGGGCGCGCGAATTGCTAGCCGGCATTCTTCCGTGTCCTGCTCGACGAAGGCATCGATGCCTTTGACCAGCGCGTGTTCGAGGCGTTTGACCACCGGCAGTTCGCGCCAGGCCAGATCTTCTTTCTTCTCGATGCTGCTGCCGTCGCCCTTATATTTAGCCGCGATTTCCAATAGACGTTCGGTTGCATCCGCTCGACGGTTGAGCACCACGTCTTCCACGCGCTCGCGCAGCTCGGCCGGAATCTCTTCGTAGATGGCGAGTTGTCCGGCGTTGACGATGCCCATGTCCATGCCGGCCTTGATGGCGTGGTACAGGAACACGGCGTGGATCGCCTCGCGCACCGGGTTGTTGCCGCGGAACGAGAACGACACATTGGACACGCCGCCGGAGATGCTGCGCATGCGGCAGCGTCTGCTTGATGATGCGCGTGGCCTCGATGAAATCCACGCCGTAGTTGTTGTGTTCCTCGATGCCGGTGGCGATGGCGAAGATGTTCGGGTCGAAGATGATGTCTTCGGCGGGAAAGCCGACCTGCTCGGTGAGCAGTCTTGTAGGCGCGCGTGCAGATCTCGACCTTGCGCGCCTGCGTGTCGGCCTGGCCCTGCTTCGTCGAAGGCCATGACGATCACCGCCGCGCCGTATTTGCGGCACACTTGCGCGCGTGTTCGATGAACGCGGCCTCGCCTTCCTTCATGGAGATGGAATTGACGATGCCCTTGCCCTGAATGCATTTCAGGCCGGCTCTCGATGATGCTCCCACTTGGACGAGTCGATCATGATCGGCACGCGCGAGATGTCCGGTTCGGAGGCGATCAGATTCAGGAAGCGTCACCATGGCTTCCGCGGCCATCGAGCATGCCCTCGTCCATGTTGATGTCGATCATCTGCGCGCCGTTCTCGACCTGCTGGCGCGCGACCACCAGGGCCTTGTCGTACTCGCCGTTGAGGATCATCTTCTTGAACAGCGCCGAGCCGGTGACATTGGTGCGCTCGCCGACGTTGACGAACAGCGAGTCGTCGCGCGATGTTCAGCGGTTCCAGTCCGGCCAGTCGCAGCGTGTGATCGTGCTCGGCGGAATCGTGCGCGGCGGGAATTTCGCCACCGCCTCGGCGATGGCCTTGATGTGTGCGGGCGTGGTGCCGCAGCAGCCGCCGATGATGTTGAGAAAACCCGATTGCGCCCATTCGGCGATTTCGCTTGGCCATGGCCTCGGGCGATTCGTCGTATTCGCCGAACTCGTTCGGCAGGCCGGCGTTCGGATGTGCGCTCACGTCGCAGTCGGCGAAGCCGGACAGTTCCTCGATGTGCTGGCGCAACTGCTTGGCGCCGAGCGCGCAGTTGAAGCCGAAACTGATACCGGCCGCGCATGGCGCATGGAATTGTAGAACGCTTCGGCGGTCTGGCCGGACAGCGTGCGGCCGGAGGCATCGGTGATGGTGCCGGAGATCATCACCGGCAGTCGCTTGCCGGTGGTCTTCGAAGATAGCTCTCGACCGCGAACACCGCGGCCTTGGCATTCAGCGTGTCGAAGATGGTCTCGATCAGAATGATGTCGGCGCCGCCGTCGACCAGCGCCCTGGTCGCTTCGGTAGTAGGTCGTCACGCAAGTCATCGAAGCTGATGTTGCGGAAGCCCGGATTGTTCACGTCCGGCGAGAGCGAGGCGGTGCGGTTGGTCGGGCCGAGCACGCCGGCGACGAAGCGCGGCTTGTCGGCGTCTTGGAAAATTCATCCGCCGCGGCGCGCGCGAGTTGCGCGCGGCTTCGAAGTTCAACTCGTAGACCATATCTTCCAGGTGATAATCGGCCTGGAGATGGACGTCGAGTTGAAGGTGTTGGTCTCGACGATGTCGGCGCCGGCTTCCAGATAGGCGCGATGGATGTCGCCGATGATCTTCGGCTGGGTCAGCGACAGCAGATCGTTGTTGCCCTTGAGGTCGGAGGGCCAATCCTTGAAGCGCTCGCCGCGGTAATCGGCCTCGCCCAGCTTGTAGCGCTGGATCATGGTGCCCATGGCGCCGTCCAGAATCAGGATGCGCTGTTTCAGGAGATCGGCGAATTTGTTCATGTTTTATGCGGCGAGAATGATACGGGCCGCTGAGTCTAGCAGGTTGCGCCCGCTTCCCAAACCCCGAGCCCGGGCGGGCTGTTAGGGGCGAATGCAACCGCGAAGGGACTCACCGTAGGGCGCAATAGCGCGGCGTATTGCGCCGAATATTGTCCAAACGTGTGAGGTCGAGGTCATGAGTCTTAGGTCAGCCGGGCCGAGGCCGGCGTGGGGCGGGGCGGGACCGGAAGAGCGTCAGGCGCAGGCCGACTGCCAGGCGACATGCGCCGCCTGAGGATGGATCAGTTCACCGCTGGGGACGATGATCAGCCGTAGACCCAACTGCCAGCGCGGATCGTTATCAAACAGGCTCGGGTAAAGAACGAGCAGCGCCTTATGGTGATCCGGATTGATATACACCACATTCGGTTGTAAACCGTGTTCGCGCTGAAACGCCTGCGCGCACGCCAGGATATGGTCCAACATGTCTAGGCTCCTCGTTGCCGATCGATGCCGTACTGCTGGCGCGTTACAGACTGGCGGGCTTCGATTGCAAACAGATGGCCGTTTGATGACAGGGGCGTGAAGTTCAGGGTGTGAAGTAGTCGGATGTCGTCGTTTATCGCCTTGTGATCAGCGAATATCCCGCCCAAAACGCGTCAGGCGCACATCCACAGTGACCGACAGGGCCGTCAGCGCGGCGGCCTTCGCCCGGCCTTCGGCATTGGCGCGGTAGAGGTGCGGTGTCATTGCCAGTAAATCGGCAATCTGTTCAGCGCCGGTGAGATCCAAGTGATAGCGGACAGTGTCGGTGGACAGGTGGGTAAAGCCTTCCGGTGACTGTCTGTCGGCAGCGCGTTCCGGCTTCAGGCTCGGGATAGATGATTTCGCGCAGTTCGCGCAGATGATCCGGCCCGGCATCGACCTGTAGCAGCTGGCCGTCTGGCTTAAGCACGCGCGCGAATTCGGCATAAACGGGGAAGCCGAAAATGCACAGCACGCGATCGAGCGTGCCCGACTGCACCGGCAAGTTGGCGTTGCTGCCCACGACCCAGGTGGGTCGCTGATCCTGTTTCGCCGCTGACTGGACGGCCCACTTGGAGATATCCAGCCCGAGCAATGCCAGTGTTTGTTCATGACCGGTCGCGGCGGCCAACTGCGCAGGTAGTAACCCTCGCCGCAGCCGGCATCGAGGCAACTGGCCGTTGCGCTGAGTGGCAGATCCGCCAGCGTGGCCTGGTTTACCGCCGCGGCAATCGGCTGATAAAAACCGGCCGTGAGGAAGCGCCGGCGGGCCGCGACCATCGCCTTGCTGTCACCCGGATCGCGCGAACGCTTGTTCTGTACCGGCAGTAAGTTGGTATAGCCCTGACTGGCAATGTCGAAACTGTGGCCAGCGGCGCAGCGCCATGTGGAACCGGTGCAGTGCAAAGGAGCGCCATCCAGCGGGCAGGCCAACGCTTGGAAGGGGGTGATGTTCATGCGCTATCTGATTTGGCGGTCAACGTTTGAGTTCAGGTCGCTGCACCGCCTTATTGCGCAGCGTCCGCTGTAACGAGTGGTTGGGCTGCCCCGACAGGCTCGATAGCAAAGCTCATCCGATATTTCGCTAACTGAACACCAGGGACACGGGCGACCGCCACGGAAAGCTCCTCCGTGATTTCGCTAGCAATAATGATCCCGCGGCAAGGCGCGTTGCCAAGATGCTGATCGACCCAACCCATGTAGTAGAGCAACTGGCCGAGCGTCTTATTGCGCCCTTGTGACAGCTTGAGTTCGATAACAACGAACTTCTCGGCACGATCAACCGCGAACAAGTCGATGCGACCTCCATCAACAGGGAATTCGATACCGGTACGACCGCCTGAAGTGTACAGATGCAGACCCGCTTCGATTCGGTCGAGATTTCGCGCGAGGAAATCGCGGAGGTGCGCCTCAAGAGCAAACTCCAGAGATTCTTGTGGATCGGCGCCTACTTCGGCGTCGCCTTGCTCATCGAGTTCTGGCGCGCGACCGGCTAGAAATTCCTCGTATTGCGTCTTGATCCGCAGATAACGCCTACGTCGCGTCTCTCCTGTTGAAGTGTTTCCGAACACCCAGTGTGCTGTCTTGAAGTCTTCGAAAATCCCACGATTCTCGAAGAGCGAAATAATGTAGCCGCGGCGCAAGGATGATGTGTAAGAAGAATCCCATTCGATCACCATGTTGCGTATCTCATTAACGTCCGATTCCAGCCCGTGACTTACTCCAAACGAGTAGGCAGCCTTTAACGACAGAGTTTGTGTTTGCTCGTTGTTCATGGTCCCTCGTCAGAAAGCCCAACATGTGAGTAGACCGCTGCAGCGGTCTTTGTCGGCGCGCCGGTGCGGTCTAAGTCAGTGTCGCTGTGTATCTGGACTTTCTTCCCGTGCTCGGCAAGGCCAAAACAGGATAAGTGGTTCATGCATTATGTGCTGTCCCCAAACCTTCCTGGGATATTCTCCAGTAGCTGTTTTCCATGGATGACTGCAACGATAAGAATTCGCGCAGCCTGGATTCGGTATACCAGGCGGTAACTGTAGATAAACCGCTCTCTGATTTGATCGTTCCCGATCTCTGGCACTATGCGGCCGATCAATGGGAAGTTGGTGATGTTCCGAGAGGCCGCCAATATTTCTGTGACGACTGCTTGGGCATAAAATTCGGAATCCCGGGCAATGTATTCAGCGATCGATTCGAGGTCTTCCGTAGCTTCCGGTGACCATTCTACTTTGAGATCCATTTGGCGAGCTTCCTTTCTACCTCATCCTGGCTCAGCGTGCCTTCCTGGTTGGCGCGCTCGATTCCTTTGTTGATTTTCTCAACGACATACAGGTGGTACTGGATATCTTCCAGGGAACAATCGTCCGGAAGCTTTTCCAGAAGGGCCTTCACGTCATCTTTTGCGGTGCTCATTGCTCGGGATCCTGAATTCTGGACGTAGTCTGGATTTTGAAAATTTGAACCTGTTTGCCCGGTTTGGCAAGTCATTGATGTGTTGATGAGGCAGGGTGGGTATGGGCCGAATGGGACTTACTCAGCATCTTTGATCAAGGATACGGCAACCGGGCAGCATACGGTGCAAACAGTAGCCCGCATGAAGCGCTAGCGAAATGCGGGGGAAACGATCGGCAACGCCCTCTATCCCCGGATTCCGCTGCGCTCCATCCGGGCTACATAATTGGGATTGTCACGGTTACAACGTTAAGTAAGTGCCATTTGGGTATGGGCCGCTATGGTCGTGTCGCGATCTCTAGTCGCGTTATCCACGCCAACGCATACTCGCGATTCTCGCCGCACATCTCCGGATCGGGTTTGAGTCCCGCGCAACACTTCGGTCGTTCCGGCTGATCGAAGATCGCGCAGCGTAAGTCGTCGGTGAGTTGCACGCAGTGCACGCCGGCCGGTTTGCCGTTGGGCATGCCGGGAATGGGCGATTGAATGGAAGGCGCGATGCAGCAGGCGCCGCAGTGCGGGCGACAGTTCATGCCGATCAGTATGCCGCAGTGTGGTTCAGTTTGCCCGTGATCTGCACGGGCAGAGTTGTTCCTGCACCATCTGCATCAATTGCGCGAGCGTCATATCCTCGGGCAGTTGTTGAATGTCGGACAGCATGATGTGTTCGATTTGCGTGTCGTGGTCGGTTTCTTCGTGGTGTACCAGGGGAAGACCGACGAACAGGCCGCGTTCGCCGTTGGTCAGGTTCACCATCAACAACTGCAGAGGAACATGCTTTGCCATGTAGCACCTCCCGCGGCCCCGGTGGGGCGCTTGACGAGTCTGCTGTATGCAATGCAGCTTGCATGCCAGCCTTATCAAGAGTGGCGGCGTGGGGTGAGGCTTCTGAAGTGAGGGCCCGGTGTCTGGGTGGTCGCTTAGAGCGGTAATCCGTGGCGGAGTGCGCAAAAGCGGGTTGTGTTGCTGCGCAACGCTGGGTGGGTTACGCAAACTACGCTCTTGTGCCACTTCTAGGGTAACCCACCTCATTTGAGCTTAAGTAAGTGCCATTCAGTTCGGCGGTTTGTTGCTGACCCGTAACAGGATGGCTTCGAGCTGATTTTCCTTGAGACGCGCGCGCGCGGTGTTGAGTTCTTTCAGATCGCTGTACGGGCCGACGCGCACACGATGCCAGGTTTCCGTGTTGTTGATGGTGACGGTCTGGATATCGGATTGCAGACCGAGCAGGGCGAGTTTGGCCTTTAATTGGTCGGCCTGCGCCCGTGATCGGAACGAACCGGACTGCAACAAATAGGTGCCGGGCGCTTCAACCTGGGGCACGCCTTCGAGCGGCTTGCCGGTAATCTCCTGCTCCGGCACCGGGACTTCCATCTCGGGGAGGATGGTATAGAAATCGAAGCGCGGTTTGGCCGGTGGTGGTGGCGCCTTCGCTGTTTCGGCTTTACGCACATCGCGCGTGTCTTTATTCGCGGCGGGTACGCGCAACGGTTGCGAGGCCTGTGCCGGCGCTGTTGTCGGCGCGCTGGCCGCGACCGGTGGTGGTGTGGTTGGGCGCTGTTGCAGATAAAACAAAAACGCAACGAACAAGCCGATGCTCAGGCCGACAACCAGCCACATCCAGCCGGGTGGACTCTGCCGTTTGCGGCTACGACTGCGGCGTGGTGTGGTTCTGTTTTTGTAATCGCGTGGCATGGTATGACTGCATTGTGGTTCGCGCCGACGCGTCCTGCCGCGGCACGTTCCGGTGTTGGCGAAACCTACATGCTATCCGGTGCGGAGACACCCAGCAGGCCCAAGCCGTTGGCAAGCACTTGGCGCGTGGCCTGGATCAATGTCAGACGCGCATTGCGCAGCCGCGTCTTCGACCAGGAACTGATGGGCGTTGTAGTAGGCGTGAAAATCATTGGCCAGTTCGCGCAGGTAATGGGCGATCTGATGCGGCTCGTGACTGATCGCGGCGCTTTCCAGCACCTCCGGATAGCGCGACAGTGTGAACATCAACGCCTGTTCGTGCGTCTCGGTAAGGCGCGCAGGTTTGCCGTGCCGCGCGCGCGTTCCGCGGCAGGCCCTTCTCGTCGATCTGGCGCAGCACGCTGCAGACGCGCGCATGGGCGTATTGAATGTAATAGACCGGATTGTCGGTGGATTGCGACTTGGCCAGATCCAGATCGAAGTCCAGATGCTGTTCGCACTTGCGCATCACGTAGAAGAATCGCGCCGCGTCGTTGCCGACTTCGTGGCGCAGTTCGCGCAGCGTGACGAATTCGCCGGAGCGCGTCGACATCTGCATGCCTTCTCGCCGCCGCGATACAGAATCGCGAACTGCACCAGCAACACGTCGAGTTTGTCGGGATCGTCGCCGAGCGCGGCGAGCGCGGCTTTGACGCGCGGCACATAGCCATGATGGTCCGCGCCCCACACGTCGATGACGCGCGCATAACCGCGCTCCAGCTTGTCCATGTGGTAGGCGATGTCGGAGGCGAAATACGTCTTCTGGCCGTTGTCGCGCACCACGACGCGATCTTTCTCGTCACCGTAGTCGGTGGAACGGAACCACAGCGCGCCGTCTTTTTCATAGAGATGACCGGGCCGCGCAGGCGTTCGATGGCGCGGTCCACGGCGCCGCTTTCGGTGAGCGAGCGCTCCGAAAACCACTGCTGATAGGTCGACGCCGAATTCGGCGAGGTCTCTTGCGGATGTCATCGAGGATCACGTTGAGGCCATGATCGAATACCTTGCGGTAGCGCTGTCGCGCCGAGCAGTTGCTTGGCGCGCGCGATCAGCGCATCGATGTGCAGCCTCTTTGTCGCCGCCGCCGCGGCGTTCGTCCGCTCGGCCGGCATGCCATCGAACACGGTCGCGGCGGTATGACGGAAGGCATCGCCGTTGCGTGCGGTGCAGATCGGCGGCGATGTCCCAGACGTAATCGCCCTTGTAACCGTTGATGGGAAATATCGAACGTTCTCGCCGCACAGTTCCAGATAACGCAGCCAGACGCTGGCGGCGAGGATGTCCATCTGCCGGCCGGCATCGTTGACATAATACTCGCGGTGCACCGATAACCGACCGCTTCGAGCAGATCGGCGACCGCCGCGCCATAGGCCGCGCCGCGGCCGTGACCGACATGCAACGGGCCGGTGGGATTGGCGGAGACGAATTCGACCTGGATCGGAACTGGCCCGGCGCCGCAGGTGCTGCGACCGTAATGCGCGCCGGCCGTTCCAGCACTTCGCTGACCACATTCTGGATAGGCGACGGGGCTAAGAAAGAAATTGATGAAGCCGGGGCCGGCGACTTCAACCTTGGCACCCGATCGGACGCCGGCAGCGCGGCGACGATCTGCTCGGCCAGTTCACGCGGTTTCGGCGCGCGGTCTTGGCCAGTGTCAGCGCGACATTGCAGGCGAAATCGCCGTGGGCACGGTCGCGGGTGCGCTCGATCTGGATGTTGATCTCCAGGTCGTCGGGAAGACCGCCGGCGGCCTGCAGGCCGTGCACGGCGTCGGTCAGGAGCTGTTCGAGATGCTGCTTCATGGGTGGAGTTGCCGGGATAAAGGCCGCGATCGGTAGCGTTCGCGCGAAGCCGGCTATTATCCCGGCTCCCTGGATTTGTGCAACCGATGCGGGGTGTTTTGAACCGCCAAGACGCCAAGAACGCGAAGAAAGACATTTTTGAACCGCCAAGGCGCCAAGACGCCAAGAAAATCTTTAATGAATAAAAAATCTTGGCGGTTACAAACAGGGGCCTCCGTATCATGGAGGTTCAAAAATGTAGCCTGGATGCAGGTCCGAAGGACCGGAATCCGGGAGCTTGAGACCCGGATTTACTCGCTGCGCTCGCCCTTCGGGCCGCCCTGCGGGCGTTCAACGCGCTTCGCGCTTTTGTCGCTGTGCTACATCCGGGCTACAAATCCAGGCAATTCAAAACAGATCGATCGGGTCCACGTCGATTGACCAGCGCACTTTGCGCGCGGATTTGAGTTCGCTCAGCCGCGGCACCCAGCCCGCCAGGAGTTTATGCAGACGCTTGCGGTCGCGGGCCACCAGCAGCAGTTGGGCGCGGATGCGGCCGGCGCGGCGTTCCATGGGCGAGGGCACCGGCCCCCAGAATTCCACGCCGGTGGCTGATTTGGCATCGACCACATCGCGGGCCTCCATCAGGAATCGTTCCGGCGCCTGTGCATCGGTGGCCTCGGCGCGCAACAGGGCCAGATTGCTGAACGGCGGCAGGCCCGCCGCCTGACGTTCGGCCAGGGCGGCCTGGGCGAAGGCGGGATAACCGGCCTCGACTAATTGTTGCAGCAACGGGTGTTCCGGGTGATGGGTCTGGATCAATACTTCACCCGGGCGCTCCGCCCGTCCGGAGCGGCCGGCGACTTGAATCACCTGTTGGGCGAGGCGTTCGCCGGCGCGGAAATCGGCGCTGAACAGGCCTTGATCGGCTTCCAGGATGCCGACCAAGGTCACGCCGGGAAAATGGTGGCCCTTGGCCAGCATCTGCGTGCCGAGCAGGATGCGTGCGCTGCCGCTGGCGGCCTGCGCCAACAGATCTTCCAGCCGGCCCTTGCGCCGGGTGCTGTCGCGGTCGATGCGCACACAGGAATAATCCGGGAAATGCCGCGCCAACGCCTGTTCGGCCCGTTCGGTGCCGGCGCCGAGCGGGCGCAGATCGGTGCAACCGCACTGCGGACACTGCACCGGGATCGGCTGCTGACTGCCGCAGTGATGACAGCGCAGATGCTGCTGGCGTTGATGCAGCGTGAGATGCGCATCGCAGCGTCGGCATTCAGCAACCCAACCGCAGGCATGACACAACAGCGTCGGCGCGAACCCGCGGCGGTTGAGGAACAGCAGCACCTGGCCATCGCGTTCGAGGTGCGCGCGCATGTGCGTCAGCAAGGCGGGCGACAGCCCTTCATCGAGTTGTTGATTGCGGATATCGAGCAGATGCAGCCGCGGCGCGCAGGCCGCGCCCGCACGTTCCGGCAGCGACAGGTGTTGATAGCGGCCTTGCTGTGCGTTGTGTAGCGATTCCAAGGATGGCGTCGCCGAACCCAAGACGATCGGCACGCCGTCACGGTGTGCGCGCCACACCAGCAGATCGCGCGCCGAATAGCGGAAACCCTCCTGCTGTTTCAAGGAAGGATCGTGTTCTTCATCGACGATGAACAGGCCGGGCGTGCCAGCGGCACCCACGCCGCCGAACGTGTGCCGATAATCACCGCCGCATCGCCCGCGCGCGCGGCCAGCCACGCATTGAGACGTTCGCCTTCGCTCAAGCCCGAGTGCAACAGTGCCGGCGTGTGGCCCAGGCGTTGCTGAAACCGCTCGATAAGCTGCGGTGTGAGGCCGATCTCCGGCACGACGATCAACGCTTGTTTGCCTTGCGCGATGCAATCGGTGATGGCTTGCAGGTAGACCTCGGTCTTGCCGCTGCCGGTGACGCCATCGAGCAGAAAGGCCTGGTAGCGACCGCGCGCCGCTTGAATCGCGTCAACCGCCTCGGCCTGCGCGGGATTGAGCGGCGGTGCGTTCACCGTGACGTGGGTTGCGGCGCGGCTCGTCGGTGCACGCACGCTGCGCTCGATCCATTCGCGCAGGAGCAAGGCGCGCAGGACATGCGCGCCGATGAGCGCGGCTTCGAGTTGCGCGCGGTTCACACCCTCAGGGTGTTCGGCGAGAAAACTCAATGCACGCGCCTGCTGCGGCGCGCGCGCCGTGTCTTTGGGATCTGCCGTGCGTCCGGCCTCGGTGAGCTGCCAGATTGTTTCACCCTGCGGCTGCAAGCGCCTGATCGCGCCGCAACAGCACCGGCAGACAACCGGCCAACACCTCGCCGAGCGGATGGTGATAGTAATCCGCCGCCCAGCGCGCCATGGCGAGAATGTCGTCGGGCAGGATGGGCGTGGTATCCAAGACCGCCTGCACGCGCTTCAGCTTCGCAGGGTCGAAATCCGTGGTCCGCGCGATCTCGACCAGCACGCCCACACTGCGCCCGCGCCCGAACGGAATCTGCACGCGCATGCCGGGGGCGAGTGCAGCCGTCCAACCGCGCGGCGGCAGATAATCGAACAGCCGGTGCAGCGGCGAAGCGACCGCCACGCGGAGGATGGGTTCAGCCATGTGTGAGCCTGATGAGTCGGGGTCGGCTGTTGATTTTAGCGATTTTCACAAAGTCCGGTTTAGTGATCATGATTGATGCGTAATCTCACTATGCGAAGCTAACTTGTTATTGCTATTGAGGGGCGGCGGTTATCCACAAAAGCTGTGGATAAGTATGTGGATGCATTGGGGTCAAACCGTCCCAAACCCCATCATTGTTGCATTTCTGTTAAATCGGCTAAATCCTCGCCGCAATATTTAAACACTGAATAATCAACAAGATATAATTTTTTTCGGCCAGTGGTTGACAAGCGACACAGGTATGTCATGGGGTCCGCCGGAGTCCCTGCCAATCTGTGTATAAAACCCAAATTGGTGCTTGAAAACGGGTCTTGGTTGTGGTGATGACGGGCCATGGGGTGCCCAGGTTTGCTGTATTCAACCCCGCCCGGAGCCGACGACCACAGAAACCCCGGTGGATCATAGCCCGTGGGCAAGGGCATTCAACAGCCCATAAGGTCACTTAAGGTGTTTGTATGTGTGCGGCAGTATTTGTACACTCATCCCGAACACAAATTGGAATACAATCATGAGCACACTTTCCATCCGTCTGCCGGACGAAATTCTGAAGGAAGCCGACAAATGCGCCCGTGAAATGCAGATTCCGCGCGCTGAATACATCCGTCGGGCCATCGAAGTCATGAACGCCGAGGCGCATGCCCAACAACGCCGGCAGCGGCTCATGGAAGTCTCGAAGCGTGTGCGCCGCGAAAGCATGCAGGTCAACGCCGACTTCGCCGCCATCGAAGATGCGCCCGATGCGTGAGCGCGGCAGCGTCTGGCTCGCCAAACTCAACCCTGGCCGCGGCACCGAACCCGGCAGATCCGCCCCGTCCTGATCGTGCAGCATCACTTGCTCGATGTCGAACATCCCTCCACCCTGGTTATACCGCTGACCACCCGCCTGATCGAAGATGCCGAGCCTCTGCGCTTGCGGATCGCTGCACAAGCCGGCTTGGAGAAGGATTCCGATTTCCTGCTAGATCAATTGCGCGCCATCGACAACAAACGTCTGGTCGAAGGCCCGTTGATGCACTGCGATGCGGAATTCATGCGTCATGTCGATGAGGCGTTGCGGGAGGTGTTGGGGGTGGCGGTCTAGGTCTGGCTTAGGTAGGCGCCATGGCGCTCGGTGCTGAGTTCGCCTCACACAGTTGAAGTCGGCGTGTTTGCGGTGCGGGCCTTCGTGATGCATCGAACTACACTTAATTGCCTGAACTGCCACAGTACCAATCTAATAAGAGGCACTTTAACATGATTACCTATCTGGATTGGGCCGCGGTTATCGGACTTGCCATGACCGCCATCGTGATTATTGGCGTGAAGATGAACAATCTGAAGGCTGCTTTGCTCACGGCCGGCGTGGTGCTCTTCATGGGCTGGGTGCTGTACTACTTCTACCTGCAACAGATTTTTGTGAAACGTTGGGGCGGCATCATGACGATCAATGTGCCGGAGGGGCAGCATCATGTAGCGGCCACTTGGAAAGACGACAATCTCTGGATCGAAAATTATGATCCGACAACCAACACGTGTGTGTTCAGCGAATACTCGCGGGGAA
>CAVOKC010000029.1:0-32670 GCA_963696465.1 uncultured Gammaproteobacteria bacterium | reverse complement strand
CCGTGCACATCGTCAATCAACCGGTGAAAGTGGGTTGGGTTGGAGGTGTACTTTATATGGAAGTGCATCCACCGTTGGAAGAAGATCTTGCGCGAAAAAATACACTGATGAATATTGCGCTGGATGTGCTGGATAAGGCGTTGACGAAACGTCGCACGCCGGTGAGTGGTCGCGCGATCAGTGAAGTGGTGCAGCAGCAAACGGGTATGCCGGTGGCGATATCGCGTAACGCTATTCTGGAAGCGGATGCGGCGGTAGCTGAATCAACATTGAACGGCACGACGGTTGTGCATCGATAATTCTATCGGGTGGCAACAACCGACACGGAAAAACAGACATAAAAAAACGGGGCCGCTTTTGCGGCCCCGTTTGCATTACAGCAGATCGTGAGATCTTACTTGTACATCGACTTCTTGAACATGCGGTTCAGCTTGTCGTCGGTTTCCATGGCCTGGGCCTTGGCTTCGTCGGCGGTCATCTGAGCAGCAGCGGCCGCAGCTTTGGCATCGGCAGCATCCTTAGCGGCGCTGTCGGCGGTGCTCTGGGCTTGGGCAACCGAATCTTGCACTTTCTGGAGGTCAGAGGTGCTGGCGCAACCGGTCAAACCGAAAAGGGCGATTAGGGCAACGCTCGCGGCAACAGTTTTAATATTCATGGTATGTCCTCGAATCTAATGGTTGGGGAAAACTGAGAAGGCAAATCCAATTGTGCCTTGAAAACGGTGTGAATTTTCCTCGTCTCTACGCAAAAACGCAAGTGGGTTGGGTCAATAAACAACCACTCTGACACCTAAGCGGGCCCACTGGGCCAATTCGTCGATCTGGGCATTGGTAAGGGCGATGCAGCCTTTGGTCCAATTATAGGATGCATGGACCTTGGGATCGCCCGCACCAATACCGTGAATACCGAGGTGTCCGCCGAGCACGGTGTTTTGCGGCGGTGTACGGTGTGCGCGCACGGCGCTGTGGATTGCCTTGAACTCAGTCAATGACAAATCGCCTTCTTTTAGTGCGCGCTCGGCCTGATCCAGTTGTGGGTAATCGAAGCCGAAGAAACGCCGGTAAGCTGATGACGAAGGATCTTTGATCAGGCTGATGCGGAATTCACCGAGCTGGGTTTTTCCATCCAAATGGCGCTTGTCCGCTGTGGTGCCGAAGCGCCCGATGGCAATGTGCTCGTAGGTTCTGATCGTTTGCTGCCCGCGCATGACCCGCAAGGTCAGTGCTTGGGTGTCGATTTGCAGCCAAATATCCTCTTCTTCACCGCCATCGCCCCATGACGGGTGGGAGGTAAACAGCGTGGATAGCTAGCAGCAGGATGAAAAAGGCGGTTCGTACCCAGCCCGGGCCAGTCAGGTGTGGGTAGGGCTGGGTGTAAAAATTAGGGGTTTTCGGGTTATCGATCAGTACGGGCTGCATGGTTACCAAAGCGTGTTGGGTGTATCGGGATGCTGCGTGTGGTGGGCATAGTCCGTGAAAACGTCGTGGCCCACAAGGGGTGATTATTGGTCCGCTGCCAATAGGTAAGGTTGCGAGCGGACGGTTCGCCACCTATAATGCGTGGCCCAGCGACTGGTGGATACTTAATCAGGTCGTGTGGTGGTTGCGAGGTGCCTCGCGAGCGAACCCCGGTAGCGGGGTTTTTTGTTGGTGGCGGGGTACCAGTTGCGTGCAACGTCTTGACGCTGTGTTGGAAGCCAATGGGGAGCGGTCTATACTCCCTACGCGCAGGTCAGATGTTTGTGCAGGACGCGAAGTGGGCCTCGGGCCCATTTTTTGTTTCCGGAGCGGGTAGATGCGCCAGGATCCCTTCAATCTGCGGGACTTGTTGGAACCGGCGGTTACCGCACTGGGGTGCGAGTTAGTGGGTATCGAATACCGTCCCAGCGGTGCACACAGTCTGCTGCGGGTGTATATCGACAGGCCCGATGGCATAACGGTGGACGACTGTTCGGCCGTGAGCTACCAGATCAGTGGCTTGCTGGACGTGGAAGATCCCGTCCCCGGGCATTACACCCTGGAGGTGTCTTCGCCGGGTTTGGATCGGCCGCTGTTCCAGGCGCATGACTTTGAGCGCTATGCCGGTCACGAAGTTAAGGTGCGTATGCGTTTCCCTGTTGCGGGGCAACGGAATTTTCGGGGTTTGCTGCAAGGATTGCAGGAACAACAGGTTGTTATTCAGGAGCGGGACGGAAAGCAGGTCAGCTTGCCGCTGGAACAGATCGAGCAGGCTCGACTGGTACCGGATATCTAACGCTTCCGAGCGCGGAGAAGAGTGTTATGAATAAAGATATTTTGCTGGTGGTGGACGCGGTCTCCAACGAGAAGGGCGTCGATAAGTCCGTTATTTTCGAGGCTATCGAAGCCGCGCTGGAATCCGCCACCAAAAAACGCAATATGAGCAATATCGAAGTGCGCGTCGCGATTGATCGCGACACGGGCGATTACGCCACGTCCGCAGTTGGCAGGTGGTGGCCGACGATAACGCCCAAGCTGGAGTTCCCGGATCGCCAGATTCGGCTCAGTGATGCGCGCGCGTAGAAAGATACACTCGGTCACGAGTCGACGGCTTCATCGAAGAACCGATGGATTCGAACCACCTTGGCCGTATCGCGGCGCAAACCGCGAAGCAGGTCATCGTGCAGAAAGTGCGCGAAGCGGAACGCGCCCATGGTCGTGGAAGCCTACAAGAACCGTATCGGCGAACTGGTGACCGGTGTGGTGAAGCGCCTGGAGCGCGGCAGCATCTATCTGGACCTCGGCGGCAATGCCGAAGCCATGATCTCGCGCAAGTACATGGTAGTCCGCGCGAAGCGGTGCGTCCCCGGCGTCGCCTGCGCGGTTATATGTATGAAGTACGTCCGAAGTGCGCGGCCCGCAGTTGTTCGTCAGCCGCACGGCGCCGGAATTTCTTATCGAACTGTTCAAGCTCGAAGTGCCCGAGTCGGTCAGGGCCTGATCGAAATCCGAGGCGCCGCGCGCGATCCGGGTCTGCGGGCAAAGATCGCGGTAAATCAACGATCAGCGAATCGATCCGGTTGGCGCCTGCGTCGGTATGCGCGGTTCGCGCGTGCAGGCCGTATCCAATGAACTGGCCGGCGAGCGTATCGACATCATCCTGTTCAATGACAATACGGCGCAATTCGTCATCAACGCCATGTCGCCGGCTGAAGTCGTGTGATTGTCATGGACGAAGACTTCTCACAGCATGGACATCGCCGGTGAATCAGAGGATCAACTCTCCCAGGCCATCGGCCGCGGCGGCCCCGATGTGCGGCTCGCCAGCCAGCTGACCGGCTGGGAATTGAATGTGATGACAGAGACCCAGGCCGAGGAGAAGAGCGAATCAGAAACCCAGGCGGCTGTTGGCGGTGTTCATGCAGCAACTGGATGTCGACGAGGAAATCGCGGTGATCCTGGCGCAGGAAGGCTTTTCCAGCATTGAGGAAGTCGCCTACCTGCCGGCCAAGGAAATGCTCGAAATCGAAGAGTTCGACGCGGCTATCGTCGAAGAGCTGCGCAATCTGCCCGTGCGTGTTGCTGACCAGCGCCATCGGCAGGGAAGAGGGCAGGGGTGTGACGAGCCGGCTGAAGATCTGCTTGAGATGGAAGGCATGGATCGTGAGCTTGCCTATACTCTGACGGCCACGTGGTGTGATCACGCAGAAGATCTGGCTGAGCAGGCTGTGATGATCTCATGGAAATCGATGATATGGACGAAGACCGTGCGGCCAAGTTGATTATGACAGCGCGGGCCCCCTGGTTTGCCGAGGAACAGCAGGGTTAAGGCCCTGAGAGGTTGAGAAATAGATGTCTGATGTGACCGTAAAGCAGTTTGCCGATGTCGTCGGCATTCCTGTCGATCGCCTGCTGGTACAGCTGGGTGAGGCCGGTCTGAGTAAACGACGCGGATGACACCATCAATGATGAAGAAAAGCTGGAATGCTGTCCCTTTTGCGTAACAGCCACGGCAAGCAGCAGGATGATGCGGTCAGACCATTGGCGAACCCAAGAAGATCACGCTCAAGCGCAAAGACTCACAGCGAGATCAAAGCTCAGACCGGTACCGGGCGACTGCCGGGACCAAGACGGTCGCGGTCGAGGTGCGGCGCAAGCGCACCTATGTGAAACGCAGCTTGGTGGTTGCCGAGAGCAGAGCGCGTGGAAGAAGAGGCCCTTGAGCGTGCGCAGAGGGACAGACTGAGGCGAGGCTGAGTGAGGCCGAAGAAGTGCGCTGTAGCGTGATGAGGCCACTAAGTCGAGCGTGATTTGGAAGAAGAGGCTCGCGTCATGAAGCTGCCGGTTGAAGGCCGATGAAGATGCGGCACGCGCTGCCAATAGCGAAAAACACCTGGCGGAGGAAGCAGCACGCCTGAAGGCTGAGGAATAGACGCGCAAACCGAACCCGTAGTAAGAGAAGGCCGCAGCGCCTGAGGTAAAGGCCGTCGCGGCGCAGCGTAGACCGCAGACGAAGGTCGTGCCCGTTATGGCCGTCAGGAACTGCATGTCTCCAGCGACAAGGCGGCAAGCGCAAGAAGAAGCCGCGGGCGCAGCGTCAGTGTTATCCCCTTCGGACAAGCACGGCTTTGAACGGCCCACCGCGCCGATGTCACGAAGTCAGTATCACGGAAACAACCACAGTCGCCGAGCTCGCGCAGAAGATGGCGATCAAGGCCACCGAGGTGATCAAGACACTGATGAAGGTTGGCACCATGGCGACCATCAATCAGGTGCTCGATCAGGACACGGCCTCGATTCTGGTCGAGGACCTGGGCCACAAGGCCAAATCGCTCAATGAGAACGAACTCGAAGATCAGGTGCCATGGCCGAAGGCCGGCGAACAGGAAACGCGCGCCGGTTGTCACCATCATGGGTCACGTCGATCACGGCAAGACTTCCTTGCTCGATTACATCCGCCGCACCAAGGTCGCGGCGGGCGAAGCGGGCGGCATTACGCAACATATCGGCGCCTATCATGTCGAAACACCGAGGGCATGATCACCTTTCTGGATACACCCGGCCATGCGGCCTTTACCGCCATGCGCGCGCGCGGCGCCAGATCACCGACATCGTTATCCTGGTTATCGCGGCCGATGACGGCGTCATGCCGCAGACCGACGAGGCGATCACGCACGCCAAAGCGGCCGGTGTGCCCATCGTGGTTGCGATGAACAAAATCGACAAGCCGGATGCTGATCCGGATCGCGTCAAACAAGAACTGATCAAATATGAAGTCATCCCGGAAGACTGGGGCGGTGATACCCAGTTTGTTCATGTCTCGGCCAAGACCGGCGCGGGCATCGACGATCTGCTGGAGTCCATTCTGTTGCAGGCCGAGGTGTTGGAGTTGACGGCAGTGAGGGATTGCCCGGCCATCGGCGTGATTATGGAATCCAGTTTCGACCGCGGTCGCGGACCGGTGGCCACCATCCTGGTGCAGCAAGGTACGTTGCAAGAAGGGCGATGTGATTCTCAGCGGCCAGGAATACGGCCGTGTGCGCGCCATGTTCGACGAGGCCGGCAAGCCGATTCAGGAAGCGCCGGCCCGTCATACCGGTCGTGGTGCTCGGTTTGTCGGGCACGCCCAATGCCGGTGATGACGTGATGGTTATGCCCGATGAGCGCAAGGCGCGTGAAATCGCGCTGTTCCGTCAAGGCAAGTTCCGCGACGTCAAACTGGCTAACCAGTCGCAGGCAAGATGCAAGATGTGTTTGATCACTTGGGGAAGGCGGTGGCGATGATCGCCGGTCTAACCTGGTCATCAAGGCCGATGTGCAGGGCAGTCGCGAAGCACTACGCGACGCCTTGACCAAACTCTCCACCGATGATGTGCGGGTCAAGTATTGCCGTCGGCGTCGGTGGTATCAACGAATCCGATGTCAATCTGGCCATGGCATCTAAGGCCATTCTGGTTGGTTTTAATGTGCGCGCAGATGCTACTTCACGTCGCTGATCGACGATCAGACGTCGATCTGCACTACTACAGCGTGATCTATGAAGCCATCGACGAAGTCAAAAAAGCCATCACGGTATGCTGGCGCCGGAGATCAGGGAGCAGATTATCGGCATGGCCGAGGTGCGTGATGTCTTCCGTTCTTCCGAATTCGGTCCGATCGCCGGTTGTCTGGTCATGGAAGGCTCCGTCAGCCGCAGCGCACCGATCCGCGTCCTGCGCAATAATGTCGTGGTCTTCGAAGGCGAACTGGAATCGCTGCGCCGCCTAAGGATGATGTCAACGAAGTGCGCGCCGGTACCGAGTGCGGTATTGGGGTGAAGAACTACACCGATGTTCAGCCGGGTGACCAGATCGAAGTGTTCGAACGTACCGAAGTGGCGCGCACTGTCTGATCGCGCTGTCAGCGTGCCGTTACCGCCGGAATATTCCGCGGTAGCGGCAACCGAGGTTAATACGCATGCCCCGTGATTTCCCCCGTACCCGCCGCATCGGCGAACAGATGCAGCGTGAGTTGGCCGCCTTGATCCGCGATAGTGTCAGGATCCACGCGTGGGCATGGTGACGGTTTCCGCTGTTGAGGTTACTCGCGATCTGGCGCATGCCAAGGTGTTCGTTACCGTATTGGGTGACGAAACGGCACGCCGCGATACGATGACGGCATTAGCCAGTGCCGCCGGTTTTCTGCGGCACGAATTGGGTCAGCGCATGCTCACGCGCACCGTCCCGCAATTGCGTTTTGTTTACGATGAATCCATCGAGCACGGCACGCGTTTGAGCGCGCTCATCGATGCGGCAGTCGCCTCCGATCACCACGACGACGATTGAGACGTAGACTTTCCGGGTTCCCCTTCACGCGCCGAGTGCGCTTTGCGTTATAGGTTTCCTGTCAAAGATGTCACGACGTCGTCCTAAAGGTAGAAACGTCAACGGTGTGCTGCTGCTGGATAAGCCGCTCGAGATGAGTTCCAATCTGGCGCTGCAAATCGTCAAACGCCTGTTCAATGCCAACAAGGCGGGGCACACCGGTAGCCTCGATCCACTGGCCACGGGTTTGTTGCCGATCTGTTTCGGTGAGGCGACCAAGGCCTCCGGCTTTTTGCTGGATGCCGACAAGCATTATCAGGTGCGTTGCAAACTCGGCGAGAAGACCGCCACCGGCGATGCCGAAGGCGAGGTCATCGAGCGTCGGCCGGTGGAAGGCATCGATGCGGAACGCCTGGAAGCGGTGCTCAAACGTTTCCGTGGTGAGATCGAGCAGATCCCACCCATGTACTCAGCGGTCAAGCATCAGGGCCAGCGTTTGTACGCCCTGGCGCGGCAAGGCGTCGAAGTCGCACGCGAGCCGCGCCGGATCGTCATCCATTCACTGAGCTTGACGGGTCTGGAACTGCCTTATTTCGACATCGACGTGCGCTGTACCAAGGGCACCTATGTCCGTACTCTGGCCGAGGATATCGGCGAGGTGCTGGGCTGCGGGGCGCATGTCACCCAGTTACGGCGTCTGGGTGTCGGCCCCTATGACGCTACCGGTATGGTCACCATGGATAGCCTCAAAGAGTTGGCCGAGGCCGGGGATTTCGCCGCGTTGGACGCCCACATCTGCCCCACCGAGAGCGCTCTATTGCAGTGGCCGGAGGTGCGTCTGTCGCCGGATGCGGCCTTCTACCTCAAGCAGGGCCAGGCTGTGGTTGTCCCGCATGCCCCGACCAACGGCTGGGTGCGGCTGTATGCCCCCGATCAGTGCTTTCTGGGTATGGGCCAGATTCTTGACGACGGCCGGGTAGCCCCCAAACGAATGATGATTGGGGCCGGACGATGATCGGCTGGCTAGACGACCTACCAGCCTTGTTCAGATCACTGAGCACGGCTACAATACGCGGCTTCTGAAGCCGGGCTTCGCGATTTTGCGTTTTTTGGGAGTACTTCGAGTTATGTCAGCTATTACCGCCGAACAGAAAGGCCAGATTGTGAGCGATTATCAGCGCGCCCCGGGTGATACCGGTTCGCCAGAGGTTCAAGTTGCGCTGCTGTCCGCGCGCATCACCCATCTGACCGGCCATTTCTCGACTCACAAGCAGGACCATCATTCCCGCCAGGGGCTGTTGCGTTTGGTCAACCAGCGCCGCCAGTTGCTCGACTATCTGAAACGCAAAGATGGTCAGCGCTATCAGGATCTCATCGGTCGCCTCGGTCTGCGTCGCTAAACGATGTTTCCGCGCGCCGTGCACACGGCGCGCGGTAGCGATCGCCTCTCCATTTCCTAGTGTAAGGACAGCAGCGTGAATTCAATCAAGAAAACGTTCCAGTACGGCGCTCAAACGGTCACTCTGGAAACCGGAGAGATCGCCCGTCAGGCCAGTGGCGCCGTGATGGTCAGCATGGGCGACACCGTGGTGTTGGTCACCGCAGTGGGCTTGAAGAAAGGCGCGGAAGGTCGTGACTTCTTCCCGCTGACCGTCGACTATCAGGAAAGTACTTATGCAGCCGGCAAGATCCCCGGTGGCTTCTTCCGTCGCGAAGGCCGTCCGAGCGAGAACGAAACGCTGGTTTCGCGCCTGATCGATCGTCCGCTGCGGCCGCTGTTCCCGGAAGGCTTCTACCAATGAAGTGCAGGTCATCGCCACGGTGATGTCGCTGGATGCCGAGATCAACCCGGATATCGCTTCGCTGATCGGTGCCTCCGCCGCGCTGGCCGTGTCCGGCATGCCGTTCCAAGGTCCGATCGGTGCAGCCCGCGTCGGTTATATTGACGGCAACTACGTGCTGAATCCGAGCGCCACACAGTTGGCCGAATCGCAGCTTGACCTGGTCGTCGCCGGCACCGAACACGCCGTGCTGATGGTGGAATCCGAAGCGAAAGAATTGTCCGAAGCCGTGATGCTAGGTTCGGTGATGTTCGGTCACGAACAGATGCAGGCCGCGATCAAGGCGATTCGCGAATTGGCCGCCGAAGTCGGCACGCCATCCTGGAACTGGCAGGCGCCGGCCGTCGATACCAGCCTGGCCACTGCCGTTGCTACCGCTGGCAAGGCTGCCTTCACCGAAGCCTATCAAGTCGCCGACAAACAGCAGCGTTATGCACAAACTCGACGAAATCCGCAGTGGCATCGTTACTGCGCTGACCGCTGAAGGTGCGACGCCTTGTTTTAACAAGGATGCCGTGAATGCGGCGATCGAAACGCTCGAGGCCTCCGTCGTGCGTGGCCGCATCATCGCCGGCGAGAACGCGCATCGACGGTCGCGATACCAAGACAGTGCGTCCGATCACGGTGCGCACCGGCGTGTTGCCGCGCGTACATGGTTCGGCGCTGTTCACCCGCGGTGAGACCCAGGCGCTGGTCGTGTGCACGCTGGGCACCGCCCGCGATGCGCAGATCATCGATGCGCTGCAAGGTGAGACGTAGAGACCACTTCATGTTCCACTACAACTTCCCTCCGTACAGCGTCGGTGAAACCGGCCGCGTCGGCAGCCCGAAACGCCGTGAAATAGGTCATGGCCGTCTGGCCAAGCGCGGTGTGATTGCCGTGATGCCGGCGGTGGCGGACTTCCCCTATAGCACGCGCGTCGTGTCTGAAATTACTGAGTCCAATGGTTCCAGTTCGATGGCCTCTGTGTGTGGTCAGCTCGTTGGCGCTGATGGACGCCGGTGTGCCGTTGAAGGCGCCGGTCGCCGGTGTGGCGATGGGCCTGATCAAGGAAGGCGACAAGTTCGCAGTGCTCACCGACATCATGGGTGACGAAGACCACCTCGGCGACATGGATTTCAAAGTGGCCGGCACGACCAATGGCGTGACCGCGCTGCAGATGGACATCAAGATCGACGGCATCACCCGGGAGATCATGCAGACCGCGCTGGCCCAGGCCCTCGACGCGCGCCTGCATATCCTTGATAAGATGAGTGCGGTCGATTTCGACGCCACGTACCGAGATGTCCAAGTTCGCGCCGCGTTACATCACCATGAAGATCAATCCGGATCGTATCCGCGACGTGATCGGCAAGGGTGGTGCGACCATCCGTGCCATTACCGAAGAAACCGGCACCAGCATCGACATCACCGACGATGGCTCGGTCAAGATCGCGTCAGTCGATGCCAGCGCCGGTGAAGAGGCCAAGCGCCGCATCGAACAGTTGACCGCCGACGTGACTGTCGGGAACATCTACGAAGGCAAGGTCGCTAAGCTGATGGACTTCGGCGCGTTCGTGACCATCCTGCCGGGCAAAGACGGTCTGGTGCACATCTCGCAGATCTGTGAGGAGCGGGTGCAGAATGTCAGCGACAAGTTGTCCGAAGGCGATATCGTCAAGGTCAAGGTATTGGAAGTCGATAAGCAAGGCCGTATCCGCCTGAGCATGAAGGCGGTGACCGAAGTGGCATAATTCGCTTTGCCTTGCAGAGATATAAAAAGGGGCCGAAAGGCCCCTTTTTATATCTCTGCTGCTAGGGATTTAACCCACGCGCTTCAATCCACGACGGGGATTTGCAGTTGCTGACCTGGGCGAATCACCGAGCGCGCGTGCATATTGTTCGCGGTCAATAGATCGCTCAGCCGTATGCGGTACGTAGTGGCGATACCGAACGGGGTATCACCGGCCGTGACGCGGTGAGTTGTGCTCGCCGTTGTGGTTTTGCTGCGCCCTGTCGTTGCGACAGGCTTGCCGGGCAACTCCAAGCGTTGGCCAACCCGCAGCCGTGGGCTGTCCATGTTCAGGTCATTTTGCGCACTCAGTGCAGCTACAGTTGTTCCGTAACGGCGGGCGATGGTCCACAGACTCTCGCCTTGTGCGACCTTATGGCTGCCACCGCTGACTGACTTGGAATTGCCGCGTGACGGTTCGGCGCGGGCCAGTGTGGATACAGGTGGCGCGCTGAAGTCGGGGACATAGTTCTTGGCCGGGACCCAGACCGTAATGCCGGCCGGGAGTTTGCGCTGGCCTTTCAGTGCGTGGTCCGACCAGCCCGGATTGAGGTCGGCCAGCGCCTGCATATCCGCACCCATCTGCCGGTGGAGATCGTGCGCGTACTGTGCATGTTTCAGCGTGACGGGCTTGGCCGCGAGCGGTGCTTGGTAGCGCACACCCTCAGGGAAATATTTAGTGGGTGATTTAGCGATGCGCCGCACGGCGAGAAATTCCGGATAGAAGTTGCGCGACGAAAAGCCAAAGGAGGGCGCGTCGTATTCACGCACAATCCGGCCGAAATCAGTGCCAAAGCGCGCGCGGGCGCGGTTCATGCTGCCAATGCCGTGATTGTAAGAGGTAATCGCGAGCGGCCAACTACCCAGTGAACGATGGGCGCCGGAGAGATATTCTGCGGCGGCCTGTGCTGCCGTTACCGGATTAAGGCGTTCATCGACAGTGGACGTGACGGTCATATAAGAGCGCGCGGTGGACGGCATGAATTGCCACATGCCGGCAGCGCCGACGGAAGAACGCGCGCCGATCTGAAATGAGGACTCAACATGCGGCAAGTAGGCCAGATCTTCCGGCAGGCCCCGGGCGCGGAAGCTTGCGCGGAAGGCGCTGTCGTAGCGACCAGAGATTTCCAGGCCACGTAGAAAGCGTTCGCGTGTGCCGCGTTGTGTGCGCACACGTTCGGAGGCGCCCTTGATCTTGCCACCGCCCGAGGTGATGGCTTTGGCTAGGCGTTGCTCCTCTTTGGTGAGCGGCTGGCCACTGGCATGTTTGTGCGACAGGCGGGAGAGTTCGGCGATCAGGCGGAATTCCTGCGCGCGCATCCACTCGCGCTGCTGGCTGGTCAGGCCCTCGGCAACCGGGCCAGGAATTTTGACGACGCGATAAATAACGCCGAGGTGTTCATTGTCATGCAATGCGAGTTGTCCGCGAGACCACACGGCGAACACCTTGGTCCAGAAATCGACCGCCGGTTCGAGTCCTGTAGGCAGTGGGAACGGGTTGGAGGTATTGGTCTGGTGCGAAGAATTGTGTGTGGATGACGTGGCCGATACGGTGCAAGGCAGGAACGATACCACTGCGGCGAGTATCGCCCCGCCGATCGCCCTTGTGCAGATGTTCCGGATATCGTCCAAGGTGACCCCCTTAATTCGGTACTGTTCCGGTTAACGCGCAATTGGCTTGGTCTGCCCCGAATACTAATCTATCGGCAGGAGTTGTTCCATACTTAGCTCGCGCTCAAAATGTTGTGATGATTTTCACACTGCGTGTTGATGAGTGTCATTTTCCCATGCAGCGCGTCGGCACACACCTTCCATGGGACAATACCGACAGCTATCGGGATCGCCCCAAGCCGGCAATGGCTGACCTGAAGCGAGCGCACGTTGCAGTGTGTCGAGACGGTTCGCGACACCGTCACGTAGTTCGCTGAGGCCCTCGCCACTCAAACCCCCGGCGCTGCGTATCGGCTGTTTGTCGAGTTGCAGATATTCGACCTGTGCGACGGCGTTCTCGCTGAGCAGGGCGTATATCGGCAACTGCACGGCTTCGCCGGCATCGATGTCGGCTTGCGTGGGTATATAGCCGGTCTTGTAGTCGATAATGGCAGTGTCCGGGCCATTGCTGTCGATGCGATCGAGGCGGCCTTTCAGTGTCAATTCACCCGCCAATTTACGTTCTTTCTGTACTTCCACCTGGTGCACGGTCCAACTCGTCGCACGCTCGATCTGCCAGTCGATATAGTCCGGAATCAACGCCAACCAACGCTTGAGCCAGCCGCGATGCTGGAAATTGTCCTCCAGGTCGCGGGCGAAAACGGCCTGCGCAATGTGATGCAGCAATTCGATTGCCGCGGCGCGGGTGACGGTCGAAAAGGGGTGTGTGAACGGCCCCGGCAGACGCTCGACATCGCCATGAAAGGCCTCCAGGCAGCGGTGCACGCGTTCGCCGTAATCGGATTTCTGCAAGCGTTCGCGCACCTCGTCGGCCGGCGAAAGCTGCAGGCCATCTGCCGCGAAATAGCGGTACGGGCAATCGATCAGGTGCTGATGGCTGCTCGCGCTGATCGTCGTCGGCAGCAGATCGGCGGGCAGGCGCGGCCGCGGCAGTGTTGGCGGAACCGGCAACGGCGCGGCATCGGCCGGATTGACCGAACACTGTTCCGATATGACTAATGTCTTGAGTTCGGCGTCTTCCAGCGACTGTCCGTAGGCGAGTTGGTGGAGCGTCTCCAGCGCCTCCAGCCACGGGCTTGGCAAAATCGGTTCACCTTGTTCTTCGCGGCGCCAGGTCAACAAGACCTGCGGTGCGCTTTCGAGCAGATGGCGAAACTGATAACGGCGCTGATCGAGATGCTGTTCCCAGGTCGGCAGACCGAGTTCGCGGCGCACGCCGGCGTTGAAGAAGGCGCTGACGCGATCCTTGCCGGGCAGATGTTCGCGATCGCAGGCGCCGCACACGAGCGCATCGAAGTGCAGCGACTGACTTTGCTCTAGCGTCAGCAGGTGCACCGGCCCAGGGGCTAGACTGGGACGAAAGGTTTTATCTTCCAATGCGCGGCCGAACCAGATGCGGAACTCCCACCAGCTCAAGGGCAGCGGCGTACCTTGCGCGGCGGCGTCCAGCTCTTCCCAGAGTGCCAGGATGCGTTGGCCGGCGGCATCGGTGTCCAACGTCATCCACACGCCGAGGTGCGTCAGGCTGTCACGCAGGCCGGCGAGATACGCGTGTGCCGGATGTGATCTTTCCAACAAGCGTTGCAGCGGACGTGCCGCCGTGGCGAGTCGATCGAGCAAGGCATGCAGGTGCTCGACGAATTGCGGCGGCCACTGCAGGCGCGCGCGCCGGTATTCGATCTGCCGCCGGTAGCGCTCCAGGCCGCGGGCGATGTTCTCGTGCTGAATGATGTCGTGTTCCAGGCGATAGACGCTGGCCAGATGTGCGCTGCGGTCGGCCTCCGGGCAGGCGAGTGCGGACTTGAGAAAATCCAACAGCGGTTGATGTGCAAAATCCTCTTCCACGCTTTGCAGCCAGCGTTCGACGCAGGCGGCCGCGCTGGTGGTCGATAGTGCCCAACCGCCAGCGTCCTGCAAGACGATGTCGGCGCGTTCCAACAGCGCGCGCACGCGGCGGGCCAGACGGCGGTCTTCGGTGACGATGCCGATGCGTTGCTTGCCATCCAGCAACCAGCGCCGCACCTGCAGCTCGATGACGCGTGCCTCCTGCTCGGCGGAATCCGCCGCCACGCTACTGAGCTGTCCTGCGGCCGGGTGAGTGGTGGCGGAATCAGCCAACTGTTTGGCCCGCGTGCGCAGATCGCCCGCGTCGCGGGGATAGACGCTATCGAGAAATGCGCAGCGCGAGCGATCACCCGGCATGTCTTGTGGCGTGACAACGGTGAGCAGTTCGTCGAGGGCGCGGTCCGCGAGTGAGCGTTCTGTGACGGGACTGCCATGCACCAGCCATTCGGCGCAGCCTGTGTGCAGGCGCGCGCTGACCCACGCGTGCTCCGCCGGTGTTTGTGCCTGCAGGCCGACCAGAATGTAATAAGGTTCGTCATCGCGAGGTGCCAGCTGCTGCTGCAGTTTGTCCCGATAGTGTGCCCAGGGGTCGGGGCGCTGCAGCGCGGCGGTCTGCTCCTGCCAAGCCATCCACAGACGATGCACGATATGTGCTTCGCGGCTGAGAGTGGCCGGGGGCGCGCCTTGAATGCCGTAGCCTTTGGCCAGCCGCGCAGCGAGCGCCTGCTCGGTCGCGGGGATATGCACATTATGCAGGGTGAGTTCGTCGAATAATTCCAGCAGGCTGTCGGCGACGCGCCAGGGATCGTCTTCGCCGAACAGTCCGCTGTGTTGGCGTAAGGCCTCGACCAGGACCAGGTGCCGCGCGGGATTACTCAGTGGTGGATGCGATTCGGCGCTGCCGCTCTGGATCCAGTCCGGCAGGGTAGTGATGTGCAGGCCCAGCAGTGCGCTATGGCCTAGCAGTTGGGCGTGAGCGCTGATCTGTGTTTGCAGCGCGGTGGCCACCTGTCCAGCGCTGACCAACAGGACGACGCGGGACAGATCCGGCAACTGCGCCGTCGCCTGGTGTAGGCAGCGTTCGGCCGCGTGCGCCAGCAGATCCTCGCCGTAGGGATAGATCAGCAGGCTCATGCGGGTCGGTGCTGTGCCGCCGCACTCGGGGTGCGTGGACTCAGCGTTCCAGGAGATCGAGCTTGCCCGGTTTGCCGTTCCATTCGTCCGCATCGGGCGGGGCGGCCTTTTGTTGGGTGATGACCGGCCACGCCTGGGACAGTTCGGCGTTCAGTTCCAGGAAATGTTCCTGTCCGGCGGGGATGTCGTCCTCGGGGAAAATCGCCTCGGCCGGGCATTCCGGCTCGCACAGTGTGCAGTCGATGCACTCTTCCGGATCGATCACCAGAAAATTCGGGCCCTCGTGGAAACAATCCACTGGACACACCTCGACGCAATCGGTGTATTTGCATTTGATGCAGTTTTCAACAACGACAAAAGTCATGGCGGGCTCCCGCGACGATCTGCGATGAATGGAAGTACCGGTCGCGAGACCGGTCGCAGTTGGCAGCCGTAATGATAGGGACTGGCCGCGCGTTTGGCGAGTGCTTGTTGCGGTCGGGGCTGTCTAGGGGCGCTTGGCCGGCGCTCAGGAATAGTTTTGATTGACCAATGGGGGTTCGCTGAGATCATCAGTGGCGATTTCGACGCGATTGCGTCCCGCATGCTTGGCGCGATACAGCGCGTCATCGGCTGCCGCGAGCAGGATGTCGGGGTTGTCGCCGCCGCGTGGACTCATACTTGCGACGCCGATGCTCAGCGTGATTTTTTCGGATACTTTGGAGGCATCGTGGCGCACGTTAAGTCGCGACACGGCCTCGCGCATCTTCTCGGCGACACGCTGCGTACCTTCGCTGTCGGTCTCTGGCAAGATTACCGCGAATTCCTCACCGCCATAACGCGCGACGATGTCCGAAGGCCGGTGCACGATGCGCGCCAGTGCCAGCGCCACGTTTTTAAGGCAATCATCGCCGGCTTGATGGCCGTAGGTATCGTTGAACAGTTTGAAGTAATCGATGTCGATCATGATCAGCGACAACTCGGCGCAATTGCGCAGGGCACGTTGCCACTCCTGATCGAGCGTTTTGTCGAATTGACGGCGGTTGGCGATACCGGTGAGGCCGTCCAGCGATGACAGCCGTTGTAACTCGCGGTTGCTTTCCTCCAACTGGGCATTGCTGGATTCCAGCGCGTTCTGCAGATCGCGCAGTGCCTGGTAGGCGGCATCGCGTTCCAGTTGCGCGAGATGACTGCGGGAATGCGCGCGGATGCGCGCGACCAGTTCGACCTTATCGGGCAGTTTAACCAGGTAGTCGTTGGCGCCGTTGTGAAAGGCCTCGCTCTTGATGGCCGGATCGTCCTTGGTCGACAGCACCACGATCGGCACATCACGGGTCGACGGATTGGTGCGATAGAAACGCACCAGCATCATGCCGTCGACTTCCGGCATCACCAGGTCTTGCAGGATGATGGTCGCTTTGATGGCGATGGCGGTTTGGATGGCCTCACGCGGATCGGCGCAATAATGAAAATCGATATCCGTCTCGTCGACGAGCATGCGCCGAATGCCCTCGGCGACCATGGCTTGGTCGTCGACCAGCAGCACCACGGCGCGGCGCCTGGGCAAAGCGGTGTCTGTCGGTGTGTCTTTGCGTGTCTCGTTCATCTGCAAAATCCGGATAACTAGGCTGTTAGCGGCCGGCGTAGGGATTTCAAGAGGGCCGGTCCGATGGCCTCGAGTCCCAGGATATCGACCGCAGCGCCCAATTCTGCAGCCGCTTTGGGCATGCCATAGATCGCGCTGCTGGCCTGATCCTGGGCAATGGTGTGAGCGCCGGCATTGCGCAAACTGAGCAGGCCAGCACCGCCGTCACGGCCCATGCCGGTGAGCAGAACGCCGATGGCTTGGCCGCGCCAGTGGCGCGCCATGCTTTCGAAGAAGACGTTCACCGACGGGCGATAGGCATAGTCAGACGGTTCCGGGGTGTAATTCAAATCGCTGTCAGGCGTGAGGATCAAATGATCCTCTCGACCGGCGACCAGCACTTGACCCATGCTGGGGCGGTCGCCCGGCTGGGCGAGTCGCACCGACAACGGGGTCAATTCGTCCAGCCATTCGGAGAAACTGCGGGCGAATTCTTCATCCACGTGCTGGATGATGACGATGGCCGCCGGCAGGTCGGCCGGCAGTTGTGTCAGCAGTTTCTGCAGCGCCGCCGGACCGCCGGTGGATGCACCGATACCGATCAACGGCGGACACCGACCTGGGACCAGGCAGGGGCCCTGCGGTCTCGGCATCGCCGCGGGCTCGGTGCGGCTCTTCGGTGCTTGAATCAGGCGCGCGACAATATCGATTTTGTGCAGCAATGCCGCATTGCCGGCACCGTTGCCGTCCATGCCGAGGATGGGCGTGTTGATGGCATCCAACGCGCCCGCGCCCATGGCCTCGAAGACCTTGGCCGCATTGCCGGCGACGCTGGCCGTAACCACGACGATGGCGCAGGGCGCCTTGGACATGATCTGACGGGTCGCCTCCACGCCGTCCATGACCGGCATGATCAGGTCCATCAGGATGAGATCTGGACGGTCTTCAATGCAGCGGCGTACCGCCTCGGCACCGTCCTCCGCAATCCAGGCGAATTGGTGCTGGCCGCTCCCGGCGACCACGCGACGCAGACTTTCAGCCGCCAGTTTGGAATCGTTAACAATTGCAACGCGCATGGTTAGCCTATTACTTGTCGTTGTTATGCCTGACCAATCAAATCGGCGACGGCGTCGAGCAGGGTTTCGTCGTGAAAGCTGCCCTTGGTCAGATAATAATCAGCGCCGACTTCCAATCCGCGCCTGCGGTCTTCATCACGATCCTTGTAAGAAACAATCATCACCGGCAGTGTCTTCAAGCGCGCATCTTTCTTGATCAAGCCGACGAATTCGAAGCCATTCATGCGCGGCATGTCGACATCACTGATGACCAGATCGTATTCGCCGGTGCGCACAGCATTCCAGCCGTCCATGCCGTCTACCGCGACCTCGACGTCGTAGCCGCGATTGACGAGCATATTGCGTTCCACTTCGCGCACAGTGATGGAGTCATCCACCACCAGAATGCGCTTGGCGACTCTCTTTTTGGGTGCTTCGCTGTCGCGACGGATCTTGTCGAGACGTCCGCCGGCGATGAGGATATTGATCGAACGTAGCAGATCATCGACGTCGATGATCAAACAGGGATCTCCGTTTTCCAGAATCGCCGACGAGTTGACGTCCTTGACCTTGCCGAGTCGCGGGTCAAGGGTTTGCACCACCAGACTGCGCTCGCCGCAGAAGCGGTCGACCACCAGACCGTAACGATCGAGACGTTCGCCCAGGACCACGATGCAGACTTCTTCGTCTTCGGGCGGCGCGCCGTCCAGACTGAGCACCTGGTTGCCCGCGATCAGGCCGATATGCTGATTGCCCAGGGTGAAATATTGACGACCTTCCATGATTTCGATGGCGTGCCGCGGCAATTTCAGCGTGCGATATATATGCGCCAGCGGGAAGGCGTACGGTTCGCCGGCGATGTCGACCATCAATGAGCGTATCACCGACAGTGTCAGTGGCAGTTGCAAATGGAAGCGCATGCCCTTGCCGGGGTGCGCGGTGGCGTGGACGATGCCGTGCATTTCCTGCATCACGCTGTGGACCACATCCAGACCGACGCCGCGTCCGGAGATCTCGGTGACCTGTTCACGGGTGGAAAAGCCGGGCAGGAACAGGAAGTCCATCAGCTCCGCCTCACTAAGATCGGCGGCCATCTCCTGGGTGACAAATTTCTTCTGCACAATCTTGTCGCGCAGTCGATTGATATCCATGCCACGTCCATCGTCCTCGACGACAATCGAAAGCATGCCGGCACTGTGCATCGCCTCAAGGCGTACGGTTGCCTGCTCCGGTTTGCCGGCGGCGAGCCGTTCGGCTGGCGTTTCGATGCCGTGGTCGACAGCGTTGCGCAGCAGGTGATTGAGCGGCGCCTCGATCTTTTCCAGTATGTCGCGATCGACTTGGGTGGCAAGACCGCGGATATCGAGATGGACCTTCTTACCCAATGAGCGCGCCAGATCGCGCAGCATGCGTTGGAAGCCGTGCACACCGTCGGCGAAGGGACGCATGCGGCTGGCGATGACTTCACGATTGAGTCGGCTGGCCAGGTTGTGGCTGCGGCGGTCGAATTCGTCGAGTTCATTTAATCGTTCACCCAGCAATTGCCGGCAGTGCGTGGCTTTGTGTTGTGCCTCGCCCAGCAGATTGCGTGCATATTCGTCGAGATGGGTGAGTTCGACGGCATCGCGTAACTTGTCCAGCAAACTGATCAATTCGGTGTGTCGATGTTTGAATTGCACCAGCGCATCGGCATACGGACGTAGCCAGCGCGCTTCGACTTGCACTTCGCCGGCCAGACCCATCAGACGATTGAGGCTTTCCGCCGACACGCGGATTGCCGTGTCCACAGGCTGTTTCACAGTGGTCGTCGCAGTGGTGGTTGCCTCAGCCGGTGTCGGTGCTGATTCAGGTGCTGCCGCGAGTGCCGGCAGCACCGGCGGTGTTGCGTTGCTGGGCAGCGTGGCCAGCGCCGCCTCCAGATTGTCCACCTCGGCGGCGTGTTCGCTGGCCCAGGCATCGATATCGGTTGCCGCAGCAATACGGCCGAGTATGTCCACACCGCGCAGCAGCAGATCGACATGCGCTGCTTCAATCAGCAGTTTTCCGTGTTGCGCCGCGACCAGGCCGTCTTCCATGACATGAGCGATGCGCACGCCGGCAGGGATATCCACCATGCGCGCCGCACCCTTGATGGAATGCGCGGCGCGCATCATGGCTTCGAGGCGTGTCGCATCGTTCGGATATTGTTCAAGATCCAATAATCCATCCGACAATAAACGGGTTTGGCTGTCGACCTCGACGCGGAACAGATCCAACATAGTGGCATCGCGATCGATCTTTCGCTACGGTGGGGCGCGCAGTCGACGCGGGACGCCGCAGTCGTCGTGACCACGGTCTCGCTAGAGGCGGCTTGCAGTGCCTGCAACAGGGTGTCGAGTTCCTGTGCATGCGCCTGCTCCCAGTCGGCTTGGTCCGCCTCCTGGGCGATGCGCTTGAGCATGTCGACGGCGGCGAGCAGCGTATCGATACATTCTGGCGCCCATCTCAGACGCCCTTGTTGAGCGCCGACGAACACATCTTCCATCACATGCGCGACGCGTACGGCAGACTCCACACTGACCATGCGACCGGCACCCTTGATCGAGTGTGCGGCACGCATCAATGCCTCCAGCGCATTGGCGTCGCCCGGTTGCGCATCCAACACCAGCAGATGTTCGCTCAGGCGCGCGGTCTGCGTCTCGATCTCAGCGCGAAACAGATCCAACATGGAGAATTCGCCGTTCATGTCAGACTCTTGTTCAAGGTGTGAAACAGCAACTCGGCATCCAGGCTGGCAACGTGGTGGTCTCCCCAGTTGAGCACGCCCTTGGTGTAGGTCGCTTTGGATTTCGCGATCGTGGCCGGTGTCGGTTGCAACTCACTCAGCTGATGACGATGTAGACCATGCACCTCGGTAACAGGAAATACATATTGGTTGTTTTCGTGTGCGATCAGAATCATGCGGTCGGAAATGCCGACGCTGCCGAAGCGCCGTTCCTGGGCACCTTTTTCAACGTCCAAGAGGCCGCCCAGCGAAACACAGATCTGTAATTCCCCGCGCATATTGACCAAGCCCTTGACGATGTTCTTGCGCGTATGTGGAAGGCGGCGAACCGGTTTTGCCGAGGTGATTTCGCGGACGATGCGGCTGGGTATGCCCAGCCATTCGTCGCCCAGCCGGAAGATGACGATAGACTCGGTATTCGCCTGCCCGTGCGCTTTGCGTGCAGCCAGTACCTGCGTCCATTCCTCGCGATAGCCTGGCGGCAGTTCGCGTTGCAGTATTTGGCGTCCTGCGGCGGAATAGTGCTCGCAGTTGCGGCAGTGGATGACCCGCTGCAGTTGCGGGCAGACCTCTTGGCCGCGGCGCCAGACGCCGATGCGGTTCCAGCAGTCGTCGATGGTAATCGTCACGCTGGCGGCGTCGCTCATGAGTTATCGGCGCGTTGCGCCGCCTCGTTCTGCACGCGCCCGTGACTGCGCTGGGCACGTTGGCGCACCAGTTCCGCATTGGCGGTGTCGCCGCGCTGCTCCAGCAGCACCGCCAAGTGCGTCAGCGCCTCGTAATGGTTGGGGTCGAGATACAGTGCCTTGCGCAGCAGGGCTTCGGCCTCTGCGGGTTCACCCACGGCCTCGCGTACGATGGCCAACAGGTAAAAGGCCTGCGCATCCGGTCCGTGCTGGTGCAGATACGTCGCACACACGGTGGCAGCCTCTGCCATATGACCTTCGTCGGCGAGGCGAGTGGCAGTATCGAGAACGACACGGTGGTCTGATGCAATAGGCGTCGCAACCACCGCTGGCGGGGGTGTCGACGTTGCAAAGGGTCTGGATTTTGGTGTGCTGTTCTGCGGTGTGAGGATCGCGCGGCGACGTGGCGATGCAGTGTTATAGGCGTCCGCACTCGAACACTCGGTAGCGGCTTTCTTGCGGCCGCGCACGAAGGCAAAACTGCGCGGATGTTCCAGCGGCGAGAAGTCACGCCCTGCCATGACGCCGGCTTCAGCATGTCCCAGGAACAGTACCCCTTTGGGATGCAGCAGACGCTCCAATACCTGCAGGGCCTGGGCCTGAGTCGCGCGATCGAAGTAGATCAGCAGATTGCGGCAGAACACTACATCGTAGAGCGCGCAGTCGATGCAGAAGCCAGGGGCAAGCAGATTGGCGTGCTGGAAATTCACTTGATTGCGGATCTCGGGCCGCAGCAGATAGCCCTGTTCGCTGTGAAGAAAATAACGGCTACGGAAGTCGAGTTCTCCGCCACGAAACGAATGTTCACGATACAGGCCGGCACGGGCACGATGCAGATTCGGCTCGCTGATGTCGATGGCATCAATTTGAAAATCGTCAGGCCTCAAGCCTGCATCCAGCAGTGTCATGGCGATGCTGTAGGGTTCTTCGCCCGTGGAACTCGGGGCGCTCAGGATGCGCAGCGGCCCGGTCCGATCGAGACGACGCCAATGCTCTTGTGCGTAGCGGGCCAGGGCCACGAAGGGATGTCGATCGCGGAAAAACCAGGTCTCGGGAATGATCACCTGATCGATTAATTGTTGCAGTTCCACGGCACTGGCGCGCAGACGCGCGAGGTAATCTTCCTCATGCTCGATCTGCCGTTCCCGCATGCGCTGCTGCACGGCGCGGTTGATCGCAGAACTGCCGATCGAGGCCGAGTTCAAGCCCATCGTTTCCTTGAGCAGCTTTTCGATCGTCGCCAGCGGCATCAGGCGCACTCCGAAAAGAGCGTCTCGCGTAAGCTTTCCGGGAGGATGTGTTCAATCTCCAATTGCTGTACTAGAGTGCCCGAAGATTTGACCAATTCACCGAGATAGGGTGCTGCGGGAACCTGAATGCCCGCCGGATGGAAATCGCTGTCCTTGAACTTGATGGTCTCGGTGACTTGTTCGGCGAGCAGACCAAGAATGTGGCTGCGCCCATCGGCACCCGGGTAGTCGACCAGGATGATCCGCGTGGTCTGATGGGCGGCGCAGGGTTGCTTGTTGGTGAGCTGACATAGATCGATCACCGGTACCCAGTCGCCGCGATAATCGAACAGGCCCGCGACATAGGGCGGTGTGTGCGGCAAGGGTTTGAGGAGTACCAGTGGCACAACCTCGACGATACGCCGTGCCTCCAGCGCGTAACGCTCGGTCCCCATGCGCAGCAGCAGATACAGCATGTTGCGTCGATCCTAGCCGTTGACCTTGAAGTGTGAAACGCCTTCCTGGAGCCGGCGCGCGGCCTCATTGAGCTGACCGATGGCACCGTTGGACTGGCGCAGCGACTCGGCGGTCTGCTGCGAGGATTCCGACAATTGGACCATCGCCTCGCTGATCTGATGTGCGCCCTTGGACTGCGATTGCATGCCCTCATGCACCTCTTCGAAGCGCGGCATGAGGTTTTCAACCTGCTCGATGATGTGCGCGAGCTGCGCGCCGACGCGGCGCACGTCGTCCACGCCCTGTTTCACCTCGGTGGAAAATTTCTCCATACCCATGACGCCGGCCGACACCGCCGATTGCATTTCCTTGACCATCTGTTCGATGTCCCAGGTGGCGACCGCGGTCTGATCGGCGAGGCGGCGAATTTCGGTGGCGACCACGGCGAAGCCGACGCCGTATTCACCGGCCTTTTCCGCCTCGATGGCGGCGTTCAACGACAACAGATTGGTCTGGTCGGAGACTTTATTGATGGTGGTGACGACGGTGTTGATGTTGCCGGCTTTCTCGGACAACACCGCAAGTTTGGAACCGATTGCCGTGGTGGCTTCCATCATGTTGCGCATGGTCTCTTCCATGCGTACCAGCGAGGTGCGGCCTTGATTGGCGCTCTCGGCGGTCTTGAAGGCGACGTCGGTGACCTCATGCATGGTGTTGACGAGCTCGCGCGAGGTCGCGGAGATCTGGGTCACCGTCGCGCGGATCTCGTTGGTGGTCGCAGCCTGTTCACTGACCGTGGCCTCCTGCTGTTTTGCCGTCGCGGCAATTTCGGTGGCCGACGAGGTCACCTGAATGCCGGACTGCTGAATGCGCGCGACCAGATTATTCAGGCTGTCGAGCATGCCTTGGATGCCGGAGGCCAGATCCGATATCACATCGTTGTCGCGATAGACCATGAGCTGACCGGTGAGATTGCCGTGGGCGGCGCCCTCGACCACCTCGCGGATCAATTCCACCTTGCCGGTGACGTCCTCGGCGTGTTGCCGCTCACGCTCGACGAATTCGCGGACCTTGCCGGTCATACGGTTGAAGGCTACGGCCAGCGCACTGAATTCCTTCACGGCACGCGAGCGTACGGCGACAGTCAAATCGCCCTCGGCGGCACGCTGCATATCCAGCATGAGATTGGCGACCGGCCGGAACAGCAGCACGTTGAACAGGCCGATGGCGAGTATCAGGCTGCCGCCGGTAAGAATCAGAAACGCCACGGCCGTTACGCTGCGCACCTTGGCGATGTCATCATACAAGCCGGAGACATTCTCGATGACTTCCAGCTCTGCGACTTCGATGCCATTGCTGTCGTGCAGTGGGTGGTGGACCAGTAATTCGGTGGCACCCGGTTCATGCCAATCCTGCGATTGGTAGATGCTCTCGCCATCATGTGCGGCGCGGGCCCGGAACGGCAGCTTGAGGGTGTCCTGAATCGTGCGTAGATGCGCGACCGGTGAAACGATAATTTCCAGATATCCGACTTGGGCCGGTGCGCCGATGGGCATCAGCATGGAGTAATACGCGGCCTTGCCTGAAGACCAAAGTACGGCGTGCGGCTGGGGATTATTACCGTCCTTGCGCGACAATTGCAGCAATGCCTCGGGCAGTTCCGCCACCAGATCGCTGGCACCTTGGCTGCTTTCCGCGACGAGATGATATTCCAGGTCGTAGGTGCGCACTTTGGTGATGTCCAATGTGGCGTCGTCCTGTTGGAAGCTGTCATTCAGCAGGGTGACAAAATCGGCCCAGCGGCCAGGGTCTTGTAAAGCAGCTTCGAAGGCCACCCGCATGTTCGTGCGTTGCTGCAACCGTTGTCCTAGTTCGATGAGGTGAGTGTCTAGCGCGCGTAAAGCGTCCTGATTGGCTACCTCAATAACCCGCGACAGGGTCCGGGCCTGAGCATTCAGCGCCGCCTCCTGGTAGCGCGTACCCGAGAACAAGGTGAGCGCGATGGAGGAAAGACCAAGCAGCAGCAATACGCCGACGGTCAGTGCCTTGAGGGAAAATTTCTCGATTTTCATTGTCGATCCAGTCCGGGCAGCGGGGTCAGTCCATCCGCCACAGCCAAGCAATACCCTGGCGCGGCGTCCTGGATTACCAAAACAGCAAGTTCGGTGCCATGCCGGCTGGATGTCAGATGGTGTTGTTTTATATGGGGTATGTGTGCTGCAAGGCGGTGCTATGAGGACCGGTCGCCGAGTTATTGGCGTGGTGGTATGGATTAACTGGCGTTGAGGATGTCTTTGAGCTTGAACAAGATATCCAGGGCCTGGCGGGGGCTGAGGTCGGCGGGTTCGATGCCTTCGAGGGCATCGAGGATGGGATGATCGGGGGGCGGTGCGAACAGACCGAGCTGACCGCTGCTGTTGCCGGGGGAACTGGCCACCGATTGCGTTTCCAACTCGCGCAGCCGCAGCCGGGCCTGATTGAGCACGTCCTTGGGGATGCCGGCGAGTGCGGCGACATGCAGGCCGTAGCTGCGGTCGGCCGGTCCCTCTTTGACCGCATGCAGGAACACAATGCGGTCGCCGTGCTCCATGGCATCCAGATGCACGTTGGCGATGGACGGGTATTGCTGCGGCAGTTCAGTCAGCTCGAAATAATGCGTCGCGAACAGCGTGAACGCCTGCAGGCGCCCGGCCAGATCGGCGGCCACGGCCCAGGCCAATGACAGGCCATCGTAGGTGCTGGTGCCGCGACCGATTTCGTCCATCAACACCAGGCTGTGTTCGGTGGCGTTGTGCAGGATGTTGGCGGTCTCGGTCATCTCCACCATGAAGGTCGAACGTCCCGAGGCGAGATCGTCGGCGGCACCGATGCGGGTGAAAATGCGGTCGATCGGTCCCATCACCGCGCGCGTCGCCGGCACGAAACTGCCGATGTGCGCGAGCAGTACGATCAATGCTGTCTGCCGCATATAGGTGGACTTGCCGCCCATGTTCGGGCCGGTGATGATGAGCATGCGCCGCGCCTCGTCGAAGCGCACATCGTTGGGTACAAACGGCGTGTCCAATACATGCTCAACGACCGGATGCCGACCGGCTTCGATCAACAAGCCCGGCGCGTCATTCAATTCCGGGCGCCGCCAATCGAGCGTGTCGGCGCGTTCGGCAAAACCGGCCAGCACGTCGAGCTCGGCCACCGCCTCGGCGGCGGTCTGCAAAGGTTCGAGATAGCCGAGCAACTGCTCCAGCAGCGCGTCATACAACATTTTTTCACGCGCCAGCGAACGTTCGCGCGCGGACAGGACTTTGTCTTCGAAGCTTTTCAGTTCCGGTGTGATGTAACGTTCCGCACCTTTCAAGGTTTGACGACGTTGGAAATTATCCGGCACGCGTTCAGCCTGTGCCTTGCCGACTTCGATATAAAAACCATGTACGCGGTTGTAGCCGACCTTGAGCGTGGCGATGCCGGAGCGTTCGCGCTCGCGCTGTCTCCAGATCGACCAGATACTGATCGGCGTTTTCACTCAAGCCACGCAGCTCATCGAGTTCCGCGTCATAGCCGCTGGCGATCATGCCGCCATCGCGGATCAAAGACCGGTGGCTGTTCCACCAGCGCGCGCTGCAACAGCGCCTGCGGCTGTGGATGTTCGCCGATGTACGTCGCGACTTCGCGCAGCAGTGGGTCGTCATGCACCGCTAATACACGCTGCAAATCGGGCAGGCGCGCCAGAGCTGTCGCGCAACCCGGACAGATCGCGTGGCCGTGCCGATTTCAAGGCCACACGCGTCATCACGCGTTCCAGATCGCACAAACCGCGGAGTACTTCATGCACGGCCTCGAAGCCGCGGTCATTCTGTAAGGCCTCCACGCATTGATGACGTTTGCGTAAGCGTGCGTGGCTACGCAGTGGACGGTTTAACCAGCGCCGCAACAGACGTCCACCCATCGCCGTGGCGGTGGAATCGAGCACGCCGGCGAGGCTGTGTTCGACGCGCCCCGATTGCGACTGATCGAGTTCCAGATTGCGCCGGCTGGCCGCATCGAGAATGATGCTGTCTTCGCGCAGTTCCACGCGCAGCCCGCGCAGGTGCGGGAGTGCTGCGCGCTGCGTGTCTTTCACATATTGCAGTAATGCGGCGGCGGCACCGATCGCCAACGGCAAATTCTGACAGCCGAAGCCGGTGAGATCGCGCGTGCCGAACTGCGCGCACAACAGGCGCAGGCCACTGTCGGCCTCGTAATGCCCAGGGCGGACGGCGTTTGCTGCCGCCGCGTTCAGTGATCATCGCGGGAAAACTGGTGTCTTCGTTGAACAGCAGTTCGCTCGGGCGCAGCCGTTCGAGTTCGCTGTGCAGCGCCTCGATGCCATCGAGTTCCTGCACGCTGAAACGTCCGCAACTGAGATCGAGCACCGCCAGGCCGTAGCGATCTTTAAAACCGGTGCAGGCGGCGAGCAGCGTGTCGCGACGTTCTTCGAGCAGCGCGTCTTCGGTTACCGTGCCCGGTGTGACGATGCGCACCACTTGCCGATCCACCGGGCCTTTGCTGGTCGCCGGATCGCCGATCTGTTCGCAGATCGCCACCGACTCACCGAGGCGCACCAGCTTGGCCAGGTATTGATCGACCGCGTGCACCGGCACGCCGCACATCGGAATCGGCTCGCCGGCCGACTGTCCGCGTGCCGTCAGCGTGATATCGAGCAACTTCGCCGCGCGCTGCGCATCGCTGTAAAACAGCTCGTAGAAATCGCCCATGCGGTAAAACAGCAGAATGTCCGGATGCTCGGCCTTGATGCGCAGGAACTGCTGCATCATCGGCGTGTGTGTGCTGGGATCTTTGGCGGGCGTGGACATCGGGCGGGAGTTTACCGAAAGCGCCTCAAGTTCCTACTGGGTTCCTACTGGGGTGCGCCTACTCTTGATGTTGGCCGGTGATGTTGACTCGGCAGGCTGGATCAATCCCCTGATACCGATTTCGCTGCGGTCTTATCCCGCGCAAAATCGATCATGCGTTGTGTCGAGCGGAGCGCCTTCACGCGGATCGCCTCATCGACGTGAATCTCATTGGAGCCGGTCTCCAGCACATTGGCCAGATTGCGCAGGTCGTTCATCGCCATCCATGGGCAGTGCGCGCAAGACACGCAGGTCGCGCCCACGCCGACCGTGGGCGCTTCGAGAAATTTCTTGCCCGGTGCAGCCTGACGCATCTTATAGAGGATGCCGTTGTCGGTGGCGACGATGAACGTCGGGTTGGGTAGATCGTGTGCGGCCTTGATGAGTTGGGTGGTGGAACCGATCACATCAGCGAGTGCGATGACCGGTTCCGGGGACTCCGGATGCACCAGTACGGCGGCTTCAGGGTGTTGCTTCATCAGTGCTTGCAGCGCGCTGGCCTTGAATGCCTCGTGTACCACGCAGCCGCCTTTCCATAACAGCATGTCGGCGCCGGAGACTTCCTGCACATAGCGGCCCAGGTGTTGGTCCGGGGCCCAGATGATTTTCTCGCCGCGCGCGGCGAGGTGTTTGGCGACGTCGACTGCGATACTTGAGGTGACAACCCAATCGGCGCGAGCCTTCACGGCGGCGCTGGTGTTGGCGTAGACGACGACAGTGCGATCTAGATGCGCATCGCAGAACGGTATGAAGTCTTCGGCCGGGCAACTCAGGTCCAGCGAGCATTCGGCCTTGAGCGTAGGCATCAATACACGCTTTTCCGGATTGAGAATCTTGGCGGTCTCGCCCATGAAACGCACGCCGGCGACGACCAGAGTAGTTGCGGCATGCTGATGGCCGAAGCGCGCCATATCCAGCGAATCGGAGACATAACCGCCGGTCTCGTCGGCCAGGCGTTGCAGATCCTCGTGGGTGTAGTAATGCGCGACCAATACTGCATCTTGTTCGATCAGCAGACGCTTGATGCGCGTTATGAGTTCTTCGCGCTCACCGATCGCGTAGTCGGGCTCCGGCGTGCTGCCGGGCAGCGGGAACTGCTGTGGGCGCGGTGCTGGTACGCTGTCTTGATCGCGGGATGCTGCCTTCATCGACCTCTCCTGGCCCGGTGTGGGCAATGCCATTTTACTGCGGATTGGATTTCGGAACACCCGGTGACAGCCCGCGATTACACCGGGTTTATGCGCCGCTCAGCGGGTTTTTCAGCAGCCTGTTAAAACACTCTGGTAGAGTGGTGTCATGTTCGCTATCAGCCGGCCCGGCAGATTCCGGGTCGATATCTTCAGGAGGGTTTCATGCTGCCCAGCATACGCGTCATCCTTGGCGCCATTCTCGCATTTTCCCTTGGCGCTAGCGCGGCACAAGCGGCCGATTGGCTGGCCCTCCAGGGTACTGAGCCCGCTGGAAGTCAGGTGCGCGCGAAGTTCTGGGGATTCGTGCAACCGGAGTTCCAAACTACCGACGGTACCGCGCTCGCGGCCGGCCCTTTTGCGGGACAGCCGGCGAGCTTCAATCAGATTCCACCTGAACTGGAAGACCATTCGACGTTCCTGATCCGACGGGCGCGCGTTGGCCTGCGCGGTAATCTGCTGCCGCAGAATTCTCAGATCAATTATTTTCTCTTGCTCGAAGCGGGCAAGAATGGCATCACAGACAATACGGGCGGGCGCATCAAATTTACGGATGCGAGTATGACGCTCAATTACCTGCCGGGTGCGCGGATTCGCCTCGGTCAATTCAAGTATCCCGGCGCCGAAGAAGGCCTGATGGCCATTCAGTCGTATGACTATATCAACTTCAGCAATGCGACGAATTTTCTGCTGCAGGAGCGCTTCTTCGACAGCGACGGCGCGGTCAGCAGTCTGGATGAAAATGCACCCAACGGTCCCGTGGGTGCCTTCCGTGATATCGGTGTGCAGGTGTTCGATGCGTATGCCGTCGGCAATTGGGAACACAGTTATGCGCTGATGCTCGGCAATGGCAATGGCATTCTGCGGGGTGATGACAACAGTGCCAAGGATGTGTATCTGTACTGGGCCTCGGAACGGGTGTTTGCCGGCAAGGGCCCGCGTCGCCAAGGCTGGAAGTTGTTGGCCTGGCATCAGCAGGGTGAACGCACGCTGGCACACGGTGCAACACAGACCGTCAATGATTTCGACCGCACGCGTTGGGGTGTGGGTACGACCCTGCGCAAGGGCAAGTATCGTGCGGCGGCCGAATATATCTGGGCCGATGGCATGATCTTCAATGGCAGCGACGGCGGCGCCGTGCCGGGCACGTTGAATATGGCCGCGAGCGCCGTCGCCTCGTGGAATGTGCTACCGAATGATAAGGCCGATGGCGGCTATCTGGATTTCGGCTACCAATTGTTGCCGGCACTGGAATTGGATCTGCGCTACGACAGGCTCAATCGGGGTACACAAACGGCTGCCGAGGAACGTCAGTTCACGACCTGGACGCTGGGCGCGCAATACGCCTTCACCGAGAACACCCGCGTGATGATCAATTATGAATTCCGCGATGCCGAGGCGCCGCAGTTGGCCGGCAGCGATGTGCCAAATCAGATTCTCGATGGCCTGGACGACCTCATGTCCGTGCAATTGCAGGCGTCGTTCTGAGCACACCGCGTTGTGCGTGCGTCATTCGCGGGCGATGTGTTTGATGTCGTTCCAGGTGCTCAGCGCGCGCTGACGGGTTGCCGCGAGATCGACGATCGGCAACGGATAATCGCGCCCGAGTTCGATGCCGGCCGCGGCCAGTACAGATGCCGGTGCGGCGCTGGGTTGATGAATCCACTTTGCCGGTAATGCGGCCAGTTCCGGCACCCACTGACGTACATAGTCGCCATTGGGATCGAAGCGCTCGCCCTGCACCACGGGATTGAAGATCCGGAAGTAGGGCGCGGCGTCGGCGCCGCAGCCGGCGACCCACTGCCAGCCCATCGTGTTGTTGGCCAGATCGGCATCGACCAGCGTATCCCAAAACCAGTGCGCGCCTTCCAACCAATGAATGCGCAAATTCTTGGTCAGCAATGAAGCCACCAGCATGCGTACGCGGTTGTGCATCCAACCGGTCTGCCACAGCTCACGCATGCCCGCATCGATGATCGGAATACCCGTGCGGCCACGCTGCCAGGCGTGCAAGGCTGTCGCATCATCTTTCCAGGGGAACTGTGCGAAGCGTGTGTCCAGAGGTTGTTCAGCGGTGTGCGGAAAATGGTAGAGCAGATGGATGGCGAATTCGCGCCAGGCGAGTTGGCGCAGAAAACTTTCCGCCGCGCCGGCATAGCCCGCGCCACTGTTGCCGGCGGCCCAGGCGCGCACCACATACCAGACCTGCCGCGGACCAAGTTCGCCGAAATGCAGATGCGCTGACAGTCGCGAGGTGCCGCTGCGGGCGGGTATATCGCGTTGCGTCGAATAATCGAGCAGCGCGCCATCGAGTGCCGCATGCAGGCGTGCATGTGCGCCGGTCTCGCCAGGGTGCCAGGTTTTATGCAGACCTGCGTCCCAGCCGATGTCGGGCAATAGCCGCAAGGATTCCAGCGCTAGAGAATCGTCCGCAGTCGACTTTAATGCCAGTGATTCGATCCGGCGCCGGCAGGGGCGCTGATTCGATGAGTATGCGTTGCAGTGTCTTCCAGAACGGTGTGAACACGCGATAGGGATTGCCGTCACCTTTCAGCAATTGCCAGGGTTCCAACAGCAGACTTGCATTGAAGCTGCGCGTGGCGATGCCCGCGTCGATGAGTGTGTGCTTGAGTGCGCTATCGCGGGCCACCGCCTGCGGTTCATAGCAGCGGTTCCACAGTACCTCACTGATCGCGTAACGTTGTCCCAGTGCGGTGAAAATTTGCGCTGGATCGCCCCGCTGGATTATCAGTTCCGCGCCGAGTTTGCGCAGACGACGTTGCAGCGCGGTGAGGCTGTGATGCAACCACCAGCGGCTGGCCGCGCCAGGTGACCATTTAGATTCCCGCGGGTGAGATTCCTGCTGGTCAGCATTTACATCCATGATGAACAACGGCAACACCCGATAGCCCTGCGCGACGGCATAGCTCAAGGCCGGGTTGTCAGCGACACGCAGATCATGGCGAAACCAGACGATGACGGTAGCGAGGGTTTCCATAAACGCTACAGGGCGAGCAGGCTGTCTTCAGCCGTCTCGCGCACACTGGCATCCGCATCCTGGCGCAGGCTTTCCAGGGTGGAGCGTACTGCGGCATTGTGTGTCAAGCCGAGGGCATACGCGGCATCCATGCGGATGCGTGGGTCGGCATGGGTTGTCAGTGCCGTCAGTGCATCGATCAAGCTGGTCAAGGTATCACTGCCTTCCAGATGTTCGATGACGGCCGCCGCGCCCAGGCGTACCTGTAATGCTGCCTGTGGATCGCCCAGCCAATGCACTAAGGCGGTGGCGATCTGCGGTGTGTGTTGCAGCGTGGCCAACACGCCGGCGATATCGCCGTCGGCAAGACGCTCGCGTAGGTATTCATTGATGCCATCGCTGGACTGTGCGCGTTCCACCCACTGCGCGAGGACGGCGGGCGATTGCAGGCCGGTGAGCACGAAGGGTCCGAGCCGCAACCAGGGTACGGCACGCACGCCCTGTGTCTGCGCCACGTCGGGATGGACGCCGATGTTGATGACTTCGAGACGGCCGATGCGTCCACTCTTCACCAGTTCACTGAGACCTTGTAGCACCGTCGGGCAGTGCGGACAGCCAGAGGCGATCAGCAATAAGGCGTCGGGCGGTGTGAGAGCAGAGTCGGAAGGCATCGCGACAGCGTTCGAGTGATTGGGCCACCATTATGACTATTTGCCGCCGGGCAGGCCAGAACCGATGGTAGCTGATGCCTCGTCAAACAGTACGGCAGGTGTGGCTTGCGCCACTTTATACGCCATGTTTCGGCGAGGGGCCCGTTATTTTGCGTTGGCTACGAGTTGG
>CAVOKC010000028.1:0-133357 GCA_963696465.1 uncultured Gammaproteobacteria bacterium | reverse complement strand
GCGCCCGGAATGGTCGAGCGGCTGTGTGACGGGCGACACAGCGCCGGCCCCGTGGGGCGGCATTGCCGGCCAAAGCTCATGTCTTGTTCGCCTTGCACGCCCGCCCGGCCCAGTAAAATCCGCTCAACAAGCACGGCCCCGCAGCGCGCCAAGGGGTCTGCGCTGGGGCCGGTCGCGGCACGCGACCACCAGACGCGCGGTGAGCAAGGGGGGAATCATGGGGCAGGAACTTATAACGACGGCTCGCACATCTGCGTGGTGTTTCGCGACCTGGTCACCGGCGAGGCGGTCCAGGCCAATCAGGTGATGATCTTCGATCACAATCACGCCGCCTTGCTTGATCCGGGGGGGAGCTCACCTACACGCGACTGTTCATGGCCATGAGCCAGTACATGAACGTCAAGCAGTTGGACTATGTGGTTGCGTCCCACCAGGACCCGGACATCGTGGCCTCGGTGAACAAGTGGCTGGTGGGGACGGACTGCAAGGGTGGTCCCGGCCCTGTGGGAGCGCTTCATCCCGCACTTCACCCGCCCGGGTAAGCTGACGGATCGGACCATCGCCATCCCGGACGCCGGCCTCAACCTTGCCTTGGGGGACATCCGTCTCCAGGCCCTACAGGCCCACTTTCTGCACGCCGAGGGCAACTTCTCCTTCTATGACCCGGTGAGCAAGATCCTCTTCTCCGGGGACATCGGCGCCAACCTGCCGCCGGCGAATACCCTGGACGAGCCGGTTAACGGCTCTCGGAGATCCTGCCCCACATGGAGGGCTTCCACCGGCGCTACATGAACGCCAACCGGGTCTGCCGCTTCTGGGTCAACATGATTCGCGGGCTGGACGGCGAATCCATAGTGCCCCAGCACGGGCGGGCCATGAAGGGCAAGAAGGTGGTCGCGGAGTTCCTGGCCTGGCTCGAGGCGCTGGAGTGCGGCACAGACCTCATCACCCAGGACGCCTACCGGGCCCCCCGACCTTCAGCCGCCGAGTCGTCCGGCATCCCCGTCGCCGGGGTGCCAAAGAAAAAGGGCCCATGGATCCATGGGCCTTTTCTATGTCCCGCCGCGGATGCCGGCGGAGGGGGGAAGCGGCTGCTCAGCGGTAGGAGCCGACCACCTCGTGGGCAATGTCCACCACCCGGGTCGCCATCTCGGCGTATTCCTGGCGGTAGGTGGCCAGCAGCCCCTCGGAGGAGGCCCAGTAGTCCTTGCCGGACATGCCGTGCTGGTGCTCGTACTCGATGAACTGCTTCTGCATGCCGATCATCTTGTCGATCAGTTCCTGCTTCTCTTTTCTTCAACGCCTCGATGTCGCTCATGGGAGTCTCCGGACGCAGGTGGGTGTCCCGCAATCTGGGGATCAATTCAGTGTATACCGAAAGCCTAATATATCACGCCTGCGCCCGGGGCAGCGTCAAGGTTCGCCGGCGCCGCCTGCAGCCCTGACGCACGAACCTGGCGCCCCGCTGTCATCGGGCGGCCGAGGGTGTTGATGCGCCCCGACGCCGCCTTGCCCGGGCCAGATGGGGCCGAACCCACGGTCGCGGCGGGGGTTCTGGGAGGCCTCGGGGGGCCTTTTGGGGTGCCGGCGCGGTGGGGCAAAGTCGCCGGGCAAGGGGTACCCCGCGCGAGCCCTGGCGCGTACGGTTGGCTGGGCGAGGCTGGGGTTATTCGAGCTGGAGGTGCAGGGGCTCGGCGAGCAGGCGGCGCATCCGCTCGGGGTCGAGCCAGGGCGCGGCACAGGAGGAGCGGATGAAGGCGATGGCGCCGCGCACGCCCAGTTCGTCGATACAGCTCGCGCAGGTGGCGGGCGACGCGGGCCAGGGCGTTGAACAGGTGGGCCAGGTGCATCAGGCAGTGGTAGCCCTTCATGGCATTCCAGTTCAGGGCAAAGGCGTGCTCGTAGTGGTAGCCCTGGTGTTTCTCCACCAGGAAATTGGCCTCGATGCCCCAGCGGTAACGGGCACCGAGGTTGCAGCGTTCGTGGAGATTGTCGCGGTTGAGTGGCTGGCTGGAGAGCCAGGCGTGGCGGGCGGTCTTGGTCAGGGTGTTGCCCTTGTTATCGACCACCTCCCAGGTCTCCTCACAGACCACCACATGGAGGCGGAGGTGGCGGCGCCCGCGCCCGCGCTGGTCGAAGGCATAGTCGATGGCGTTGACCCAGGAAAAGCGCTGGCGGCGGCGCCCCCAGTGGCGGTGGAACCAGTTGGGCTGCAAGGCGTGCAGCGCGTGGTATTCCTCCCAGACCGTGCTCAGGTCCTGGTCCTTGAGCACGATCATGAACTCCCAGTGGTACTGATGACAGCGCTGCATCACCGGCCCGTTGGCGTAGAGGCCGTCGAGCAACAGCAGGATCGGTAGCCGCGGGAACAGCGCCTTGATCCGCTCGCTCAGGCGCAGGAACGCGCGCTGCTCGCAGTCTTGTTTGTTGGCGTCGGTATCGCCCTTGGCGTACGCGAGGAATTCGCTCAGCAGCGGGATCACCAGGCCGTTCTGAAAGGACAGGCTGGCCTCCAGGACGTAGACGAAGTATTGGGTGTGCTGTTGTTCCGCCTGGCCGAGGGTGCGTTGCAGGGGGTTCTCGTCCCAGAGGGTGTCACGGGCGAACTTCTGGGAGCCGTCGATGGCGATGGGGTAGGCGTGGTTGATCAGGTAGCGGCGAAAGGTCTTGGCGCGGATCAGGCGCCGTACCAGATCGACATGGGCCTGTTCGAGGTGGGCGACGTCGATGTCGCGCAGCAGCCGAAACAGGGTGTCGGCATGGGGCAGGGTCTCCAGTTCGGGGAACAGGAGCTTGAGGTTGGCCTCGAACTGGGGGCGGGTCATCTCGCGGTTGACCTCGCGCCGCGAGGCGAACTGAAAGACGAACATCAGCAGCCCGTAGAGCAGCAGCACGGTGAGTTGGTGGCGGCATTTGTTGGGGTTGCGCGGGTTGGGAATCTGTTCCAGACGTTCGAGCAAGGCGGGCAGCTCGCGGCGCAGGATGCGGATCTGCCCGCTCACCGCCGCCTCGCGGGCCTGCTGTTCCTCGGCGATGCTGGCGTAGGCCGAGCAGGTATTGGGCAAGGGTGGCGGCGTGCGGGGGAGGAGTCCATCGCGGCGCTGCTGCTCGCGCAGGGCCCGCTCCTGCTGTCGCTTGTGGCTGCGTTGCTCCTTGAGTCTCGGCGCGTGACGGGCGGTGGCAGGGTTTGCTCATGGCCGCACGCTCCCGCCCGCGGCACACAGCCGGGCACGCCAGTCGGCGCTCAGGGGCTTGACCCACACCTGGCGCGGGGTGCTGCGATAGGTCTGGCCCGGCCGGGCCAGGCCGCGCCCGCTGGTCTGCCCGAGCAACTCCCAGCCGGCGGCGCGGTAGCAGGTGCCGGCGTAGTGGCGCGGATCGACGAAGGTCTCCAGCAACAGGGGCTCGAACCCCCAGTGCTGCTGCCAGTCGGCACGCACGCGCCGCGCCAGTTGCCCCAGCACATGGCTGGCCAGGTGCGGCACCTGGACGTGGGGAAAGATCAGGAAGCGGCTGTTGTTGAGGATGCGTACCCGGTTGTCCCGGCGGGCCTGGGCGTCCCACCCGATCCATTGGTCGCGCACCATGAGCGCCCGCGCGGCCCCGGCCAGCAGCACACAGCCCAAACGCTGCTCGCCGGCGGTGATGAAGTAGCGCAGCCGGTAACCGAAGGCCCCCTTGAAGCCCAGGGGGTGCCAGCGTGCGACCGCCGCGTCCCACTGCACCGCTGCCTCCGGCGTCTGCACCACCTCCAGGTGGACCGGCCCGAGCGCCGCCAGCGGGGTGCACAGCGGCGTCTCGGCCGCTTCCTCCGGCGGCGCGGCGAGCGGCACCCGGCGCGGGCGCCCCGCCGGACGCACCGCCGGCAGTGCCAGCAACCCGGCCGCCTCCAGGCGCACCAGCAATTCCCCGCAGGCGTCCAGCTTCGGCGTCCCGGTCAGCGTGTGCCAGTCCAGATGCTCGCACAGGGTCGCCGCCAGCTCCTGGCGCGCCAACCCCGGCAGCCACGCCACCGTCGCGCGGATGGCGGCGATCTCCTCCGCGCTGAAGACCCGACCACTTTGGACCCAAGGCCCCAGATCCATCGTACCCATCGCCCACCCTCCGGCTGAAACGCAGACCCAATGCGCTCCACTTATCCTGCCAGAGACCCGCCCGCCCGTCTAGCCCCCTTGTGCGAAAACAATTTTTTCGCTACCCTCTGCCAGACCCCGCCAATACTGGGCTGGCGCGGTCATGCTTCAGGGCTGGGTTCGCCGCGCCCCTAGCAGCCGCAGACGACAGGCGGGCGCTCGTGCAGGCGCAGGCTGCCGGTCAACTGAGCGACGTGGGTCAAGCCCTGACGCTCCAGGTAGGCCGCGATGCCTGTATTGATGGTCTTGCACACCAACGGGTCGTAGAACAGGGCCGTGCCGACCCCCACTGTAGTGGCCCCGGCGATGAGAAACTCCAGGGCATCGCGGGCGCTCTGCACCCCGCCCTGGCCGATGATGGGGACCTGATGCTCGCGACAGACCTGGTAGACCTGGTGGACCTTGAGCAGGGCGATGGGCTTGATGGCAGGTCCCGATAGCCCGCCCTGGTTGTTACCGATGACCGGGGTGCGGCTGTCCACGTCGATGGCCATCCCCATCAAGGTATTGATTACCGAGAAAGCGTCGGAGCCCGCCTCCAGGCAGCCGCGGGCGTTGGCGGCGATATCGGTCTGGTTGGGCGAGAGCTTAGTGATGAGGGGCTTGCGGGTAGCCTTGCGGCACGCGCCGACGACCCGAGCAGACATGAGCGGATCATTGCCGAAGGCCACGCCACCCTCCTTGACGTTCGGGCAGGAGATATTGATTTCCATGGCATCGATGGGAGAATCGTCGAAGCGGCGGGTGACCTCGTGATACTCCTCCACCGTGGAGCCCGAGACGTTGGCGATGAAGCGGGTCTCGGAAAAGTCAAGGGTCGGCAGATCTCCCGCACCACGTGATCGACCCCCGGGTTCTGCAGGCCGATGGCATTGAGCATACCCGCCGGGGTCTCGAAGATGCGGTGGGGCTGGTTGCCCAGGCGCGGCTCCAGCGTGGTCCCCTTCAGGCAGACCGCCCCGGCGTCGCGGTTCGTGAAGCCCCTGACCCGGGTATATTCCTCGCCGAAGCCGACGCAGCCGGACAGCAGCACCAGCGGCGTATTGAAGCGCAACCCGCAGAAATCCAGTTCCAGGCGCGGATCGTTCGCTGTGATCATCGGGGAAACCTGCGCATCATGGGCACGCCGCGGGGCGCGCTGAAAGGACCCTGGGCAGGACCGGGCGGCGCGCCGAGACCTCGCTGCCCACCTCAACCGTCATCGGAGCCCAGCCGTGTTCGACGTCGTCCTGTACCAGCCGGAGATCCCGCCCAACACCGGCAATGTCATGCGGCTCTGCGCCAACGCCGGGCCCGCCTGCACCTCATCGAACCCCTGGGCTTCGTGCTCGAGGATCGCCACCTGCGCCGGGCCGGTCTGGACTATCGGGACTGGGTGGACGTCCGCGTCCACCCGAGCCTGGACGCGTACCTGGGGTCGGTCGAGCCGGCGCGATTATATGCCTGTAGCACCCGGGGCCACGAGCCCTATACAGGCCCGCGCTACACGGCGGGGGACGCCTTCCTGTTCGGCCCCGAGACCCGCGGCCTGCCACAGGACGTTCTGGACGCCTGCGCCCCCGGCCGGTGCATCTACCTGCCCATGTGCCCTAACAACCGCAGCCTCAACCTCTCAAACGCCGTCGCGGTGGTGGTCTTCGAGGCGGGCGCCAGAACGGCTTTGCCGGGGCCGCGCGCCTTCCCGTCAATCAGTAAAACTCGACCTTGCTGCTGTGCTCGAGCAGGGCCGTTGTGGCCGCTGCGACCAGGCCGACTCGTCGTGACCATCAACCGCCGGCTTCTCTTCGCCGTAGCTGACGGTGGGCAGCTGCTGCGCGGTGGCACCCTGGAATTCCATCAATTGCCGCACAGCCTGGGCACGACTCTCGCCCAGCGCAATGTTGTATTCGGGGGAACCGCGCTCGTCACCATGACCTTCCAGCGTGATCACAGCCTGGGGATTCTCCTTGAGATAGGCGGCGTGATTGGTCAGCACCGCACGGTCGGCTTCGCGAACCTGGCTGCTGTCCAATTCGAAGTAGATCACGCGCTGCGCCAGCGGGCTGCTCGGATCGTCGATGGACATACCCTGGAAGGTGCCGCTACCGACACCCACGCCGGTGGTCGCACCATCACCCAGGGCACCGGTTTCCGCACCGGCATCCGTAGTGGATTTTTTGCCCATGCTGCTACAACCACTGACCGCGGCGACCGCAAAAGCCAGCAAAACAGGTTTCCATATCGCACGCATAACACACTCCTCACTGAAATGACCGCCTCGACGAGGCGGCTGAATTTAAACCCGTACAGCCATTGTATCCGAACCGGGCTCACCCGCCCGAATAGCTCATTTCGGCAGGAACGGCGACCACGCGGGTTCGCGCACAGCGCCTTCCTGGAACGTCAGGCGCTGACCGGCGCGGCCATCCACCGAACTCGTGGCCAACACGCCGCGGGCGTCGCTGGCGGCATAGATCACCATGCGTCCGTTCGGTGCCAGACTCGGCGACTCATCTAGACGCCCTTCACTCACGACCCGCAACATACGCGTATCCAACTCATAAACAGCAATGCGGTAATTGCCGTTGCCGTCGCGATGCACCATCGAGAGCCGTTTGCCATCCGCAGAATAATCCGGGCTGGCATTGTAGTTTCCCTCGAAGGTCAGCCGCTGTGCCTGACCGCCGCCGGCCGAAACCTGGTACAACTGCGGACCACCGCCACGATCCGAGGTGAACACGATGCTTTGGCCGTCCGGTGACCAAGTCGGCTCGGTGTCGATGGACGGCGACTGCGTCAGCCGCGTGAGACTGCCATCGGCCACGCGCATGATATAAATTTCCGGATTGCCGTCGCGCGACAGGGTCAACGCCAGCCGCGTGCCATCCGGCGACCAGGATGGCGCACCGTTAATGCCGCTAAAACTCGCCAGCTTGCTGCGACTGCCGGTACGCAGATCCTGCATGTAAATCTCGGCGCGACGCTTCTCGAACGAGACATAAGCGATACGCGAGGCATCCGGCGCCCAGGTCGGTGACATCAGCGGCTGCTTGGTGCGTACCACGGTGCTCGGACCATAGCCATCGGAATCGGCAATCTGCAATTCGTATTGCTTGACCTTACCGCTGCCACGGGTGGTGACGTAGGCGATCTTCGTATTGAACGCTCCACGCTCGCCGGTCAGTGCCTCATAGATCTGGTCGGCAATCTGATGTGCAACACGCCGCAACTGCGCGCGCGTGGCCGGCACGGTATAGCCGATCAACTGACCACCGCGCAACACGTCGAACACCTGAAAACGGATGTTATAACTGTCCGACCCGGTCGGCTCGATGTTGCCGATCACCAGGCTGTCGACACCCAGCACGCGCCAGTCGCGGAAATTCACCTGCGCGGCCTCGGTGGGACGGGATAGGAGATCGTTGGCCGGCAACGGCGCAAAGCGCCCGCTGCGCTGCAGGTCCGCGGCGATGATCGCCGAGACGTCCTGGGGCAACGCTTGCGGCGAGGAAGAGCCGAACGGCACCACAGCGATCGGCACGGCGCCTTCGACGCCCTGATTGATCTCGATGGTCAACGCCGCCTGGGCGGCCACAGCCCACAGGCTCATCAGCGTACCGACCAGCAGAGCGCGCACAATTTTAATCATCGGTCTTTTCCTTGAGATTCTGTCGTAGTTTATTTGGCGTTGTTCACTTTGGCGAAAAATTAAACGTCAACGTCCTGAAGCTCTCGAACAGGCCCGGATCGGGCGGCAACGGCAACGGCGCGGCACGATACACCGCCGCTTCCACCGAACGATCGAAGGCCGCATCACCACTGCCCTGCACAACCTGTGCGCTGATCACATCGCCGCCCGGCATCAACTGCACCTTCACCACGCAGGACAGGCCCACCCGGCTGCTCGGTGGCTGAATCCAGTTACGCCGGACCCGGTCGCCGATGATACCGACATACTGGCTGATAATACTCTGATCACGCGCCGCATCTTCCGCCGCAATCTGTGCTTGCAAGGCCTGCTCGGCGGCCTTGCGCTGCGCTTCGGCCGCCGCTTTCTCCTTGGCTTCCGCATCGGCCTTGGCCTTCGCCTCCGCATCGGCCTTAGCCTTAGCCTTCGCCTCGGCATCCGCTTTGGCCTTGGCCTCTATTTTACGTTTCGCTTCGGCTTCGGCCAAACGCTTTTCTTCGGCTTGCTTCTTTTTTTCAGCCTCGGCCGCCTGCTGCTTCTGCTCGGTCTGTTTCTGTTCGAGTTTCTTCTGCTCGAGCTTTTTCTGCTCGAGCTTTTTCTGTTCGGTCGCGAGCTTCTGCTGCTCCAGCTTGCGCTGGCTTTCCTGTTCTTTAAGACGCTTTTCTTCGACGACCTGCTTTTGCTTCAGCGCTTCCAACTTCTTCTGTTCTTTGACCCGGGCCGCCTCGGCCTGCTGAGTCTTCGCTTCCAACTCGCGCAGCCGCTCGGCCGCGGCTTGCTCCTGTTGTACCTTGCGCTGATCCTCGGTCTTGAGTCGCTCGACCTCGGCGTTGACCTTGGATTCATCGATGACCACCGCCTGTACCGGCGCGCTGGGGGCACCGGCCGGCGTCGGTTTAGTGGCCCAATCCAGATTAATCACCAGCATGATGATCAGTAGCAGATGCGCGAGTAACGCATAGACAAATGAGCGGGGATGTTCCTTAACGAGTTGCCACATAATCTCAACGTTCAGCCGCAGGCTGTGTATTGTCCGTCACCAGGCCCACATTCGGCGCCCCGGCCTGTTGTAACAGAACCATGGCGCGCACCACCGTGCCGTAGTCGACATTGCGATCGCCGCGCACCAGTACTGGCGTTTGCGGTTTGTGACGCAACACCGCCGCCACTCGCTGCAAAATGGCCTCTTCGTCGACCGGCGCCTTGGTATCGCCACCGACATTCAGAAAATAATTGCCCTGCGCATCGACGCTCAGTTCCAACGGCTCACCCTGATCCGGCGGGATCGGTTGTGCGCTGGCCTGCGGCAGATCCACCTGCACGCCCTGCTGTAGCAACGGCGCGGTGACCATGAAGATCACCAACAGCACGAACATCACGTCGATATACGGCACGACGTTCATCTCGGCGATCGGCTTTTTACGGACCCGTTGTCTGGCCATGATTCAAACCTGCCCGATGCGGGCATTACCCAGGATCATCAAAGCAATCATTATCAATGCACCTGGCGCATCAGGATGGAGGAAAATTCTTCCAGGAAATTGTCGTAACGATTGATCAGCCGTTCGACGTCAGTGGAATACCGGTTGTATGTCACCACCGCCGGGATCGCCGCGAACAGACCCATCGCGGTTGCGACCAGCGCCTCGGCGATGCCCGGCGCGACCATCGCCAGCGTCGCCTGATGCACGTTACCCAGCGCACGGAAGGAATTCATGATGCCCCACACCGTACCGAACAGACCGACATACGGACTGATCGAGCCGACCGTGGCGAGAAACGGCAGATTCATTTCCAGAGCGATCCATCTCACGCGACAGTGCCACGCGCATGCAGCGCTGCACCCCTTCGATCAAGGCCTGCGCATCGTTGCCGGACTGCTTGCGCAGGCGCGCGAATTCCTTGAAGCCGGCCTCGAAGATATCGGCCATACCGCGCGCCTCGTCGGACCCATCCGCAACTTCTTTGTACAACACGGCCAGATCGCCACCCGACCAGAAGCGCTTCTCGAAGGCTTCCGCCTCGCTGCGCGCATCTTGAAGCATCTTCCATTTGTGAAAGATCATGGTCCACGAGGTAATCGACACGACCACCAGGATGAGCATGACAATCTGCACCACCGCGCTCGCGCCGGTGATCAGATGCAGAATGGACATATCAGTCGCCATCAGGAATTTCCCTTAATAACGCCTCCGGTATCGGCCGGGGGCTAAACCGGGCGCTGTCCAAACTCGCAATCTGGACGCGGCCCTCACATAACAATTCGTCGTCGCGATACACGGCTTGGGCAAAGCGCAGGCTAACACGACGCCGTTCGACAACCTGTGCGGTGACCGTCAGCGCATCGTTGAAGCGCGCCGGCCGCCGAAATTTCAACTCGGCCGCGGTCACGGCGAAGATGATGCCCGCCTCGCGCACCATCTGATCTTGCTCAAATCCCAGGCTGCGCAGCCATTCGGTGCGCGCGCGCTCCATGAATTTGAGGTAATTGGCGTAATACACCACCCCCCCGGAATCCGTGTCCTCGTAGTACACGCGCACCGGCCAGCGGAATTCATGCACCAAGTTCATTCTCCAAAAAACCCCGTCGCCGGCGCCCACGACGGCATAGCTTACCGGCGTGCGGGCACGCTATCCAGCAAAGACAGCAAGCGATACGCGGGAGTTCCAGCCTGCAGAGTGGGAGAATCGGCCGCCTGCGTTCGCCAAGGCAACCAGAGCGGCGTCAGCAATGCCGCGAGAAACACAGATGACATGGATTTCGTTAGACGTCCGAGTGGGTGCATGTGATCCAGGATGGTCCGGGATTCCCAGGATAATATCGCCATAACCGCGCCACGGCGGCCTCCCGCGGGCGCGACTATATATCAATCCCCGCTTACGTCAAACAACGACAGCGCTTCTACCTCTGTCGAGCGCGTCGGTGGCTTCAAGCCGAAGTGCAGATAAGCTTTGCGCGTTGCCACACGACCGCGCGCGGTACGCATTATAAAGCCCTGCTGGATGAGGTACGGTTCCAGCACATCCTCGATGGTGCCGCGCTCCTCGCCGATGGCGGCGGCGATGCTGTCGATGCCGACCGGTCCACCATCGAACTTGTCGATCAGCGCCGTCAGCAGGGTGCGGTCCATCATGTCGAAACCGTGACTGTCGACGCTGAGCATCTCCATGGCCTTACGCGCGATCTCGGCATCGACCCGGCCGCTGCCTTTGACCTGGGCATAATCACGCACCCGTCGGAGCAAGCGATTGGCAATGCGCGGCGTGCCGCGTGCGCGCGTCGCCAGCTCTTGCGCGCCTTCAGGCGTCATCTCCACACCGAGGATACCCGCCGAGCGCATGCAGGATATGCGCCAGATCGGCCTGATTGTAGAACTCCAAGCGCTGCACGATGCCGAAGCGGTCGCGCAGCGGCGAGGTCAGCAGTCCGGCGCGTGTGGTCGCGCCCACCAGCGTGAACGGTGGCAGATCGAGCTTGATGGAGCGCGCCGCCGGCCCCTCGCCGATCATGATGTCGAGCTGATAATCCTCCATCGCCGGGTAGAGTATTTCCTCCACCACCGGGCTGAGGCGATGGATCTCGTCGACGAACAGGACGTCATGCGGCTCCAGATTGGTCAGCAGCGCGGCCAGATCGCCGGGCTTTTCCAGCACCGGCCCGGAGGTATGGCGCAGATTGACGTTCAACTCATTGGCGATGATATGCGCCAAGGTGGTCTTGCCCAGCCCCGGTGGGCCGAAAATCAGCACATGATCGAGCGCCTCGCCACGCGCGCGCGCCGCGCCGATGAAAATCTCCATCTGCTCGCAGACCGCCGGCTGTCCAACGTAATCGGCAAGCAGTTTGGGGCGGATGGCGCGGTCGATGCGCTCTTCGTCGGACGAGGCGGTACTGGGGTCGATCAGGCGGTCTGTGGTCATGCGGGGAAGATACCCGATAGGGCGCGTGAGTGGAATGACAGTGGGCTTGCCTAGTTACACCAAAGGCCGCAAACAACGCAAAGGGTATTAATTGCAAAAACTTTGCGTTGCTTGCGGCCTTTGGTGTAAATCCCATCTCCCGCGAATGGCACTTAACTTAAACCAGGAATGCTATTGTGAACCGCAAAGGCGCAAAGGCGCCAAGACATGTCGAATGAACGTTACAACCCATTGTTACGTTTTTTCAATACGTTCCTTTGCGCCTTTGCGCCTTTGCGCCTTGCCCTCGCCTTGCGGTTCGGAAATATCTTGGCAACCCGGGCGTTTTGGCATGGGATCGCTTAAGTAAGTGCCATTCCCATCTCCCGCCTATTTCGCCGCCGCCTGCAAGGCGCGGCGGATAATCTCTTCGACACCGAGATCCTTGCTGTCGATGCCGCGCACCATGCGCGAGGCGTCCGGCGGTTTATAGCCCAACGCAATCAAGGCGCTGACCGCCTCTTCCACGGCATTGGCCGGGCCGGCACTGGCCACCGCCATGTCCGCCCCCGCAACCCCTGCCTTGCCGATGTTGTCACGCAGCTCCACCACCAAGCGCTCGGCGGTCTTTTTGCCGACCCCCGGCACGCGCGTCAGCGCGGCGGTGTTGTTGTCCTGGATGCAGCGCACGAAGGCATCGGCGCTCATGCCGGAGAGAATCGCCAAGGCCATGCGCGGGCCGACACCGCTGATCTTGATCAAAGAACGAAACAAGGCGCGATCGGACAGATGCAAAAAACCAAATAGGATATGCGCGTCTTCACGCACCACCAGATGCGTATGCAGGGTGATCTCGCTGCCGGTCTCGGGCAGGTCGTAGAACGTCGTCATCGGCGCCTCGACCTCATAGCCCACACCGTTGACATCAACGAGCAGCACCGGCGGCTGTTTGATCACGAGCTTACCGCGCAGAAAACCGATCATCGGAAGCGTCCTCCGCGCGCCGCACGCGCACCAGGAATTTTCGCCAGCGTCTGACGCATGTGACTGTGACACAGCGCGATTGCCAGGGCGTCCGCTTGGTCGGGCTGGAGATTTGCCGTCAGCTTCAGCAACACACGCACCATGTGTTGCACCTGCTCCTTGGTCGCGCCGCCCTTGCCGACCACCGCCAGCTTCACTTCGCGTGGGCTGTATTCGGCGATGCTGGGCACCGTGCCGACCGCGCCGCAGATCGCCGCACCGCGCGCCTGACCGAGCTTGAGCGCCGAATCGGCGTTGCGCGCCATGAACACGCGTTCGATGGCCACCTCCTGCGGCTGCCATTCGCTGACCAGATCGCGAATACCGGCGAAGATCACGCCGAGCTTTTCCGGCAGCGCCTCGCCATCGACCTTGATATGGCCGCTGTGCACATGCGCGTATCGCAGCCCGTCGACATCAATGATGCCAAAGCCAGTGATCACAGAACCAGGATCGATACCGAGGATACGCATGGCGGCATAGTAGCGGGTTACCGGGCGGGAGTGTAGGCCGGCGCGAAACGTACCGTCGCCGTGGGGACAGATCTTTAGCTCTGTCCCCGACCGTGCGGACCACACAGACAAACAAAGCTGCGTGTTCGGACGTTTATTCATACAACGCGGCGTGCCGATGGGAGGAAATTTCCCGCTGAGTGGAACCACAACGGGGACAGAGCTAAAGATCTGTCCCCGCGGCGGCGGTATCCGACGAAGATCTACCCCCACAGAAGTCGTACCGGGACGGATCTTGGCAATCCTGGATTTCGTTCCACTCCATCAGGGCTACCTCACAACTGCGCAAGAATCTCGTCCGAAATATCCGCGTTGGAATACACCTGCTGCACGTCGTCGAGATCTTCCAGCACATCGAGCATTTTCACCATAGCCGCGGCCGCCTCGGCATCCAAGACCGCGCTGGTGCTCGCGCGCATCGTCACCTCGGCGCTCTCGGGGATGAATTTGGCGGCGAGCATGGCGTCTTTCACCCGATTGAAGTCGGCCGGATCGGTGAGCACATCGACGGAGCCGTCGTCGTTACTGACAACATCCTGCGCGCCGGCTTCGAGCGCGATCTCGATGAGCACGTCCTCGTCGCTACCGGCCGGATAACTGAGCACACCGAGCTTGGTGAACAGATACGCGACTGAACCATCCGTACCCAGATTGCCGCCGTATTTGGAAAACGCGTAGCGCACATCGGACGCGGTGCGGTTGCGGTTGTCGGTCATGCAATCGACCATCACCGCCGCGCCACCCGGCCCGTAGCCTTCGTAGCGCACTTCCTCGTAGTGCTCACCTTCGATCGCACCGGAACCGCGTTTGATGGCGCGCTCGATGGTGTCGCGGGTCATATTGGCGGTCAACGCCTTGTCCACCGCCGTGCGCAGGCGTGGGTTGGCGTTGGGATCAGGATCGCCGCTGCGTGCGGCGACGGTGATTTCACGGATCAGTTTGGTGAAGAGTTTGCCGCGCTTGGCATCCTGGGCATTTTTGCGGTGCTGGATGTTCGCCCATTTGCTGTGACCTGCCATGACTGCCTCGTATGGGACTCAGAACGCGGCGAAGTTTAGCACCTGGCAGATACGGCATGAACCTGCGGTCGGACTGGAGTTGAACCGCCAAGGCGCCAAGAGAATTCAGGCAAACATCTTTTTGGTTTTTACTTTGACATCCTTGGCGTTCTTGGCGCCTTGGCGTCTTGGCGGTTCCCAGTATGTGTAGCCCGGATGCAATCCGGGGAATGGCGGCATGCATCCCGGATTGCATCCGGGCTACAGACTCAATGAGCGTCTGAAAACAAAACAGGCCGGCATTATACCGGCCTGTTTGTCGAGCGGTTATCGCAGTGCGCTTAGAAGCGGTGCGAATAAATAAACTGGAAGCTGGTCTGCGCGTGACGCGAAGTTACTGCCGGGATGGTGGTACCGTTGCCCGGATTGGTGTTGGACACTTCAAAAGCGTGCTGCAACGAGAAGTCGATGGACTGTTTCTCGTTGAAACCGTAGCCGAAGCCCGCGGTGAGGTGGTCTTCCACAATCGCCGGGAACAGCGCATTCAGGTAGGTGTTCGGCACCGGATTGTCACCGTGGTTGTAACCGGCACGTACCGTGAGTTGCTTATCGATCTGATAGGCACCGCCGATCTGGTAAACCGTCTGATTGTCCCAATCCTGGTACAAGGTGGCATCCAGATCGAGACCGGCAAAGCCCCCGGCGAGCGGATTGGCCTGTGTCGCATCGGCCGTGAAGACCATGCGGAAATTCTGCATGGTATCGGCCCAGCTGATGCGCTTGATGTCGGCCGCCAACATCAATTTATCCGTGGCCTGAAACGCCGCACCGATGCCATAGGTCGATGGCCATTGGAAATCCTTCACCTTGATCTTGCCGGATACCGGGATCACGTAGTCCTGATAACCGCCGCCGAAATTGGCGTTCACACTCATCTGCACCTTGGCGCCATCGGTCTCCATGTCGCCCAGATTCGTCTCGGAGTGATAGGTCGCACCGACCGTCAACTGCTTGTTGACCTTGTAGGCCGCGCCAATCTTGCCGGCAGCACCGTAGCCGCGCGCCTTACCGGAGAAACGGTTGTCGTTGCTGTAATCGAAATAGGCGTAGTTGAGCTGACTGATGCCGGTGCCGCCGAAGGGTTCATACATACTGCCAAAGGCATTCACCAGCGAACCCGAGGCAGACCCGATGTTCTGCGCCATCGGATTGGCCATATCGGCGAACTGCGCCTCGGAGACCGCCATGCGCAGATCCAGACCCGCCCAGACGAAATCCACACTGCCGCCGACCGTCAGCTTGTCGTTGACGTTGAAGCTCAACGGCGCGATGACGCGGCCGACGCTCAACTCGGTGCGATTTTCCAGACCGGCGCCCATGCTCATGAAGCTGTCGCTGCCGTATTCGGTGCCCATACCACCTTGGCCGTAGAGGCCGATGCCATAAGTCAGGCCCTCACGCTTGCGCAGGAAACCCACCGCCGGCATGTAATAGGCATTGCCGTCGGACTTGGCGGTCATGCCACCGGCTTCGGATTCGACATCCGGCCCGAGAAAACCGAAGAACGCGTCCAGGCGATCCCCTTCTTTCATCATGCCGAGGGTGGCCGGATTGTTCATCATGGCGGCCGTGCCATTATCGTAAGCCATCGAGGCGCCGCCCATTGCGGCAGCAATCGGACCGTAGCCCTCCATATTCATCCCGTTGGTGGCACCGACGGTCAGGGGGATGAGGGGCAAAATGGCGGCGCACAGCGCGCTCAGCCGTCCGGGGATACGCATCATTGGAGATCTCCACTAGTCCACTGCTTGAGGGTGTGTTGCGCACCCGGAAAATGCCCCAGCCTCGGGGCACCCGGTGGATCGGCCGTTCAGAGATGTTCTTGAGAGAAAATCGAAAATACCGATTAAGACATCAGCTGGCGCACGCCGGCACCCAGGCAAGAATCGCCTCGCGGTTGGTGTAAGAACTCGCCAACGCGGCGGCAGACAAACGATCAAGCCACTGATATTCCAGGTGTTCTGCAAGATCGATGCGGATCGCAAGGCGCTCGGTCAGCGCCAGCCGAAAGACATACTCGGTGTTGTGGCTGACGTCGGGGGCATAGCGGGGACGCCAGGCGGGCAGGATGGGAAAGCGATTGGTTTTTCTGCAGTCGACCAGCCCAGCGCTCACCGCTAAACCGGTTTCCTCGAACAGCTCGCGCCGTGCCGCCTGCTCCGGGGTCTCGTTCCCTTCCAGGCTGCCCGTCACCGATTGCCAGAAATCATCCGGCTGCCGCCGGCGCAACAGCAGCACCTCACCGGCCTCGGTGTAGACCAGGACTAGAACGGATTCGGGGCGTTTGAAGGTGTTCAAGGTCACTTAGGTATTTGGACCGCCAAAACACCAAAAAACTTTGCGAACCGCCAAGGCGCAAAGGCGCGAAGATCAATTAAGAAACCTCTGAATAATTCATACTCCGTCATTCCCGCGAAGGCGGGAATCCATGCCATTCAAGGCGCTGGATCCCGGCCTTCGCCGGGATGACGAATCAATCAGATGTTTCTTAACAAGAAAGCCAATTTGCTTTTTCATTAAATTTTCTTAGCGCCTTTGCGCCTTGGCGGTTCGCAAAGTTTTTTGGCGCCTTGGCGGTTCAACACGAACTACTCCACCACTTTCGCCCGCAGTCGAATACCAAGTTCGCGCAGCTGCTTTTCACCGGCCGGCGACGGTGCGTTGGTCAGCATGCATGCGGCGCTCTGGGTCTTGGGGAAGGCCATCACATCGCGAATGGAACTCGCGCCGACCATCAACATCACCAGACGATCGAGGCCGAAGGCGATACCGCCGTGCGGCGGGCAACCGTATTTGAGCGCGTCGAGCAGAAAGCCGAATTTCTCGCGCGCCTCTTCGGCGCCGATACCGAGCAATTCGAAAACGGCCGCTTGCATGTCTTCACGATGTATACGTATCGAACCGCCACCCAACTCGGTGCCGTTGAGCACCATGTCATAGGCGCGCGATACACACGTACCGGGACTGTCCGTCATGACTTTGAGATCGGTGGTGTTCGGCGCGGTAAACGGATGGTGCAGCGCAACCCAGCGATCGTCCTTCTCGTCATGCTCGAACATTGGGAAGTCGACCACCCACAACGGCTGCCACGGGCTGGTCAACAGATTCAGATCGTGACCGAGCTTGATGCGCAGCGCACCCAAGGCCTCGCTGACCACCTTGGCGGAGTCAGCGCCGAAGAAAATCAGATCGCCATCGGCCGCACCGGTGCGTTCCATAATGCCGTGTACGGTCGCATCTGGCAGGAATTTCAGGATCGGCGATTGCAAACCGTCGCGACCCTTGGCCAGTTCGTTCACCTTGATATAGGCGAGACCCTTGGCGCCGTATTTGCTGACGTACTGCGTGTAATCGTCGATGTCTTTGCGCGACAGGCTGCCGCCTTGCGGCAGTCGCAGCGCGGTGACGCGACCCTTCGGGTCTTTGGCCGGCGCGGCAAATACCTTGAATTCGACGTCTTGCATGAGATCGGCGACATCGACCAGTTCCAGCGGAATGCGCAGGTCCGGTTTATCGACACCATAACGGCGCATCGCCTCGGCATAGGTCATGCGCGGGAACGGTATCGGCAGGCTGACATCCAACACCTGCGCGAACAGCTCGCGGATCATGTCTTCCATCAGTTCCATGATCTCGTCTTCGTTCAGGAACGAGGTCTCGATATCGAGCTGGGTGAATTCCGGCTGCCGGTCGGCACGCAGGTCTTCGTCGCGGAAGCAGCGCACGATCTGATAATAGCGATCCATGCCGCTCATCATCAGCAGCTGTTTGAACAATTGCGGCGACTGCGGCAAGGCGAAAAACTCACCGGGATGGGTGCGGCTCGGCACCAGATAATCGCGCGCGCCCTCGGGCGTGGTCTTGGTCAGGATCGGCGTTTCGATATCGAGAAAACCGCGCTCATCGAGGAAGCGGCGCAACTGCCGAGCGATACGCGCGCGCAACTGCATGCGCTGCTGCATGACCGGACGGCGCAGATCGATGTAGCGATAACGCAGGCGCAGCTCCTCGCCGATGTCTTCATCGTCGATCTGGAACGGCGGCGTTTCGGCGGCGTTGAGAATCTCCAATTGCCTGCCGAGGATTTCGATCTGCCCGGTCGGCATGTTGGCGTTTCCGGTGCCGTCCGGACGGCGGCGCACCGTGCCATGTACCTGCAGCACGAATTCGTTGCGCACGCGCTCGGCGATCTGGAACGACTCCGGGGCATCCGGATCGAACACCACCTGCACCAGGCCCTCGCGGTCGCGCAGGTCGATGAAGATCACGCCGCCATGGTCGCGCCGACGATGCACCCAGCCGCAGATGCGGACCTCTTCATCGATGTGGGATTCGTTCAGCTCCCCGCAATAATGTGAACGCATGGGGATACGCGTGGAACTCATGGCGCGACGGCCTCCGGGTATGCATTAAGAAGGGTGGGAATGGTACGGGGTCGGAACGGGACGGGCAACCGCAGCGGATAAAAGGGGTCGGGGTCGAATGGCACTTACTTAAGCGGTTCCGCCATCAATGTAGGGTGGGTTAGCGTTTTTTGCGTAACCCACCAAGCGTTGCGAAGCAACACAACCCATTTTTAAGGGTGTGCCTGACGGCACGCTTGGTGGGTTACGGCACAAACTGCGTGCCTTGCCCTTTAGGGTAAACCCACCCTACATTTCTATACGCAAGCGCCATTCGGGCGGCGCCCCGTTGGGATGTGCCGTTAAATCAGGAGCACGACCCGCAACCGCCGCCACCGCAGCTGTGTCCACCACCAGACGAACCGCCGGACGAGCCACCGCTGGTGTCTTTACTGGCGTCTTTCTCGGCCACATTGCGCTTGCTGCCGGATTTGAAGTCGGTTTCGTACCAACCGCCACCCGAAAGGCGGAAGCCGGCGGCCGAAATCTGTTTCTGCAACTTGGGCTTGCCGCATTCCGGGCAATCGGTCAGCGGTGGATCGCTGAGCTTCTGCAGGGATTCCAAGCCATGACCACAATCTCCACACTGATACTCATAAATCGGCATACAGCACCTTCCAAAGCAAACTATTGATACGCCCAAATGGGCGCGGGTTGCCGCGAAACATGCGGGCGACACCCTGAAAAGTCAAGGTTGGATCACACCAACCCCAGCGTCTCACCCTTCCCAACCGCGGCCGCCTCGGCACGCCGCGCGGCATCCAGCGCTCTGACCATCAAGGCATGTTCGTGCTCGTCCATACCGAATCTCACCATCCGCTCGGCCCGTAAGCAGACGTCTTCCAGATGGCGTAGACGCTCTTGCTGATACAACACCGTTTTAGCCAAGGCATGCGTATCCTCGCCGGCCGCGCGCAGGCGTTCCGCCTCGCTGATGGCCTGACGCAATTCTTCAGGGCTCGGTTTCATGGTGCATTGTCTCCGTGTGTGCCGGCCATTACGGCCGCGACAGTGATTTACGGGTGATATTCTCGCATAGCGGCGCAAATTTCCGTCCACTGTAGCGGGTGATTTCCCTCCACTGTCGCATTTTGTGACAATGGCGCCTCGCTCACCCTCGGTCACACCATGCGCGCCTACATCCACCCCACCGAACTGCCCGACAGCCGCCCCAGTGATGTCCGCACCCTGCGGTCGCTGATGCCGTTCCTCTGGGACTTCCGTGGCCGCGTGCTGTTGGCGCTGGCCTTCCTGATCCTGTCCAAGGCCGCCAACGTCGGCATTCCGCTGATCCTCAAGGACATCGTCGACAGCCTGGATGCCAACACGCATACCGAGCTGCTGACTTTGCCGTTGGCACTACTGCTCGGCTATGGCGCGCTGCGCCTGGGCAGTTCACTGTTCAACGAATTGCGCGATGCGGTGTTCGCCCGCGTGCGTCACGGCGCCATGCGCAGTGTGTCGGTGCGCGTGCTGGAACACCTGCACCAGCTATCGTTGCGCTATCACCTGGAGCGCAAGACCGGCGGCGTGTCGCGCGACATCGATCGCGGCACCCGCAGCGTCAGCTCACTGCTCAACTACATGGTGTTCAGCATCCTGCCGACGCTGATCGAAGTGGTGATGATCGCCGGCATCCTGCTGGCCAAGTACGACCCGTGGTTCGCCGTGGTCACTTTCGGCTCGGTGGTGATCTACATCGCCTACACGCTGCTGGTTACCGACTGGCGCATGCAATACCGCGTCACCATGAATGCCATGGATTCGCAGGGCAACACCCAGGCGGTCGACAGCCTGATCAATTATGAAACGGTGAAATACTTCGGCAACGAACAACATGAACTGCGTCGCTACAACGAAACCTTGCATGTCTGGGAAGACGCGGCGGTCAAAAGCCAGACCTCGCTGGCCGCACTCAACGTCGGCCAGTCGGCGATCATCGCCGTGGGTGTGACACTGGTTATGATCCTCGCCGCGCAGGGCGTGGTGGCAGGAGAGATGAGTATCGGCGACCTGGTATTGGTCAACGCCTTCCTGCTGCAACTGTTCATCCCGCTGAATTTCCTCGGCGTGGTCTACAGCCAGCTCAAGCACGCCATCACCGACATGCGGCTGATGTTCGATGTGCTGGAAAAGCAGCCGGAGATCGTCGATCGCAACGACGCACAGCCGCTGGATATCGGCAGCGGTGAAGTGCGCTTCGAACAAGTCGCGTTCGCCTACGACGCCGACCGGCCGATTCTGCACGATGTCAGCTTTACCATTCCTGCCGGACACAAGGTCGCCGTGGTCGGCCCCAGCGGCGCGGGAAAATCCACGCTGGCGCGGCTGTTGTTCCGCTTCTACGACGTCAGCGGCGGACGCATCCTGATCAATGGCCAGGATGTACGCGCGGTCACGCAAGACAGTCTGCGCGCGTCCATCGGCATCGTCCCGCAAGACACCGTGCTGTTCAACGACACGCTCTACTACAACATCGCCTATGCACGTCCGGACGCGACCCGCGCCGAAGTCGAACGCGCCGCGCAACTCGCCAACATTCACGGCTTCATCGCCGCACTGCCCAAAGGTTACGACAGCATCGTCGGTGAACGCGGCCTGAAACTCTCCGGCGGCGAGAAACAGCGCGTCGCGATTGCCCGCGCCATCCTCAAGAACCCGCGCATCCTGGTATTCGACGAAGCAACCTCCAGCCTGGACTCGCATTCCGAACAAATCATTCTCGATGCATTACGCAAGGTCGCCGCGAATCACACCACGCTGGTGATCGCCCATCGACTCTCGACCGTCATCGACGCCGATACGATTCTGGTTATGGATCAGGGCCGCATCGTCGAACGCGGCACACATCAGGATCTGCTGACGCAGGCCGGCGTGTACAGTCGTCTCTGGGCTTTGCAGCAGGAAGAACGGCAGCGGGAAGAACAACTCGACGTGGGAATGGAAGTGGTCGGGTAGTGCGTAGGATGGGTGGAGGCGGTTTATGCCGTAACCCATCACCTCACATGATTGTTGCGATGGGTTACGCTTTGCTCCACCCATCCTACCCGGGCTCTCTGTTCGTAGAACTTGCGTGAGCCCGCGTAGGATGGGTGGAGGCGTTTTTGCCGTAACCCATCACCTCACTTGATTGTTACGATGGGTTACGCTTTGCTCCACCCATCCTACCCGGACTCAGATCCCTATTGGGCTTCGTTGTCCTCATCGCGTTGCCGCCGCAACAACTCGGTCTCGCGATTGATGATGTGACTGACCAGCAAATCGCGGTCGACCTCGCGGATGTGTGAATACTCGACGGCGATCTGCCAGGGATACGTGCCCGCCACCTCTGCAAGACGTTCGCAATACACCACTTGCGCCATTGAGAGAATGCCTGTTACCGACGGATGCAACACCATGCTTATTTCCAGCAAGGTGCCGGGCACGTGCTCAACCGGCGAGGGGAACACCAGACCGCCGGCGCTGAGGTTGACGTGCAGGGGGAGAAAATCGCCGCGCGCCGATTCTTCAAGCACGAACAGCCGTGCCAGGTGATTCAATTTCTGATCGACCATCTTCAGATAGCGCCCCACTTCCGGCGTATCGGCCGCGAAACCGTGCAACACCCGCGACATCTGTCGTGAGCTGACCGCGAAATTCGCCGCCACGGTAAAGCGGTCCGGCATCTTGTCGTTGATACGCGCGGCAATTGCCGCAACATCGGCCTCGCCGATCGGGCGCACCTTCAGCTGCACCTCGTCGTCGATACGGAAATATTCGCGACGTTCTTCAGACTGGAGGGTTATTTTCTCATCAGACATAATTTCTCCCTTGCACTCATCGCGCACAAATGGGGCTTTCAGCAGGCTACGGCGCAGATCGTTGTGCTGTCGGCATGGCAGCCACACGCGCTGATCTCTGCTTGATACCGGATCATCACCCTGTCAGCGTTTTATTTCCACCCGGCAATGGCGCGCGGTTCTCAAAACGGTCATTTGGCACGTCCGGACACGCTGCTGCGCCCTGCCGTTTCAATGGGCACTTGGCCGATGCCAGCGAGGGTCGGCCGGGCAGTGTCCACCGATTCCGGCGAAGCGCTACAATACCCATAGACTATCCACCCCGATACGCGAGCAACAATCATTCCCACCTTGCCTATGACCGATCCCCAGACCAAGCCCGAGCCCCCGATCCAGCCCGCGTGCCATTTGACGCTCAAGCGCGTCGCCATCGACACCTATCGCGAGAACGTCGCCTATATGCACCGCGACTGCGGCGTCTACCGTGCCGAGGGCTTCCAGGCGCTGTCGAAGATCGCCATCACCAACCATAGCCACCGCATCCTCGCCGTGCTCAACGTGGTCGACGACGCCAATCTGGTCGGACTCGACCAGCTGGGGCTTTCCGAACAGGCGTTCGCGCAATTCGGCGGACAAGAGGGTGAGCAGGTGCATGTCGCGCATGCCGAACCACCGATGTCGATGGACGCGGTCCGCCGCAAGATGGGCGGCGAACGTTTGCGGCTGGAAGATTTCCAGGCCATCACCCGCGACATCGTCGACAACCGTTATTCCAAGACCGAGATGGCCGCGTTCCTGGTCGCCTCCGGACAGACCGGGCTGGATCGCGATGAGATTCTGTATCTCACCCAGGCCATGCTGGAATCCGGCGACCGCCTCGATTGGGATGAAGCGCTGGTCGCGGATAAGCACTGCATCGGCGGCATCCCCGGCAATCGCACCTCGATGCTGGTGGTGCCGATCGTCGCCGCGCACGGCATGCTCATCCCCAAGACCTCCAGCCGCGCCATCACCTCGCCGGCCGGCACCGCCGACACCATGGAAGTGCTCGCGCAGGTGGAACTGAGCCCTGACCGTCTGCACGCGCTGGTGCGCAAGCACCGCGGTTGTCTCGCCTGGGGCGGCACCGCCAAGCTGGCGCCGGTCGACGATATCCTGATCGCCGTCGAACGTCCGCTCGGCATCGACTCGTACGGCCAGATGGTCGCGTCGATCCTGTCGAAGAAACTGGCCGCCGGTTCCACGCATCTGCTCATCGACATCCCGGTCGGGCCGACGGCGAAGGTGCGGCGCATGTCGCAGGCGCTGGCGCTGCGCAAACTGTTCGAATACGTCGGCGACCGTATGGGACTGCACCTCGAAGTCGTTATCACGGACGGTCGTCAGCCGATCGGACGCGGCATCGGCCCGGTATTGGAAGTGCGCGACGTCATGCAGGTATTGGAAAACGATCCCAACGCACCGGCGGACTTGCGGCAGAAGGCGCTGCATCTGGCTGGACGTGTCCTGGAATTCGATCCCGATGTGCGCGGCGGCCACGGTTATGCCATCGCCCGCGACATCCTCGAATCCGGCCGCGCACTCACCAAGATGAATGAACTCATCGACGCGCAGGGACGCCAGATAACGCAGCACAAGCCCGGCGCATTGCAGTTCGAGGTCAATGCCGAACGCAACGGCGTCGTCGCCGCCATCGACAACTTCCAACTCGCGCGCATCGCGCGACTGGCCGGCGCACCGATGGACAAAGGCGCCGGCGTGGATCTGCTGAAGAAGCTGGGCGATCCGGTCACGGCAGGCGAGGCGCTGTACCGCGTGCATTCGGAAGTGCGCGCCGATTTCGATTTCGCACGCAATCTATCGCAGCGCGCCCGCGGCTACGTCATCGAAGACGACTACGATGCGGGCGCGCCGTTTGCGGCGGAGAGTTAAGAAAATATTTCTTTGAACCGCAAAGACGCAAAGGCGCTAAGAAAAAACGATACCCATGAAAATGAGAAGATTCGACGCAAGTTTCGCAGCTTTGATAAACACTCGGATCCTTCCGAGCTACGTTTCTAAAACCTCACAGGATTAGTGTCTGGCGAATCTGCGACTCGATTTTCGCCTTTGCGCCTTTGCGCCTTTGCGCCTTTGCGCCTTTGCGCCTTGGCGGTTCAAACGCCTTTCCTTGGCGACCTTCAGCGTCTTGGCGGTTCAATGACCAATCACGATAAAACCCTACTGCTCGGCTTTCCCGACTACGCACCTCAGGCACGCGCGCTCGCGGACGCGCTCGGCGTGCCCTATGCCGAAATCGAACTGCACCGTTTCCCCGATGGCGAATCGCGGCTACGCCTGCCACCGCAATCTGCCCGCACGCGTGATCCTGTGCCGCAGTCTCAACGATCCGAATGCCAAGCTGGTGGAACTGCTGATTGCCGCCGAGACCGCGCGCGAACTCGGCGCGCGCGAGTTGATCCTGGTCGCACCGTATCTGTGTTATATGCGTCAGGACATGGCCTTCCAGCCCGGCGAGGCCATCAGCCAACATCACGTCGGTCGCTGGCTGGCCGCACACTTCGATGCCATCATCACAGTCGACCCGCATCTGCACCGCGTGCACGTGCTCGCTGAAGCCGTGCCAGCGCACCACGCCATCGCGCTCAGCGCCGCACCGCTGCTGGGAAAATATGCCGCGGAGCATTTCGATGCTCCGCTGTTGCTCGGACCTGACGTGGAATCGGCGCCATGGGTCGCCAGCGCCGCGCAGGCCGGCCAGTTGCAAGGTATTGTCGCGCACAAGCAGCGCCACGATGACCGCAGCGTCACCATCACGCTACCGGCTATCGATGTGCGAGGACGCACGGTGGTGCTCATCGATGACATCGCCAGCACCGGCCGCACCCTAGCACGCACCGCCGAGGCGCTGTACAGCGCCGGCGCTGGCGCGGTCCACGCGCTGGTCACGCACGCCGTGTTCGTCGATGATGCCGAGACATACCTACGCGCTGCCGGCATACTCAGCCTGCACAGCAGCGACAGCATCGCACATTCGAGCAACGCCGTTGCGCTGGCGGGGCTGTTGGCGCAGGCGTGCAAAGAACTCATGGTGTAGGAGCAGCATTGCGCTAACAGCTGGTTGTGTTGCTGCGCAACGCTTGGTGGGTTACGCAAACTACGCTCTTGTGCCCTTTAGGGTAAACCCACCCTACATTTGAGTTCGTGTAGCCTGGGTGGAACGCAGTGAAACCCGGGTTTCGCTCCGCTCCACCCAGGCTACGCAAACTTATGGTGTAGGAGCGGCATTGCGCTAACAGATGACAGAGACATGAGATCTATGCTGAATGACACTTTCTTAGGCGGCCTCATTATCGATGTAGGGTGGGGTTACCCTAAAGGGCACAAGAGGCACGTCGTTTGTGCCGTAACCCACCAAGCGCGCCGTCAGGCACATCTTAAAGAACGGATTGTGTTGCTGCGCAACGCTTGGTGGGTTACGCAAACTACGCTCTTGTGCCCTTCAGGGTAAACCCACCCTACATTTGAGCTTAAGTAAGAGCCATTCAGATCTATGCCTTTTTCACCCCTGCGCCTGCTGATCCTGATCCTGTTGTTCGCCTTCCTGCTGGCGTTCATCCAAGTGGGTCTATTGGCAATCGCGTTCGAGAAACTCGGCTTGTCGCCGAACTCCGGTTTGCTGCTGTTGTTCAGCGCGCTGTTCGGCAGCCTCATCAATCTGCCGGTAGCCCGCGTGAGTGCCGAGGAACCGCAGACGCCACCGCCGGCCTGGGTCGGCCTGCTGCGCGGCCCGCAATTGCGCTTCGAAGGCAGTACGCTGATTGCCGTCAACGTCGGCGGCTGCATCATCCCGGTGTTCTTCTCGCTGTATCTGTTGCGACACACGCCGCTGCCGCTGCTGGAAGTCGTCACCGCGGTCGCCGTCGTCGGCACCGTCAGCTATTACTTCAGTCGCCCTATTCCGCGACTCGGTATCGCGATGCCGGTGCTCATCGCACCGCTGACCGCCGCGCTCATCGCTGTCGCCATCAATATCGAACACAGCGCCCCGCTCGCCTACATCAGCGGCACGCTCGGCGTGCTGATCGGCGCCGATCTGTTACGGCTGAAAGATGTACGCCAACTCGGTGCGCCCGTGGCCTCCATCGGCGGCGCCGGCACCTTCGACGGCATTTTCATGACCGGCATCGTCGCGGCGTGCTGACGTAACTTCTCTATGTAGCCCGGATGAAGGCCGCAGGCCGTAATCCGGGGAACACAGAATACCTGTTGTTCCCCTCGCCTCACATGAGACATCCGTAATATGACCACCCGCCCAAAATCCATCCTCATCACCGGCTGTTCCAGCGGCATCGGCTATCACGCCGCGCACGCGCTCAAGGCGCGCGGCTACCGCGTGTTCGCCACGGCGCGCAAAGCCGATGACGTCGCGCGTCTGCATGGCGAAGGTCTGGAAAGTCTGCAGCTGGATCTGACTGATTCCGCCTCGATCCAGAACGCGGTAGCGGACATCCTCGCCAGCACCGGCGGCACGCTCGATGCGCTGTTCAACAACGGTGGCTATGGTCAACCGGGCGCGGTGGAAGATCTGTCGCGCGACATGCTGCGCGCGCAATTCGAGACCAATGTATTCGGCAGCATCGAACTCACCAATGCCGTGATCCCGGTGATGCGTCGCCAGGGATATGGACGCATCGTGCAGAACAGCTCCGTGCTCGGCTTTGCCGCACTGCCGTTTCGCGGCGCCTATACCGCCAGCAAATATGCCCTGGAAGGTTTTTACGACACGCTCAGACTGGAACTCGCCGGCACCGGCATTCAGGTGGCGCTGATCGAACCTGGCCCGATCGAAAGTCGCTTCCGCGCCAATGCCCACGCCGTGTTTCAACGCACCATCGACGTGGAACGCAGCGCCTTCCGCGAGACCTATCGCGCCATGGAACGCCGCCTCACCAAAGTCGGCCCGGCCGTGCCCTTCACACTGGGACCCGAAGCCGTGCTGGAGAAACTGCTCCACGCACTGGAAAGCCCGCGCGCGCAGCCACGCTACTACGTCACCTTTCCCACGTATCTGTTCGGCAGTTTGAAACGGCTGCTCTCGACGCGCGGCCTGGACTGGGTATTGCGACGGGTCTCGCGCAGCGAGAACCGCTGAGCGTATTAAAGAAACTCTGATTTATTCGTTAACTTGTCATTGCGAGCGAAGCGAAGCAATCTCCCACTACGGTAGATCAAGGGGTTGGAGATTGCTGCGTCGCTGCCTCGTTCTCTTGCAAACGACCGACCCTATAAGAATCAACAATGCCGATCAGCCATGCAATGATCAAAACAGCCCAAGCGATATTGATGAGTCGAGCATCGGCACCCACGGGTTGCCGTGAGACTAATTCAGTAATGACTTCAACATCCGGTTGCAGTTCACCCCGCTCGATCATTTCGGTTATTTGCAGGATATGCTCTACAGCGCCAGAAACATAAACATAAAGCGCCGTCAATGCAGCAATCGCCAACACAGCACCGGCAAGATATCTCTTCAGGAATAAATGCCCGAGACCTGGCAATACAAAAGCCGATAACAAAACTGCTTTCGTTGTTTTTTTCATTAATGTCTCACCGGTCTTAAATGCTGTAAACAGCCAGGAATCATTTAAAAGAAGCCAGGAGAATTTTGGTGACTGGATTGTGCTGCATAGGGTTTGCCTCCTTGGGCTTGATCAGATGATAACTGCATCTACTGAGCGCCGCAGGGATCTGGGCATTTCGGGACCACGACCGAACCGAATGACAAGATCAGGCCTTCCACTCGATGATGCCGATTGATTTGGCGAACTGCGGTCTGAGTGATGCGACTTCCACCGGTTGATTAAGGTGGGCGGTTCGAACATCCATCGCCGTTGCCTGCAACGCGAACCGCTGAAAGGCACGACCCACCTCGATCCAGTGATTCTTGTCCTCAAACTCTGACACAAATACCGCAATGCCGGCGGAGCTTCGAACATGTCGCGCGTACTTGTCGTTTTCGGCCTTTTCGGTAAAGAAGAGATCAAACATCAGGCCGCCAAGCCAACTTGGCGCAGTTGGGTTGCCGGAAGAGCCTGAAAACAGTCCGTCGCCCTGTCTCGCCGCTTGCCCACCGTTGAATCGTAACCAGTCTTTGAGTTCGCGCACAAATGCCGGATCGCGCATCTGTGCGGTGTTTCCCTGAACCACGAAATCAAGCACATTCTCCATGGCCTGTTTATCCGTGAGCAGGTGAACCCGGACGCCATTTCCCGAGCCGGCTGTTTCCAGAAGCCTCAATTCGTCGTTTGAAAGAGGCTTGGCATCAAATTCACCCCGGGTCGACTGCCGGCGCGGGATGGCCTCGAACAGCGGCGTACGCACCGCCGTTGCGCGCACAAGGGAGATATCCAATGACTCGTTCTTTCCCTTATTGAAAACGGCATCGCCTCGAAAGCCCATTGCCGCCGCTGCCTGCACAAGGTTCTCAGCGGCACAGCCGAGGCTGACAAAGAGGTGGTGATCGTCTGGATCGACAATCGGGCATCGGCGTTGATAATCAGGCAGGATTGAAATCGACTGGTCGCCCAGCCCGAACTTCCAGCACTGGGTGTTGTGACTGGACGGTGCCAGGGTTGCGTAGCGCACCAGTTCACGCAGTGCTGCGGGCGCGTCGCTCGAACCGCGTTCACCATGACGCCATATCTGCTTCACGGCCTGCTCATATTCCGCACTGCCCTTGCTGAAGGAGTGGAAGGCAAGAACTCCTGCGGCACCCAGACCCGTAGCTGCGGCAGTAGTGATGAACTTTCTTCTCGTCATCATTGCAATATGCCTTTCCTGTTTGAATGCCGAGCGTTTGAGCTAAGGCGGACCGCAGCGGCGGCATGCCGTTGCAGGTCCGTTTGAGCGAAGGGTTAGGCTCCATGTCCCTGCCCGCCCGAAAGATTGTTGCCCAGCCTACGCCGTAACCACGGCATAGCCGCGAACACCACCAACATGCCAAGGTACACTGAACCAGATACCGGGTCTCGACTGGCGATGTACTCAACGATGCCGCGGCCAGCCAGAACAACAGCCAGAAGAACCTCGGCTGCTACAAGGAACGCCAGGGATATGGCGCCAACAAGCACCCAGCCAAGTGGCGCAACTGAGGCGCCGTACTTTCTGACGACGTGGCCGGCGGCCAGGTAGATGGCGACGAACATGAGCGGCATCTCCGCGAGTTCGGCAACGCGCTCACCAAGGCGTGGGACAAGAAAGGGCACGCGCACGGAGCCGAGCAAGAAGCCGACACCGAACACGATGCCGAAGTAGAGCGCGGCAGCGAGCAAGAACCGACTACTTCGCGGACGCCCGCTTTGTTGATGATTCATGGGGCATGACGTAGAAGTAACCGGCGCTGCGCGGCTTTAACGCGCGGCGTCCAGCGACCGAAGGGGGCGAGATTGAGCGCCATGTTATGCCTTTTTGCCAATAACAAACTTGGCCATAACAAGCCCCGCCAATGTCCAAGCAATTAGCGAATCGATAATAATTACTGCGACGTATTCAGTTGAGAAGCCGAACCAATTCCAATAAGGGAAGTGACTGACGAAACCGATTGCCAGGCCAGTCAAAGAAACAAAGCCGACACGCTGCCAATAATTTAGCCCTGAGACATTCCTGAGCAATAGGATAACCAGCAAGGCAGAAACAAACTGGCCGAGCAATGCCTGTGACATCAGTTTTCCCATGTTCATATCAAAGCCGTCTGGCAACACATTGACGAATGCAGCGGCCTCGCCCTGTCGATGATCTTTATCTGCGAATGGCAGGTAATAGATCCCGGAGGTCGGCGCATTATCTTTTAGGGTTTTAGAAACCATTGCCTCATCTGTGAATTTGTTGGCTACGGTGTTATGCCATGGCAACACGGCCCACGAGATAAAACCCCATAGAAATAAGACCAAGGCACACAAACATGCGGCGATCAGAATGTTTTTCATGACGACTCCTCCTAGGCATAACGAATGATATGTACTCCCCCTGCTCCTACGGCAGCGGATGTGCCAGATTGAGAGTGTTGGTCATCAATCAACGGAACAGGAGGAGTGATCATGAACGTGACTACCCTGGGTATCGATTTGGCAAAGAACACCTTCAGTCTGCATGGCGTCGATGCGCACGGCAAGACCGTATTTCGCAAGACCCTCCGTCGCGCCAAGCTCATGCCGTTCCTCGCTCAGCAGCCAGCCTGTCTCATCGGCATGGAGGTGTGTTCGGGCGCTTATCACTGGGCCCGGCAGCTGACTGCGCTCGGGCAGCGCATGCTCATCAATAGGCCGCATGTAGAGCTGCAATCTTATACCTGGGATGAATGACATCGGCGTTGCTTGACTGCAGGGGAGTCCATGTAGTTTGAGTTAACCGGCAGACGACAAGGCCGAAAATAGGCGAAGCCGCCGGCCTTGTTGACTGTCCGTGTTGAATGAGGGGTTATGCGTTTTTTCCATCTTTAATGTAAAGGCCAATTAAAGTAAGCAAGTACATAAGAATGGCGCCTGTTTGTAACCAATATGGCAATGTAGATTGATCTGGCCTTAGGACGGAAGCTAATGCGTCAGATACGTTAACTGCAATTAAACCAGCAACGGTAAGGGCCAGAACAATGATGGCATTTAAAGCCACTGGACGATACAACGCGGCTGAATGGAATAAGGCGACATAAGCGCAAACGGCGAAAGATATGATTTTGTCTTGATACGCATAAAACGGTGTGTCGTAGTAGACGAATAATACTGGAACCTTAATACCAATAAAATGCGCGATAGCCATGCAAATGAAATAGGCAGCGCCAGCTTTGAAAGCATATTGAGTAATTTTTGAGTTCACAAATGATTCCTCATGTTAAGACGCATAACGCCGCCCATATCCGGCAACGGAGAGTGGCGCGACGGAGGGGCGCTGCTCTCCGCTGTCCTTGTTGATGGGCTTGTTATGCGATATAGACGGGAGCGCGACCCTACGTTGCGTCTGTGTGTTCATTGCCGAAAAGGTCTCGCTCCTTCGCCCACTGATCAATCCATTCCTTCATATCTGGGCGTCGTTTCACTACCTCCCCAAGCATGTCCCGCACTCCACCGAACTCTCTTTTGGAGGAATACAAGATCGCGCGTACGAAGAGGGCGTCCATACTGACGTCTCTTTCGAGAATCTCCATTAAACCTGTCTCCGTCCTCGCCTTCTCGAACCAAGGTAGTGCGAGGCATTCAACGGCGTTTCGCAAAGCGGTGCCCTCGTGTGCATTGTCTGCATCGACCTGCACCCGCCATCGATCTTGACACCGATCGGGACCGAGGAAGCCTAAGCAGGTGCAGATGCCGCCCTCGAAGCCTTTCGCTTTCGCCAGGTCGACATCAGATCTTCCTAGTCGGCGAGCTAGCTGGGGAATAACAATCGCTAACCCGACTGTGAATCGACCCGAGGTCGTGGTGTTGAAAGTACTGGCCTCAACGGTCAACATTTCAAGCCGATCGCCGGGAAGTCGTCGGTAGCGTCTACCCCGCTTCTTGAAGCCCGCCGACTTGAGAAGGTCGTTCACATGCTCCTGGAGCAGACGGTCGATGGCTTTAGCAACCTCACTCATGATGTCGCATATCGCTCAAGTTCAGGGGTGCGGCGCGGCTTTTGCGCCATCCCGCTCGAATGTAGGGTTATGCAACATCGATTTACTTCTGAGTCATCTGGAAGCGTGCGAGTTTGCGAGGGCCGCGACGGTGTTCGTTGGAACTGGCGGACTCAACGCACGCTTCAATGAACAGCTGGCCGACAGTGCCAGGAACAGGAAGATCAAGAGCCTCTCGCATTTCAACGCAAGCGTTGGAGGATTGAAACAGCGCCTCTCCCTGCTTGGATAAGAGATGCGCTGGGAGAGCACTCGGATTGAACTGGGAATTCGTAAACACAGGCTCTCCAGATACAGACCACCTCAGGGAGGGACTTCAAGCAAGGAGCTACGGAGCGTGCTCTCTGCTCCGCGTAATGTTCGCTCCCCTTCGGCTCGGCGTTCACGTTTCATGTTGCATAACAACCAAGCCCAGCGGCGGCGAAGCCGTCCGACTGGGGCGCCGTGTTATGCGCGGTTAGCATCTCTCCACTCATTGAAGATCGCACCGCCCATCATTCGTCACTACCCCGCCTGCAGCCCTACACTCTTCTGCCGTGGGCTCCATTACACATCCATTGCGTGGGTGCCAACTCACCACCAAGCCGCCTACATTCATCTTCACTCACCTCTGCGACGCAATCACCATTGAGCATTTTACCGCCCGCCGTTTCACACTGCTCTCTGGATAATGTTACGACGTCAGCATCCGACCACATCAACTCACTCTCAGCCCCTTTGTAGCACTCTCCAGCCAAGTATTTGCCTCCTAACGCCAGGCATTTTTCGGAGCTAATTGCATGTGCGTGCCCGCTTACAAATGCAAACAAGATCAATGAACATATGAGCTTCATCGGTTTCGCATAACTATTTAGCTGAGTTGCGCTCGCGTAGCGGGCGTCAACTCCTGCGAAGAGTTGGACGTCGATTGCCAAGTCAGGACTGCGATTGGCGCGGCACCGAGGGTCAGGTCGAAAACACATCAGCGAAGCAAAGCAAAAACTGTCGTCATCAAGTAAACTTGATACGCAGTTTTTGCTTTGCTTCGTAGCATATTTTTTCGCGCGTGAACATCGGATGGCGTCGACAATCATCTAAGCATCCAGCCTCTATCGTGCGACCAACTATAATTAGCGGACCCAAAAGCCTCCTTTACAATGGTGCTTTTGGGACCTGATAATCCGCCGCCACCCCTTTACTCAACGACTTCGGAGTAATATGGGGCTCGCGGTACTAAAAAATCTGCAAGGAGGCAGACATGAACTCACCACGCCTGATGGATCAGGTGCGCGATGTATTGCGCGTCCACCACTACAGCCTGCGAACGGAACAAAGTTACCTGCAATGGGTCCGGCGCTTTATTCTCTTTCATGGTAAGCGCCACCCCCGCGAGATGGGGGAGAGGAAATCGCGGCCTTCCTGACCTATCTCGCTGTGAAGAAGGATGTCGCGGCTTCCACCCAAAATCAAGCGTTGTCCGCACTGTTGTTCCTCTACAAGAAGGTTTTGGGCATGGAACCGGCCTGGCTCGAGGGTGTTACCGGGCCAAGCGGCCCAAGCGACTCCCGGTCGTCCTGCCGCGCGAGACTGTCCGGCAATTGCTGGGGCGGCTCACTGGCACGCACAAGTTGGTTGCCTATCTGATCTATGGCACCGGCATGCGGCTGATGGAAGCCGTGCGCCTGCGCGTCAAGGATATCGATTTCAGCTATAAGCAGATCACCATCCGCGGCGGCAAGGGGGATAAGGACCGCATCACGATGCTGCCGCGAGAAATTGATCGTGCCGCTGCAACGCCAATTGGAGTTGGGACGACGCCTGTTCGATCTGGATCGCGCGGAGCAGACGCCGGGGGTCGAGTTGCCGCATGCCCTGGAGCGTAAATATCCCAATGCCGGCAAGGAGTGGCCCTGGTTCTGGGTGTTCCCCGCTCTGCACCACTCATGCGATCCGCGCAGTGGCGTGATCCGCCGCCACCATATCTACGAGAAATTGCAACGCAGTATCAAGCGCGCGGTGCGCGCGCCGGCTTTCAAGCCGCGCACGTCCGTACACACCTTGCGCCATTGCTTCGCCACACACCTGCTGGACAACGGCTATGACATCCGCACCGTGCAGGAACTCTGGGACACAAGGATGTGCGCCACCACCATGATCTACACGCATGTACTGAACAAGGGCGGGAAAGGCGTGCGCAGTCCGTTGGATTGATTTGGCATCATCTGCATCATTGGCGCCGGTTACTGGCGTAGAGGCAAGCGTATCTATGAGCAGCAAAATCAAATACAGCAATGAACCGCTCGGCAATGTCGCGGTAGTCGAGGATTTCTTCCGTCGCCGGATAAACTCGCGTTCCGCGAGGAGACCGTAAATGTCACGATCACGCTGAACAAGGCCAGCATCGAGTTCTTCAAGCGCGAAGCCAAACGGCATGGCATGCCGTATCAGTCCATGATCCGCAAGTATTGGATGCGTATGCGCAACGTTGCACACATGCTACGGACATATCCAGTGAAGCCGCGTCGCGGGAAGTGAACAATCGGTGCGGATCGCGGCACCCTACGTCGCATATTCCACCACTTCCCGGGTTGCGCTGCGCTTAACCCAGGCTACATCGACAATCCGGCTTTCTCCGTGTTCTCTGCGGTCTCGGTGTGAACGGGTGTACCGAACACATCCGGCGCACGCATCAGCCACGTTTGCCGATCAGCTCGATGGGATATCCATCCGGGTCTTCGACGAAGGCGATAATGGTGGTGCCGGCATTCATCGGACCGGCCTCGCGTAGGATCTTGCCACCACGTTGTTTGATTGCATCGGCCGCCTTGTAGACGTCGTCGACTTCGATGGCGATGTGGCCGAAGCCAGTGCCGAGCTCGTAGCGTTCAACACCCCAGTTGTAGGTCAGCTCGATAACGGTGTTGTCTTGTTCACCGCCGTAGCCGATGAAGGCCAGTGTGAACTTGCCGTCCGGATATTCTTTCTGGCGCAGCAATTTCATGCCGAGCACGTCGGTGTAAAACTGGATGGAGCGTTCGAGATTGCCGGTGCGAAGCATGGTGTGAAGGATGCGCATGAGTTCTCTCCTGTATCTGTCCAATCGTAGCCCGGATGCAGCGCAGCGAACTCCGGGGTAGCGTCACTGACTGCCCCGGATTACGGCCCCCAATAGACACGGGGGCCTTCATCCGAGCTACGGGTCTGCCAATTTTTCGGGAATCCCTTACGGGATTAAATTTTCCAGCGGCTCGGCCGCGTGGATGCCATAACCTTGGGCATAGTCCACGCCAAGTTGTTTGAGCCCTGCGGTAATCGCATCGTTTTCGACGAACTCGGCGATGGTTTGCACGCCGACCACATGACCGAGCTGGTTGATGGATTCAACCATGGCGTAGTCCATGCTGTCGCTGAGCATATCCTTGACGAAGCGGCCGTCGATTTTGAGAAAGTCGACCGGCAAGCGTTTGAGGTAAGCGAACGAACTCAAGCCGCTGCCGAAATCATCCAGCGAGAACAGGCAGCCGCGGCGGCGCAGGGTGTGAATGAAATGCTGCGCACTGCGCAAGTTGGCAACCGCCGCCGTCTCGGTAATCTCGAAACACAGATGCTGCGGTTCAATGCCGGCCGCATCGATCTCGGCTTGCACAAATTCCAGAAAGGCCTCGTCGCCCAACGATTGACCCGACAAGTTGATGGCAAAGACATCGCGACGGTCCCATTGCGCACGGCGTGCCAGCGCGCGCAAGGCGTGATGTACAACCCAGCGGTCAACCGCCGGCATCAGGTGATAGCGTTCCGCGGCCGGAATGAACACGCTGGGTCCGATAAGCCCTTCAGGCTCTTCGCGCATGCGCAGAAGAATTTCGTAATAACGCCACAAGGTGTCGGACTCTATCAAGGCATCGGCGCGCTGATAATGCAACTCGAAGCGCCCCTCTTCCAGGGCGCGTTGTAGACGCTGCACCCAGCGCATATGACTGTGATGTTCGACCAGCGCCGAGTCTTCCGGATCGAACACATGCACGCGGTTGCGGCCTTGGTCTTTAGCCACATAACAGGCCGAGTCGGCGAACGTGAGCACCTCGGCCAGCCCGCCACTCTCGGCGGTGATCGCCACAACGCCAATCGACACGCTGATCTCGAAACGGTGTCCTTCCCACTCGAAACGGCTGTCATGAATGAGGTTGCGCAGTTCGTTGGCGAGTTCTTGCGCCTTGGTGAGCGGACAGCCCTCCAGCAACACGCCGAACTCGTCGCCGCCGAGTCGCGCCAGCGTATCGCTTTCGCGTAAACGTCCACGCAGCAATGTGGCGATCTGTCGGATAAGGTTATCGCCGGCGATATGCCCGCAGGTATCGTTGACCACCTTGAACTGATCGAGATCGAGATAACACAAGGCATGTTCGACGCCTTCGCGCCGCGAGGTCTGCACCGCGCTCTCGGCACGTATCTCGAATTCGCGACGGTTGACCAGGCCCGTGAGCAGATCGTGCGAGGCTTGATAGCTCATCTCGCGCGCCAGGCCGCGCAACTCGGTCACATCGTGCATGACCAACGACGTTCCGGCCACCTTGGCGGACTCGTCGAAAATCGGCGCAACGCTGATCTCAACGGAATACTCGACCGTGCTGCCAGCGGGAAGCAGAATCGGGTGACCCGGTATTCGGTATTGTCGCCGCGTGCGCAGGCAGGCGCGCACAGGATCATCGGCGAGTTGCCGCGTGTCTTCGTCGATGACATGAAAGATTTCCGATAGCGGCCGACCCAAGGCCGCTATCGCCGTCCATCCAGTCATGATCTCCGCAACGGGATTGATATAGTCGACACGGCCATCGGCATCCGTCGCGATGACACCGTCGGCAATGGACGCGAGTGTCACCAGCGCGCGTTCTTTCTCCGCATTCAACTCGGCCTGAATGTTTTTGAGCCGGGTAATCTCGCGGCTGGTACCTTCGACACCGGCGATATCGCCGCTCTCGTCGCGGTAATACTGCGCGTTCTTGGACACCCAGACCACCTGCCCATCCTTACGCTTGATCTGGACCTCGTAGCCCCAGAGGCTGCCGTTGGTGCGTTCCAGCACCCGCATGAAATTCGCCAGGTCATCACTCTCATTGAATATCTGCGCGACATTCAGGCCCACGACCTCGTGCGGCGCATAACCCAACAGTTCGCGCACCGAGGGCGACACTTGCTGCACCACGCCGGCCAGATCGGTGCGAAAGTACATGTCCTGCATATTGTCGAGAATGCTCGCGAGTTCCTGACGCGAGGCACGTATGACTTGCTCGGCATGACGACGCTCATCGATCTCTGCGCGCAGTTCGCGATTGAGATCTACGGCCTCGTCCCTGGCTTTGCTCAGCGTCTTCACCAGGGCGTCGTTTTCCAAGCCCAGACGCAGATTGCGCTCGATGCTGCGCTGCATGGCAATAGCCGAAATGACCTGCACGAACATCGACAGCAGCACCATAATGCCCATAGCGGGTTCGATCGTCGTACCGGCCACGATCAGATAGAGCCCTACCGGTGCAAGCACGGGTACGAGAAACATCTGCGGCAAACCCCGCAGCGCCGCATGACTAATGACACTGGCGGCGCCCAGACTGGTCAGGCCCACCACAATGAACGCTTCATGCGCGATGGAACCACCCGGCAGCAGCATCACACCGGCCACACCCCACAGCATGCCGCTCAGCAGTGTGCCGACCCGAAACCAGCTTTCCCAACGGTAGGTACACAGCGCCTCCGGCGTGGCGCGCTGATAGCCGCGCACCAGCAAGATTCGCGCGACATAGACCAGCGTGCTGATCGATACCCATGCACCCAGATATACCGGCTCGATCAGATCCCGAAAGATATACGCGGCGAACAAAACGGAGATCAGCGCACCGATGAATATCGGCGCACCTTGTCGATAGACGATCTGAATCTGCGCGTCGCGCAGCTGCTGATCGATTGACTCTTGTGCTTCCTGCATTGGCGCCTCGGGCAGGATGGGCTGTTCCGCTGCCGTCGCTACGGCTGATGATGTATCCGACATAGGCACCTTATCAGGTCAATCCATGATTGCCGAGGATTCAGCGGCTGCGCTTACGTGCCGCAATACGCATGCGCAGGGCATTGAGCTTGATGAAGCCCTCGGCATCCTTCTGATTATAGGCACCCGCGTCATCCTCGAAGGTGGCAATCTTCTCGTCGAACAGGCTATCGGTCGCGGACTTGCGGCCAGCCACGTAGACGTTGCCCTTGTAGAGCTTCATGCGCACCACACCGTTCACCGTCTCCTGCGAGGCATCGATCATGGTCTGCAGCATCTTGCGCTCCGGGCTCCACCAATAGCCGTTGTAGATCAGGCTGGCGTAGCGCGGCATCAGTTCGTCTTTCAGATGCGCCACTTCGCGGTCGAGTGTCAGCGATTCCATGGCGCGGTGCGCCTTGAGCAAAATCGTACCGCCCGGCGTTTCATAGGCAGCCGCGCGATTTCATGCCGACGTAGCGGTTCTCGACAATATCGTCGCGACCGATGCCATTGGCGCCGCCGATCTTGTTGAGCTTCTCCATCACGCTGGCCGGACTCATCGGCTTGCCGTCGATGGCGATCACATCGCCGCGCTTGAATTCGAGTTCGACATAGGTCGGCGTGTCCGGCGCCTTTTCCGGCGACACCGACCAGCGCCACATATCCTCTTCCGGCTCGCACCACGGATCTTCGAGTACGCCGCCTTCATAGGAGATATGCAGCAGGTTGGCATCCATGGAATACGGCGACTTCTTGCCGGCCTTGGCGTAATCAACCGGGATGTTGTGTTCCTTGGCATAGGCCATCAGCGTTTCACGCGAGGTCAGGTCCCACTCGCGCCACGGCGCAATGACCTTCACATCGGGTTTCAATGCATACGCACCCAACTCGAAGCGCACCTGATCGTTGCCCTTGCCGGTCGCACCGTGTGAAATCGCATCCGCGCCGGTCTCGTTGGCAATCTCCACCAAGCGCTTGGCGATCAGCGGCCGCGCAATCGAAGTACCGAGCAGGTATTCGCCTTCATAAATCGTATTGGCGCGGAACATCGGAAACACGAAGTCGCGCACGTACTCCTCACGCAGATCCTCGATGTAGATCTCCTTCACGCCCATCGCCTTGGCCTTGGCGCGCGCCGGCTCGACCTCTTCGCCCTGACCGATGTCGGCGGTGAAAGTCACGACTTCACAGCCGTAGGTGTCCTGCAGCCACTTAAGGATGATGGAGGTATCCAATCCGCCGGAATAAGCGAGGACGACTTTTTTGATCTTGGACATCGGTCAGAAACCCTACTTAACGGAGATGTAGGGTGGGTTAGGCGCGTTGTTTGCGCCGTAACCCACCAACCGTGCCGTCAGGCACACCTTAAACAAACGCGTTGTGTTGCTTCGCAACGCTTGGTGGGTTACGCGAAAAACGCTAACCCATATATGGACTCCTCCCGATTTGCAAACGTAGCGAGTGCATAAAGGATTGGGTCTGCAACCATATATCCGGCCTGTTGGTGGGCGGTGTGTTGAGCCCTGGCCACGCATGGTTCAGTTGCACGCGGTGATCTCTATCACCCTAACGGCCTCAACCGGGCCTAGGGGTTAATCGGATTGCCACCGCATCGGTTTGACCTGTTCCGCCATGTCCGCGTCACGTTACGCAAAACCCGGTTGAGCACCTCCTGTCATTCGTTGCCGCGTTACGTCATGCCGCGCTTACATTACGCGGCTTCCGCCACCGGCGTGCGGTAGCATTCCCCGCTGCTCAGCAACGCCCAGACGATCCGGGCATTCTTGTTGGCCAGCGCCACCACCGCCTTGTTGTGGCCGCGGCGCTCGACCAACGCATTGATCCAGCGACTACGCACATCGGTCTTGCGCTGGGCGGCCAACACCGCCGCGCGGGCCCCGTGCACAAAGAGCTTACGCAAATAACCGTCACCGCGCTTGGTGATGCCGCTCAGATGCCGCATCTGACCGCTGGAGCGCTCCTTGGGTGTCAAGCCCATCCAGGCCGAGAAGTGTCGTCCCGAGTCAAACTGGCGCGCATCCCCCACCGTGGCCACCGTCGCCGTGGCGGTGATCACTCCGATCCCTTCCACCGCCCCAATCAGCACACACGCCGGGTTGGTCCGGTAACACTGCTGCATCTCGCGCTCACAGATCTTGATCCGCTCGTCCAGCGCCCGCCATTCGTCCAGTCGCTCACGCGCCCAGCGTTGCAGGTATGCCGTCACGTCGCCGCCGACGGCTTGGTCCAGAAAGACCACCACGCCGCGGCGTAGTACCCCAGTCTTCTTCCCAAACACCACGCCGCGCTCAGCCAACTCCCCGCGCAACTGATTGACCAACGCCGTACGCGCCTTCACCAGCCGCTCACGCTGCGCATGCACCAGCAAGGCATCCTGTTGCGCGACCGACTTGATCGGCACCGACCGGAGACCCGCGCGTCGGGTGGCTTCGTAGATCGCATCGGCATCATTGGCATCGGTCTTGTTGCCCACCACAAACGGTTTCACGTGCTGGGCGGCGATCAACCGCACCCGGTAACCCAGACCCTCCAGGTACCGGCCCCAGTAATGCGCCGAACCGCAGGCTTCCATCACCACCTCGCCGCGCGCTTCCTGCGCCGCAAACAGGCGCTGCATCCCCGCCCGGCTCAGCGTCTTCGCCAGCCGCCGCTCGCCCAGGGCATCAAACCCGTGTACCTGAAATTTACCTTTGGCCAAATCCACCGAAAATACGCTAATCTTCATCTCGGACTCCTCTCTTTCGGTTAACTGGAAAGACAGCACATTCCCAGTTTGGCACATCATGATGCCGTCATTAGAGAGGGAGGAGTCCATACCATCACCCTACATTTAGCACAACTTCGCTCAGTGCCCTTTGACTTTGGCACTCCGCCGCAACCGCGATGCCAAGCGCCGCGCCAGTTCGCCGAACAATTCCGTCTGCGTCGGATGTGGATGAATCGCGTTGCCGACCTGCGTCAACGTCATGCCCGCGCTGACCATCATCACCGCCTCACCAATCAACGTGTCGGCGTGATCGGCCAGGAAGTGCACGCCGATGATGCGCTGCGTCGCTTTGTCGGCGACCAGTTTGATCATGCCGTGAGTCTCGTGGTTGATCATCGCCTTGGCGTCGATGCTCATCGGCACTTTGGCTTCCACCGCATCGATACCCTTGGCCTTGGCCTGTTCCACCGACAAACCGACGAACGCGGCCTCGGGGCGGGTGAAGATCACGCCGCAGTCGAGATCCTGGTTGTACTTCAAATCTTCGCCGAGAATCGCGGCGGCGGCGACGCGGCCTTGTTGAGCGGCGGTGTGCGCCAGCATCAGGCCACCAATGACATCGCCGATGGCGAAGATGTGCGGCACATTGGTGCGGCAGCGCGCATCGGCTTTGATGATGGAACGTTCACTGGCGACGTTGGCCTTGTCTAAACCCAAGCCATCGAGCACCGGGCGTTTGCCGGTCGCCATGATGACGTAATCGGCCTTGAGCGTGTGCGACTTGCCTTCGGCATCGGTATAGACCGCGCTGACGGCGCCGGGCTTGCCGCTGATCTTGGCGAGCTTCACGCTGGTGTGCACGGTGAGATTCGGATCATCGTTGAGGATCGCGGCGAGAGTTTTGGCGATCTCCGGTTCGACCTCGGCGAGTATCCGTTCCTGCGCTTCGAGCAGTGTTACTTCGGCACCGAAGTCCTGGAAGATCTGCGCCATCTCGACACCGATGGCGCCGCCGCCGACGACGATGAGTTTCTTCGGCGGTGTCTTCAACGCCCACACGGTGTCGGAGGTCAACACACTGCCGCTCTTTAATCCATCCAATGCACCGTCGATCGGCGGCACAAACGGTGGCGCGCCGGTGGCGATCACCGCGCAACCGAAACTGACTGTCTTGCCACTCCGCTTTCTTGCCTGGCAGCGCGCGCGTGTGCGGATCGTTCTGATTGCCGGACACATCGATCAAGGCATGATGATCGTCGACCAGGCTGCCGAAGCCCTGAATGTAATCGATCTTCACGCCCTTGTCGGTTTTCAACGCCATATCACCGCGCGTCTCCAACACATTACGGCGATGCGCTTCGAGTTTGTTCCACTCCAGCTTGCCCTTGTTCGTGCCGGTGACGCCGAGGTATTCGTCGTGCGCACGATCGCGGAGACGATCGGCCGCAGCGCGCCAGGCCTTGGACGGGATACAACCGCGCCACAGGCATTCGCCACCGGGGAACGGTGAATCGTTGATCAGCGCAACCTTCAATCCGTGCGCGACCAGATCGCGCGCGCAGTCTTCACCGCCGGGACCGCCGCCGATCACGACGACGTCGTAATCCCAATTACCCGCAGGAATCGCTGGACCCAGTTGGCCCCATCCACGACTCGGGCTGTTCGATAATCTGCTTGAGATCGCCCAGATACATCGCGACCTCGGCGCCGTTCACCACGCGATGATCGGCGGTGATCGTGAACGGGCTGCCTTGTTCGCTGTTGGCGGAGATGGCGAGGATCGCCGCAATACCTGGCGTGGCAATCGCATCGAAATGACTGACGCCGAACATGCCCATATTGGAAATCTGGAAGGTCGAGCCGGTGTATTCCTCCGGCTTCAGGCGCCGCTTGCGCGCACGCTCGACGAGTTCTTTCCAATCGTCGTTGAGTTCAGACAGTTCACGCGACTCGCAGCCCTTGAGTATCGGCACCACCAGGCCGCCGCCATCAGCGGACACGGCCATGCCGATATCGACGCTGGCGCGCTCGACCAATTTATCCACCGGCTGATAGCACCAGTTCATCTTCGGATATTTCTTCATCGCCTCGGCGCAGGCCTTGGCAATCGCCACCGTCACCGAAACGCCCGCCGCTTTCGAGGCCTTGATCAGCGCATCGATCTTGATGTGACTGGTGACGTGGAAGGTCGGCATCGACAGCGATTCGGTCATCGACTTCGCGATCGCCGCTTCGAGTTTGGTCATGGCACGACCGTCACCCGGCACGGCGACTTGCGGGAAACCCCCGCTTGCTGCCATCGCGGGTCGCGCATTGGCAACATCGCTCGCGACGATCACGCCCTGCGGACCACTGCCGGCAACCGTGTTGATATCCACGCCCTGCTGGCCGGCGAGTTTGCGCGCGAACGGTGTTGCAGCGCGCCCTTGCGGACGGGGGGCGGGTGTGCCGCCGGACGCGATACCGGTGCCGCGGCAACCGCGGGCACTGCGCTGGCTGGCGCCTGCGCGACGGCGTGCTCCGTCTTGGCGACCGTTGCAGAGGCACCGGGTTTCGCTTCTTCACGCACGACTTGATCGGCCTTCTCGACCAGATAGGCCATCGCCGCACCGACGGCAACGGTGCTATCGATAGGCGCAATCGGGCCGGACAGGAAACCTTCTTTGAAGACTTCGACGTCCATCACCGCTTTGTCGGTCTCAACCGTGGCGACGATGTCGCCGCGTTTGATCTTATCGCCGGGTTGTTTCTCCCAGGTGACCACGACACCTTCGGTCATGGTGTCGGACAGCTGCGGCATGGTGATGCTGTAGAAGGCACCGGCAGGGGCTGCGGCCGATACGACGACGGGCGCGACAACCGGCACACTCTCAAGGTCCGCTGCCTGATCAACTGCCACCGGTTTTTCTGCATTACGCACCGGCTTGCCGGCCGTCGCCGCAGCGAGCACCGCTGCATCTGTTGCAGCATCGGTCGCCGACTCGACGATATAACCAATCGCCTGCCCGACGGCCACGGTGCTGTCGATGGCCGCGATGGGTCCGGACAGATAACCGTCGCGGAACACCTCGACGTCCATCACCGCCTTGTCGGTCTCGACCGTCGCGACGATATCGCCGCGTTTGATCTTGTCGCCGACCTGCTTTTCCCAGGTGACGACGACGCCCTCGGTCATCGTGTCCGAGAGCTGGGGCATTTTGATTTCGTAGGGTTCAGCCATGCTTAGTTCAGAATCCCGAAAGTTTGGACCGCCAAGACGCCAAGAATACATTTATCGAACCGCAAAGGCGCAGAGGCGCAAAGAATTCCTAATGAAAAACCAACGTCGTTTTTACACTAAATCTTTCTTTGCGCCTCTGCGCCTTTGCGGTTCCAGAAATCTTGCCGTTCTTGGCGCCTTGGCGGTTCACATAGAAATTATTTCCCGAACATCTTCCGCACCGCGGCGACAACATCACCCGCATTCGGAATGACCGCCTTCTCCAGCGTATGGTTGTACGGGATCGGCACATTTTCCGCCGATACGCGCACCGGCGCGGCGTCGAGTTCGAAGAAGCATTCTTCGTTGATGATCGCCATCACTTCGGAACCGACGCCGACCGGCGCTTCGGCCTCTTCGACGATCACGGCGCGGTGGGTCTTGGTCACCGACTTGCGGATGCCGTCGCGGTCCAGCGGCGCCAGCGAATACAGGTCGATGACTTCCGCTTCGATGCCGATACTGTTTCGACAGAATGTCCGCCGCGGCCAGACACCAGTGCACCGAGATGTTGTAACCGAACAGCGTGACGTCGCGGCCTTCGCGTGCGACTTCGGAACCTTCCAGCGGCATGAAGTATTCGCCGTCCGGCACTTCGCCCTTCATGTTGTACATGAGTTCGTGTTCGTTGATGAACACCGGGTCGTTGCAGCGTACGGCGGATTTCAGCAGGCCATAGGCTTGGCGCGGGTTACTCGGCGTGACCACACGCAGACCGGCGATGCCCATGAACACCTTTTCCATACGCGCAGAGTGCTGCGCGCCGAGCATATGCGCAGTACCGCCCGGCGAACGCACCACCACCGGCGCGGTCAACTGACCACCGGACATGTAACGCACTTTCGCCGCACTGTTGAACAGCTGATCCAACGCCAGCCACGCGAAGTTCACCGACATGATCTCGACAATCGGCCGCACGCCCAGGAACGACGCACCGACCGCCAGACCGGTAAAACCGTTTTCGGAGATCGGCGTATCCATCACGCGCTCGGCGCCGTATTTGGCGTATAGACCATTGGTCGCCTTGTAGGTGCCGCCGGCGACGCCGATGTCTTCACCCATGCAAATGACCATTGGGTCATTTGCCATTTCTTCATCGTGGGCGCGGCGCACCGCTTCCCAGAACATTATCTGCGCCATTACTTGTCGCCTCCGCGCGCCGCACCCTTGACCCAAGGATCATTTTCCGCGAACACATACTTATGCAGTTCTTCGACCCGCGGTTCGGGTGACGACTCGGCAAAGGCAATGATGTCGTTTTCAATCTGATCGAGAATTTCCGTGTCCATGGCCTTGAAGGCGTTCTTGGTCAACTCACCGGCCTCGATCAAACGATCGCGCAGCATGATGATCGGATCGCGCTTGGACCACATGCGCTCTTCGTCTTTGCCACGGTAGGCATTGGAATCGGACATGGAGTGGCCACGATAGCGGTACGTCATCAGCTCCAGAAAATACGGGCCTTTGCCGGAGCGCACATGCTTGATGGCTTTTTCGGCGGCCTTGAAGACCTTCTCGAGATCCTGGCCATCTTCCTGCGCGGACGGGATGTTGTAGCCGGCCACGCGCTTGTACTGCTCGACGACCGCGGTGGAACGATCGATGCGCGTGCCGATGCCGTAGAGGTTGTTTTCGCAGACGTATAACACCGGCAGTTTCCACAGCGCCGCCATGTTCAGCGACTCGTGGAAGGTGCCCTGGTTGTTGGCGGCATCGCCGAGGAAGCAGATGGCGATCTCGTCGCCGCCCTTCATCTGAATGGCCTTGGCCATGCCGGCTGCCAGCGGGAACGGGCCGCCGACCAGCGCATAGCCGCCCATGAAGTGATGCTTCACGTCGAAGATGTGCATGGAACCGCCGCGCCCCTTGGACGAGCCGGTTTCCTTGGCGAATAGCTCGGCCATGACTTCTTTGGGGTCGGCGCCGCACTTGATGGCGTGGACGTGATCGCGATAGCCGGTGATCACATAGTCGTGACCCGGGCGCGCGGCCTCCAGCACGCCGAAGGCGCAGGCCTCTTCGCCAGGGTAGAGATGGAGGAAGCCGCCGATTTTGCGTTCGACATAGGCCTCGTAACAGCGCTCTTCAAAGCGGCGCGCGAACAACATCTCGCGCAACAGCCGTTTTTTGTCTGCGACGTTCATGCAGCTCCTTAGGACTATCTATATGAATTCGGTTGCCGAGCATCGGGGGCAGGAGATCGCGACAACATCGCCAGACCTCCACCCCCTGCCAGAAACATGGCAGGGCCGCCCGCTGAACGCTCGCGTGATCCGCTTCGGCCACACCGCGGCCACGGTACCCGGATTAGAACAAGCGCGATATGATCAGTGTTTTACTGGGTTAGGTCAAGGCAAAGGGCATGTCCATTCCCTATCAGCACGCGCAAAAAATCCCCCTAAATCAACAGGCAATGCCACCCATCGAGCGCGACTTGGCCGGTTGTGACGCGGTCTTGCTGATTCTGCCCGCCAGTGGCGCGCGCATCACCTGGCGAACCTTCCCGCACGGTGCGTTCCTTGCCCAGCGCGCGCGGCAGCGGCACACGGCGGCGGGTGCCGCGGATTGGGACACTGAATTGCCAAATCCGCTCGGCACCCGCCTGCACGTGGTCTACGTCAAACCGGGGCTGTCGGTGTTCGAGCAGCTCAGCGCGGCGCGTGCCTGGGCCAAACAGCTGCTGGACTGGAAGCCCGCCCGGGTGGGGCTGTATGCGGCCCCCGGTACCGCAGCCAGCGCCTTGCTGGAGGCCGCCGTTCTGGCCTTGCTCGCCGCCAGCTGTCCGTTACCCAGTCGCAAATCCGTCGCGGAACCGAACTGCCCGCTGCAACGCATCGACTGTTTTGGGGCGATCACGCCACTGAATTTCGAGGCGCTGCGGGCACAAATCCAGGGTAATCATCTGGCACGTTGGCTCACCCAAATGCCCGGCAACGAGCTGCGTCCGCGCGAGTACCGCACCCTGGCGACCCGACTCGCCCGCCAGCAGGGTTGGCAGGTGGAATTTTTGAACCGTGCCGCCCTCGCCCGCCGCAACGCCGGCGCCTTTCTCGCCGTCACCCAGGCCAGCAGTACCGACGATGGCGGACTGTTGCGCCTAAGTTACCGACCCCCCGGCTACACGAAAAAGGGCCGCGCGGCAAAACCCAAACTGGCGCTGGTCGGTAAAGGCATCTGCTTCGACACCGGCGGGGTCAATCTCAAATCCGCCAAGTCCATGCACGGCATGCACGAAGACATGGAAGGCAGCGCCGTGGCGCTCGGCACACTGTTGGCGCTGACGCTGCTCAAGGTCGATTTCGCCGTCGATTGCTGGCTGGCACTGGCCGAAAATCACATCGGTCCGCTGGCCTACAAACCCAACGATGTGGTGACCGCCTGCAACGGCACCAGTATCGAAATCGTGCACACCGATGCCGAGGGGCGCATGGTATTGGCCGATGCGCTGGCGCTGGCCGCACGCGAAAAACCCGCGCTGATCATCGACTATGCGACGCTCACCGGCGCCTGCGTGGTGGCGCTATCGACGCGCTACAGCGGCGTGTTCGGCAATCGCGATGATCTGCTCGCTACATTGACCGAGGCTGGTAAACACAGCGGCGAACGCGTCTGGCCATTCCCGCTGGATGCGGATTTCGACGAGGCTCTGAAGAGCGACATCGCCGACATCAAGCAATGCACGCTCGACAGCGAAGCCGACCACATCCTCGCCGCGCGCTTTCTCACTCGCTTTGTGCCGGAGGGTATCGCTTGGCTGCACATCGATCTCTCCGCCGGCAGCCATAAAGGCGGGCTCGCGCACATCCCCAGCGACGTCACCGGTTTCGGCGTCGCTCTGACGGTGCAGGCGTTACTCAACGGTAAGCTGCTGCAGCGTGCGGGGGCGGCATGAACAAGGTCAGCGACAGGCCGATGCTCGGCTGGCGGGAATGGCTCAGCCTGCCGGAACTCGGCATCGCCGCGATCAAGACCAAGGTGGATACCGGGGCGCGCACTTCGGCGCTGCACGCCTTCCGTGTCGAGGCCTATGAGGAAAGCGGACGGCAGCGCGTGCGCTTTGCCATCCATCCCCTGCAAAAACGCAGCGACGTGGTCATCGAATGCACGGCCGACATCCTCGACCGCCGCAGCGTCACCGACTCCGGCGGTCACTGTGAATTGCGCTATGTCATCTGCACGCCCATCCGTCTCGGTGCACACGAATTCCCGATCGAACTCACCCTGACCGACCGCGACACTATGAAATTCCGCATGCTGCTGGGACGCGGCGCGTTGCAGGATAAGTTCATCATTGACCCGGCTCATTCTTACCTGACGGGCAAGCGCAAACCCAGGTAACATGCGCCGCACATCCTGTGCGCACTTGCCGTCAACGCGCGCCACTGTTGAAGCATGAACCTAAAAAAATCATTTCAGCCACGGAAACACACGGAAGACACTGAAACACAGTACATTCCTGGAGCGACTATTCACCACCTTGCGGGTGATGGAGGTACCTGCGTGAAGCTTATGATCTTGTCCGTGTTTTTCCGTGTGATTCCGTGGCAAATGCGGTTTATAGGATGAAGGCCCGCCTGCTCGGACCGGCACTTGAAAGAACAATGCGCAAACTACTCACTCTAAACCGTACCGACCAGCGACCACGCCGTAAAGGAATTCGCCCGTGAAGATTGCCATCCTGTCACGCAAAAAAACCCTCTACTCCACACAGCGCCTGGTCGAGGCGGCGCAGCAACGCGGCCATGAAGCCCAGGTTATCGATACCTTGCGCTGCTATATGAATATCGCCTCGCACAAATCAGAGATCCACTACCGCGGCCATAATCTGGAGGACTTCGATGCCGTGATCCCGCGCATCGGCGCGTCCATCACCTTCTACGGCGCGGCGGTGGTGCGCCAGTTCGAAATGATGGGCGTGTTCACGCTTAATGAATCGGTGGCCATCGCACGCTCGCGCGACAAGCTGCGCTCACTGCAACTGCTGTCACGCAAGGGCATCGGCCTACCGGTGAGTGGCTTCGCCCATTCGCCGGACGACATCGAAGATCTGATCAAGATGGTCGGCGGCGCGCCCGTGGTGATCAAACTACTGGAAGGCACACAGGGCATCGGCGTGGTGCTGGCCGAGACTCACCAGGCGGCCGAAAGCGTGATCGAGGCGTTCATGGGCCTCAAGGCCAACATTCTGGTGCAGGAGTACATCAAAGAAGCGGGCGGCGCCGATATTCGTTGCTTCGTGGTCGGCGATAAAGTGGTGGCCGCCATGCAGCGCAAGGCCAAAGCGGGCGAGTTCCGTTCCAATCTGCACCGCGGCGGCACCGCCTCGCTGATCAAGATCACCCCCGAGGAGCGTTCCACCGCCGTGCGCGCCGCTGCCGTGATGGGTCTTAATCTCGCTGGCGTGGATATTCTGCGTTCGAACCACGGGCCCGTGGTGATGGAGGTGAATTCATCGCCCGGTCTGGAAGGCATCGAAATGGTGACCGGCAAGGACATCGCCGGCATGATCATCGACTTCATCACCAAGGAAGCCAAACTCAACAGACCGCGCACGCGCGGGCAGGGTTGAGGGTGTAGTCGTCGCGACGTAATCTGACCGGGCTTGCAAGATTTTCTTAGCCCGCTCGCGAGAAACGCAGAGCCCGCATATTTTACTGTGCGCGGCTATTTCAAGATCTGGTGATCATTCGGGCGATAGACATGGATACGGTTCCCGCCTTCTTTTTTAGCGGTATAACACGCCGAATCAACCAGCGCGATTGTATCCGCAATGTTTAGATTTGACTGGATGGATAGTATCCCGATGCTCACGCCAATCGAGAACCGCCGCGTCCGCCAATGAAACTGGAAATCCTGGATCGTCATCCGAATTTTCTCGGCCAAGCGCACTGCACGTTCCATGGGGCAATATTCCATCAACACCGCGAATTCGTCCCCACCCACGCGGGCGAGTGTGTCACGTGAACGCATTTGCCCCTGCAGCAAAGTCGCGAGCTGACGCAGGAGTTCATCACCGGCAGCATGTCCGCACGTATCATTGATGATCTTGAATTCATCGAGATCAAGAAAACACAGGGCATGGTCATCTCCCGGCTCGGGGACGCTCGACACAATCCGTTGCAGGCGGCGCTCGAATTCGCGCCGGTTGATCAGGTTGGTGAGCGTGTCATGTGTGGCCTGATAGGTAAGTTGTTCTTCCAGACTGTGCCTTTCTGTGACATCCCGACAAACCACCAACAGGTGTGGCTCGTTGGTGTCTGGGTCCAGAGTGACGCGCTGATGGACCCAGAAGGTCGAGCCATCCTTCCTGATTTTCCGATATTCGATCCCTTGGTCGGGGTTCGGGTCGGCGAACTGTTTTTCGACATACGTAAAAACGGCATGCTGATCCTCGGGATGGATCACCTTAGAGGCTGACTCGCCGACTAACTCGCTAATCTCATAGCCAAGCATGCGGGCACCCGCACGGTTGATTGATAGTATTTCGCCGGTGCGATTGATGGTCGTGAAGATATCCGGGGCATTTTCGTACAACGCCTGGTAACGGGCTTCGCTGATCTTTAGCGCGGCTTCAGCTTCGACGGTGTCCGTTATGTTTTTAAATATGCCGCGTGTCGATATGGCACCGCCATCCTTGATGATTGAGCCGCAATCCCCAGCCAAGTGGACTGTCTCGCCTGATTTGGTCAGATACTTGAAGGTGATGGATGTCAGCGTCTCACCCATGAGAGTGCGATTGAAGCGATCCTGGCAACAGCCCCTGCTGTCAGGGTGCAGGATATCAAAAAGACTGAGCGATTCGACTTCTTGTTGGGTATACCCCAGGGCTTCGCGCCACGCCCGGTTTGTGTAAATAATGGCGCCATCTGGCGCCACGCACTGGATCAGGTCACTGGTATTGTCGAAGACATCCTGAAAGCGTTCTTCGCTGGCGCGCAGAATTTCTTCGGCCAGCTTGCGCTCAGAAATGACATCGAATACGGCAACGAAATGTTCAGACTTCGGACTATAGGCGGAGATCGAGAACCACATCGCCAATGCGTCCACATAGGTTTCGAATTTCTCGGGAACACCCCCTTGAGCTATGCGGCCAAAGCGCTCAAATAATTGCGGGGCACTCTCACGAATACCGGGAATGACTTCGGATATGCGTTTCCCGCACACATCGCGCAGACCCGTCTGTAGTTCGAAGGCGGGATTGGTGAAGAGATATATGAAATCGCAGGGCTGCCCATTCTCATACAGCATCTTGCAGTACGCCATGCCGTTGAGCATGTGATCGAAGATGGATTGATAGGTGTCGCTGTCAAAGCTAACCGATGGCTTCGTGCCGGAGAGTGATTCCAATTTGGATGGGCTATTTATCGAATCATTAGGTGACATTGGCTAGACCCCCTGCGCGAAACCAATTCCGGAACCTTCTGGAGTGTAGATTATCGAGCATTCCCGATGAGAACGGATAGTTTGTACTCTACAGCAAATTAACAGCCCGACCCTGGTCAATAATCGACCAATTGTGGCAGTCGAATGACCATTTTTTCAGATGTTCGACTTCCGTTCGTTATCACCGTTCTCAGGCAAGCTGTTTTTTGGGCTTCGTCTAAATTGTACTGCCGCTATGGGTCAATCTGATTTTTCCTCCAGGCTCGTCAATCGGTTAGCCCGAAAGTCCGATGAACGCTAGAAGCTGTCTGCCGGTAATCGCGTACCCCCGACACTGTCTGCCATATCGAGTTCGCCTAATCCAGTTGCGGGCATAGCGACGACGCAGCCCCTCCGGCATGGCATACTCAGACCCTGTCAGGCGCAGACACTACTGCATAGGCATTGCCACAGGATCATGAACAGCGTTCCAGCTCTGCAGATCAACGGCACCAGCATTGCCCCCGGGACCAATGTCTACATCGACATCCCGGTGACGCAGCTCTACACCCACGCGCCGATCACCATTCCCGTGCATGTCATCCACAGCAAACATCCGGGGCCACGGCTGTTCGTCAGTGGCGCGGTGCACGGCGATGAGATCAACGGCGTGGAGATCATCCGCCGGGTGTTGAAGTTGCCGGCGCTGAAACGGCTGCACGGCACGCTGATCGCCGCGCCCATCGTCAACGTGCATGGCTTCATCAATCATTCGCGCTATCTGCCGGATCGGCGCGACCTGAACCGCTCGTTTCCCGGCTCGGAAACCGGTTCGCTGACCGCGCGGGTCGCCAATATTTTTCTCAAAGAAATCGTCGCCAAGTGCACGCACGGCATCGACCTGCACACGGCAGCCATACACCGCGACAACGTGCCGCAGGTGCGTGGCGATCTGGACAATCCGGAAATCGAACGGATGGCGCGCGCCTTCGGCGCACCGGTGATTCTCAATGGCGGACTGGTGGACGGCTCGTTGCGCAAACTCGCCATGGAGGCCGGCGTGCACACGCTGCTCTACGAAGCGGGCGAGGCCTTGCGCTTTAACGAACTCTGCATCCGCGGTGGCGTGCGCGGTGTACTGTCGGTGATGCGCGAACTGGGTATGCTGCCGCAAGGAAAACACACACTGCCACCGCCCGAGGCCGTGGTGGCGAGTTCAACGTCCTGGATGCGCGCATCGCAGAGCGGCATCCTGCGGACGACGGCAGCGCTGGGCGCGCGCGTCAAACCCGGCACGCGACTCGGCGTTATCGCCGATCCTTTCGGCGAATGCGAAGTCGATGTACTCAGCACGGCGTCCGGCATCATCATCGGCCGCACCAACATCCCGCTGGTACATGAAGGTGACGCCCTGTTCCACATCGCCCGTTTCGAGCAGCCCAAAGCGGCCGAGGCCGCCGTCGAGCAATTCCAGGCCGAGCATCTGAACGGTGTCGATATGCTGTTGGAAGAGGAACCGCCGATTGTGTGATACCGGGATTCGGGATTCTTCTCACCGGCTGCCACCCACGTATAATCCCCAACCCATCGCCACCCGAAGCCGCCGATCTATGACCCAAGCCATCACCCTCACCCGCCCCGACGACTGGCATCTGCATGTGCGCGATGGCGCCGCACTCGCCAGCGTCATAGCGCACACCGCCGCGCAATTCGCGCGCGCCATCATCATGCCGAATCTGAAACCGCCGGTGACGACCACGGCGCTGGCGCTGGCGTATCGCGAACGCATTCTTGCGGCGCTGCCCGCTGGCAGCACGTTCACGCCGCTGATGACGCTGTATCTGACCGACAACACCACGGCCGATGAGATTCGCGCCGCGCACGCCAGCGAATACGTGCACGCAGTCAAATATTATCCCGCCGGCGCGACGACCAACTCGGATGCCGGCGTCACCGCACTGGAGAAGACCTACGCGACACTCGAAGTCATGGCCGAGGTTGGCCTGCCGTTATTGCTGCACGGTGAGGTTACCGACAGCAGCATCGACGTGTTCGACCGCGAAGCGGTGTTCATCGAACGCCACTTGATACCCTTGCTCAAGCGCATTCCAAATTTAAAAATTGTTCTCGAACACATCACCACCGCCGAAGGCGTGGATTTCGTGCGTTCTGCGCCGGCCACTGTCGCCGGCACGCTCACCGCACATCATCTGCTGATGAACCGCAATGCGATGTTTCAGGGCGGCATCCGTCCACATCATTACTGCCTGCCGGTCCTCAAGCGCGAGCGTCATCGTCAAGCACTGGTCGCTGCCGCCATCAGCGGCGATCCGAAATTCTTCCTCGGCACCGACAGCGCACCGCACGCGCGCGGCGCCAAGGAAAGTGCCTGCGGCTGCGCCGGCATGTATACCGCGCACGCGGCGATGGAGTTGTATGCACAGGCCTTTGAAGACGCCGGCGCCTTGGACAAACTGGAGGCCTTCGCGAGTTTCTTCGGTGCGGATTTCTATGGTCTGCCGCGCAACACGGAACAGATCACATTGATCAAACAGGCCTGGGATGTTCCCGCCAGTTATGCCCTTGACGAGCTGAAGTAATCCCGCTGTACGCTGGTGAGACCTTGCGCTGGAAAATGCAATAAGACGAGACAACTGTGCATACCCCTGCACGAGCGGACGCGGAGGCTATAAAGTGCACAGAGTCATCATAGTAACCGTCATTGCGAGCGCAGCGCGGCAATCTCCAGCCGAATGAGTCAGTCCTAAGAGATTGCCGCGCTGCGCTCGCAATGACGGATAAACCAGAGATCTTCTTAAAAAAACAATAAATATTCTCTGCACCGTCCGCGCGCTACCACACCAGCCATCAGTGACACATCGCCAGGACCGCTGCGATTCCGGTATCCTGCGCGCATGTCAGATACAACTCAGCCTATGCGCCCCTCAATTCATCTAGGTGAACGATTTCGTGGTTTCCTGCCGGTCGTGGTCGATGTCGAGACCGCCGGCTTCAATTCCAAGACCGATGCCCTGCTGGAAGTTGCCGCCGTCACCTTGCAGATGGACGAGCAGGGCATTATGTCACGCCTGGAAACCATCGCCTGTCATGTCGAGCCGTTCCACGGTGCGAACCTCGACCCCAAGTCACTGGAATTCACCGGCATCGATCCGTATCACCCGTTCCGCTTCGCCAAGCCGGAACACGAGGCCTTGGAAAAAATCTACAAAGTCGTGCGGCAACAGGTTAAGGAATCTAATTGTACGCGGGCGATCCTGGTCGGCCACAATCCGTCCTTCGATCTCGCCTTCATCAAGGCCGCCACGCAGCGCGCCGGGATCAAACGCAATCCATTTCATTTGTTCAGCACCTTCGACACCGCCACTCTCGGCGGCCTGGCGTTTGGTCAAACGGTATTGGCGCGCGCCGTACAGGCGGCTGGTTTCGAGTGGAATGAAAAGTCTGCGCACTCGGCGGCGTATGACGCCGAACGCACAGCGGATTTGTTTTGCGCGATCGTGAATCTGTGGAAAGGCTTTCGCACTGACGCCGAGTAGGCCGATTAGAACGTGTAATTCGCGCGCAGCGAATAAATGATTTGATCCTCATCGAGCACCGTATCCGAGCTGTCGAAGCCGGTGTTGGAGATCCACTGCACCGACGGCGTAATCTGGAACGGCTCGCTCAATTCAAAACGCAGATACGCCTCGGCTTGGGTAATATCATCCAGCCCCGGCGCCTGCGCATCATCGGCCAAGCCGATCTGACCGATAGCCACGCCCAAGCGGCGCCAGTGAAGTGGGTATCTCGGCCGCCACACCGATGAACGTATCGGCCTGTGACACCGTGTCGTCGGCCAAGCCCAACCGCACGTTCATCTGCACATCACCGACAGCAAAGTCGATGTTGGAATACACGCCATAGTTGTCTTCGTCGGTCGCGGTGCCATCGAGACGGTCGTGATCGGCCGTACTCAACCACGCACCCAAACCGATCTGCGTGCCCGCCAGCGGGAAGCCGCCCTCGACGGCCGTGAACACGCCTTTGCCGTCTTCACCGACATCGGTCAATTCCGAATAGCTGCGCTCGGGGTTGTCGCCCAACCCGTTGGAACTGGTCAACACGAAGGACAGCGAGGTAGCTTCAGCCAACTCCTGATGATAGACACCACCTAAGGTGTAGTCAGGAAATTCGATGGTCGGATTAATCACAAAACTAGTGCCAAGGAATTGCGTCGTTTCATCGTTGGCGACCGCATTGGTATCGAGAAAGCCCGTGACATCCAACAGACCCAGCGTGATCTTGCCGGGACCGACACCTTGCGTGTAATGCAGTTCCGAAACCTGCAAACGACCGTTGTCATCCTCGTCCAACGCAGACCCGGCATCGCCATTAGCCTCGCCGATCACACTCGCGACACCGTTCTTGCGCGGCGTGCTATTGCCTTCGACATATATGCCGGACTCTCCCAGCATCCGGCCGGCTTACGGTGGCGACGAAACCGACTGCGCGCAATGTCTGGCTGCCACTCATTTCGGGCATGCTCTACCCAGCGCAGCGTCCGCACTTTCTGTGCCCACAGCGACCGAACAACCCCTGATCACGGCCATTGCCGGGTTCATATCCGCCTCCATTCGCTATTTTTCCGCACGCGCACCCCCGTCTTTCCTCTGATCTGAATCAACCCCGGTAATGAGTCGGCCACCCTCGGCCAGAATTGATACCGAATCGATATTGACCGCATAGCTCATGTCTGTGCGGCACGTGATCACATTCGAGGAATTTATGAAAACCAGCACACTTGCCGTGAGCATGACGCTCGCCTTGCTGCCGACTTTTGCGTCGGCCGCCGCCAATCCTGACGAACTCGCCGCGATACGTCAGCAGATTCAATCCTTGCAGTCAGACTACGAACGCCGCATCCAGGCCCTGGAGACGCGCCTCGCACAGGCCGAGGCAGAGACGCAGGCCGCCAAACAGGCGGCATCGGAAGCACAATCCGCGGCGACGACATCCGCTATGACATCTGCGACAATATCCGCAGCGGCAGCGCCGCCACCGCGTTCAGCGGCAAATGCCTTCAACCCCGCGATCAGCCTCATCCTCGACGGTAAACTCACGCAGTTTTCCAACGATCCGGAAGAGTACGCCCTGCCCGGTTTCCAACTCGGTGGCGAGGCGGGCCTTGGCGAAGAGGGTTTCTCGGTCCAGCATTCCGAGCTGATGATCAGCGCCAACGCCGACGACATGTTCTTTGGCCAGCTCACCGCCGCCATCGCCTCACACGAAGGCGCTACCGAGATCGAACTCGAAGAGGCGTTCATGGAGACAGCTGCGCTGGGCAACGGACTCAATCTGCGTGGCGGCCGTTTCTATTCCGGTATCGGCTATCTCAATCAGCAGCATACCCATGCCTGGGATTTCGCCGACGCGCCGCTCGTCTATCGGGCCATGTTCGGCGACCAACTCAATGACGACGGTGTGCAACTCAGCTGGCTGGCGCCCACCGATCAGTACTTCAACGTCGGTGCGGAATGGCTGCGCGGCGGCGATTGGCCCGCCGCCGGTGATACGCACGACGGGACTGGCGCGGGCACACTGTTCGCCAAACTCGGTGGCGATGTCGGTGTGAGCAACAGTTGGCAACTGGGCGTGTCGCACTGGCGCGCCGATGTCGTCGATCGCGCCGGCGGCGGTCATGCGCATGAGCATGGCGGCGAAGCGGCCGAGGTGAGCTTCACCGGCGACAGCCAGATCAGCGCCCTGGATTTCGTCTGGAAGTGGGCGCCGGGCGGCAACGCCACCCGCACCAACTTCAAGTTCCAGGCCGAATATTTTCTGCGTGACGAAGAGGGTTTGATCAGCATCGCCGAAGACCCGATCGAGGAGACGAGTTATGACGGTGAACAGGACGGCTGGTATGCCCAGGCCATCTATCAGTTCATGCCGCGCTGGCGCGCAGGTCTGCGCTATGACCGGTTGACTGCGGACAACAGCGGCAGCGACGCGGACGTGCTCGCCGAGGCCGGTCTCGATGCCGCCGGCCACGATCCCAACCGCTATGGACTGATGTTCGACTACTCGCGCAGCGAATTCAGTCGCATCCGCGTGCAATACAACCGCGACGAGTCGCAGACCGATGCCGACGATCAGTGGTATCTGCAGTACATCATGAGCCTGGGCGCACACGGCTCGCATCAGTATTGATAGGCATGATACGAGCGGCCTTGGCCGCGAACGCTTAGGAGCACACGTTATGAAAATGCAAAAAATCTTGATGATGTTCACCCTGTTGCTGAGCGTGCGCAGCGCCGCAGCACTGGATGTGTTCGCCTGCGAACCCGAATGGGCGGCGCTCGCACAGGAACTCGGCGGTGATCGCGTCGAGGTATTCACTGCCAGCGCCGCGCTGCAGGACCCGCATCGCATCGAGGCGCGACCAACGCTGATCGCCAAGTTGCGCCAAGCCGACCTGCTGGTCTGCACCGGTGCCGATCTGGAAACCGGCTGGCTGCCGATGCTGCTGCGCAAGGCCAGCAACGACCAGCGTGCAGCCGGGAAAGCCGGGCCATTTCCTGGCAGCGGAGCACGTGCCACTCAAGGAGATTCCGGCACGCCTGGATCGCTCCGAAGGCGATGTGCATGCCGTACGGTAATCCGCACATCCAGACCGACCCGCGCAACATCGCCAAGGTGGCGCAGGCGCTGGCGCAACGTCTGCGCCGAAATCGATGCCGCTCAATCGGCATCCTATGCCGAGCGTCATCGGGCCTTCGCGGCGCGCTGGCAAGCAGCCATGCAACGCTGGGAACAACAAGCGGCACCGCTGCGCGGTGTGGCCATCGTCGTGCAGCATAAAAGCTGGGTGTAAATGCAGGACTGGCTGGGGCTCGTCGAAGTGGCCACGCTGGAACCGAAACCGGGCGTTCCCCCGTCCAGCAGCTATCTGGCCGAGGTGCTAACCCAACTGCATCGACAGCCCGCGCGCATGGTGATCCGCGCGGCCTATCAAGACGGGCATTCTTCCGAATGGTTGTCGAAGCAAGCCGGCATACCGGCGGTGGAACTGCCCTTCACCGTCGGCGGCAACGACAATGCGCAAGGATCTGTTCGCGCTATTCGATGACACGCTCGCGCAGCTGCTGGGCGCGATCAAATGAATCTCGACGATCTGAGTCTGTTGATCCTGGGACCGGCCTTTCTGGCCGGTCTGCTGGTCGTCGCCACGCATGTGCCGCTCGGACAACAGGTGCTCAGTCGCGGGATTGTGTTCATCGATCTTGCCATCGCGCAGATCGCCGGTCTCGGCGTGATCGCCGCGCACACCTTCGGTTGGGAAGACCAAGCGTGGGCAACGCAACTGGCCGCCGTGAGCGCCGCCCTACTCGGCGCCTTGCTGCTGACCTGGAGCGACAAGCAATGGCCCAAGGTACAGGAGGCGCTGATCGGCGTGCTGTTCGTGCTCGCGGCGAGTGCCGGTGTGCTATTGCTCGCCTATAATCCGCACGTCGGCGAACACCTCAAGGATATGTTGGTCGGACAGATCCTGTGGGTGGCGCCGGGCGATCTGCTGCCGGTGCTGGTGCTGTATGGCGCGGTGTTGGCCTTGTGGTTTGGCATCGGCAAGCGACTCGGCCATCTCGGCTTCTATGCATTGTTCGCCGTGACCGTGACCGCCTCGGTGCAATTGGTCGGCGTGTATCTGGTGTTCGCCACGCTGATCGTGCCGGCCTTGGCGACGCGCAATTATGCCGCTACGCGGCGTCTGTGGCTGGGCTATGGGCTGGGCATCGCCGGCTATGCACTCGGGCTAGCGGCCTCAGCCGTGTACGATTTTTCGAGCGGCGCGGTCATCGTCTGGGCATTGGCGCTGCTGGCCATGTTGATGGCCTGGGGTGCGCCCGCGCACAGCACACACAGCTAACGTGTAAGCTCGCGACAGATTCCATGCGTTCCATGGCCAGACCGCTTTGGTTACACTCGGGCCACACCGCAATACGAGGCCAGCCAGCCATGCCCACGCTCCCGGAAAAATCCCAGCAGGTAGTGCAAGCGCACGCGGGGCTGATACACCGCGTCGTCATTGCCTGCCACAACCGCGGTGTCATCACCGATCTGGAAGATATCCTCAAGCAGGCCAGTGACAACGGCTGGACCGATCTGGTCGCCGCAATCCGCAAAATCCTCGCCGGCAAACGCGAGATTGGCGCCTTTCGCCACCTTGATGAAGAAGACTTCATCATTATCGAATCCATTTTGATGGGCCTGCAGAATCCCGCCACCCTGCCCGACCTGGCGCAGGAGTTCGACGCCAACATGGCCGCACCGGGCTTGGCCTCGATGATTCACGCCGCGCGCGGCGGCAGTCTCGAAGCCCTGCAACTGATCGCCACCATGGCCACGCAGATGTTACAAGCCGGCGGCGATATGGCACGCCTCGCCGGCATCGTCCGCCCACTGGTCACCGGCGAACGCGATGCGGACAAGTTGTGTCAGGGCATGGGCGAGTCCGGAGAGAAATTGGTGTTGGGGATTTTGCGGGAGTTGGCGAAGCTGGAAGGGCATTAGACTTTTGTTCTGCGCTGCTGCGCAATTCAGCCTCTGTTTCGCCCCTGCTGGGGCGAGGTACTTTTCTTTGCTCCGCCAAAGAAAAGTACCCAAAAGAAAGGCGTCCCGACGGCTTGCCCGCTGCGCGGGTTCCCTGCGCTCCTCGCCCTTTTGCGCGCTTGCCTAACTCGCCGCTACGCGGCTCAGACACGAGGCTCGCCAAAAGGACTGCGGTGCTCGGCTGCGCCGACGGGCTGAGCTTCAACCGTTGACCGCCGCGATCCTGCACGATGACCATGGCCTAACCTTTCTTTCGACAATTACGATTCCCTTGCGCGAGGTCAAGGTGGCTGCCGGGTGAATCTGCTAAACATTAAATAGGTTTTAGACGGGCTTTTCATAACAGCATGGAAGGCGCTGATAAGTGCAGCCCGCAAGGTTCGGCGCGAGTACGAATTGTTTATAGAGCAGAATTTCCAAGGAGACCTGTCATGAAAGTAAGTGAACTGATGACGTCGCATGTAGAGTCGATTACGCCCTCGACCAATCTCCGCGGTGCGGCCCGTAAAATGAAAGAAATGGGCGTCGGAGCCCTGCCCGTTGTGGAAGATGGCAAGGTGCTCGGGATCATCACCGACCGCGACTTGGCCTGCTTTGCTATCGCCATGGGTCACGACCTGAATTCCGCACCGGTATCCAAAATCATGACCACGCAGGTCGTTACCTGCACGCCCGATCAAGATATCGCGGCGGCGGCAAAATTAATGGCTTCCAGCCATATTCGTCGGCTGTTGGTGCTCAATAACGATGCGAGCCTGGCCGGATTTTTCTCGGTGGATGATCTGGTACGTGGATCACATGAGCTGGCCGGTGCCGTGCTCGAAGCCGCAACGCCCGTTCACTGAGACAGGAGAATACTCATGAAAGTACAAGACCTGATGAAATCGGCGGTCGAAACCATTGCGCCGATGGAGAGCACCAAGGAGGCCGCGCGGAAAATGCACGATCTGCATATCGGCTCGCTGCCGGTGGTGGATAACGGTCAATTGGTGGGCATCATCACCGACCGTGATATCTGCGTGCGCGTCACTGCGACCGGGCGCGATGCCATCAGCACCCGCGTCAAGGAGGTGATGGGTAATGCCGTCAAGACCTGTTACGCGGATCTGGAACTCGAGGCGGCCGCCAAGCTGATGATCGATCATCACGTACGCCGGCTGGTGGTGCTGGATCGGAACGAGGCCATCAGTGGCTTTCTGTCCGTGGACGATTTGGCCAAGACGTCGCATGAATTGGCCAGCCAGGTGCTAGAGGCCACGATTCCGATTCACTGATCTTGAAGACGGTAGCCGTAAGACAGCGCGCAGATCGATCATGCGCGCCGTCTTGCGCATAAGTCATAACCCTATAAACCGCATTTGCCACGGAATCACACGGACAAGATCATACGTTTCACGCAGGCACCTCCATCACCCGAAAGGTGGTGAATAGTCGCTCCAGAACCGTAGCCCGGATGTAGCGTAGCGCACAAAAGCGCGAAGCGCGTTGAACGCCTGCAGGGCGGCCCGTAGGGCGAGCGCAGCGAGTAATCCGGGGATGCTCCCGGATTCCGCCTGCGGCTGCATCCGGGCTACATGGGATGGTTCATCGCGTTCTACGCGGCAACCCCCAACTCCACTTCGGCCAAGAATCCTCCCAATTCCGCCGAACGGTCGAGACGCAATCGTCCACCGTAGTGATCCAACACGTCCTGAACGATCGATAAGCCCAAACCGTAGCCGGGCGTGACATCTTCGTCGACGCGCACGCCGCGCTGATTGAGTCGTTCCAGCTCATCTGCATCGCACCCCGGACCGTCGTCCTCGATGGTTACACGAATGCCGTCGCCCTGCGCTTGTGCACGCACGCGCACCCGGCTGCGCGCCCACTTGCAGGCATTGTCGAGCAGGTTGCCGAACAACTCGTGCATGTCTTCACGGTCCGCGGCGAAACGCAATTCACTGGGTATATCGACGTCGATGCGTAGCGCACGCTCGCGATAGATCTGCCCGAGCACCTTGCTCAAGGCTTCCATCTCGCTCGCCAGATGCACACGGCCGCCGGGTGCGACTGCGCCAGCCAGCCGGGCGCGTTTGAGTTCGCGTTCGGTGAGGGTGCGAATCTTCTCTACCAGCGCACGTGCCTGCGCGGCCACCTTGGCATCCTGGAAATGCCCCTCGTGATCGGCGATCTGGCCAAGCAACGTCAACGGTGTCTTCAGCGAATGCGCAAGATTGCCCACGGCATTACGCGAACGTTGCAGACGCTGCTGCAGCGTTGCCAGCAGTTGATTGATCTGCACCACCAACGGCCGCACTTCCCGCGGCATGTTGTCACTCAACTGCGTACGTTCGCCGCGTTCCAGTTCGGATAATTCCTGACGGGTTGTCGTCAACGGTGTTAGGCCGCGGCGCAGGATCGTGCGCTGTAAAAACAACAACAGCGCCAATGCCACCAAACCGAACAGCGCATAACGCAGCTGGAAACGGCGCACCTCGGCACGGATCGGCGACAGATCTTCGGCCACGGCGATGCGTATATCGCTACCGGCCTTGCGGTAACTGGCGACATACGTCAGCAGCATTTGCTGTTCCGGGCCGGGTAGACGCAGCCGTGCACTCGCGCCGATGGCTACCGCGGGCACCGCCAAATCTTCATCCCACAGCGAACGCGAACGCAGCGTATGGCCGTCGATGTCGATGCGGAAATAATGTCCGGAAAAGACCCGCTGGTAGATCGGATCGAGTCGATCGGTGCGCAGCTCGGGCGCATGACCACGTGGCCGCAGCTGCAATGCTGAGAGCATGCCTTCGGCATCGTGCTCTAGACGCGACATGATGTAGCCTTCGGTCAGCATGCGGAACGATACACTCATGCCGACACCCAAGATCACGAACACGACGATCAGGCTCAGGGCCAGACCACTGTTCAGTCGCGTCTGAATAGAGTTCATAGAATAGATTTCATGTGTGGCTCGCGCCGAACACATAACCCTGACCGCGCTTGGTGTCGATCAGGTCGTCACCGAGTTTCAACCGCAAGCGACGCACATATACCTCGATGACGTTACTGTCCTTTTCGGAGTCGTAATCGTAGACATGTTCGGCGAGTTGGCTCTTGGACAGGATGCGCCCGGGATGCAGCATGAAATAACGCAGCAAACGGAATTCAGTACCGGTGAGTTCGATATCGCGGCCGTCGGCGGTGCGCACGCATTGGCGGCTGTCGTCCAGTTCCAGACCGTTGCTCTGCAGATCGGGGCGGGCAACACCGGAGGCGCGCCGGATCAGCGCATTCAAGCGCGCCACCAGTTCTTCGACATGAAAGGGTTTACCCAGATAATCGTCGGCGCCGGCCTGGAAGCCTTCGACTTTTTCGTGCCAGGCATCGCGCGCGGTCAAGATCAACACCGGCGTGGCCAGTCCACCGCCGCGCCAGTTACGCAATACTTCCAGACCCGGGCGACGCGGCAGACCAAGATCCAGCACGATGGCATCGTAGGGTTCCTGCTCGCCCATGAATTGTCCATCGACGCCGTTATCCTGCCAGTCGACGGCAAAACCCTGTTGTTCCAATCCCGTCTTCAGGCTGGCCCCGAGGCCGGCATCGTCTTCCACGAGCAAGAGGCGCATGCGCTAACTCCGTGTGTGCGGTTGCCCCAGGTTACTTCTCATCAGTCAGGTCGCCCGGATGCAATCCGGGAACCGGCGGAGGCCATCCCGGATTACATCCGGGCTACGTCTGATTAACATCTCCATTAATCATCCGGCCTGTCGCTGAGCAGTTCACCCGTAACCGCATCGTAGCGCAGTTTACGCACGATTCCGGCATTGTCGACCACTTCGACCTCGTAGTAATGCTTATCGTCGTCCGACTCCAACTCGACTTCCAGGATTGTCCCGATATGCCGCGCACGCACCTGCGCGGTGATGTGTTCCAGCGGCACGATAGTCCCGGCCTCGCTGAGCTTGCGCGCGTCGTCGTGGTCGCTGGCATGGCTCACGGCGGGAAATGCTCCCAGGAGCAGCAACGCAGCAGCGATGAGCATCAAAGTCCGCATGATCGTATTTCCTGTCGTGGCCCAAAGATATGTAGCCCGGATGAAGCGCAGCGTAATCCGGGAAGGGCCGCCCTTTCCCGGATTCCGCGCTACGCTCCCCTGCGGGCGTTCAACGCGCTTCGCGCTTTTGTGCGCTGCGCTCCATCCAGGCTACGACTACGACTTCAGTCTTCTGCGCGTTTACGTCCGGTGAACATTGGCCGCACCAGATTTTCTCGATGCAACAGGCTCTCGACGAGCACGCCAGCGACATGCATGGCCACCAAAAACAAAGTGAAGTTGGCGAAGAACTCATGCACTTCCTTGAAAATATCTTCCCATGACTCGCCCAAGCCACCCAACCAACCGGCCAGCGGTCCGGCATTCTCGTCGACCGCGTACAGCCCCATGCCGAAGAACACGGTGCACGACAGGCTAATCAGTAACAACACGATCATCAACCCGCCGGCCGGATTGTGCCCAAGATAACGTTTCGGCTTGAGCCGCAGCACATCCAAGAGATAGGCCTTGACCACCGCCCATCGAAACACGAAATCACGGAAGCGCGCATGGCGGGTGCCGATGAAGCCCCATAGCAGACGCACCAGCACCAAGCTGGCTACGACATAGCCGGCCCAGGTGTGCAGGAACAGCGTCTCATCTTCGCCTTCGGTGAAATAGGCGGTGAAGAAGCCGATGACCAGCGTCCAGTGAAAAACTCGCACCAGTGGATCCCACACCTTCACTTCGCGGGTCACGGCCTTATCGCCTGACGCGGTTTGCATCACAGTCGTTGTCATCGTTTGCATCTCCATAATCTCGATTTAAGTTTGCGCTATCACATCAACTTGGTCAGGGCGGGCCCATGCGGCCACCGCCACCGGATCCCATACCACCGCCCGGTCCCATACCGCCACCGCCTGGCCCCATACCGCCGCCACCCGGCCCCATGCCTTGACCACCCGAACGCGGCTGCATCGGGCAGGGTTTTACCTTGTTCGCGTGCGCGCTCTTGCATGAGCTTGTGGTGTTCCAGGCGATAAGCCTCGCGCTCCTGTTCGGTATTCAGGCTGCGCATGTGCGCCCGATGCTCGGTCATTTCCTGCTGCGTCATCAATTCACGCCCGTAGACAAAATCATCTTCGGCGTGCACCGGCAGCGCCAAGCCCAACCATGCCACCGCGGCAATACTCGCCAGGCCACTTACTACTGTTCGACGTTTCATCGCTGCATCCCTCGCTTTCTGTGTCTGTGTTTCTGCCAAGCACTCACGCCTGGCTCTGTTCTCAAGCGTAGGGTATGCCCCGAACCTTAAATCAATCTGAATGTCCGCCACGGTGCGTCACCGTACTGCGCACATAAAAAACCCCGCCGCGGTCATCCCGCGACGGGGTTTTTGCAACACCGCTTAGCGATCGATCAGGCTTGTGCGGTCTTGGCCTTGGCCTCTTTTACCAGCTTCTGCAGCTCACCCTTTTGGAACAGCTCCAGGGTGATGTCGCAACCACCGACGAGTTCGCCGCTGATGTAAATCTGCGGAAAGGTCGGCCAGTTCGCGTAGCGCGGCAGATTCTGAAATACCTCGGGATCGGCCAAAACGTTCACAAAGGCGAACTCTTCACCGCATGCGGCCAACGCCTGCGAGGCGCGGCTGGAAAAACCACACTGCGGCATTTGCGGTGTGCCTTTCATGAAAATGACGATGGCGTTGCTCTCCACGGCGTCTTTGATTCTGTCCATTACATCCATACTGATATACCTCATTTCACACGCCGCCAGGCGCTACTAGGGTTGGCTATTCTCGCCGAGACCGGCGCAGTTCGGAACTTGCAGGCAGTCTACGCCGGTGAGATGGGGGAAAAAAGTTCAGATTTCAAGTGGGTTTCATGTCCACATTGCGTTGCAGCCAGTATTCGAGCAGGGTCAGGTGCCACAGTTTGCTGCCGAGAATGCGCGTATGTTGCCCTTCCGGGTCGGCCAGCAAGCGCTCGACATAGCCACGTTGATAAAGGCCGCGTTCGCGGCAAGCTCTTGAATTCACGATATCGCGCATGAACTCCAGAAACTCGCCGCGCACGTATTTCAAGGCCGGCACCGGGAAGTAGCCCTTGGGCCGGTCGATGACCGCGTCCGGGACAATGCCGCGGGCGATGCGTTTGAGCACATGTTTGCCGCCCGAGCCAAGTTTGTACTGCGGCGGCATCTGCGCGGCCAGTTCGACCAATTCATGGTCGAGAAACGGGACGCGCGCCTCCAGGCCCCAGGCCATGGTCATGTTATCCACCCGTTTGACCGGATCGTCGACGATCAGCGTCGTCGCGTCCAGGCGCAGCACGCGATCGATGTATTCATCGGCGTCGGGCTCGGCCAGCCGCGCGGCAATGGCGGCCGAGGTGTAATCCGGCCCTTGCAGCTCAGGTGCGATCATGTCGGCGAATTCGGCATGGTCGCGGTCGAAATAATGTTTGCGGAAACGTTCAAGATCACTGCCGGTTTCCGCGACCATGCGCGGATACCAGAAATATCCGCCGAACACCTCGTCGGCGCCCTGACCGCTTTGCACCACTTTCACCGACTTCGATACCTGCTCGGACAACATATAAAACGCCACCGCGTCCTGACCGAACATCGGCTCGGCCATATTGTCCACTGTCTCGGGCAGGCGTTTGAGCACTTCGTCGTTGGGAATGCGGTATTTGTGATGACGGGTCGCGTACCGCTCGACCACTTGATCCGAATACTCGAACTCGCTGCCCTTCTCTTCCGGCTGATCTTCGAAGCCGACCGAGAAGGTCAGCAGATCCTTCACGCCGGCCTCGGCCAGCAACGCGACCAGCAAGCTGGAATCCAAACCGCCGGACAACAACACACCCACCGGCACGTCGGCGATCTGAATGCGCTTGCGCACCGCCTCGCGCAACGCGGCATGAATCGCCTCGGTCCATTCATCCTCGCTGAGCGCGCGCTCGGGACGCGTCGCTTTCAAGCGCCAATAGCGCCGCGCAGTTTTGCGGCCATCGGCTTCGAGCGTCAGCGTGTGGCCGGGTGCGAGTTTGCGGATGCCGCGCAGAATCGTGCGCGGCGCGGGGATCACCGCATGCAGCGTGAACTGATGATGCAGCGCAATCGGATCGATGTCGGTATTCACATCGCCGGCAGCGAGCAAGGCCTGACTGGTCGAGGCGAAGCGGAATTGATTGCGGGCGAAACTGTAATACAGGGGTTTGATGCCGAAACGGTCGCGCGCGAGAAACAGACGCTGGCGTTCCATATCCCAGATGGCAAACGCGAACATGCCGTGCAGCCGTTCGACGCAGGCCTCGCCCCAGGCTGCATACGCCTTGAGAATGACTTCGGTATCGCCGTTGGAAAAGAACTGATAACCCAGCCCACGCAGCTCTTCGCGCAGCTCGGGATAGTTATAGATGGTGCCATTGAACACCAAGGCGAGGTCGAGCTTCTGATCGACCAGCGGTTGGTTGGAATGCGGCGACAGATCGATCACCGCCAGGCGCCGATGACCGAAGGCCAGCGGGCCGTCGGCATAACTGCCTTCGTGATCCGGGCCGCGCCGCGCCAGACGCGCGCTCATGCGCGCCAGCAAGCCTAGATCTGGCGAGCGGCCGTCGAAACGCAATTCACCGCAGATACCGCACATGAGTCAACCCTTGCACAAGCGGGGGGGGGCAGCGTCGAATGGCACTTAATTTAAAGCTCAAATGTAGGGTGGGTTTACCCTAAAGGGCACAAGAGCGTAGTTTGCGTAACCCACCAAGCGTTGCGCAGCAACACAACCCGTTTTTTAAGGTGTGCCTGACGGCACGTTTGGTGGGTTACGGCACAAACGACGTGCCTCTACCCACCCTACATCGATCATCGATAATAGGCATCGATAATGGGGCCGCCTAAGTAAGTGCCATTCGGGCGGACCCTTTTTCTTAATTCGCGCCAACGGTCAGCTTGGACACGACCTGCTTCACGTTCTTCACGGTGCGCGCGAGTTCTACCGCACGATCGACCACCGTCTGATTGGGCACGTTACCGTACAACGTCACGACGCCGTTGTAGGTATCGACGTTGATGATGCGCGCTTGTACCAAATCGTCGCCTAGATAGCGCGAATTCACGGTCGATGTGATGGTCGCATCCTGTGCGATCTGACTCGCCGAGCGGTCATCCGTACCAACATAATAGCCACCGGCCGCCGCACCACCGACCACCGCCGCCGCGCATCCCGACAGTAGACCGATCCACACCGCCACCATCACTGCACGTATCACCGAATTCATGTAGCCACTCCTGCTATTTGTAATTTGCCTGGGCATTATGCGGCTCCACGCCCACATCCGCCACCACCGGGCGTGGCCCGCAGCAAACTTTCGCCGACGACGATTGTGGCAGTGAACTCGCCGGACAATAGGCGAACGTTCAACCAATTCCCGCCAACAGCACCGGGCGCAGCCGCCGCATCGGGTGGGACGACCAGACCTTCCTCATCAAGCACTGCGGATCGGCAGGCGCCTGGCGTCGCCGCACCGACATCGGTGTTACGCGCGCAGCTGGCAACCAAGCTGTCAGGTTGGTATCGACGAATTCCGGTGCGACCAGCGTGACATCCGGCAGCTGCGTGCCATACCGAAACGCGGCGTCGACGATCAGCCTGTCCAAGCCGACAAAACACCCCTGCACTCTACGCGGCATCCTCAACATTGGCATATTGCAATGACCTGACGACTGCCTTATCCTGCCGAACCTTAGAAAAACACTCAACATTTCTGAACCACACGTTTTTCAACGCTATTTATAACGGTTTTTTCGGAGGACCGACCATGAACCCACTCAAGTCCATCGCGGGCACTATCATTGCTGGTTTTGTCCTGGCGATCATCATCATGTTTGCGCTCGGCGTGACCAATACGCCCAACCCGTGGGCATTCTGGGTTTGGTTGCATGTGCTGTTCGGCATCACCTGGATCGGCCTGCTCTACTACTTCAACTTCGTGCAGGTTCCCGGCGTGGGCAAGGCCCTGGCCGAGGCCAGCAGTGGCGGCCCCGGTGCGGCGGCCATCAATAAGTACATCGCCCCGCGCGCCCTGTTGTGGTTCCGCTGGGCCGCGGTGGCCACCTGGTTGACCGGCGCGCTGGCCCTGGAAGCCATGCACGCGGCGGAAGGCTCCGGCGTTATGGCCGCCTTCACCTTTGCCGAAGGTTACAAGGTCATCGGTATGGGCGCATGGTTGGGCACCATCATGCTGTTCAACGTGTGGGTGTTCATCTGGCCGAACCAGAAGAAAATTCTCGGCATCGTGACGTCCACGCCGGAAGCCATCGCCAAGGCCAAGGTCGTCGCCCTGATGGCCTCGCGCACCAACACCCTGCTGTCGATTCCCATGCTGCTCGGTATGACCGGCCAGATGCACGGCCTGCCGTACTGATCTGATCTAGAATCTGATCTAAATAGGCGCGTGCCGGGCAACTCCGGCGCCTCCTGACAAAGCCCGGCCCTGTGCCGGGCTTTGTCATTTTAAATTCACACCGTCAGGCATTTGCACCCTGCCCGGTGCCTCGTTAGAATCGACCCCTTTCCGGCGGCTCTCTGGGCTGCCGTTTGCTTTTTAAGGGCCAGGACAACCATGACTGACAGTACCTTGATGACCACCTATGCTCGACTGCCGGTGCGCTTCGCGCGCGGACAGGGCGCGCAACTGTGGGATAGCGAGGGCCGGGAATATCTCGACGCACTGAGTGGCGTCGCCGTGTGCGGACTCGGGCATGCGCACCCTGCGGTGAGCGCGGCCTTGTGCAAACAGGCCAGCACCCTGATCCACACCTCGAACATCTACGAAATTCCTTTGCAGGAAGAACTCGCCGCGCAGCTGACACGACTGTCCGGTATGGAGCGCGCGTTCTTCTGCAATTCCGGCTGCGAGGCCAATGAAGCCGCGATCAAACTCGCGCGCCTGCACGGTCACAAGCGCGGCATCAAGGAACCGGCCATCGTCGTCATGGAAAGCAGCTTCCACGGTCGCACGCTGGCAACACTGTCCGCCACCGGCAATCGCAAGGTGCAAGCCGGCTTCGAACCCTTGGTGAAAGGTTTCGTGCGCGTACCCTATAACGATATCGATGCGCTCTGCGCCGTCGCCGACAACAGCGACAACGTCGTCGCCGTGCTGGTCGAACCGGTGCAAGGCGAAGGCGGCATCCGTGTGCCCGACGCCGATTATCTGGCCGGTATCCGTGCGCTGTGCGATAAGCACAATTGGTTGCTGATGCTCGATGAAGTGCAGACCGGCATGGGCCGCACCGGCCACTGGTTCGCCTTCCAGCACAGCGCCATCAAACCCGATGTGATGGTGTTGGCCAAAGGCCTGGGCAACGGCATGCCCATCGGTGCGTGCCTCGCGCGCGGCGCGGCCGCCAACTTGTTCGAGCCCGGCAATCACGGCTCCACCTTCGGCGGTAATCCGCTGGCGTGCAGCGCCGCATTGGCCGTGATCGCCACCACGGAGCAAGAAAATCTGGTCGCACGCGCCGGGCAACTCGGCCAGCGCATGCGCGACGGCTTTCACCAACAGCTGAGCGACACCGCCGGTGTGGTCGAGATTCGCGGCCTTGGCTTAATGCTCGCCGTGGAACTGGACCGCCCCTGTGCGGCACTGGTAAAACAGGCATTAGCGCGCGGTCTGCTGATCAATGTCACCGCCGACAAAGTCGTGCGCTTGTTGCCGCCGCTGATCATCAGCGATGCACAAGCCGATCGCATCGTCACCGAAACCAGCCAACTGATCGTCGAGTTTCTCGGCCACGAGTAAGCAGCAATGCCGGCACGTCATTTCCTCACCCTGCTCGATCTGTCCCCCGATGAACTTCAGGGACTGATGCGGCGCGCGATCGAACTCAAGGCCAAGCAGCACGCCGGTGAGTTGTATCAGCCGCTGCGCGGCAAAGTCCTCGGCATGGTGTTCGAAAAATCCTCGACGCGCACCCGGGTATCGTTTGAAGCCGGCATGTCGCAACTCGGCGGCGACGCGGTGTTCCTGTCGCCACGCGACACCCAACTCGGTCGTGGCGAGCCGATCGAAGACACCGCGCGCGTATTGTCGCGCATGGTCGATATCATCATGATCCGCACCTACGAGCACGAGAAACTCGAACGCTTCGCCGCGCATTCGCGGGTGCCGGTCATCAACGCACTTACCGATCTTTGCCATCCCTGCCAGTTATTGGCCGACATCCAGACCTATATCGAGCATCGCGGCGATATCCGCGGTAAGACTGTGGCGTGGATCGGCGATGGCAACAATATGTGCAATTCCTACATGGGCGCCGCCAAACAATTCGATTTCAAATTGAATGCCGCCACGCCGAAAGGCTATGAACCCGCGGCTGATGTCATCGCCTGCGCCGCCGGTCATGTCGAGGTCAGCAACGATCCGGTCGCGGCCGCACGCGGCGCCGATCTGGTCGTCACCGATGTCTGGGCCAGCATGGGCCAGGAAGAGGAACAGGCCGCGCGCGCGCAGGCGTTCGCCGCATTCCAGGTCGATGCCAAACTCATGCGTCTGGCCGCCAAAGATGCGCTGTTCATGCACTGCCTGCCCGCGCACCGCGGCGAGGAAGTCGCCGCCGAAGTCATCGACGGCCCGCAAAGCGTGGTCTGGGACGAAGCCGAAAATCGTCTGCACGCGCAGAAGGCGCTGATGGAATTGCTGTTGACCTGATCGGGTTCCCTGAGTTCGCATGCCAACTCACACACAGCATCGCCACATCACACAGCTGTTCATCGCCGCACTCGTCTACTTCGCAGACGTCTTTTCAGTTGCCCACGCCGCCGACATCAACGTCGCCTGCGCGAGCAATTTCCAACCCAGCCTGCAAAAGATCGCGTCCGCCTTCGAACAGACTAACCCGCATCGCATCCGCATCAGCAGCGGCTCGACCGGCAAACTCTATGCGCAGATTAAGCACGGCGCACCCTTCGATCTGTTTCTGTCCGCCGACCATGAACGCCCCGCCGACCTGCACCAGCAAGGCCTTGCCGAGTCGCCCATCACCTACGCCATCGGCCGGCTGGTGCTGTATGCCCCCAACGGCGATCCGCGCGCACGCCTCGAACGCGATGACTTCCATCACCTCGCTATCGCCAACCCACAGACCGCGCCCTACGGCACCGCCGCCCGCGCCGTATTGCAGAAGTTACAGCGCTGGGATGCCGTGCAATCCCGCCTAGTGACCGGCGAGAACATCAGCCAGACGTTTCAATTCGTACACACGGGCAACGCCGAACTCGGTTTCGTCGCCTTGACGCAAGTGCTCGCGATCAACGCGCCGCAGGACCGCTATTGGCTGATCCCGAGCGAGCAGCATACTTCTTTGGAACAACACGCGGTGTTGCTGCGCAGCAGCCGCGCAATCGATGCGGCGCGGAGTTTTCTGGCATATCTTCAAAGCAAGGCCGCACGGGAAATCATTGCGCGCGACGGGTATGAAGTGCCGTAAACCCATCGCGCAGGGCGTAGCACACAAAGACTGTGACGAGCGGCCAGGAACAAAAACAGCCCTTGTCTTGAATTATGACGCCATCGAGGCGAAGCTATCGGCCATGAGAAGACACCGGATGTCGGGAACATGCCGCAGCAACCAGATGGCAACCTCGCCTTGTGCCGCGCTCCGTTTGTTTATTCCATTAGGCTCCCTAACTGTAGTTATGCCGCAAAGTCTTGGATCTGTAACAGAATGCAAGATATAGAGTTTTTCCCCACCCCTTGCGCTCAAGTTTAACGCTTATCATCCGATGATAAGTATGAGACAATATATCGCGTCATGAGTAAAGACAACGGACTGGATTACTTACTCGATCTTGATGGCCTAATATTGGCGCAAGATGGCGGTTATTGGATAAAGATTGAAGCTAGGCAGCTTGAGCGCGCAACTAAAGAATGTCCGCATCGTATTAAATACTGTCTGACGTTACATGATCGTTATGGAAAAAGAGTGATGGGCTTTGATAATGCTCATTCGATTAAGACAAGAAAGAAAGGGTGATATAAAGGCAGGTGTATTACCTATGATCATAGACACATGAATTCCGCTGACAAAGGTACTCCATATGTCTTTGAGTCGGCAGAGCAGCTATTAGCGGATTTCTTTGCGGAGGTAGAAAAAGTGTTAAAGGGGCTGTAGTAAATACTTTTACGAGGTGAATTATGAGAAAGATAGTTATAGGCATAATGCCCCAAGACCAAATCCGTAATCGGGTTCTGTCCATTGCTCGTGGTGAGTATAAGCCCAAGAAGAATGAACCAAAAGTCTGGTTCCCTTCTATGAAATCGGTTGCAGAGGTACTAAGTGATAGTAATCGTGCATTGCTAAAAATGATTAAAGAAATGCAACCTGAATCACTGTCTGAACTTGCTGATGCTGCGGGCCGACAACCTAGCAATTTATCGAGAACCTTAAAGACTATGGAGCACTATGGGTTTGTTGAGCTAAGAAAAGAAAATAAAACCGTAAAACCCATCGTTAAGGTGACTGAGTTTGAGATTCATGCAGCATAACCAGCCGCCCCAACCGACAGCCTGCTTCGCAGGCTGCGGCTGGCCTTAATCGTTAGCTAGTTTTTTAACTCACCATCGTTTAAACCGAAATATAAAAGGAGAGCAAAATGAAACTTAACGTAAAGAAAATTCTTATTCATGCCATTTTGCCTTGTCTTATATGGTCTAGTACGGTCTACGCAGATAATCCAGAGCAGATGAAAATGGCAACGCCTATCGCTCCCGGCGTTGCTGTGCCCGACAAGATTGAAAGCTCTATTGGCACGCTTAACCTGAATTATGGCTACCCTTCAGACGAAACCGTTGAGAAAATCTACGACAATCTCGATCGTTCGCGTGCACTGCAAGCCTATCTGATGGCCATTCCGATCGTGAACCAGGCAGGCATGCGCGACTCCATTCGCAAGTTCGGGCCGGATAACCAAACCGATGTGATCTGGGAAAATCTCGTTGATCCACGCACCGTCGAACTGACCGCTAACGACAACACGATTTACAACTTCATCTGGCTCGATACCAAGAAAGGTCCGGTGGTCGTAGAGTTCCGCCTGAAGTCCTGGGCGGAGTAAACGATTTCTGGTATCGCTGGGTTGCTGATGTCGGCATTACCGGAGAGGATAAGGGTAAAGGCGGAAAATACCTCTTTTTGCCACCCGGATATCAGGGTGAGGTCCCATCGGGATATGTTGTCGTGCGGCCAAGCACTTACGGCAACTGGTTTTTCTTCCGCGCATTTGTTGTCGATGGCTCAACAAAGCCAGGCGTTGAGTCTGTCAAGAAAAATCTCAAGATTTATCAACTCGCTGATGCCGCTAATCCACCTGCAATGAATTTTGCCAATGCTTCAGGCGAGCCAGCTAATTTTGTTGCTCCTGGTGACTACGCGTTCTGGAATCTGCTGAACCAGGTGATTCAGGAAGAGCCGGCTGAAGGCTCTGACCCCACTACTGCTTGGGACTGTTCGCTTCGATCGGCATTGTTAAAGGCCAGCCCTTTTCCCCCGACGAGCGCATGAAAAAAATCCTCACTGATGCCGCGAATATCGGTGCTGTTACCGCGCGCACTATCGCTTTCAAAATCCGTTCACCGGAAGCCTACTTTTATCCCGATAGCCCTTGGCGTCTGCCATTCTTTGGCGGTTACAAGTTCGAGAGCTCGCCCGGCGTGACCAATATGGACGGCTATATCTTTTACTACTACTTCGCAACTGGCGTCACGCCTGCGATGGAAATGAAGATGGTCGGCAAAGGTTCGCAGTATCCGTGGTCTGTGCAGGATTCAAACGGCAATCCATTCGATGGCGGCAAGACTTACAAGATGCACATTCCGCCGAACGTACCGGTAAAGGATTTCTGGTCGGTCATCGTGTATGACAACCAAACCCGTTCCATGGTCCAGACGGATCAAAAAGCGCCGAGCGTGAGCAGTCAGGACAAAAACATAAAGACCAACGCCGACGGCTCCGTGGATGTGTATTTTGGACCGAAAGCCCCTGCCGGTTATGAGAGTAACTGGGTGCAGACTCTGCCCGGCAAAGGCTGGTTCATGATTCTGAGGCTGTATGGACCGCTTGATCCCTGGTTCAACAAGACGTGGAAACCGGGAGACATAGAGCTGGTGAAGTGATTCAACTAGCTAACAAGTCGCTCAAGGTCGCCGCTTCGCGCTGGACAGCCCCAACCGGCGCATGCTTCGCATTGTATGCGCCGCTTGTGTCTGCCCCTTAGCTCTGCTACATGGACTCCCCCTGCAGTCAAGCAACGCCGATGTCATGCATTTCAGGTATAAGACTGCAGCTCTACATTCGGCCTGTTGATGAGCATTCGCTCTGGCCATGATGATGTTGCGCTGGGTGACTGCCTGATTCGTTAGACGGTCTTGTTGGACCCTTGAGCTAAACAGGCGCTTTCACCGAGGTCGTACCCGTTCTGTCATCGATCGCCGTTGCAGTGACGCGGTGGTGTAACTCCTTTGTTGACGATGCTGCGTGTGTGTCTATGCCGTCCTTGTTTGATAGGTTCACCGTGCGCCATCAGCGCCCACAGGATGCGTGCATTCTTGGCGGCCAGGGCCACCGTGGCGCGCTTGTAACCACGCCGTGCGATGAGTGCGCGTATGCCATACGCTGAGGCGATCCTGTTTGTCGCCGAGTGTCGCCAGCACGGCACGGGTGCCGTGGATCAGCAAGGTGCGCAGATAGGCATCGCCCTGTTTGGTGATGCGCCCCGAGCGGATCTTGCCGCCGGTGGTGTATTGCCGGGGTGTCAGGCCGAGCCAGGCGGCGAATTCTAGGATGTCGGGGATGTGGTACAACCCGATCAGACAGGGCGGCTGTTGTGCCAGGAACGGCATGAGCTTGGCGCGACTGAGGGTTTTGCGAGACACGGTCTTGCCGTGCGCATCGACGCCATGCAGACTGAAGGTGTTCTTTGCCAAATCGATACCCAGGGTAGTAACGTTCATGATCACTCCTCCTGCTCCGTTGATTGATGGCCAACACTCTCAATCTGGCACATCCGATGCCGTAGGAGCAGGGGGAGTCCATATCATTCGTTAGGCCTGCACACTATTATCTTAACCAACCAAAAGGAGGTTTAAATGAAGTTCATTTCTCAACTACTGCTAGCACTGGCGCTATGTGCAGGGACTATCGCCGCTCCGGCATTTGCAGGGGACACAGACCCTTTATTTATCAACCTGACTAGCGATGATTCACACCGCGCCAACATGGCAATCACTTTCGGTGGAAACCAGCACGAACGCGGGCATCCGTTAACGATCTTCTTGAACGACAAAGGAGTGCTGATTGGCTCCAAGGCAAATTCCACCAAGTTCGCTGACCATCAGAAGGCACTATCCGACCTCATAAGCAAAGGAGCAACAGTCCTTATTTGCCCAATGTGCATGAAGCACTACGGCGTCAAAGAGTCCGACTTGCTGCCTGGCCTGAAAGTAGGGAACCCAGAACTTACTGGCGGTGCCCTCTTCAAGGACAACACCAAGACACTCACTTGGTAACAATGGCCTAACACTGCGCTCCAAGGGGCGCTGCGCGATGAAGCCGCGCAGCGCCTGTGATTTCAAACGTTACGCATACGAAACACCAGTCATCTATGGAACAACCCTTCGCTTGAGCTATAGTTTTTGAGTTCATCCACAAAGGGCCGAAAAGGCAGCAGGCACCCACTCAACGCATAGATTTGCGGCTCACTGTGCTCAAAGCAGTGTTCAGACCTAACCCATATACGGAGATACCCTGATGACCACGACCGCGCAACATCCCTACCACCCGATCATCTACGTCCGTGGCTTCGCCGCCACGCAGAGTGAGATCGATGAGACGGTGGCCGACCCTTACATGGGTTTCAATATCGGCTCGACCAAGTCGCGGGTGGCGTGGACTGGCGACGTCAAGCGGTTCTTTTTCGAGTCGCCGTTGGTGCGCCTGATGAGCGACCACAAGTACGAGGACGTCTTCGTCGACGGTGATGACCTGGTGGCGGCCGAACGTGCCGACCACCCGGTCCCGTACCGTTGCATCGTCATCTACCGTTACTACGACGAGGCCTCGCAGGACTTTGGCACCGGCAAGGGCGCGCCGCCCATCGAGCATTTTGCGAAGGGGCTGGACCAGCTGATCCTGCGGCTTCGCGACAAGGTCTGCGCCAATCCGGGCAATCAGATGACGCCCAAGGATTTCCGCGTGCATCTTGTCGCCCACTCGATGGGCGGCCTGATCTGCCGGGCCTTCCTGCAGAACACGAAGCTCGGCTCTGCGGCGGCGCGCGGGGCGGTGGACAAGCTTTTTACCTATGCCACGCCGCACAACGGCATCGACATGCGCATCGTGCGTAACATTCCGGGCTGGCTCACGTTTGGCGACGTCAACAATTTCAATCGCGAGAAGATGGCTACTTACCTCGATGTACCCACGGGTGACGATGTCTCGGTGGTGAAGAACTTCCCACCGGAGCGCATCTTTAACCTCGTCGGCACCAACCCGCGTGATTACAACGTGGCGGGCGGGATCTCGGCGTGGGCGGCGGGCGATGCGAGTGACGGACTGGTGCGGCTCGAGAACGCCACCACGCATGGGCCCGGCCCGGACGGTACGGATGTGAGTTCGCCGCGCGCGTTTGTGAACCGTAGCCACTCAGGTCACTACGGCATCGTCAACTCCGAGGAGGGCTACCAAAACCTCACGCGGTTCCTGTTCGGTGCGCTGCGCGTGGACGGCATACTGGACATCGACGACATCACACTGCCGTCGGAGGTGCAGAAGGCGTTCGACGAAGGCAAGACCGTGCGCGCGTCGTACCAGTTCGAAATAGCAGTCAGCGTGCGTGGCTGCCAGTGGCAGATGACACGCCGCGAGGTCCGCGAGAACTCCGCCATATTCCGCAGTTACAACGATCTGTTCCCGGGCAAAGACGGCACCACGCGGCTGCCCGACCGCAGCAAGAGCCCACATCTGTTCACGGTGTTTCTCGATCCGAGCAAGAGCGTCAAGGCTTCCAATTCAGTCAGCTTCGCGGTTGACATAAAAGTGCTGGTACCCGACTACGAAGTGGACGGATACATTTTCCTGAAACGCCACTACGAAGGCGGATTCATCCTGCGCGAGCTGATTCTTGTAGAGGCAATCCCCGACGCGAAGGCCCTCGGCGGCTGGCGGATCAAGCATGGCCGTCAGGACATCAACCCCGGCAAGCCAGGCGTTGATGCGGTGACGCGCGTGCTTGAAGGTGGCGCGATGGCAACGCCCGGGCTGGCTTTCGATATTCCCATCGAGCAGAAAGTCAGACCTGGCTTGCGCGGCTCGCTGCGCATCGAAGCCCGGCCGTGGAGTTGAACGACCGAAGATCTCAGCGGTTGATGTATGCCGTCGTGGCAAACTATTTCATGACGTAGCTAGCAGGCACCCTTGGCCGCGATGCATGCACTGCGAGAGTTCGCGGGGAATTTCGATATACTCCTCGCATGACCTTCCTCGACACTGGCCCGCTGTGGCTGACCCTGCGACTCGCCACCGTGACGACACTGGTATTGCTGGTGCTCGGCACGCCGCTGGCGTGGTGGTTGGCGCGTACACGCTGTCGCCTGCGCGCGGTAGTCGAGGCCTTGGTCGCTTTGCCCTTGGTGTTGCCGCCGACGGTGTTGGGGTTTTATCTGCTCATCGCATTGAGTCCGCAGGGACCGGTCGGTTCATTCGTGCAGTCGTTGGGTGGTCCGACACTCGCATTCAGTTTCACCGGACTGGTGATTGGCTCAGTGATTTACTCACTGCCGTTCGTGGTGCAGCCGCTGCAAAATGCCTTCTCGGGGATTGCAGAGCGCACCCTGGAAGCGGCCGCGACACTCGGCGCGAATCGGCGTGACCGGTTTTTGAGCATTGTGCTGCCGCAGGCCAAGAGCGGGTTTCTCGCTGCGATCACCTTGGGCTTTGCCCACACTGTCGGCGAGTTCGGTGTGGTGCTGATGATCGGCGGCAATATCCCCGGTGTCACGCAGGTGTTGTCGATCACCATTTACGATCAGGTCGAAGCATTGCAGTATTCGACCGCGCATCTGTGGTCGGCGTTGTTGCTGGGCTTCGCCTTTGTCGTGCTGTTGATCCTGTATGCCCTGCGCGGCGGGCAGCATGCCCAGGTCGGTAAATGAATCAGCCGCTGAACACACTGGATATCCGCCTGACGCTGCAACGCGGTGCGTTCGCGCTCGGCGTCGATCTCAGCTTACCGGGGCGCGGCGTGACCGGATTGTTCGGCCACTCCGGCAGCGGCAAGACCAGTCTGCTGCGTGCGTTGAGTGGATTGGAACGCGCGCAGGGTGAAATCCAGGTCAACGGTAACTGCTGGCTGGACACGCAGGCCGGTATTGACTTGCCCACACACCGGCGTCGAGTTGGCTATGTCTTCCAAGACGCGGCGCTGTTTGCGCATCTCGATGTGCAAGGCAATCTTCGCTACGGCTGGAACAGAACACCTACAGGGCAACGGCGCATCGCCTACGATCAAGTCATCGACTGGCTCGCCCTCGCGCCGTTACTCAATCGGCGCGTCGAGCAACTCTCCGGCGGTGAGGCACAGCGCGTCGCGATGGGTCGTGCACTGCTCACCAGTCCCGACCTGTTGCTGCTCGATGAACCCCTCGCCGCATTGGATCATGCCTCCAAACAGGCGATCCTGCCCTACTTCGAACGGCTACACCGCGAACTGGCGGTGCCGATGATCTATGTCAGTCATGCCCTGGAAGAAGTGACGCGTCTGGCCGACTACTTAGTGGTTTTGGAATCCGGACAAGTTACGTGCCCAGGGCCCGCTGGCGGAATTACTCACGCGCCCGGACCTGCCACTCAGTCATGCCGACACCGCCGCCGCCATTCTCGATGCACGGGTGAGCGCGACCGATGCCACCTATCATTTGACCTATCTGGAGTCGGCCGCCGGTCAGATTGCGTTGGCTGCCACCGGCTTCGACATCGGCACCCCGCTGCGCCTGCGCATTGCCGCACGCGATGTCGCGCTCGCCCTCGAGGTACCGCAAGGCAGCAGCATCCTCAATTGCCTGCCGGCGCGCGTTACCGCCATCACGGAACACGGACCGGCACAAATGATCGTGCATCTGAATGCGGGCGGCGCGCCGCTGTTGGCGCGGATAACGCGCAAGTCCTGCGCGGCACTTCAGCTGACTGAGGGCACTGCGGTACACGCACTCATCAAGAGCGTCGCGGTGGCGGATTGAACTTCGCGCAATGTCTTCTATAGGCAATACTTCGCCTGATACACTTTAAACTGGCATGTTGGGCGGAAAATAAGAACCATGCACACTGAACTAAACCATGGCGTATTTCTGGATTTGGATACCCTGCACCCGCGGGATCTGGACCTTACCACGCTGCGCGCCAGCCTGCAGCGCTGGGAATTTCATGACCAGACCACGCCCGCTGACGGTGCGCGTCGCTTGCAGGATGCCGATGTCGCCATCACCAATAAATTCGTCATCGACGCGGCACTGCTGGCGCGCACCCCGCATCTCAAACTGATCTGCGTCGCTGCCACCGGCACCAACAACATTGACCTGGCCGCCGCCGCAGAACACGGGATCACCGTCTGCAATGTCACCGCCTATGCCACGGCATCGGTGGTCGAACATGTGTTCGCGCTGATCCTCACCCTGCAACGGCGACTCGCCGAACAGCAGCATGCCGCACACAGTCTGTGGCCCCACCAACTCGGCTTCAGCGTGCTCGATTATCCGACCACGGAATTGCATGGAAAGAACCTGGGCATCATCGGCCATGGGGAACTCGGCAGCGCAGTCGCCGCTGTCGGTACTGCCTTCGGCATGCAAACCTTGATTGCACAACGCAACGCCGACGATAACCGCGCCGGGCGCCTGCCGCTGGATGAGTTGTTACAGGCGGCGGATATCGTGAGCGTGCATTGTCCACTGACTGATACGACGCGCGGGCTGATCGGCGCGCGTGAATTGACGTTGATGAAATCCAGCGCGCTGCTGATCAATACCGCGCGCGGTGGTATTGTCGACGAGGCCGCCCTGCTCTACGCGCTGCAACATAATCGGATCGGTGGCGCGGGCGTGGACGTGCTCAGCGAAGAGCCGCCACGACACGGCAATCCATTGCTGTTGCACAGGCTGCCGAATCTGATTGTCACACCGCATGTCGCCTGGGCCAGCCGCGAGGCGCGGCAACGCCTGGTCGACGGCCTCACGGCGAACATCCATGCCTATCTCGGCGGGCAACCGCGCAATCAGGTTAAGGAACCTCAGATTAATCCGTCATTGCGAGAAGCGTAGCGACGAAGCAATCTCCAAGCCATTGACTCTACTGCCGGGAGATTGCTTTACCGAAGGGTATCCTTTAGGGCGCTACGCTCGCAATGACGGCTTCAATATTTCAACCGCTCACGAAACTGCGCTGCGTCGACACGACTAAAGTTGACGCCGATCAATAGGCTTGGCAAGTACCCAGCCTCTCACACTGACGGTATACTGACCGTTCCACCGTCAATGCAGAATAGGTGACGACATGATCTGGGATTGGGAACTTGGTGTTCTGGCGTTTGCCCTTGGGCTCGGCTTGGGTTTTTTGCTGACTTGGCAGATGACTCCGCGCAACGATCGTCTCCGCGAACTGGAGAAGGAACTGGATGCCGCACGCGCCGAACTCGTCGCTTATCGCGACAAGGTAAACCTGCATTTCCAGACGTCGGCAACCCTGTTTGAGGATATGACCGAGCGCTATCGCGCCGTCTATCAGCATTTAGCCAGCAGCGCCCGGGAACTGTGCGCGGAACAACCCCCGGCCCTGCAGATGGACGTGAACGCATCGGCGCGTTTAGCCACGCCGGCGCAGGTGGTCGATGCCGGTGACGCCTCTTCAGCCGCAGCCGCTCCCGAGCGCAATCCGATGACCGATAACGACGACACCTATCTGGGTGACGCACCGCATATCCCGGAACTAACCGATGAGGTGGATGTGCCCGTTAGCGTCAGCGCCGACAAGACACCGCCGACGGCGGCGCACTGATCAGACGTATCTTTATCGAATGGCGCTTACTCAGCTCAAATGTAGGGTGGGTTTACCCTGAAGGGCACAAGAGGCACGCAGTTTGTGCCTTAACCCACAAGCGTGCCGTCAGGCACACTAAAGAAGGGTTGTGTTGCTGCGCAACGCTTGGTGGGTTACGCAAACTACGCTCTTGTGCCCTTTAGGGTAAACCCACCCTATATTTGAGCCATTCGCATCTATATCTATATATTGCAGCGCTAAATCTCAACCTGCACGGACTGGCGCACAATCCGTCAAAAGTTCCACTAACCACGCGCGCCAGCCCAATGCCAGGCTGACTCGCACGCTGGCACCGCGTATCGACAACCACTTACGGATGGCGTCGGCGCCTTCATGCACCGCCAGCGGCTGGTGTGACCGCTTTGCGTCGCCTCGACCCACCCTGAATCTCCTCAGTTATCAGCCAACTGCCTCGACCACGGGTGACGATTTCAAGGCCTTGCCGGAATAGCTTGGTCTAGACTTCACGGACGCATCCCACAGATAAACCGTTCCTGCGGCTCACGCCTACTGTATAATCCGCGCTCTTTTTGGTTCAGGTGCACCACCGTGATTGAGAAACTCCGCAACATCGCCATTATCGCCCACGTTGACCATGGCAAGACCACCCTGGTTGATCAGCTGCTCAAACAGTCCGATACCCTCGACGAGCGCACCAGAGCTCGAAGAACGCGCCATGGACTCCAACGAGCTGGAAAGCGAGCGCGGCATCACCATTCTGGCCAAGAACACCGTCGATCGCGCTGGCGCGACTACCGTATCAATATCGTCGACACCCCCGGACACGCCGACTTCGGCGGCGAAGTGGAGCGCGTGCTGTCGATGGTCGATTCCGTGCTGTTGCTGGTCGACGCCGTCGAAGGCCCGATGCCGCAGACGCGCTTCGTTACCCAGAAGGCTTTTGCCGTGGCCTCAAGCCGATCGTCGTGATCAACAAGATCGACCGCCCCGGCGCACGTCCGACTGGGTGCTGGATGAGACCTTCGATCTGTTCGACCGCCTTGGCGCAACCGAAGAACAACTGGATTTCCCGGTTGTCTTCGCCTCCGGCCTGAAGGCTACGCGGGCCTCGATCCGAGGCGCGCAGCGGCGACATGACGCCGCTGTTCGAGACCATCGTCAAGCACGTGCAGCCGCCGCAAGTGGATCTCGAAGGCCCGCTGCAGATGCAGGTCTCGCAGCTCGACTACAATAGCTATGTGGGCGTGATCGGCATCGGCCGTATCGCGCGTGGACGCGTTAAGACCAACACCCAGGTCGCTATCGTCGACCACAGACGCAACAAGCGCCAACGGCCGTATCCTGTAGATCTTCGGCTTCCACGGCCTGGAGCGCGTAGAAGTGCCCGAGGCATCGCCGGCGACATCATCGTTTTCACTGGCATCGAAGGCCTGCTCATATCTCGGATACCTTGTGCGATCCCGCTAACGCCGTGAAGCATTGCCGCCGCTGTCTGTCGATGAACCAACCGTGAGCATGACCTTCCAGGTCAACAAGTCGCCCTTTGCCGGCAAGGAAGGCAAGTCGTCACCAGCCGCCAGATCCGCGAACGCCTGGAGCGGGAGCTGAAGCACAACGTCGCGCTGCGCGTTGCCGATACGGCTGACCCCGACAAATTCCGGGTCTCCGGTCGTGGCGAACTGCATCTGTCCGATCCTGATCGAGAACATGCGCCGCGAAGGCTTCGAGCTTGGCGTATCGCGCCCCGAAGTAATCCGCCGCGAAGATCGACGGCGTGGAAGTGCGAGCCATAGGAGACGCTGACCGTCGATGTGGAAGAGCAGTACCAGGGAGCGGTCATGGAGCGCCTGGCCGAGCGTAAGGGCCGATCTCAAGAACATGCTGCCCGATGGCAACGGCCGGATTCGTCTCGACTACCGTATTCCGGCACGTGGCCTGATCGGCTTTCGCACCGAGTACCTGACCGCGACCGCCGGTACCGGCTTGCTGTACAACGTGTTCGACGCATTACGGCCCGCTGAAGAGAGGCGGTATCGGCCAGCGCATCAATGGCGTGCTGATTTCCAATGGTGCCGGGCAAGGCGCTGGCCTATGGCCTGTTCAATCTGCAGGAACGCGGCCGCCTGTTCCTTGGCCATGGCGAAGATGTCTATGAAGGTATGGTCGTCGGCATTCACAGCCGCGACAACGATCTGGTCGTCAACCCGACTCAAGGCCAAGCAGCTGACCAACATCCGCGCCGCCGGCACAGACGAAAACCTCGTTTTGTCGCCGCCGATCCGCATCTCACTGGAACAGGCGCTGGAATTCATCGACGACGATGAACTCGTCGAAGTGACACCGAAGAGCATCCGCATCCGCAAGAAACAGCTCAAGGAACAAGACCGCAAGCGGACATCGCGCGCAGCGGAATAATTCGGGTTAGCCGTAACAGCGAAGGGGGCGGATCAAACCGCCCCCTTTTTTGTTCAACCTCCAATAAATAAATCCCTACCCGTTGCTCGTACCCGTTGCTCTCGTAGGATGGGTGGAGCGAAGCGCAACCCATCAAGGACGAGATTATGATGGGTTACGGCAAAAACGTCTTCTACCCATCCTACGTCACTGTAAGCGATTGATCCCATCGTTCGCACCGGTCCAACACCGCTCCTGTTGTCTTGTAGGATGGGTGGAGCGAAGCGCAACCCATCAAGGCCGGGCAATGATGGGTTACGGCAAAAACGCCTTCACCCATCCTACATCACTACACCCTCGAAAGAGCGCAGCGCAACCCATCATTCACCATATTCGTCGACCGCATCATCACCGACAACGCCCGCCCAATCCAGCGCATAGACACCCGACGCGACATAGCGATGAAACGTCGAATATGGCCAGTCGACCACCCTGCGGCAATGGCCATGCTTGACCGGGTTGTAATGGATGTAATCCATGTGTCGCCGTAAATCTTCCTCGTCACGGATGGCATGTTCCCAGAACCGGCGTTGCCAGATACCGCGCTCCCCTTTGCCGATCCGGCTTGCCGAACGTCGCTCTGCGCGCGGCAAGCCACGGGAGAAGCGCGCCTTGATCTTGCGCCAGCGTACCGAGAAATCCGCATCGCCTGGCGGCAAGGTCAAGATCGCATGCAGGTGATCGGGCAGGATTACCACCGCATCGAGTTCGAGGGGATGTTCCCGCCGTGTTTCCGCAAAGGCCCGGCGCAGCAGTGCGATGTGTTCAACGAGCAACCTCTGCGAACGTTCCGCCAGATTCACCGTGAAGAAATAGGTGCCCCCGGGAACGAAATGGCGTCGGTATTCGGTCATCCTTGACCTCCGTGCGTTTATGCGAATTCGGTCGCTGCTGGGGCGATGGGTTACGCTGCGCTCCACCCATCCTACGGGGGGCTACGAGGGCCGTTGTCTTGTCCCTAGATATCTCACTCGTCTCCGTACACGGCCATGATGGCCTCGAGTTCCCGGCACAGCGCACCCCGCTCCACCGCATCCAGTCCCACGAATTGCTGCAACTCCTGCCCCGAGCGCAGCGCCTCGATATACTCGCGCACGGCACCGCACCCGTGTTCGCACAGGGTTTCCACGCGCTCGTCGATGTGGGCGTTGCCGGTTGTCATGTCACCTCTAACTTATGATTTCCACGCCGGCCAGTTATCGGCCAGCCACAGCCGCATGCGTAGCCCCAGTTCCGTGGTGTAACCGACTTCAGTGAAGCGAATGTGTCCCGTGGCATCGATGACGAAGGTCGTCGGCACGGCGCGCGCGCCATAGACGTTCGCCAATTCACCGTGAGCATCGCGCAGCGTCGGAAAGTGCAAACCGGCCTTGTCCATATACGCCTGCAGTTCCGCGGGCGGCGTGTCTTCCAGGGCAATGCCGATCACCGCCCAATCCCGGGCAATGGCCGCGATGTTGCCTTGTTCAGCACGGCACACCGGACACCACGTGGCCCAGAAGTGCACCAGCACCGGCTGGCCGCGCAATGCCGCCAGATCGACCGTCGCACCGCGCACATCGATGCCGGCGACCGGTGGCGCCATTCCGGTTATGGTTGCGCGCGTCTGGTAGAAATGCAGCCCCAATAACACCAGCAGTAACAGACCGGCATCGCGCAGCCAGCGGCGGCGTTTGCGGACAGGCGATGCGGCGGCTTGAGTCATAGCATGAATGCTCTTGTGTATGAGCCTGGCTGCGTAATGGCCGGCCTTGAGCGTACCTCAATCATTGCGGCTATCCGGCAACAGATCCCTCAACGTAGCATTCGCCAGCTCGGCATCGCGCGCCGACTGCAGACGCAGCAGTAGCGCGTCTATGGGTGCCGGTCCGGTCATGCATGAGGGGCTCAGATGGGCATCTTCATCGGCCGCACGCACAGTATCGATCAGCGCAGCGATGCGGATGGTCGCAATGTCAGCCGCCGGCAATAGACCGGCGGGTTCTGCCTGTGTCTCGACCAGATATCCCTGCGCGCACAACATCGTGATCACGCCCGACAGGCTGATCTCCGGCAGACCTAAATGCTCTGCCAGCGCGGGCGCGCTCCACTCCGGCTCATTACGGTGGTGTCGCTCGGCGACCAGATACATAACCGACAACGCCACCCGTTCTTTGAGTCGGTTGCTCAAGATCAGCCGAATGCGTGTCCGGGTCAGGTACTGCGGGTTCTGCACCAGGAAGCTGATCTGCGCGCCGATCAACAGCACCAGCCAGTTGATGTAGAGCCAGATCAGCAACAGCACCAGAATCGCGAAGCCGGAGTAGATCGCCTGATAGCCCGCCGAAGCGGCAATGAAGGTGGCGAAGGCCCAACCCGTCGACTGCCAGAGAAATCCCGCAACCGCGCCGCCGACCACGGCGGCATAGAGCCTGACCCGGGTGTTCGGTATAAAGGTATATATGAAGGTGAAGGCGGCGACGATCAGCAGATAAGGCACTATGCGCGATGTCTCAACGAGCAGCGTGCCGAACGGCTCGTGTTCCATCAGCCATAGCACCGCACTGTAATTCTGCATGGAGGCGATGATACCCACGGCGCTGAACACCAATATCGGCCCGACCAGCAGCACACTCAGGTAGGTGGTGAAGCGCTGGCCCACATGGCGCAGCCGCTCAATCTGCCAGACGTGGTTTAGCGAAGTTTCGATTTTCTCCAGCAGGGACAGCTGCGTGTAGAGCAGCATAATCAGGCCCAAACCGCCTAGCACGCCGACATCGATCTGGGCCACGAACGCGACTATCTGCGCGGACAACTCGGCGCCCTGCGGACCCAGCGGCTCTAGAAACCGGTATAAAATCGGCTCGAACCGGTTATGTATGCCGAAGCCTTTGAGGACCGAAAAACTGAATGCCAGCAGCGGCACCACCGACAACAAGGTGGTGTACACCATGCTCATGGCGCGCAGACTGAGTTCGCCATTGATGAGTTCACGCAACAGCACCTGACCAAGGCGCAGCGTCCCGATCAGCAGACGATAGGGTAATGGCAACAGTCGCAGGTCGACATCCCAGATGAAATTCTGGAGCGCGTTCCACTGTCCCAAAAGGTACTCACGCATACTATTCCACCTCGGTGATGCCACTCTCGGCGGCGCGTCCTACGGTGAATCATACACCGCAACCATCACCCCCCAACGCCATACACACACACTCGAATACACCTTCGGCATCCCGCGATGGATCACAATCGGCCCATTTTACCGGCAGCGATTGCCGACTCAGCGGCACTCCGTGCGGCATCCGCGGGCGGTGTGACACACACCGTTTAGCCGCCCAACACGCCCATCATGCCACTCTCTCGATGGCTCTCGAGACGCAGATGCACACTGCGCATCATCACCGCAATCATTACCGACACATACGGTCAGACACTGTAAAAATAGGCATTAGATCGTTATGCATGTTGTATTGCTCACGGACGAACTGCATCGTGACAGGCCGCATCGACGCTCTTCACAGTCGCAACTTCACCCGTCGATCGCACTCGACGAGTTACCCTGGAAAGATCGCGCTGGAGATTATTTATTGACGCTAATCTTTTCTTTTTCGTTAAAGTTTCTATAATCTGAAGCCGTTAAGTTGCGCGAACCGTTAACCTATTGGAGGGTTACACCATGGCAGTGAAAAAGAAAGCTAGCAAGAAGGCCGCCGCTCCCAAAGCTGCGAAGAAGAAAGTAGCGAAGAAGAAGGTCGCTAAGAAAAAGGTTGCCAAGAAGACTGTCGCCAAAAAGGGCGGCAAGAAAAAGGTAGCCAAGAAAGGTGGCAAGAAAAAAGCCGCGAAGAAAAAGGTAGCCAAGAAAGGCGGCAAGAAAAAAGCCGCGAAGAAAAAGGTAGCCAAGAAAGGCGGCAAGAAAAAGGCCGCGAAGAAAGGCGCCAAGAAAAAAGCCGGTAAGAAAAAGGCTGCTGCTGTTGCTGCCGCCTAAAGTGTAGACAGCTCGGCAATGACCGAGCATCTATAGGCGGTAAAAAAGCCCCCTGTTACATCCTCGGCCCGCTCTGCGGGCCTTTTTTATTTCAGTGACTTAGCTCGGTTTCACGGCTTTTACGCGAATTTGTCCGGCACACAATCAGCCGCCTTCACACGCAAGCATACGTGTTGCGATTCGTTGCCTGTGCGCAACAAAATCTTTCCTGTAAATGCGCGCGGCAAGCTGTTTTCACTCCGCATCCTCGTCCAAGAGGCGCGCATAGTGCGCACGATTCTTCTGCAGTCGCGCGCGCGTCGGCGCCCAGACATCTTGCCATGAGAGACGTTCCTCCATGAGCGCATGACACAAAGTCAGCATGCCCTGCACATCCTCCAGATGCACGAACTCCGGCGCCGGTCCCTGCAAGCGCGCGCAGTCCGCACCACCTTCCAAACCCTGGTTGTGATAATTACCCAGCGGCACGGTCAGACCCAAAGTCGGAATGCCGAACGCTGTCGCGGCCGTCGCCTCACAGGAGCCACCATCCATGATGCGCCGCTGATGCGCACCCGGCAGCCGACGCTCCGCCAACTCGCTGAGGAGTTGCATGCCACCGGCATCGAATACCGTACGCCGATCACCGAGACGCACCACCGGACCCTTGCCGATGCGCGCACCCGGCAAGGTACGCGATGCCTCCAGACTCACCGCGACCAACGGTCGCCGCCGCGCGGCGGTCCATTCCAGTTCCAGATGTGCGATCGCGCCGACGAAGCCAACCTCCTCCGCCCGCGTCAGCAGACCGATAAACGGCGGTCGTGTTTTGCCGGCGCGACGGTACAACGTCCGCGCCGTCTGCAAGATCGCGAACACCCCGATCAGATCGTCGGCGGCCTTGGTATACAGCCGTTTTCCGCTGCGCCACACCGGCGCGCGGAAGGTAAAGCCACCGAACAGGTCACGCGCGCGCCGCGCCGCTTGATATACGCGCGCATCGTCGAGGCGCACCTCGGCGGTCTGAATCGCGTAGCCCTTGGGGTGTAAGACGACATGCCGCAGTACGCCCTCGCCCAGATAGCCGGCACCCGCCGACAACCATACCCGCGCCCCGCGCAGATGCTTCACCGGCGAGCCACCATGCCACGCGATGCTCAACGTGCGCTCATCCTGCCAGCGCACCCCGTGGAAACCCGGATGGTCCATATGCGCGATGAACAGGCGTACCGGAACCTCACTGCGCTCGCGTAACAGACGTCGATAGTCATCCGCATCGCGTACCCCGACCAGCAGATTGCCGTGCGGGTCGCGGCCATGCGGGATCTTCCAACGCGTCAGCGCGTCCTCCGCAAAGGCGCGCACCGCCTGCTCACGAAACGGCGCGGTCGGTTGGCGCAGCAACTCAAACAAGAAGTTCATTTCAGATTGATTCACAGTCACTCCCAAGGATCTCTATTACGGAGATCTCTGTAACGCCTGAATAATTCGATTATGCGTGTGGACATCTAACTCAACGTGGTAATGAGGCGGAACTCACACCAGCCAAACACGCAGACTTGCGCCCAGCCGGGGCCGGCCACATGAACATGCCATGCCACCCCATCAGCGCCCGGCATACCACCTTGACCCGACTGCTGTAGCGCCCAAGGGCTGACGCCTGCTGCGTCAAAATAATCGCCTCGCCACCCTCATACGTCAGGGCGACCAAACACCACGCTCGCCGAGTCAGTACGAGCTATATATATGAAACAGGTCTTGTGAACGACTATCACCACGACGACCCACTACGCGGCAGCCCACTCCCGCTTGACTTGGCGCAATTCCTGCATTCTGAAAAGCGGGGATACTGGATCCGTTTACAATCATTGCACTCAGGGAGAGTTACCATGGCTTTACAGCCAACCACCAATCAGATTTTCGCCATTCTTGACCAAGTCATGGACCCGGAGCTGAATCACAGCCTGGTCGAGCTTGGCATGATCCGCGACATCGACATCGACGACGGTCGCGTGCAGGTCGAATTGCAGCTGACCACGCCGCATTGTCCCTTTGCCGGCGAAATCGAGCAACGCATCCGCACCGCCTTGCTGGAAATGGACAGCATCAGCGAAGTCGCCATCAGCCGCCCTTGCGCGCGCGACGCCTGAGTCCGAACTAGCCCGGCCAACACCACCCGCGTATTCCAGGAGAACTATTTGTGTCGACAGAAGAAGCTGCCGCAGCCAAGCCAATTGTCCTGATTGTGGATGACTCGCGCGTCATCCGCATTGCCGCGCGCAAAATTCTCAAAGACGAGTTCGAGCCGTTGGAAGCGGGCGACGGCGAAGAGGCGTGGGAGATGCTGAACAAGCACGAAGACATCGCGCTGGTACTCTCCGACCTGTCCATGCCCTATCTCGATGGTATGGGCCTGCTGAACCGCCTGCGCAATGCCGAACCGGAGCGTCTGCGCAGCATGCCGATGGTGATCGTTACCGGCGCCGAGGACGACGATGAGGCCAAGACCCGCGCCTTTGCCGCTGGCGCCTCGGACTTCATCAGCAAGCCTTTTGATTCCGTGCAGCTGCTGGCGCACACGCGCTCGCACATTCGTCTGCAGAAAACCACCCAGGAACTTAAAGAAACCACCGCCGTCCTCAATGACAACCCGGCCACCGATCCCTTCACCGGACTCGGCAACCAGCGCGCCTTCCTGGAACGTGCGCAGCAAAGTCTGGCGCAGGCGATACGCCATCGCGCCGAAATGGCCTTGATCCTGTTCCAGGTCGATAACTTCGACAAGCTGTTCGTGCAACACGGCAAGCCGGTCGGCGGTGCGATTCTCAAGGCCGTCACCGCCGCCATTCAAACCGAGGTCCGTCGCGAAGACGCGCCATCGCGCATCAGTATGGCGCGTTTCGGTTTGGTGACGTGCTGCGCTGACGCCGACGGTGCCCGCGGCCTGGCCACACGCATCTGCGCGCGCCTGGCCCAATCCGCCGTGAGCGGTAAAGAGGGGGCGCCACTGAAAATCACCTTGAGTGCCAGCATCGTCGCGCCCGATCTCGACCGCGAACCCCGTTTCGAGCAGATGCTCGGTTTGTTGGTCAAGCGTCTGGAACAAGCACTCGCGCATGGCAACTGCATTCTCAGTGACGAAGCCGCCACCCCCGTACCCACGGTGCCGGCCACTGCACCTGCCGCCGCGCCCCAGCCCCAACTCCAGCCTGGCAACGTGTCCGCACCGAGCATCGAAGCGGCGCTTGCACAGCTCGCCAGCGGCGACAGCGCCTCACTGCGACCCTATCTACGCAAACTGGTAAGCAGCGTGCTCCCCCTGCTCAATCACTGGAATCAAGTAGAGCAGCGCGGACTGGAAAGTGCGCTCGAGCGGATTCGCAGCCAAGTCTCGGACCACTGAACACGACGCCCCAGCCGTGCGGAGCGACGGCGAACTCCGCGCCGCATTGTGTGATACACAGCCCGGGTAAGCATCATCGACGGCACACGTCGCGTCGCTGACCGGGTGTTACCACTGTGCTAGGATGCCCCGCAGTTTCCAGTGCGGAGTAACCCCATGCCTTCCTTCGATATCGTTTCCGAAGTCGATCAGCACGAAGTCAACAACGCCCTCGACCAGGCCAACCGCGAGATTGGCGCGCGCTTCGATTTTAAAGGCAGCGACGCCAAGATCGAATACGTCGACAACAGCCTTAAGCTGGAAGCACAAAGCGAATTCCAGATCGATCAGATGCGTGACATCCTGGAGAAGAAACTCGCCAAACGCGGCATCGATCTCGCCGCACTGAAGGCGGACAAAGTCGAGGAGTCCGGCACCCGCGCGCGGCAGAAAATCGAAGTGCGCCAAGGCATCGATCAGGACACCGCCCGCAAGATCGTCAAGTTCATCAAGGAAAGCAAACTCAAGGTGCAGGCCAGCATTCAGGGCGATCAGCTGCGCATCACCGGCAAGAAGCGCGACGATTTGCAGGAGGCGATCGCGTTGCTGCGCACCAGCGAGGTCGGTCTGCCGATGCAGTATCAGAACTTCCGGGATTGAGTCTGATTGAGCTCAGCTACCGTAGCCCGGATGCAGCGCAGCGACAAAAGCGCGAAGTGCGTTGCAACTCCCGTCATGGCGCGAAGCGATCAATCCGGGAATTGTCGCGCCATTGCCCCGCGTTTCGCTGCGCTGCATCCAGGCTACATCGACTGCATCCGGGCTACATCGACCGATACTCAATCTTTCAATGTCACCGGCACACCCAGTTTGCGGGTGAAGGCCTGACTCAAGGTATCCATCAAGGTCGCGCCGGTCTTGTCGTCGACCCACACACCGCGGTCGGCAGCGAAGCTGAAATGGGCCGGCCCCAGCGGTGAGGCCACCCAGATCTGTTGCAACGGCTCCTGGCGGTTGATAATGACGTGAGCGCCATCTTTGAACACCACGGTCAACACGCCGTCGACGATATCCAGATCGAGATCATCGCAGGCCGATTCAGCCTCGAGCTGTTCAATAATAGTCTCCAGCATCTGGCTGGCGCGCATCGAATATGACATTTCAGGCATAGTTTGCCCCCAGGGCATCGGTAGGAATCAGCGCCGATTTACGTGCGGCCTCGGCGGTGGGGCCCGGAATCATGGGTGACAACACCCGGCAAATCAACCAGGAAACAGGTAGGGTCGGCGCGAGTTTTAACTCTAGCGCCCGGCTGCGCTAGAATACCCCCCTTGATGCGCCCTCCGCGGAACGGCGCGACACAAACACACACTCAATGAGCCCACTCGATGCCTGATACCAGCCCCATCGTACGCCCCAGCCAGTTCTCTTTCGAAGAGCTCCTCACGTGCGGTCGCGGCGAGATGTTCGGCCCCGGTAACGCGCAACTGCCTTTGCCGCCGATGCTGATGTTCGATCGCATCACCCACATCAGTGAGACCGGTGGCGCGCACGGCAAGGGCGAGATCCGCGCCGAGTTGGATCTCAAACCCGAGCTATGGTTCTTCGGCTGTCATTTCGAAGGCGACCCGGTGATGCCCGGCTGTCTGGGCCTCGATGCGATGTGGCAACTGATCGGCTTCTTCCTCGGTTGGGGCGGCGGCCCCGGCCGTGGCCGCGCGCTCGGCGGCGGCGAGATCAAGTTCTCCGGCCAGGTCACGCCGAAAAATACCCGGCTGACCTACCAGATCGATATGACACGCGTCATCAAACGTAAACTCTTCATGGGCATCGCCGATGGCATCATGTCCGTGGACGGCCGGGAGATTTATCATGCGAAGGATCTGCGTGTCGGCCTGTTTACTTCCACCGAAAATTTTTGAGGTCTATAGCAATGCGTAGGGTCGTCGTCACCGGCATCGGCATCGTTTCCTCCATCGGTAACAACCAGCAGGAGGTGCTCGAGAGCCTGCAAAGCGGACGCTCCGGTATCCGCTTCAATGAGGAATACCAGCAGATGGGTTTTCGCAGTCATGTCTGCGGACCGATTCTAGGACTGGACCTGGATGCGCTGATCGACCGCAAGCTGCGGCGCTTCATGGGCGACACCACGGCCTTCAACTATGTCGCCATGCAGGAAGCGGTCACCGATTCGGGGCTCACGGAAGCCATGATCTCCAACCCGCGCACCGGCCTGATTGTCGGTTCGGGTGGCGCCTCCACCGCCAGCATTGTGCAGGCCGCCGACACCGCGCGCGAAAAAGGCGTGAAGAAAATCGGCCCCTACGGCGTGACCAAGACCATGTCGTCGACCACCTCGGCGATCCTCGGCACCGCCTTCAAGATCAAGGGCGTCGGCTATTCGATCAGCTCGGCGTGTTCGACCAGCGCGCACTGCATCGGCCACGGCGCCGAACTCATCCAATTCGGCAAGCAGGACATCGTCTTCGCCGGCGGCGGTGAAGAGGTGCACTGGACCATGAGCTGTCTGTTCGACGCGATGGGCGCGCTGTCCTCAAAATACAACGAGACGCCGGAAAAGGCCTCGCGTCCCTATGATGCCAATCGCGACGGCTTCGTGATTTCCGGCGGCGGCGGCCTGGTGGTGCTGGAAGAACTCGAGCACGCCAAGGCGCGCGGCGCGAAAATCTACGCAGAGTTGGTCGGCTACGGCGCGACCTCCGATGGCTACGACATGGTCGCGCCGTCCGGCGAAGGCGCGATCCGCTGCATGCAGCAGGCGCTCGCCACCGTCGACACGCCGATCGATTACATCAACGCGCACGGCACCAGCACGCCGGTGGGCGACACCAAAGAGCTGGAAGCCGTGCGCGCAGTATTCGGCGATAAGATTCCTACCATCACCTCCACCAAATCCGTCACCGGCCATGCGCTCGGCGCGGCCGGCGTCTGCGAGGCGATCTACGCACTGCTGATGCAGAAGGCCGGCTTCATCGCCGCCAGCGCGAATATCGAGGCGTTGGACCCGCAGGCCGTGGGCATTCCCATCGCCCGTGAGCGCATCGACAACGCCAAACTGGATACGGTCATGTCCAATAGTTTTGGCTTCGGTGGCGCGAACGCCACACTGGTGTTCAGAAAGTTCACCGGCTGATATAGCTGGCACCTTGAACAGCTAGCAACTGCAGCGTCCCGAAACTCTCCAGGAAACATTTTGTATGCATGGATCTGCGAATGATGAGTCCACCGCTCCCGGGAAAACCCCTACCGCGCGCCGGGCGCTGACGCTTGCCGCCCTCGGCGTGGTCTTCGGCGACATCGGCACCAGCCCGCTGTACACCATGAAAGAGGTGTTCGGCGGGCATCACCCCATCGACATCTCGACGGGCAACGTGCTCGGCATTCTGGCGTTGATATTCTGGTCGCTGATCATCATCGTCACGCTGAAATATGTGCTCCTGATCATGCGCGCCGACAACAAGGGCGAAGGCGGCATCATGGCCTATGCTCGCCTTGGTGCTGCGCACGCATCCCTCCGGCACACGCAAAGGGGCGGTGCTGGCGGTACTCGGGCTGTTCGGCGCTTCATTGTTCTATGGCGATGGCATCATCACACCGGCGATCTCGGTGTTGTCGGCGGTCGAAGGCCTGCGCGTCGCGGAGCCGGCGCTGGGCACCTGGGTGGTGCCCCTATCGTTGGCGGCACTGATCGCACTGTTTTCGATTCAAAGTCATGGCACGCACCGGGTCGGCGCCTGGTTCGGTCCGATCATGTCAGTCTGGTTCCTGATGCTGCTGGTGCTCGGCATCATCAACATCATTCAAGCGCCGCAGGTCTTGGCCGGCGTCAATCCCCTCTATGCCTATCACTTCTTCATGGACCACCAGGATTATGGCTTCCTGGTGTTGGGTGCGGTAGTGCTGGCCGTCACCGGCGCCGAGGCCTTGTATGCCGATATGGGCCACTTTGGGCGCAGCCCGATTCGCAGCGCCTGGTTCTATCTGGTGCTGCCCGCCTTGGTCGCCAACTACTTCGGCCAAGGCGCGCTGCTGCTCGAACACCCGGAAGCGGTCACTAACCCGTTCTACTACCAGTCGCCCGCCTGGACGCTGCCGATCCTGATCACGATGGCGACGCTGGCCACGCTGATCGCTTCTCAGGCGGTCATCACCGGCGCGTTCTCCGTTACACAGCAGGCGATTCAGCTCGGCTATCTGCCACGCATGCAGATCAAATTCACCTCCGCCAAAGAGATGGGGCAAATCTATATCCCGCTCATCAACTGGGCCCTGTTGCTCGGCATTGTCGCCTTGGTGCTGGGTTTCAAATCCTCCAGCGAACTGGCCGCGGCCTACGGCATTGCCGTCACCGGCACCATGCTGATCGACACCTTGCTGGCCTTCGTCGTGGTGGTCAACTTGTGGAAGTGGAACCGCGTCCTGGCGGTTATCGGTTTATGCTTCTTCCTCAGCATCGACCTCGCCTACTTCATCGCCAATTCGACGAAGATCCTCGACGGCGGTTGGTTCCCGCTGCTGATCGGTCTGCTGGTCTTCATCTTGCTGTCCACCTGGAAGCGTGGCCGTGAATTGCTGATGTTGGGTCTCAAGCGCGAAAGTCTCAGTCTGGAGCCGTTCCTCAAACAACTGATCGCGCACCCGCCGCAGCGTGTGCCGGGCACCGCCGTGTTCCTCACCGCCGATCCGGCTGGAATACCGCATGCCCTGCTGCATAACCTGGCGCACAACAAGGTGCTGCATGAACGGGTGGTATTCCTCACCGTCGTCACCGAACCCGTACCGCGCGTGCTCAAGACCGAACGCATCACTGTCAGCGATCTGGGTAACGGTTTCTACCGCGCGTTCGTTCGCTATGGCTTCATGGATACCCAGGACATCCCCAAGGCGCTGATTCAGTGCGCCGCACGCGGCCTCGAATTCGAACTCATGCAGACCTCGTTCTTCCTCAGCCGTGAAACCATCGTCGCCTCAAAGATCCCCGGCATGGCGCCGTGGCGGGAACACCTGTTCATCCAAATGGCGCGCAACGCCGAAGGCGCGATGACCTTCTTCAAGATCCCGACCAATCGCGTGATCGAGCTGGGCTCGCAGGTCGAAATCTGAACGCCGCTTGAAAAATGCGTCGCGGCCGGCGATGATCGGCCTCGACGTATGACCCACTATTACAGCCAACGCTTGGTCAACCCGTTCCGCGGCATCTTGAGTGTCGTGGAAACCGAGGACGCCGATGCCGTCAGCAACGACGGCATCCATTGGGCGCTGTATATCCACGGCCAACACGAACTCGCGCAACTCAACGACGGCACACAACGCGACGTCGCCCTGCCCGATGTCAAATACGGCGACTGGTCGCGTCAAGGCGGATTCAAGCACGCGCCGATCCGCAATGTCGTCGATTACCGGCAGCTAGACGCCATCGGCGCGCACCTGCTCGCCGCCGTGAAATTCGCCGCCGAGCAATTGCCATTTCCACTGCGCGATCACTACGAACTCTGGCTGCTCGACACCCAGGCACACCCGCTCGCGCTGCTGAGCGTAGCGGTGCATGCGCATGAGCGCGAAACACCCAGCAATCTGCATTGGCGACCAGGCGAAGCGGCCAAGGCCGCATTCACGTCAACCAATCCGATGTTAGCCAATGTGAACAACGTGCGCGCCGGACAACACATTGAAGACTTGGTCAATCAAACCGCCGGTACCACACCGATGGCGCAATGGTTTCAGCGCGACGCCAAAGGCGCCGGCATCGGCCTCGATGGCATACGTATCAATGTTGAAATGAAAGGACGTCAGCTGGAGGTAGCGGCATTCCCACAACTGTTGCTGGCCACCGCCTGGGCCGCGCCGCCGGAACGCAGCCTGCTGGAGGAATTCCTCGACTGGCAGGCACCGTGGTTGCTGCAACTGCAAAATCTCACCGACGTCCAACGTGCGCATCTCGAACAGATCGCCGTGCGTCGCGCCCACGTGGTCGCCGGCTGCCATCAACTCTATCCGCAGATCATCGATGAAGACCGCCTCAACGCCGCGCGCGTCGAGGCACAGTTGCGTGGAACGGTGAATGTGCCGGTAGCGTCGGCACAGGAAGTCGATGCGTTGGATGTGACCTTGATTCCCTATTATCGGGAATGAACGACAGTCAGATCCGCCCTACACGCCAAGAAAAAAGGGCCGACGCTGCACGCGCCGGCCCACCATGCCCCATCATTAGCACCCCGTGAGGGCAAGCCGATCAACCGAAAGAATCACCGAACAGACTGTTAGCCCACTTGAACATCGCCTCGTAGTGGTCGCCCGAAATCTTATCCGCCTCGCCAAATGCATCGGCGACCGACTTCATCGATCTGGTGGACGGGTCATACTGGAATGCGGCCGTCAAATAAGAAGCGGTCGTCGCCGTGATCGGGCTATAGCAAGCCGAGTTGGTCGTCGGCGCCGTGTTGAGCGGCAAGCCGGCGAAGGAGCGCAGGATCGCGTCGGCACAAACCTTCGCCTGCGCGTTCGCCATGTGTCCCGACTTCGGCTGGCCGCTGGCCTGGGAATCGCCGATGACATGGATGTCGCTATGAACTGTCGATGCGTAGCTGAGCACATCGACCGGCGCCCAGCGGCTGGATGCGTCGACGGCCAGACCGGCATCACGCACGATCTTGCCTGCCTGCATGTTCGGCAGCACGTTGAGCACGGATGCGGAAAAGCTCCCGAGCGTCGTGGAGACCGTCCGCGTGTTCGAGTCCACCTGGTTCACAGTGGCATTCGGATAGTATTCGATGACGCCCTTGTGGATTTCGTTGAAGGCCAGCCCGAAGTTGTGCGGCTCGGCGATGATCTGCGGATTGGCATCGAGCACGATGACCCGCGAGCCCGGCTTCTTGCGCTTCAGATAATCCGCGACTATGCAGGCACGTTCGTAGGGCCCCGGCGGACAACGGTACGGCGCCTTCGGAATGGTCATGACGAAGGTGCCGCGCGACGGCATGTTGGCCAATTGGTTCTTCAACAGCGTGGTCTGCGGACCGGCCTGCCAGGCGTGCGGGATCTTGTTCGGATCCCAGCCGGGAATGGGCATGAAATCGATGCCGGGCGCCAGCACCAGACGGTCGTACGGCAGGCTGCTTCCACCTGCAAGTCTGACCTGACGACCCACCGGATCGATGGCTGTCGCGCGATCTTGCAGCACGCGCACGCCGTGCTTATTGCGCAGGCTGTCATAGCTGAGCGTGATGCGGCTCATGGACAAGGCATTGGTGACCACGAGGTTGGAGAGGATGCAGGCGATGTGCGCGGCACTCGGATCGACCAGCGTGACGTCGATGTTGCCGCCCCACAGCCGGAGATACTTCGCCACCGTGGCGCCGGCAAAGCCGCCGCCGATAACCACCACCCGCGGTGCCGTGGTCGCAGCACCGATCCCCATGGAGGCGGGAAGCGCCGATGCCGCCGAAGCGGCGCCGAGGAATTTGATGAACTGACGTCTATTCATTGAACTCATAAGTGACACCCTGGATTCTGAATTGGGATCGAGTTACGGATCGCGCGGACGCTGTGCTGTGGCTCAGTCGTCTGAGCTAGCCGTGGATTGCTGAGTGGCGAAATATTCGGAGATCAGCCACAACTGCTCGTCCGTATAGCCTCTCGCCTGGCGATCCATGATGCCCTCGATGGGACGGGCCTTCATTTCAAGAAGGCCGTTGTAGAGCGAGGCCCCGCCCCGTCCCGCCAGCGATTCGAAACCGCCCGTGCCATTCGTGCCGTGACACTGCGCGCATTGCGCGGCGAGCGCTTGCCCTCGCGACGGTTCCGCCTGAACAACCTGGCTCGCGGCAATCGCAATCGCCGCACCTATCCAACTGCTTAAGAGTTTCTTTCGCTGCATGACATTCTTCTCCCCCAACCAACACGTGAGGGCGAAGGATAGAGATGTGGCTGATTGGGCGAGGTGACCGAAGTCTCATAATCACGCATTGATAGCGAGGGAATAGTTGATGGTGGCCCTCAACTATTGCAGAGGATCATCTATAGCGACCGTCGTTGATGGCATGGATCGCTGCGCGTCGGGAACCACGTGGGCAGAGAAATACTGTCATTACGAGCGCAGTGAAGCGATCTCGTGATTCGCAGATTGGTTTTTCTACTAAGCCTATTTTTCCGCCCTGGCTGGGCGGGTATACCATTCATGTAGCCTGGGTTGAACGAAGTGAAACCCGGGTTTCGCATTCGCTCCACCCAGGCTACGCTTGCTATTCTGATCCTTTCGTCGAAGTGGGTAGGATGGGTGGAGGCGCATCGCGCCGTAACCCATCGGGTCATCATCATGCTTAGTTGTCATGTCAATTGTTGCGATGGGTTGTCGTGATGGGTGGCGCTTCGCTTCACCCATCCTACGCGGGCTGCGGTGCTCGGCTGCGCCGACGGGGGATGGGCGGCAATCTCGACCTTAGATTGGCAATCATGTAGCCTGGGTTAAACGAAGTGAAACCCGGGTTCCGCTATCGCTCCACCCAGGCTACGCTTGTTATTCTGATCCATTCGTCGAAGTGGGTAGGATGGGTGGAGGCGCATCGCGCCGTAACCCATCGGGTCATCGTCATGCTTAATTGTCATGTCAATTGTTGTGATGGGTTGCGCTTCGCTTCACCCATCCTACGCGGGCTACGCTTGTTATTCTGATCCTTTGGTCGAAGTGGGTAGGATGGGTGGAGGCGCATCGCGCCGTAACCCATCGGGTCATCATCATGCTTAATTGTCATGTCAATTGTTGCGATGGGTTGCGCTTCGCTTCACCCATCCTACGTGGGCTCGAAAAGTTATTAACTATTTCAAAAGCACTGATAAGCGAATCACATAACTGAAACTTTCGTCCGAGCGGCTTCGCCACCGGCTGAAGCCAGCGTTACTACCCCCTCCCCATCTCCTCCAACCGCTTCGCTGACACCTTCTCCGCCGTGCCGAGTTCCTGCGCAAACAACGAGACGCGGAATTCTTCGATCAGCCAGCGGTAGTGTTGCAAGTCATCTGAGAGCACGCCGCGTTTGCGGGCGGCATCCATGCGCTGTTTGCATTTCTGCCAATGTGGTTCGATCTGCAGGGCGAGCGGGCGATCTTTGGCGGGATTTTGTTGCAGGCGGTCGAGGCGTTTGTTGATGGCTTTCAGATAACGGCCGAGGTGTTTGAGTTGCGTGGCGGGCGTGTCGAGCACGAAGCCGCCGTAGATCAGATGATCGAGTTGGTCGCGGATATCGTTGAGGGCGGCGAGCCAGGCGGGTGCGACCGAACCTTTGATGCGTTTCTGGATGGCGTGGTATTCGGCGAGCGCGTCGGTGACGGCTTTGCAGATTTGGTTGCCGACGTTGACGAGTGCCTGTTCGGCGCGTGCGGCGGCGGCATCAAACTGGCGCGGTCGCGCGGCACAGTCTCATCGGGATACAGCGCGGCTTCGGTGATGCGCTGGAGCAGGTCGGCCTTGAGTTGTTCGCACTTGCCGGCAGCGGCGTAGTTCAGACACATCTGCTGGATGCCGGGCAGGTTCTTTTCCAGATAGCGGATCGGCTTGCCCGCACGCAGTTGAAACAGCGCGAGCACGCCGGCGCGGTGCATGCGTGCGCGCCTTGTCCGGCGCATCCAACAGGCGTAGGTGGATCTGATCCTTGTCCACCACCAACGCGGGATAACCGCGCAGCGTCAGGCCCTGCTGTTCTATTTCAACGAACTCCGGCAAGTCACCCACATCCCAGTCGGTGAGATTGTCGCGTTCGTATTGCGCGGTCGGCAGGCGTTCGAAGGTCGCGACGGCCTGCGCGCCGACTCGCTGTTTCAAGTCGCTCAGATCGCGGCCGCGTGCAATCAGTTTGCCGTTGGCGTCGATCAGATGGAAGTTCATGGACAGATGCAGCGGCAGTTGTTCCAGTTGCCACGCATCAACAGGAATCTCGGTGCCGGTCATGCGCTTGAGCTGCTGCGCAAACTGCGACAATAGCGCCCCCTCTCCCTCTGGGAGAGGGAACTTACTCTCAAACGAATTTGGCCTGTAGGTATCAGCGCGGACTTCGCGGCACGCGCGAAATCCGGCGCGGGCACGAAATGGCGGCGCAGGGATTTTGGCAGCGACTTGATCAGTGCGACGAGTTTGTCTTCCAGCAGCCCCGGCACCAGCCAGTCGAAGTGGCGTTGATCGAGCTGATTGAGCGCGGCGACCGGCACTTTCACGGTTACGCCGTCATCGACGTGGCCCGGCTCGAAGTGATAATCGAGCGCCAGGCGCAGGCCATTGACCTCGATTTGCGGCGGAAAGTCCTCTGCGGTGACGCCAGAGGCCTCGTGCTGCATCAGATATTCGCGCGTGAGCTTGAGCGCGTCGCGCTCGGCCGGCACTGCCTGTTTGTACCAACGCTCGAACTGCGGGCCGCTGGCACACATGCTGGGGCAGGCGTTCGTCGAAAAAACGGTACAGCAATCCCTCATCGACCAGCACATCGCGACGGCGCGACTTGGCCTCCAGCTCCAATACGTCTTCGATCAGTTTATGGTTGTGTTCAAGGAAGGCGGCCTTGCTGATCAGCTCACCGGGCACCAGCGCCTGACGGATGAACACTTCGCGCGCCTCGATGGGATTGACGCGGCCGTAGTCGATCTTGCGGCTGGGCGTGAGCACCAGTCCGTAGAGCGTGGTGCGCTCGCTGGCCACTACATGACCGCGCTTCTTCTCCCAATGCGGATCGGAATAACTGCGCTTGATCAGATGTTCGGCCAGACGTTCCACCCACTCGGGTTCGATACGCGCCACAGTGCGCGCATAACGCCGCGTGGTCTCGACCAGTTCGGCGGCGACGATCCACTTGGGTTGTTTCTTGAACAACACCGAGCCGGGAAATATATTCAGCGAAATACTGCGCGCACCGGTGTACTCGTTTGCATCTGATTTGAAGGCGATATTGCCAAGCAGCCCGGCGAGCAGCGCGCGATGAATGGGTTCGTAGCCGCCCTCGATTTCGTTGAGGCGCATGCCCATCTCCAGCGCCAGACTGTGTAGCTGTTGGTGAACATCATGCCATTCGCGCATGCGCACATAGGAGATGAAATTGGTCTGACAGAGTTTACGCAACTTGGCCTGCGACAGATGCCGTGCCTGTTCGTGGTAGAAATCCCACAGCTTCACATAACCCATGAAATCCGACTGCTCGTCGAGAAACTGTTTGTGTTTCTCGTCGGCGGCCTGTTGTTTGTCCATCGGCCGTTCGCGCGGATCGGGGATGCTCAACGCCCCGGCGATGACCAGCAACTCGCGTAGACAATGTTCATCGCGTCCGGCCAGGATCATACGACCGAGACGCACATCCACCGGAAGGCGCGCGAGCTGGCGACCGAGTTCGGTAAGTCGATCACCTTCATCCACGGCGCCGAGTTCGTGCAGCAGCTTGAAGCCGTCGCGAATGATAACGCGCATCGGGTGGCTCGACGAAGGGGAAATCCTCGATATCGCCAAGCTTCAGCGCCAGCATCTGCAGGATCACCGAGGCAAGATTGGTGCGCAATATTTCCGGTTCGGTGAAGACAGGACGCGCATTGAAATCGTCCTCGCTATAGAGCCGGATGCACACGCCCGGCCCGAGACGCCCGCAACGTCCGGCGCGCTGATTGGCCGAGGCCTGCGACACCGGCTCGATAGGCAAGCGCTGCACCTTGGTGCGATAACTGTAACGACTGATACGGGCGAGTCCGGTGTCGATCACGTAACGGATGCCGGGCACGGTCAGCGAGGTCTCAGCGACATTGGTAGCGAGCACGATGCGCCGACCGGAATGACTCTTAAACACTTCGGCCTGTTGCGCGGCGGACAAGCGCCCGAACAGCGGCAGCACTTCGGTCTGCGGCGGATGGTGTTTGCGCAGCAATTCGGCGGCCTCGCGGATCTCGCGCTCGCCGGGCAGGAATACCAGCATATCGCCCGGCCCTTCATGGGCAAGTTCATCGACGGCCGCGAGCAACGCCTGGCCGCGGTCGCGATCCTGATCGTCTTCGTCGTCCGACCATAGTGGACGATAGCGTGTCTCCACCGGATAAGTACGGCCCGATACTTCGATGATCGGCGCGTTGTTGAAGTGCTTGGAGAAGCGCTGCGGATCGATGGTTGCCGAGGTGATGATGATTTTCAGATCGGGCCGGCGCGGCAATAAGCGCGCGAGATAACCAAGCAGAAAATCGACATTGAGCGAGCGCTCGTGCGCCTCGTCGATAATAATCGTGTCGTAGGCCAGCAAGTCCGCATCGCCTTGCGTTTCGGCGAGCAGAATACCGTCGGTCATCACCTTGATGTACGTGTCGGGACCGACGTGATCGGAGAAGCGCACCTTGAAGCCGACCGCTTGGCCGATGGCCGTGTGCAACTCTTCGGCGATGCGCGCGGCGAGACTGCGCGCGGCGATGCGACGCGGTTGCGTATGGCCGATCAGCCCGGCGACACCACGACCGAGTTCCAGGCAGATCTTCGGTAACTGCGTGGTCTTGCCCGAACCGGTCTCGCCGCAAACGATCACGACTTGATGCGCGGCGATGGCGGCCTTGATATCGGCACGGCGCGCCACCACCGGCAGGTCGAGCAGATATTCGGGCTTGGCAGGCGTTCGGCGCGTTGCGCACGACGGGCGCGGGATTTTTCGATGTCGGCCAGTAGCGACGGCAGGCTGCGATCGATGAGCTTGGCCCGCGCGCGCGCGGCGTTGCAAACCTGCCAGTCGTGCGTGCAGCGCCGACTGGTCGGCGCGCATCACGCTATCAAGGGCGGCAGTTAATTCGTCAAGGGATGGCGGTTGCGACATCCGCGCATTCTAGCATTGGCCCGCACTGCCGAACCGCTGTGTTGGTTGAACCGACAAGATGCCAAGGGCGATATTTCCATAAGTCGCTTGCCCTTAGAAGAACCGTGCTGGTGGAGACACGCCGCGAGGACAAGTCACCCGCGAACCGAATGGCACTCACTTAAGCTCAAATGTAGGGTGGGTTTACCCTGAAGGGCACAAGAGCGTAGTTTGCGTAACCCACCAAGCGTTGCGCAGCAACACAACCCGTTTTTTAAGGTGTGCCTACGGCACGCTTGGTGGGTTACGGCACAAACTGCGCGCCTAACCCACCCTACATTTGAGCTTAAGTGAGTGCCCTTCACCTGCGAACCCACATTAAATTTTCTTGGCGTCTTGCGCCTTGGCGGTTCAAATAATCTTTCTTGGCGATCTTGGCGTCTTGGCGGTTCAACCAAAAAAGTCACTTGCTCGGATCGCCCTGCGCCTCGCGCCAACGCTGGAAGGTGGGATGTATCTTGTAGGCACCACTGGCAATGTAATCGAGCACATTGCGCAGCCGATAGAACTGCACGACCGAATCCACGCGCAGAATTTCGCGGCCATCGAGATCGAAGAACAGCAGTGTCGGCGCGTAGAACAGGCCCAATTTCTCCGCCCAGGCACGTTCGGTGGTGCGCAGACCGTCGGGCGTAATCACCGGCTTTTTTCCCCACAGATTGAGTTGCACGCTCTCGAACTGACCGAGTCGCGCGAGGATCTCCGCTTGCACGAGCGGGCCGGCATGCAGGATATCGCAGGCATGGCAATCGGGTTGTTCGAAGAACACGATTAACGGACGCTCACCGAGATGATGCGTGCGCCCCAAGGCGTAGGGCGGCGGCAGAAAGAAATTTTCGGGATTCATGTCTTCCGTATCGAAGACCATGGTGCCGGAGGCGCGCTCGAGATAACTGCGGAAACTCTCGTCGCGATAATGCGCATCGGCGACATATTCCAATGCGGCGCGGAACTGATACGGCGGGTAATAACCTGTCAGCCGGAACACCTCATTGCCCTTGCCGTCGTAGAACAACAGTGTTGGTGTGAAATCCAGCTTGTGGCGCAAGGCGAAAGAACGTTCACTGCCTTCGGCGCCATCCACATCCGTGACCGCGCGACTGCCGTGAATATCGATGCCGATCACGTCGAAGTGTCGCTGGGTGTACTCCTGGATATCGTGCAGGCCGAAATTGGTCTCCAGGAGCATCTTGCAGTAGGGACAGTATTTCTGGCCGACGTAGACCACCAACCCCTGTTTGCCATTCGCGACCGCCTCGCGCGCGTCATCGGCGATATCCAGAAAACTGAGCCTGAACCATTCCGGATAACCCAGGGGTTCGTCTAACGGTTGATCATCAAACTCCGGAAATTCCTCCAGTGTATCGGCAGTGGCGAACGCCGTAGCCGCCACGCCGCAGCCGCCAAGCAGCACGGCCAGCGCCAGCCATCGCAGCATCCATCGGCATCGACCGCCATTCGCCGTCATAGACAACTCCACACTATCATCGGATACAAAATAGCACTTGTGCGCGAGGGCGTGAATCGTGCGTGAATGACTTATGCATTGACGCGCGATGGCAGTATCATCGACGCACCGGTCTTCAGACACGCTGACCTTGAACAGGAGAAGCCACGATGAACACGCTAGTTTGCCATGCACGCCGGCAGTTTCTGGTCATGGTACTCGCTACCGCCAGCTGCGCCGCCGGCGCGGAACCTATCGACCGCGAATTGCTCGGCGAAGCGGAACACAAAGTGGTCTACCAGTTGAACAAGGCCGATGCGGACTATATCGACAGCATTCTGTTCTCCGCCGGAGAACTGCTGCGCCGTCATGGCGACAATATTCACATCGTCATCACCTTGATCGGGCCGGGCGTCCATCTGGTCGCCAAAAAACCTGCTCGACCCATCGCTGCCGAGGCCCGCTCGCGTGCCGCGAGCCTGGCCGCCTACGGAGTGGAATTCCACACCTGCGGTAATACCTTGAAGTCACTCAACTGGAGCGCGGCGGATGTGCTCGACTATGCCATGGTAGTCGATGTCGGCGCCGACGATCTGATGCGCTTGCAGGAACAGGGCTACGCCTATATCAGCTGGTAATGCGCCCTATCCGCAACACTACAAACAAATTTATCGCGGCATAAATCTTTTACCTTACATGACCGCCGCGCCAGAACCAGACTATAATCCCGCCGGACTGCCAGGCGCCGCATAAAATACACAAGAGCGCCGTTGCAGACTCACCGGAAGGCTGTTGTTTGCCGTTGTTTCCGGAACGAACGTAACAACGATCAACTACTACCAAAGAGTGAGGAACATGAGGACAAAGACCGGTTTGATGATATTGACGCTGTGTCTGAGCAGCCTGGCGACGGCCGCGAGCTTCGCGGCCGGTGACGCCGAGGCAGGCCGCAGCAAAGCCTTCACCTGTATGGGCTGCCACGGTGTCGCCAGTTACACCAACGCCTACCCTACCTATCACGTACCCAAGCTGGGTGGTCAACACGCCCAGTACCTGGCCGCCGCGCTCGCCGCCTATAAAAACGGCCAACGCAGCCATGCCACCATGCGGGCGCAAGCATCGAACCTGAGTGATCAGGACATGGCAGATATCGCCGCCTATTTCGCCGGCCGTACGGAATAAATCCCGCCCAACCACGGAATGACGACAGTCCCTGAAACATTCAAAAGGTACGTGATATGAAAACAACTGCACTTCTCGTTTTGGGCGTGATGCTGACCGGCAGCCTGGGCACAGCGAACGCCGCGGGCGATATGACCGCCGGTAAGGAAAAATCCTCCCTCTGCGTATCCTGCCATGGCGCGGACGGCAACAGCACGGATCCGCAATTCCCGCGTCTGGCGGGTCAACACGCCAACTATCTCGAACGCGCCCTGATGGATTACCGCTCCGGTGCGCGCAAGAATCCGATCATGGCCGGTTTCGCCGGCGGGCTGAAAGATGAAGACATTGCCAACCTGGCGGCTTACTTCAGCAGCCAGACTGGCGTGGTCACCCCGACCCAGTCGCGTAAGATTCAATAGCACCGAGTACGCTGCCTACCCTGCGCCGGACCCCAGGTCCGGCGCACCCCTCCAGAATCCCCGTGCGAAAACGACAAGAATTGAATTTCTTGTCGTTATTTTCTTGACAAGTTTCAAATCTCTGCAAAACTTGCACGCTATTACGTGCGCCCCGGAGGGCAAACATTGGCTGAACTTGGCTTTTCCAGCCACCAAGTGTGCCGGATCACCGGCCTTACGGGACGTCAGTTGCGCTATTGGCAACAGACGGGGTTGCTATCCCCCTCCGAATTGACCGCCGGTGGCCACGCCCGCTACAGCTTCACCGATCTGATCGCGCTCAAAAGCGCCCGCCGCCTGCTCGATGCGGGCGTATCGCTGCAGCGCATCCGCAAATGTCTGGCCTCACTCACGCGTTTTCTCCCAACCTCGCAGACGCCGTTACGCGAACTGTCCTTGGTGGTGACCGGCGATGTGATCCTGGTGCTGCATTCGGCCGGCGCCTTCGATGCCATCAGCGGTCAGGAATGGGTGCTGCCGGTCGCGGACATACTCCAGGAAATAGAAGCACTGCGGGAGACGGATGCACCGCAGCCGTTGCAGTGGGAATTGTTTGAAGGCGAGATCAGCGGGGGAAAAGAAGACGGACTGCAACGCCTGACTCAGGGCTAGCGGAAAGAATAACAACAGTCATCAAGCACAAGGTGGTGCGGCCCTGCGATCCAGGCGCCGCATTTTTTGTCGACAGTACACGCCGCGAACCGGCGAATGACGGATGGAGACAAACCATGCATGTGATTGCCATTGCCAACCAAAAAGGTGGTTGCGGTAAGACCACCACGGCTATCAATCTTTCCGCGGCGCTGGGTGAAGACGGTGCACGGGTCCTGCTCATCGACATGGACCCGCAGGGCCATGCCTCGCTGGGCCTGGGTCAAAGCACACTCGGTCGTGCCGGGCTGTATGAGGTACTCAGCGGCCAGACCGATCTGGACGACGTGATCACGGAAGGCGTGGCCTGGGGCGTCGATCTCGTGCCCGCGACGATCTCATTGGCCGCCATCGAACATATATTATCCGATCGCCCGGAACGCGAGCGGCAATTGAGCAAGCACTTGGGAGCCGTACAACAGCGTTATGACTATGCCATTGTCGACTGTCCGCCCTCGCTCGGCCTGCTGGCCGTCAATGCCTTGCGCGCGGCACATCAGGTATTGGTGCCCATGGACGCGAGCCTGTACGCCTTCGACGGCTTGCAACGGCTGCGTGAACTCGTGCGCCTGATCGAGACCCGTTATGACTTGGAGATTCCGCTGCATTTGTTACCGGTCATGTTCGATACCCGCACGCGGCTGGCGCGCAGTCTGTTCGACCTGCTCCTGGAACAGGGGCTGAGCACGTGTGCGACCCGTATCCGCGCCTGCGTAAAAATCCGCGAGGCGGCCCTGCAGGGGCAGTCATTGCTGGCCTTCGCGCCGCGCGCAGCGGTCGCCGAGGACTATCGCAATCTGGCCCTGGAACTGCGTTCGCGGGCGCACACACCGACACATGTGACAACGGAGAATGCGGCCGTGCCGGATACCCACGAAGTGGTGCTCAACTACGACGCTCTGCCGTGTCGACGCCTGCAGATCGCCGGCGATTTCAACGATTGGATACCGGACGGTGGCGTGGAGACACGCAAACTGGAGGACCATTGGCAGAAAGTCCTGCGCGTGCCGGAGGGCGCTTATGAGTACCGCGTCATTATCGACGGTATCTGGCAGCAGGACCCGACCAATCCCCATGAAGTGCCGAACAATCTGGGCGGCAACAATTCGTTGCTGCGCGTATGACGTGCGAAGGAGTCACCGCGATGCTAAATCCCGCCTGGCAACCCGCCCAGGAACACGCCGAGCGGCTGCTTCACATCAGCCACCATTTTCTCAGCGACAATGCCGCGCCGGCGCCCCACATGCCGGAAGCTGAGACCTTGCAGCTCCCGGTGCTTCTCGCCCTGTCGGACGACTCGTCGCAACAGCAGGAGCCCGACTACCTGTTGCGCGCCCTGACCCGGCAGCTGAATCTGCCGGTGTCGACCCCCGAACTGACTGAGCGCGTCGAACGGGATTGGAATCTGCAGACTTGCACACACCCCAGTGAACTGCCTGAGAGTATCTTCGCCATTGTTATGATTGATGCCACGCTGGAAGCCACCCGCATTGCCTATGGGCTGCTCAAACAAATCAGCCCCCGGGTGATCACGCATGTCGGCGTGATCTATCGAGCCGGCGACGATCTGGCCGCTGCGCGCCGCTGCTACCGTCGCCTGGCCGTCGGCGCGCTGCGGTTTCTCGATCTGCCGCTGGTGAACCTGGGTTGGCTACCCAATCCCGGCCCGCATTTCGCGGCGTCGCTGGCACACGCCTCGCAGGTGATCCAAAGTCATGGGCGTGAGCGCGCGCCCGCCGAGGCCATGCAATGAGTCTGCATATTCGTGCCGTTGCCACGCCCGCACCGGGGCGATTGCATCAATTGCTGCTGGAATCGTTGCCGCAATTGCTGGGACACGAGGCGCGCGCTTTACCCGCGGCTGGACACATGCCCGCCGACACGCTGATTGCGCTGGACTCCTATCAACGTCTCTGGGTGTTGAGCTTCACCAGCCACGACCCAGGTCGCGCGCTCCTCGATGGGATTGCCGCACTGCAACAAGTTCGCGATCTGCTGCCGTGGTTGCGTCAGGCACGCCTGGTCAGCAATGAAGTCACGGAATGCTCGCTGTTGGTGCTCACGCCGGAGTTGCCTGCCGGCAGCCAGGAATTGGCCCGTCGCGCCGGCGTCGAATGGCGTCAGCTGCGTTGCCTGGAAGTGAACGGCGAACTCGGCTTGTTGATCGAATCCCCCGAGACCCCGGCGCTGCAACCACCCCGCTCACAACCGGCCACGGCGGCGACGCAATCCGCAGCGCCAGGCCCGAAGCCTTCCACATTGACCCCACTGAATCGCCGCGACGGCAGCCTCAGTCCGGAGGAAGAGGCCTTTTTCCAACACCTCTAATACCTCGGGGATACTTCAGGCCCCGGTCGCAACGGTCGCTAGCCCACCTGTCGCAAAACACAACTTGCCCATAGCCCATGACCAACATCGCCATTCACGACCTTGCCATCACTGTCGTCGAGCCCTCTGCGGTCCAGGCCCAGATCATTGCCGGGCATTTGCGCACTGCGGGCGTGCGCGATGTGCAGGCCTTTCACACCGGCGCAGACGTGTTGGCGCATCTTGAGCGCTTCAAATCCGATCTGGTCATCAGCGCCATGTATCTCCCGGATATGACCGGCGCGGAGCTGGTCCAGCATCTGCGCACGAGCCCGCATCTGGAAGACCTGCCGTTCATGCTGATCTCCAGTGAAACTTCCTTCGCCATGCTCGACCCGATCCGTCAAGCCGGTGTGGTTGCCATCCTGCCAAACCGTTCGCCCCGCAGGATTTGCGTCGCGCACTGTTTGCGACGTTGGAGTTCGTCAACCCGGACAACGCCGCACTAGCCGACGTGGCATTGGATGATCTAAAGGTGCTGGTGGTCGACGACAGCAGCACCGCGCGCAAGCACATCGTGCGTGTGCTGAACAACCTCGGCCTCGAGAACATTACCACCGCCGAGAATGGCCGCGCCGCCGTGGAACTCATCGCACACAATTTCTTCGATCTGGTCGTCACCGATTACAACATGCCGGAAATGGATGGCGAGATGCTCACCCGCCACATCCGCGAACACAGCTCGCAACGCAGCATCCCGGTGCTGATGGTCACCAGCGAGGGCGACTCCAGTCGTCTGGCTGCGGTGCAACAAGCTGGCGTCTCCGGCATCTGCGACAAACCCTTCGATGCCATCACCGTCAAACAGATGATCCGCAATCTGCTGTCAGAGTGATGCGGTAAAGCCCCTTAAATTTTATTCACACCAGAGGGCACAGAGAACACGGAGAATATTTACAGTCAAAAACTCTGTGTTCTCTGTGCACCTGGTGTAATAACTGCCTCTCATCCAGCGCGCTACACTAAGGTATTGCCACGCAATTCCGGTATGATGGTGCGATCCTGATCACGGTCCGCGCCCATGCACGACACCGCCACACCGACCCGCCGCAGCACCTATGCCTGGGCCTTCTACGACTGGGCCAACTCGGCCTTCGCCACCACGGTCATGGCCGGCTTCTTCCCGCTGTTCTTTAAGCAATACTGGAATGCCGGTGTCACTGACACCGTCAGCACCTTCCGCCTCGGCATGGCCAACTCCATCGCCAGTCTGATCGTCGTGCTCGGTGCGCCGTTACTTGGCGCCATTGCTGATCACATGGATAAGCGCAAAGGTTTCCTGCTGCTGTTTTCATCACTGGGTGTCGTCATGACCGGCGCGCTGTACTTCGTTGCTGCCGGCGATTGGCAATTGGCCGCGCTGTGTTATGTCCTGGCCGTGCTCGGTTTCTCCGGCGGCAATCTGTTTTATGACGCGTTGCTGGTGTTCGTCGCACGCCCCACACAACTCGATCGTGTGTCGGCATTGGGCTTTGCACTCGGCTATCTGGGTGGCGGCGTATTGTTCGCGGTCAATGTACTGATGGTGCTGCATCCAGACTGGTTCGGCCTGGCTGACAAGAGCGCCGCAGTACGCGTGAGTTTTCTCACCGTCGCACTCTGGTGGGCGGTGTTCTCCATACCGATACTCGTGAGCGTGCATGAAACGCGCGCCGTACAGCCAACTCGATTGGGCAAAGCACTGCGCCAAGGCTTCGGCCAGTTGCGCCACACCCTGCGTGAAATCGGTCGACTGCCGCAGACGTTTCTGTTCCTGCTCGCCTACTGGTTATACATCGATGGCGTCGACACCATCATCCGCATGGCCGTGGATTATGGACTTTCACTGGGCTTCCCCTCCAACAGCCTGATCACCGCCTTGCTCATCACTCAGTTCGTCGGTTTCCCCGCCGCCATTGCCTTTGGTCGTCTGGGCGAGCGCATCGGTGCACGCACAGGCATCCTCATCGCATTGGCCGTGTATGTCGCAGTCACCACCTGGGGCGCCTTCATGAATCAGGTGTGGGAGTTCTATCTGCTCGCCGTCGTGATCGGCCTAGTGCAAGGTGGCGTACAGTCACTGAGCCGTTCGCTGTACGCGCGCCTCATCCCCGCAGGTCGCAGCGCGGAGTTCTTCGGCTTCTACAATATGCTCGGAAAATTCGCCGCCGTGCTCGGGCCGATACTGATGGGCTGGGTCGGCGTGATGACCGGCAGTCCACGCCTGGGGATTTTGTCGGTGCTGGTGCTGTTCGTGCTCGGCGCACTGTTACTGCTCAAGGTCGATCTGGCGCGCGGACAGCATGATGCGGGTAACGCGGTTTGATGCGGGCATGCAGGCGATGAGATACAAGCACCGCTTCCTGCACAGTTGCGCACTGCTGACACTGTGGCTCAGTCTCACCTACACCGCCGCGGCCAGCGCCGACGACTACGAGCTAGGCAGACAGGCATTGGAGTCGGGCCATTCAGCGCAGACCATCGAGTTGTGGCGCCCATTGGCCGAGGCCGGCGACGCGGATGCGCAATTCGGCTTGGGCATCATCTACAACGATGCGATCGGTGTGGAGCAGGATTACGCCGAGGCCAATTACTGGTTCCTGCGCGCCGCCGAGCAAGGCTATGCGATGGCGCAATTCAATCTCGGCAATGCCTACAAGAACGGTACTGGCATGACTATCGACCCGGCGATGGCGGTGATCTGGTGGCGTAAAGCCGCCGAACAGGACTTCGCGCCGGCGCAATTCAATCTGGGTTCAGCACTCTTGGAAGGCTTCGGCACACCGCGTGATCGTGCCGCGGCTCTGTCCTGGTATCGGCGCGCCGCGGCCAACGGTCATCCGCAGGCGCAACGCAATCTCGAACTGCACAAGGACACAGCAGCCTCGACTGACGCCAAACCTGGCACGCGCCCCGCCGCCACGCCCATGCCTGCACCTGCACCTGCACCTGCACCTGCACCAAACGAAACGCCGGCCACAGCGGGCAACAATGCAAAACCGCCGAGTACGCCGCCAGACAAAACCATCGTCAGTCGACCCACGCCGGCCGCGACGGCGCAATCTGCCGACTGTAACGCCTTGCTTGATCAAGATGCCAGCACGCACACCGTGCAACTCATGGCCAGCCAGACCGAGACCGATCTCCACGCCTACGTCGCGCAGCACGCATTGATTCACACCGCCATCTGCAGCTATCCGATCGAGGGCAATCGCTGGTATGCATTGCTCTATGGCCGCTACGATTCTGCCGATGACGCCCGCACGGCACTCGAAGCATTACCCGCCAAGGTACGCGCTGGCGGCGGCTACGTACGTCGCATCAGCACTATCAGGCGTGCGGCAGTCAAACCCTAGGCGTTATATGCGACGGCATGGATGCGCGCAAGTCGCGCGTAACATTGCCAACTCCGCTGACGAAGAAATATCCTGGCGATATCTGGGCGTAAATTTTGAATTACTCCCATAGTTAGCTCAGATTACTATTCCATATCCCACCCGGATCGTCACACTCGGGAAATCTCACCTTGCGCATGGACCGGATTTAAGGGGTAAGGTCACCGGCTGACCGGCGGATTTCTGAAGCACGCATCTGTGGAGCGATCCAGAGTGTGTGGCACACGCCGCTTACAATTGCTGCCACAGCCATTTATCAACGACTCACTAGCATTGCCGTGTCAATTTGTGTAGTCACTCATAGTTCTTGCTACAGAGTGCGCAAGTAAATGAGCAAGCCGTCACATTGGACAGCATCGGCTTTGAGTAAGGTATTCATACGTTGTTGAACTCGGTGAGTTCATCTATATCCAATCCCCCCATCTATATCTGGGTGTCCGTATGAATATATCGATGCTGTTACGAGCACTACTGGTAGCCAGCGCCCTAGTATTGACTGCCTGTGGTGGTGGTGGAAATGACGCCGCTGTCGTGCCTGGCAGCGCCAGTCCGGACAACTCGGTTAATCATGGTACGGTCAGTCCGAAGGATGGTTTGAATGACGATCAGGACACCCCCGTAGACGTCCCTGTAACTGAAGTCGCAGCCATTCGATTTCTTGAGCAGGCGGGTTTTGGGGGGACTACAGAAGAGATCCAGCGGGTTATGCAGCTGGGCTTCAGTGGTTATCTCGATGAACAGTTCAGCATGCCAGCCTCTGTTTATGCTGATCCACAGGAAGGCGAGTCTACTTACCACGTTAAGGATCGTTTCTTTAACAACGCCATGAATGGTCAGGATCAACTGCGTCAGCGCATGGCGTTTGCTTTGGGCCAGATATTTGTCGTTTCATCGTTAAAAGTCGATGACAAAAATGCAATTACCTCCTATCAGCGAATGCTGTTGCAGAACGCATTCAATAATTATGCCGAACTACTCAGAGAGGTGACCTTGCATCCCACGATGGGTCATCTATCTGGATATGGTCAATAACGCTTCCAGTGATAACCCTAACGAAAATTATGCGCGTGAAGTCATGCAGCTATTCTCGATTGGAACGGTAAAACTGAACAACGACGCCACATTAAAAGTCAACTCACTTGGCGAAGCCATTCCTACGTATACCCAGGATGAAGTCGAAGGTGTGGCGCGCGCGCTCACAGGGTGGACGTACCCAACCATGCCGGGCAGCACGCCTCGCAAATACAATCCGTATTATGTTTATGGCCCAATGTTAGCCGTCGAGTCACTGCACGACCACAATGAAAAGACCATACTCGGTGGCGTAGTCCTGCCAGCAGGGCAAACCGCAGAAGCAGACTTATCAGCAGTAATCAATGCAATTTCCTCGCACCCTAACGTGGCGCCGTTCATGAGTTTCCGTCTGATTCAGCATTTTGTAACCAGCAATCCGAGCGCCGCCTATGTGCAGCGTATAGCGAATGTCTTCAATAACAACGGAGAGGGTGTCCGAGGTGATCTTAAGGCAGTCGTCAAGGCCATACTTCTCGATTCTGAGGCGCGCCGTGGCGACGATCCTCTAATTGTGCAGAATGCCGGGAAATCCCGACGGCAGATTGAAAGATCCTGTGCTATTCGTCACCAGCTTGCTGCGATCGCTCAACGCCTCCAGCACAGGGGTAGGCCTGCGAGTGTATGCGGCGAATATGGGTCAAGATGTGTTCACAGCGCCCAGCGTGTTCAACTTCTACTCACCGGACTATGTAATCCCGGGAACACACTTAATTGGCCCGGAATTCGGCATCTATACGAACTCCTATATTGTGGCGCGCGATAATTTCGTCAACACCGTGATCTTCGAGACACCGTCGAATTTGACAGTCGATCTGTCGGAATGGACGGCCATGGCGGGAGATCCCAACGGTCTCGTCGATACCATCAACCTGCGGCTCTTTCATGGCGCGATGAAGGATGTGACGCGCACCATCATTGTGGATACCGTCGAGGCCATTCCGGCCAGTGACCCGCTGGGAAGGGCGAAAACAGCTCTATATCTTGCGGCTACGTCCGCTGAATATTTCGTGCATCACTGATCAGAGAGTTAACAGACATGGCTATTTCCCGCAGGTTTTTTCTGAAATCCGGCTACGCTGCGACCCTGAGCGCCCTATCGCCCGGGCTGCTACGGCTCGCTATTCCAACCGCTGCGGCCGCCGGTTCGGGCGATTATCGTGCGGCTGTTTGTATATATCTCGATGGAGGAAACGACGGCAGCAATTGTTTCGTACCGTTGGATGATGTCGGTTACCAGGGCTATACGACGTCACGCGGTGAGTTGGCATTGCCGGCTGACAGTTTGTTACCGGTGCAGCCTCTTGGTAGCTCGACAGCGTATGGATTTCATAGTCAACTCCCCGGATTAAGGAATTTGTTCACGCAGGGTAAACTGGCTGTCCTGGCGAATGTCGGCACCTTGAAAAGGCCTATCACTCGCGCAGACTATCTGGCCAGGACAAGTCCGATTCCACAGAGATTGTTCTCACACAGCGATCAAAGCAAGCAGTGGCAGGTTTCACAGGGCAATGAACTCACCGGTAATTCGCCTGGCTGGGGCGGGCAAATGGCGGATTCGCTGCTTGCCTACAACAGTGCAGCACTCTATCCCAGTGTGACCTCGATGGCGGGCTCAAGACTTTATTGTGAAGGGCGGGTCACGCGACCGTCCGCGGTCAATCCGTATAATACTGGTGGTCTGAGCGGGTTTAACGGATCTAGCACCAGTGTGCTGCGTCGGCAGAGTATGCAACAAATAATCGATACTCTATCGGGTCATGCGCTGGTTGATTCGGCCGCCTCGGGCTCCAGACGCATGCTGGACGAAATCACCGTGCTCAATAATGCAATGAATGCCCTTCCATCCTTGCAGACTGTATTCCCCGACACCAGCATTGGTAAACAATTCCGTCAAGTTGCACGGATGATCCAGGCCCGTGACAGCCTCGGCATGAGTCGGCAGATCTTTTTCGTTTCATTGGGCGGTTTCGATACACATGCAGACCAATTAGCAAGCCAAGCCGGCTTGCTCGCCCGTTTGGATGCCGCTATGGCGTCGTTCTATCAGGCTACGGAAGAGCTGGCCGTCGCCTCCCAGGTCACATCATTCACACTCTCTGAGTTCGGCAGAACACTATTACCCGCCAACGGTGGCAGTGATCATGGCTGGGGAAATCATCACTTCATTATGGGCGGCGCTGTGAATGGAGGTGATGTGTATGGAGAGTTCCCCAGCCTGGTACTCAGTGGCAGTGATGACGCAAGTGACAAAGGTCGATTTATACCGACAACATCGGTGGACCAATACGCGGCGACGATTGCCAATTGGTTGGGTGTGGGAACTCAGGACTTAGCAGATCTTTTTCCAAACCTGATAAATTTTCCGAACCCGTTATTGCGATTTATCTGACACCGATATTCAACGAGAACCACATTGGTGTGCGCACCATGTACGGATGTCACCGCCGTTTAACCTTCCCGGGCGACGCTACCCCTTGCCGGTTATGAAAAACATTAAAACCCGCAGCTAGGCGGGTTCATGGATGTTGCTGGATTGTACTGGATCTTTAAATGGTGGCTACGGGTGGACTTGAACCACCGACCCCAGCATTATGAGTGCTGTGCTCTAACCAACTGAGCTACGTAGCCATAAGACAGTACGACTGGAAAGACCAGCCGCGAAGAGAGGCGAAATTGTAGGGGCTGAAGCGGCGGCTGTCCAGCGATGGCGACAGTCCTGGCCACCCCTATCGCGGACATCTTAATAAAAGAAGCCCCGATCGATTATTAATGTCATTCCGGCGAATGCCGGAATCTAGAGATTTCAAAACACTGGCTTACGGCATGCACCGGAATGACGGATTCATCAGTCCCCGCTAAACGTTGAAGCGGAAGTGCATGACATCGCCGTCTTGCACCACATATTCCTTGCCTTCCAGACGCATCTTGCCGGCCTCTTTTGCGCCTTGCTCACCCTTGCAGGCGATAAAGTCGTTGAAGCCAATCACCTCGGCGCGGATGAAGCCCTTCTCGAAATCGGTGTGGATCACAGCAGCGGCCTTCGGCGCGGTATCACCCACATGAATCGTCCAGGCGCGGACCTCTTTGACGCCGGCCGTGAAGTACGTCTGTAAACCCAGTAACTTGTAACCGGCGCGGATCACCCGATTCAGGCCCGGCTCGTCTTGGCCCATTTCGGCCAGGAACGCCCCGCGCTCGTCGTCGTCGAGTTCAACCAATTCAGCCTCGATGGAGGCACACACCGGCACCACTTCGGAACCCTCCGCGACGGCGAATGCGCGCACGGCATCCAAGTGGGGATTATTCTCGAAGCCGTCTTCGGCGACGTTCGCGATATACATGGTCGGCTTGATGGTGAGCAGATGCAGATCGTACAACATCTCCAACTCATCGTTGTTCAAATGAAGGGCGCGCACCGGGCTTCCCGTATCGAGATGCACGCGCACCCTTTCCAACACTTCGAGTTTCGCTTTGGCGGCCTTATCGCCGGTCCTCGCGACCTTGGCGACACGATTTACGCCCTTCTCAACGGAATCCAAATCCGCCAACGCCAGTTCGGTGTTGATCACTTCGATATCAGACAGCGGATCGATCTTGTTGGCGACGTGAATCACATTGTCGTCTTCGAAACAGCGCACCACATGGGCGATGGCGTCGCACTCGCGGATATTGGCGAGAAATTTATTGCCGAGGCCTTCACCCTTGGATGCGCCGGCAACCAAGCCGGCGATGTCGACGAAATCCACCACCGCCGGCTGGATCTTCTGCGGCTTGACGATAGCCGACAACTGCTCGATGCGCGCATCCGGCACCGGCACCACGCCGACGTTTGGCTCGATGGTGCAGAACGGATAGTTTTCCGCCTGAATGCCCGCCTTGGTCAGCGCATTGAAAAGCGTCGATTTCCCCACGTTGGGAAGTCCGACGATGCCGCATTGGATGGCCATGAGTAATTATTTCTCGCTATGTAGTTTATGCATCGCGCGTTCGAATTCGCCGGCGACAGCCAATGGCATGACATCGAGCGCACGCTGTATCGCCGCATCGATCTGTTCGCGTTCATCGCGGCTGGGACGGTGCAGCACATAATCGACGACTTGGTTGCGGTCGCCGGGATGCCCGATACCAAGACGTAGACGCATGAAATCTTGCGTGCCCAGATGCGCAATCAGATCACGCAGGCCATTATGACCGCCGTGACCACCGCCCTTTTTCAAACGTGCTGTGCCCGGCGCTAGATCCAGTTCGTCGTGAACGACCAGGATCTCTGACGGAGGGATACGTAGAAAATCGGCTAATGCGATCACCGCTTGGCCACTGCGGTTCATGAACGTGATCGGTTTCTGCAAACGGCAGTCATGCCCGTTCAGAGTGCAACGACCGACCTCGGCGTGAAACCGCGCTTCTTTGCGCAAGGAACATTGGTTGACGCGCGCCAACTCATCAACGAACCAGAACCCGGCATTGTGCCGGGTCTGCTCGTATTCCGCACCGGGATTGCCCAGCCCGACGATGAGTTGAACCGCGGACAAGGCGCAGCTGCCCCGTTAGGATCAGGGTGAAGCGGGAGTTTCTGCGGCCGCAGCTACTTCTTCACCACCGGTGCGCGGCGGTTCGATGTGCGCGACCGCCAAGTCGTGACCTTCGCCACGATGCAGCTCGACCAGTTCGACGCCAGCCGGCATTTTCAGATCGGACAGATGCAGATGATCGCCGACATTCATGCCCGACACGTCGACTTCGATGAACTCCGGCAGGTTGGCGGGCAGACATTCCACGTCGACTTCATTCAGTTCATGAATAAACAGGCCGCCGGCAGTCTTCACGCCCGGCGATACATCGGCACCGACAAAGTGCAAAGGCACGCGCAGATGCATTTTCTCGTTAGCGCTCACGCGCTGCAGATCGGCATGCAGGATGACCGGACGCGCCGGATGACGCTGCAGATCGCGCAGCACGGCCTGCACCGGTTTACCGTCGATGGTGACGGTCAGGATGTGCGAATAAAAGGCCTCGTCTTGCAGGCGATGCATCAGTTCGTTATGCACCAGTGACAAGGACTGCGGCTCTGCATTGCCACCATAGATAACAGCAGGCACCTTGCCGGTACGACGCAGGCGGCGGCTCGCACCCTTCCCCATGTCATTACGCGACTCGGCGCTCAGTTCGAATGAAGTACCCATAATTGCTCTCTCCACAAAGGCTGCAGCTTGCAGCCGTTACATAACCTCCCCCGCGACCAGGGGAGGGACACAAAACTTTTCAATCCATAAACAACGAGCTGACCGATTCTTCCAGACTGACCCGGCGCATGGTCTCGGCGAGCATCTCTGCGATACTCAATACGCGTATGCGCGTACAGCTTTTCGCTGCTTCGCTCAGCGGAATCGTGTCCGTCACGACCAGTTCATCAAGCACCGAATTGTTCAGGTTCTCGATGGCCGGCCCCGACAACACCGGATGCGTACAGTAGGCAACCACCCGCTTCGCGCCATGATTCTTTCAGCGCCTGCGCGGCCTTGCACAAAGTGCCGGCGGTATCGACCAAGTCATCGATCAGCACGCAGTTGCGGCCTTCCACGTCGCCGATGATGTGCATCACTTTGGACACGTTCGCTTTCGGGCGGCGCTTGTCGATGATCGCCAGCTCCGCATCATCGAGACGCTTGGCCAAGGCGCGCGCGCGCACCACACCGCCGACGTCCGGCGACACGACCATCAGGTCGGGATACTTCTGCCGCCAGATGTCACCCAGCAAAATCGGCGACGCATACACGTTGTCCACCGGGACATCGAAGAATCCCTGGATCTGGTCGGCGTGCAGATCCACCGTCAATACGCGGTGCGCGCCGACCTTGCAGATCATGTCGGCGATCACCTTGGCGGTGATCGGCACGCGCGCCGAACGCGGCCGACGATCCTGGCGCGCATAACCAAAATAGGGGATCACTGTCGTGATCCGCGCTGCGGACGAACGCTTCAACGCGTCGACCATGACCAGCAATTCCATCAAATTGTCGTTGGTCGGCTCACAGGTCGGCTGCAGCACGAAGACATCCTTGCCGCGGACGTTCTCCATGATCTCGACCATGATCTCGCCGTCGCTGAACCGGTCGACCACCGCCTTGCCCAACGGCAGGCGCAGATAGTTGACGATGTCCTGCGCGAGCTGCGGGTTTGCATTCCCGCTGAACACCATCATTCGGTTTTCAGATTCAGCCACGCGACAACCTCTATTTCACTTCTCTATTTGGCTGGGGCGCCAGGATTCGAACCTGGGTATGCGGGAATCAAAATCCCGTGCCTTACCGCTTGGCGACGCCCCAATATTCAGGCTCTCTGTTCTAACACGTGGTGTAGCGGCGATCTGTTCCGGCCTTGTGCGACAAACCCCTGCCACTCGGCGGGCCGTTGCGCCAATACTTGCTGCGCGGCGGCCTGGTCGGGAAAGGCCGCAAATACGCAGGCACCGGTCCCGGTAAGCTGTGCGCGGCCAAATTGACTCAGCCAATCAAGGTATTGCCCAACCACTGGGTACCGCGCCCGTACCACAGGCGCGCAATCGTTATCGCCAGCGCCCGCGAGGAAGGCGGGTATTCTGATCGGCGGGGTATCGCGTGTCAATTCGGGGGCGGAGAAAATCTCAGCGGTTGAAACTGTTACCGGCGGGATCAGGACCAGATACCAGGGCTCTGGGAGTTCGATCGGGGTAAGGATCTCGCCCACCCCCTCGGCCCAGGCCGCGTGACCGCGGACAAAGACCGGGACATCCGCCCCCAGCTGCAGCCCTAGCGTGGCGAGCTGGTCCTCGGACCAGCCCAGCCCCCATAGACGATTGAGTGCGACCAACACCGTCGCGGCGTCGGAACTGCCGCCGCCCAGGCCGCCGCCCAGGGGCAGCCGCTTGTCGACTTGGATATCCACCCCGGCGGTGACTCCGGCGGCGGACTGCAACAGGCGCGCCGCACGCACTGTCAGGTCTTGCTCCGCGGCCACACCGGGCAACGCGGTCAGCCGGCGGATGACACCGTCGGCCGTCACACGCAGACAAATCTGGTCGGCAATATCGAGGAATTGAAACACGCTTTGCAGGGTGTGATAGCCGTCCGGACGGCGGCCGGTGATGTGCAAGAACAGGTTCAACTTGGCCGGCGCCGGCCAAGTCGACGCGCCATCGGCTGCCGGAGGCTCAGTCACCGTGTCCCGATCCTGACCAGCCATCGATGACTAAACGTGCGCGCAGGCCATCCCGCTCCAGATCGATTCGCCGCGGCAGCTTGCCGAGGCCGGGTTGCTCGCGGAATTCCGTGTACTGAATAACCCAACCGTCCTGGCGCAATTGCTGCGGCAACCCATCGACCGTCCAACTCCACTGCGCCGGCTGTTCGGGCACGGCGCGTCCGCGTACCCAGTAACGCAGACCGGCCACCGGCAGGGTCCAACCGGTGTGGCGCAGCAGCAGGGCATCCGCATCCGGCGCCCGATCCTGCAGACCATCGGCACGCGCCAGCGTCACACCTGTGGCATCGCCGGTCATGCGCACCGTGCCCTGTCCCAACGGGCCGGAAAGCTCCAAGGTGTAATCCATACCGGTTTGTCGCCAATTCAGATTGGCATGCCAGCCCTGTTCGCCAGCCTGCACGGCGATGCGCCCGCGCAGCGACCAGAAGGACCAGTCCGGCGCGTTCCAGGCATTGGCCGGGCGCTGCGGCAGTTGCGCGCAGGAGACGCTCAACAGCAACAGCGAAAGAACCGCGAGATAACGCACCGACATACGGATCACAGCAGGTATTTTTGCATCGTCTTCAGCAACGCCCGATTTTCCGGGTCGGCACGGCGGGCCTTATCCCACAGCGCGCGCGCCTCTTTACGCTTACCCTGCTCCCACAGCACCGCGCCGTAATGCGCCGCGATTTCGGCATCACCACGACTCAGTTCATAGGCGCGCTTGAGGTGCTCGGCCGCTGCGTCGAAATTACCAAGGCGGTAATAGACCCAGCCGAGACTGTCGACGATGGCCGGCTCGTCCGGCGCCAATGCCACGGCCTTTTCGATCAGTGCCAACGCCTCCTGCAAACGGTCGGTGCGATCCGCCAGCGTATATCCGAGCGCATTCAAGGCATGATAATTTTTCGGATCTTCGCTGATAATGCGGCGCAGATCGTCTTCGGCCAGTTTCAGATCATTGAGGCGTTCCGCAATCAAGGCCCGCGCATACAGCACGTCATGGTTGTTCGGCGTTTCGGCCAACACCTGATTGTAGAGTGCGAGCGCCTCACGCAATTGCCCCGCCTCCGACAGAATTTCGCCCTCGACCAAATACAAACGCAGCGCCAGATTCGGATCGCGCAAGCGCAAAGATTGCAATTGCTGCCGTGCCGATTCCATATCACCCAGCTGTGCCGTCAGGCTGGCCATGCGTGCCTGCGCGTCCAGCCAGTAGTCGCCATCACCGACACGCTCGTAACCCAGCAACGCCTGTTTCAGATCGCCGCGCTGTTCCTGTACCCGCGCTAGGTAATACCAGGCTTCGTGATCGCGCTTGCCGGTTTCCACCAGCGTGCGGAAATACGTTTCGGCCTGCTTGTACTGCTGTTGTTCCATCGCCAGCAGGCCCAACGAATACAGCGCATCGGGGTGTCCCGGCTCACGTTTTATCACTTGCTTGAACTGCGCAGTGGCACCGGCAAGATCTTGTTTATCGAGCAACAGGCGCGCCAACGCCAGATGCAGTTCAATATTTTTTGGATAGGCAGTCACCGCCGCTTGCAGGTCTTGCTGCGCGCGCTGCGCATCACCCAGCTTGTAACGCACCCCCGCCCGCAGCACCAAAGCATCCGTCAGATCAGGCTCGATCGCCAAGGCCGCATCGGTTTCACGCAAGGCCAGTTCGGCATTTTCGGCATGCAACGCCAATCGAGCGTAGGCCAAGTGAGCCTGCGCCGATTGCGCATGACTTTGCGCCAAGCGCCCCATCAAGGTCAGTGCCACCTCACGGTCTTCGTTGCGCGCGAGCAGCCCGGTGAGGCTCTGATAGGTCTGAGTCTCGTCCTGCGCCTCGCGCAACAGGAAATCGAATTGGGTATAGGCTTCGTCGACATCACCCGCGCGCAGCGCCAAGGCTGCCAGCGACTGCCGTGCCTCGTTGCTTTCGGGTTCGAGTTCCACCCAACGCCGTGCAGCTGTCAGCGCGGCGGCCTCTTGCTTGGCGAACACCGCAATGCGCAAGGCGCGCTCGGCAATCCGCGGATCATCGCTGCCCGCGGCCGCGCGCTGATAATGCTCGACGGAGACATCCAGTTGTTCGCGCTGCCCGGCCACTTCGCCGAGCAGAATGTCATACAGCAAATCGTCCTCTGCCGCCGTGCTTGGCGCGGCCGCCCCGGTCGCTGCGGCCGGTGCAGCGCTCACTGGCACATCCGAATCTACACCAGCCGCCGGCGCCGGCTGACGCGGCGACAGCCCCGTGCAGGCACTCAGCATCATGACGAGGGTGACTAACAGGCTAAGGAAAGACAGGTTCATAGATGTCGCATATAACGGCCGGGCCTACCGACCGTTTCCTGGAAGCAGTCAAGGATGACTATTCTAACAGCATGTTGCGGAAAAACCGGCAACTGACACGCGCGGCTTGTATTAACCCCCTGCATCCCGCAGAATTTCCGCCTCATTCCTGGCCCGCTCGTTCATGCCCCTGATCGCCCTTGGCATTAATCACCGCACCGCACCGGTGGACATCCGCGAACGCGTGGCGTTCCCTGCCGAACGTTTGGCGGAGGCCCTGCGTGCGTTGGTGGGCCTGCCCCAAATTCTCGAGGCGGCGATCCTCTCGACCTGCAACCGCACTGAGCTCTACTGCAACCTGGAAAGTGATGACGCCGACGCCGTGATCGGCTGGCTGTGCAGCCATCATCACTTCCAACCAGAACACCTCAAACCATACCTATATATTTATCCCGACGAGACGGCGGTGCGACATATGTTCCGCGTCGCGGCGGGACTGGACTCGATGGTACTCGGTGAACCGCAAATCCTTGGCCAGATGAAAAGCGCGTATCAAAGTGCTATCGATGCCGGCACCCTGTCCTCGCACCTTGGCAAATTGTTCCAGCACACCTTCACCGTCGCCAAGCAAATCCGCACCGACACCGCCATCGGCGCCAGTCCTGTTTCAATCGCCTTCGCCGCAGTGAGTCTGGCGCGACAAATCTTCGGCGACCTCGGCAAACAAACCGCGTTGCTGATCGGCGCCGGCGAGACCATCGAACTGGCGGCACGGCATCTGGCCGATAACAAAATCGGCCGCATGATCATCGCCAATCGCACCGTCGAACGCGCGCACGCGCTGGCAGCGGAATTCAACGGCTACGCCATCGCGCTGTCGGAAATGCCCGCGCATCTGGCTGAGGCCGATATCGTCATCTCGTCCACCGCCAGCCAATTGCCGATTCTCGGCAAGGGCACGGTGGAACGCGCGCTGAAGAAACGCAAACACCGACCGATTTTCATGGTCGACATCGCCGTGCCGCGCGACATCGAGGCCGAGGTTGCCCAACTCGCCGACATTTATCTCTATACCGTCGACGATCTTCAAGAAGTCATTCAGGAAAACCTGAAGTCACGCCAAGAGGCGGCGATTCAGGCCGAAGAGATCATCGACGTGCAGTGCGCGCATTTTCTCGGTTGGCTGCGCTCGCTGGACGCGGTCTCGACGATCCGCGATTTCCGCAGCCAGGCCGATAGCGCCCGCGACGACGTGCTGGACAAGGCGCGACAACTGCTGACGCAAGGCAAAGACACCGAGCAGGTCCTGCAATTTTTGGCGCACACCCTGACCAACAAACTCATCCACACACCCAGCGCCAATCTGCGCCAGGCCGGTTACGACGGCCGCGCCGATCTGATCCTGGCCGCGCGCGAACTGCTGGGCCTGCCCAAGCGCGACAAATGATCCGCGCCATGTATAAAAGAGCATCGTGAAAGACTCCATACGCAAGAAACTCGAATCCCTGACTGAACGCTTCGAAGAAGTGGGCATGTTGCTGTCGACGCCCGACATCATCGGCAATCAAAACAAGTTTCGCGGCCTGTCGATCGAATACGCCGAACTGGAACCGGTGGTGCAGTGCTTCGCGCGTTATCGACAGGCGCTGGATGATGTCGCCGCGGCCGAACTGATGTTCAAAGATCCGGACGCAGACATGCGCGCCATGGCCCAGGATGAATTCGCCGCCGCGCGCGAACGCAGCGAACAGCTGGAATTGGATTTACAGAAACTGTTACTGCCGACCGACCCGCTCGACAACAGCAATATCTTTTTGGAAATCCGCGCCGGCACCGGCGGCGATGAAGCGGCGATCTTCGCCGGCGATCTGTACCGCATGTATTCACGCTACGCCGAAATGCGCCGCTGGCAGGTGGAAGTGTTGAGCGAACACGAAGGCGAGCACGGCGGCTACAAAGAAATCATCGCCCGCGTGATTGGCCAGGGCGCATATTCACGCCTGAAATTCGAATCCGGTGCGCACCGCGTGCAACGCGTACCCGCCACGGAATCGCAAGGGCGCATCCATACTTCAGCGGCGACTGTCGCCATCCTGCCGGAAGTCGAAGAAGTCGAAGCAGTGGCCATCAATCCCGCCGACTTGAAAGTAGACACCTACCGCGCCAGCGGCGCCGGCGGCCAGCACGTCAACAAGACCGACTCCGCGATTCGCATCACCCATCTACCGACGGGCATCGTCGTCGAATGCCAGGACGAACGTTCGCAACACAAGAACCGCGCCCGCGCCATGTCGCTGCTGGCCTCGCGCATGCTGTCCGCCGAACGCGATAAACAACAAGCCGAACAAGCCCAAACCCGCCGCCTACTCGTCGGCAGCGGCGACCGCTCCGAACGCATCCGCACCTACAACTTCCCGCAAGGCCGTCTCACCGACCACCGCATCAACCTGACGCTGTATAAACTCGACAGCGTTATGGAAGGTAATCTCGATGATGTGATCGAACCGTTGATCAATGAATATCAGGCGGATCAGTTGGCGGCGTTGCAGGAGTGAGGACGGCAGAATTATCGCTATAGCGCGTCACAGGAGTAAGTATTTACCGATACTGTGCCAGCATTATGTGCTATTGCGGTCAAAGAGGCATAGAACGATCGACAACTCAATCCATTGCTATATTGGCGAGTGGCACTGGCACTAGTCAGGTATGATAACCACCTTGGGCTCCTGATGGCTCTAGGGACACGCATTCAAATAATAAAAGAATCAGTTCGGTGACCGTCTAACAGAATAGAAATCGCAAAGCTAGGCAGAGCTATTCTCTTTGGTGAACATTGAAACAGAGGGATTCATTAACAGCTATGATGCCACATGGATTTCTCACGAAGTTCTCGACCTCGATATCACTGTTCCGAATGCTCAATTTGAATAAAGCAAACTAGGTCTAGTTCCTTCTCAAAGTCAGCAGTATCTGATTTGAAGGCAAATCTACAAAGGTATCACAACTCTGACATATGCGATGTCTGGTTGGCCTACCGCAGCGATTACGTGGCGGCTCTAAAGACTATCTTTGCATACAGCTTCTCGGACTACTCATGCGCGATAGAGAAACTTGCCGCCAAGTCAGCTCAGAACGTCATTTGCGCAGGTCAGCTAGTGGCCCAACACGATATCGCCCAATATTGTTAAAGTTCGCTACACTCAAACAACCTACGCATTACGCCCACTGAATTCAACGTTGACAAAATTTGGATTTCAGCAATGAGTGATCTACCCCACTGCCCCGCCTGCAACTCCGCCTACACCTACGAAGACGGCAACAACTACGTCTGCCCGGAATGTGGCCATGAATGGAGCAAGGATGCGGCCGTCGAGAGCACCGACACGAGGCCGTCGTTAAGGACGCCAACGGCAATGTTCTTCAAGACGGTGACACCGTCAGCGTGATCAAGGATCTCAAGGTCAAAGGCTCATCGCTGGTGGTCAAGGTCGGCACCAAGGTCAAAAACATCCGCCTGGTCGACAGTGATCACAATATTGACTGTAAGATCGACGGCATCGGCGCGATGCAGTTGAAGTCGGAGTTCGTCAAAAAGGTTTGAATGCGGGGGCTACCGGGGGTAAACGGGGCATTGCCCCGGCTCAGCAAGGGTGATGGCCCGGCATATGGCGCAAGTCCTATAGCCGACCGGCCTGAACCACATTGACGCGAGAGATGCCCAGGCACAGACTAACACCACCCTAATGGCGCCATCCAAGGAAGCTATAATGATGGCGTCGCGCCCCGGGCCAAGGGACAACAATAAACACACGTCAAGGAGCCCGTATGAACGCTCGCAATTCCGCACCAATCCATTCTCGCCTGGTCGCTTTGTTCTTGTCTGTGGTGACGCTATGTTGTTTAAGCCTGCTTACCGGCTGTAACGGTGCAGGCGACGACGCAACGACGAACAACGACGACAACGAGCATCACCCCGAGTGCCGATGCGCCTGCGGAACAGAATGCGATCACGGGCGTGGCCGCCATCGGCAGACCGCTCGACGGCTATGTCTATATCCAGGATGCCGCGGGCATCGTGATCAATGTATCCATCGCCGCCGACGGCAGCTATCAGACCGATACCAGCGGCATGCAGCCACCGTTCATTGTCCGCGTGCAGGCCAGTGATGGGCGCGCCTGGTATTCGTACGCGCCTTCCCTGGTGCCGGCCAACGTCTCCCAGCTCACGACGCTCGTAATGTTCATCGCCAACGGGAAGGCGGATCTGGCAGCCCTATACGATAACTGGGTGCAACGGCATGACTCGCTGACGGCATCGGCAATGCTGCATGCGCAAGCAGTGGTGAACCTGAACTTCAGCGACCTGTTCGAGCAGCATGGCCTTGACCACACCGTGTACAACTTCTTCACGACGAATTTTGCGGCTGACGGCACGGGTTTCGATGCCGTACTCGATGACATTGGTCCGATCAGTTTCGGTGCGGGGGCCTATCTGTTCAGCAACCCTACCCATCAGGCGGCGTTCAACGAGAATATCCCGGTGACGGACCAGGGGATGATCGATTCGTTGGGATCATCTGTGACATTTACCACCCAGCAACCTAACCTGGGGCCAGGCATTATCATTCACCATCCGCCCGATATTTTCGTCCTCATCGACGACGACACGACAATGATAGGCGAACCGCCACCCGACGAGTGGGTCATGATTTGTGCTGGAAGTGAACACACCTGCCCCGAGGGTGCATCCTGCACAATCGTCGAGTGTAATCCCGATGGCTCAAGCGAGCCGGGCAGCGATGACGGCACGGGCAATGAATCGGGCGGCACTGTGACCATTGACGACGACACGACAATGATAGGCGAACCGCCGTCGACCCAACTGCTCATGATCTGCGCTGGAAGCGAAGACACCTGCCCCGAGGGTGCATCCTGCACAATCGTCGAGTGCAACCCCGATGACTCCTACTCAAACGTGCCGGGCGGCGGGGACGGCGAGGGCTATGAATCGGGCGGCACTGTGGAGAGTAACGTGACCAACGACGGTCTGCCGCCATACGATCCACTGCTGACCGATTAGCGTTGATAAGTCGGGTTACGCTGCGCTAACTCGACCTACGCATCACAACAAATCACGACTACCGCTTCACCGCCCCGAACACCTTCTTGAGCAGATCGGTGCTGCGCGCCACGGGGTTGGTGCGGATCGCCTTCTCCTCGGCGGCGACTTTCAGGAACAAACCGTCCAGCGTCTTCTCGGTGACGTAGGCATCCAGATCCAGTGAATCGCCCATCAAGCTGCTGGCTGGGCCGGCCTTGTCGATCATGCCTTTGTAGGCACTGGTCACGCCGGCGGATGCGGTGGCCTTTTTCACGATGGGCAGCATGGCGGTGGTCAGAGGCTTGGTGGTCTTGCGACGGAAATACTGCGTCGCGGAATCGTCCGGGCCGGTGAGGATCTTCTGCGCGTCGGCGATAGTCATCTGACGCACGGCGTTGCCGACGATCTTCGAGGCCTGCGGGATCGCACGTTCGGCGGCGCGGTTCACGGTGACGATAAACTCGTCGACCGCTTCGTCCTGGCCCATCATCCGCAGCATCTTTTCGGTTTTCTCCAAGGCGCCGGGCAGTGGTATGCGTACAGCAGGATCATTCAGATAGCCACCCTTGCGGCTCAATCCCTTGATGGCACGCTCGGCACCGACGGCCAGCGCTTCCTTCAAGCCACCGTCCATTTCGGCCGTCGTGAGCCCGGAAACCTGGCTGCTGCCGCCCGTCGTTTTCAGACTGTCGGTGGCGCCCTTCAACAGATCTTCCCAACCGGCGGACACGCCGACGCTGATTGTCAGCGCGCCCACGGCTATCATCCCGATCATGCTGCGTTTGCGCATCACTCCACCTCCTGTGCAGGTCTGGGATTAGTCCACATTTTCACCCGGCCGGGCGATTGCCGACGTAACATTGCCGTGGGTTCGTATCGCGGCTATCGCTAGTATAGACGCAGCATTTGTACGCAGACTCGCGTCGATGGGAACCTTCCATTCCCGCCATGCATCGATTGCGATGCCGATCTATACTGTTGCTAACGGCACGACGATGCGGCTTCCCGCAGCGGCTTCGTGAGGTGATGATGATGAAGCATACACACAACCGCATATTCCACTTGGCAGTGGCCTGCTGCCTCGGTGTCCCTTTGCTACAGGCCTGCGGTCCGCTGACCGTCAGGGATGAGCAAACCGGTGCCTGGGTTCCCATTCAGGCCGCGGTGTTTGAATTACATCGCGACATTACCATTCCCAGCGGACGGGCGCGCACTTTCTTCCAAAACGGCAAGCAGGTCTCGCACATCAATGAATTCAAATCGTTCTGTCAGCTGGAAATCAGCACGCTCCAGGAATATGCACAGACCGTGAACCCGGACCGTTTCAGCGTCACTCGGGTGGGCCGCAGCATGGAAGAGATTGTCGATGCACGGTCGATCACGCTGGCGGCATTGGACACTTTTGCACTGGGCGAAAGTTCTGATGATAGCGGTGGCCCAACCCGTATCACCCAGATGTTGCGTTTCCGCCTGCATTCGGACCGCCAACCGGATGTGCGCAGCCTCTCCTGCGGTGGCGCCTTCGACGACCCGGTGGATGCCGATGCGCCGACGATGCAGGAGATTGCCGCGGACCTAGGTGACTATGCGACGCTGGAGTTGCGGTGAAGATCGGCAGAAGCGGCTCATTGTGGACATCGCCTCTGTGCGCATCCACGGATTACGCTTAGCCTGATAACACGATCAACCGAACCCATCTCTGCGCATGCAGCTCCCGCCATTACCGACGCCTTGCAGTCCGCGATTGCGCAATTTACCCCCGTGCATGCCAGCGCACGCCTGGATGCCGAAGTGCTGCTCGCGCACGCGCTGGGTCAGTCGCGCAGTTATCTGCACGCTTGGCCGGAGCGGCTGCTCACCGATCAGCAGGTACAGATATTCGCTACGATAGTCGCACGGCGCGTGGCTGGGGAGCCGATTGCACATATTCTTGGACGGCGCGAGTTCTGGTCGCTGGATCTGGATATCACGCCAGCCACACTGATCCCGCGCCCAGAAACGGAACTGTCGGTCAGCTTGCACTGGCGCGCATCCCCGCGGAGGCGGCATGGAGATCGTCGATCTGGGCACGGGCAGCGGCGCGATTGCACTCGCAGTGGCACACGAACGGCCGCGCTGTCACGTGACGGCTACGGATATGTCGGCGGCCGCGCTCGCGGTGGCACAAGATAATGCGCAACGCTTGGCGATCGGCAATGTCGTTTTTCATCATGGCACCTCGTATGCCGGGCTCGGTCAGCAGCGGTTCGATTTGGTCATCAGCAATCCGCCGTATATCCGCGCGGACGATCCACATCTGCGCCAAGGCGATGTGCGGTTCGATCCGTTGAGTGCATTGGTATCCGGTGAGGACGGGTTGGATGATCTGCGCGTTATCGTGGCCGGCGCCCCCGATCATTTACGTCCGGGCGCTTGGCTACTCGTTGAACATGGCTACGATCAGGGCGAGGCTGTCAGGCGCCTGTTTGCCGATGCGGGTCTTGTGGATATCGAGAGTGTGAACAATTTGGCGGGACATCCACGGGTTACCCTGGGGCAAATGGCCACTCAAGACACCCCATAACAGAATGATCAGGTTAGGATTCATCTGCCGGAACCTAACTGCGCTGAGACAAAACCCTACTGGGACTTGATAAATATCTGAAAATGTCTAGCATCAGAAGCATGCGCACCCAACGACCAGGAACCATTAAGCATCGCGAGATCGGTTTTCGGGGGCCACATCATGACTCGAACCAGGCACAAACTGCGACCCTCATCCTGAGTGATGTCGAGGGCATTCTTCAGGTTCGGCCCGCGCACGCTGAACTTATTCATGTCACGTACGATGTCACCTACATCACCCTGCAATTGATCGATGGCTTGCTTGTCGAACTCGGCTTCCACTTGGACAACAACCTGTTCATGAGGATACGCCGGGGCGTTGTATTACTACAGCGAAGATACACAGCGAGATGCATTGGGGTGCAAACCTGGCGGCGGTAATTGCACTCAGGCGGTGTTTATCAACCGGTATCGGCAGATCGAACACGGCTGCCGCGACGTGCATCCGGATCATTGGCGGCAGTATCTTTAATCCAGAGAGTTTTATAGATTACACGCTTGATTCGTCGTTCGTCCCCACATCTATCATCACCCGCAGACCAGCGAGAATGCATTGAACTCGCCATCACCGATTTGTGCGTGATTAATACCGGTTTTCTCAGGCTTACGCACTCAGGACAAGGGGCGGTCTGTGGTTTGCTGTTGGAGCAATCTGTCCATGGACAAGGTCACTGGACCTGCCTCCCATCCGCCACGCTGCTTGAGCCGATGAACATCCACGCCAT
>CAVOKC010000027.1:0-31828 GCA_963696465.1 uncultured Gammaproteobacteria bacterium | reverse complement strand
GGCCTGGCGTATGTTCGCTACCGTACTGACGGCGTCTGATGCTTCAGCTAGGCTTTTAATAGTGTCGTGGAACTTTTTTAGCGCACGCAACCAATCTCAAGCTCTACTGAGATTCCGATGTTCTTTGATGAGTGTAATTAATAGGCTGTCGTCACATTGATGAAACAGACTGCGCTCAAGCATCCCGGCACCCGCCTACAGTCACCGCTCTGGGGCATCGCGGCCAGCATGCTGTTTGTCGCGGCGTTGCTCGCCTTACTGATCTATCTCGGCGTTCAGGATCAGCTACTGCACCTGCTGAAGTGGTTCGATGCACAAGGCGCGTGGGCGCCGCTGCTCTTTATCCTGATCATGGCGGCGGTGGTGGTGCTGGTGCTGCCGGGGGTGCTGCTGACCACCGGTGCCGGTTTTGTGTTCGGCGTTGTGGAGGGTTCCATCTATGTGGTAACGGGCACGACACTCGGGGCTACGCTGGCCTTCCTGATCGCACGCTATCTGTTCGGGCAACGCGCCCGGGCATTTGTCATGGCCCACGCTAAACTTCACGTAGTGAGCAAGGAACTGACGCCGCATGGCTGGAAGATCGTACTGCTGACACGCCTGATCCCGTTCTTCCCCAGCAAAATCTCCAACTATTTTTTCGGGCTGACCCCGTTCTCATTACGTGGTTACGTCGGCGGCTCACTGCTGGGTTTCATCCCCTTCTCGATCAACAATGTGTATCTCGGCTCGATCGCCGCTGACCTCTCCACCCTGGGTCAGCGCAACCTGGATCGCACACCGCTGGAATGGGCGTTGTACGGCGCCGGCTTCGTTACCATCGTGATTGCGGTAATTTATCTCAACCGGCTCGCGCGCCGTGCGCTGAACCGCTACCGGGATCAAGGCGCCATCGAGGAGGATCTAGCGTGAGTTGGATGCAATGGCTGCCATGGCGTTTCGTCATCCGGCGCATCGCGCACAACAAGGGCTTCCTCGATCCCATCGCGTTGTTGGCGCGGCTGCACAGCTTTGCCCAGCCTTCCGAAGTCGGCGAACCGATCGAGTTGCTGCGTGCCGGCGTGGTGTTTCACGCCCGCGGCCTGATCAACAGCCGCGTCATCCAGCATAATCTGGATTGGGTCTGGCCCTACTGGATCGAACGCCAGTTCGATCCGTACGACGAGTCATTCATTCCGCGCGCCTTTTCCATCACCCATATCAATCTCACCCATCGCAACTGGACGGCGGTCGGCTATCCGGATTGTGAGGAGTTGCCGATCGTCGACCCACGCGGCCTGCTGACGCCCATTCTCGATGGCTGGTCATTGGATGCCTGGCTGCTGGCCGAAGACGGACGTTGCCTGCTGCCCTCGCGCGCGACCGATTGCCAGCAACGACAGGACATGGATGCGGGTGTTCGCATCACCACTGAAACGGCAATGCCTGGACTGGCGCTGAGTAGCAGCGCCTGGGTGCAACTCGAAGCAGGCATCCCGGTCTGCAAGCTGTGGCTGCAGGCGCGTGCTGACACGAAGGCCTGGTTGGTGTTGTCATTACGGCCGCAAAACCCCGAAGGCATCAGCTTTATTCATCAGGTCAGCCTGTCGAAGGAGCGCACTGCCTGGACCATCGACGACACCCAGCGGGTTGAATTCAACCGTGCTGCCGAGCGGCATCATGTTTCCGATTACCGCCACGGGGACGTGTACATTCATCGCAAAGATCTGGACGATCAGACTCAAGGCAAATGTGACGTGGGCATGGTCACCGCCGCGGCACTGTTTCCGGTCAAGGCCGGCGAAGCTGGCGAGATCATCGCGTCCATACCGCTCGCGACCACCGCATCCACGCAGCTCGCCACCGACGCCTGGAGCAGCGTACATCGCGCTCACTGCACACTCACCTGCCCGGAACCGCATTATCAGTTTCTCTATGACGCCGCGATCACCTCGTTGATTCTGCATTCGCCGGAAGACGTCTATCCGGGACCCTACACCTACAAACGCTTCTGGTTTCGCGATGCCGCGTTCATCATTCATGCCCTGCTGTGCGTGGGTCTGACGGAGCGCGCCGAACGCGCGCTGGCACGCTTCCCGAATCGGCAGACGGCACTTGGTTATTTCCGTTCACAGGAAGGCGAGTGGGATGCCAACGGTGAGGTGTTATGGATTGTGCAACGCTTCTTTGCCCTGACCGGGCAGCAGTCGTCTCCCGACTGGCACGGCCCCCTCCAGCGCGGCGCCCGCTGGATTATGCGCAAACGGCTCAGTGATGATCTGGATGCGCCGCATGCCGGCCTGCTGCCCGCCGGGTTCAGCGCCGAACACCTGGGGCCCAACGATTATTATTATTGGGATGATTTCTGGGGCATCGCTGGACTGCGCGCAGCGGCGACCCTGTTCAGCGATCAGGATGCCAGCCACAGTCGCGAGTTCGCACTGGCCGCTGAAGATTTTACGGCGGCGGTGGATCGAAGTCTGGCCGCTTGTGCGCAACGACTCGGCCGTCCGGCCATGCCCGCCTCGCCTTATCGCCGTCTGGACGCCGGTGCCATCGGTTCATTGGCGATAGGCTACCCGGTGCAACTGTGTGCGCCGGACGATCCGCGTCTGCTCGATTGCGTCGAGTTCCTGCTCAAGCGCTGTTTTGTCAACGGCGCGTTCTATCAGGACATGATCCATTCCGGCCTCAACGCCTATCTCACCCTGCACGTCGCGCAAATACTGTTACGCGCCGGCGACCCGCGCCACCTCGACCTGATGGATGCCGTCGCCGCTCTTGCATCACCGACGGGACAGTGGCCGGAGGCGATTCATCCGCGTACTGGCGGCGGCTGCATGGGCGACGGTCATCATGTGTGGGCCGCTGCCGAGTGGGTGCTTATGCTCCGCAACTGTTTCGTGCGCGAAGAAGGCGATCGCCTCATCCTCTGCGCGGGCATTCCGGCGCGCTGGCTCGATCAAAATACACCGATCCGTTTCGGCCCTGCGCCGACGGCCTTTGGCTCGATATCAATCAGCATCACACCGGATTCCGGCAACCCGCCGCGGGTCGAGTGGCACGGTGATTGGCATCGCAGCGCACCGCCGATCGAGATCCGACTGCCCGGCTTCGAGCCGGTCAACGTCGGCGACGGTACGGACGCGATCATCCTCGTCAGAAAGGAAACATGACACATGAACATCCTCATCTTCACCAACACTTTCACACCGCATGTCGGCGGTGTGGCGCGCTCGGTAGAGGCCTTCACCGCGGAATACCGCGCACGCGGACATCGGGTGCTGGTCGTGGCCCCCGAGTTTCCCGATATGCCACAAGACGAAGTCGATGTGGTGCGCATTAATGCGATCCAGAATTTCAACGCCAGCGATTTCTCGGTCGCGCTGCCGCTGCATGCCGATCTCAGCGAAACACTCGATGCCTTCCAGCCGGACATCGTGCACTCCCAACATCCCTTCCTGCTCGGTATGACCGCGCTGCGCATCGCGCGCTATCGGCAACTGCCGCTGGTATTTACCCATCACACCCTGTACGAACAATATACGCACTATGTTCCCGGCGACTCACCCGCCCTGAAACGGTTTGCGATTGACCTCGCCACCCGTTATGCCAACCTCTGCGATCAAGTCTTCGCCCCCAGCGAAAGCATTCAGGCTCTGTTGCAGGAACGCGGTGTCGTCACACCCATCAAGGTGGTACCCACCGGCGTCCGTCTGGAAAACTTCGCGCAGGGCGATGGCCGCAGTGTACGCGAGCAGATGGGGATTCCCGAAGACGCCTTCGTCGTCGGCCATTTGGGCCGGCTGGCGCCGGAAAAGAATCTGGAGTTTCTGGCACAAGCCGTCGCCGACTTCGTCGGTAGTCATCCGCCGGCGCATTTTCTGGTGATCGGAACCGGCCCGTCGGAAGAGGCCATGCGCGCGATTTTCGCGCGCGCAGGCATCGCGGCACGACTGCACATTGCCGGCATCCTGCAGCAACAAGCACTGGCCGATGCACTGCACGCGATGGATGTGTTCGCCTTCACCTCGCAGAGCGAGACCCAGGGCATGGTGCTGACGGAAGCCATGGCGGCTGGCCTGCCGGTCGTCGCCCTGGATGCACCCGGCGCACGCGAAGTGGTCAAGGACCAACACAACGGCCGCCTGCTACTTGAAGAATCATCCGCGACATTCAGCGCCGCCTTGCACTGGGTAGCCGAACTGGCACCGGAACAGCTGCGCGACATGAAACAAGCCGCCCTTGACACCGCCGCAGCGTTTTCCATGCCGCGTTCGGCGGACAAAGCGCTGGACTGCTACGCATCCATCAAACCAAAACCGAGCGCCGATGCCAGCAGCGACGAAAGAGATTGGGAGGATGTCATCACCTGGATAAAAACCGAGTGGGATATCCTGAAAAGCGTCGCCGGCGCGAGCGATGCGGCCATCGGCACCGGTCTGTTTTCTGAAAAGGAAGGCTGATGCGTCTCACGCCTCTTTGCACCCACTCACCACCCACCGCCGCTGGCAAAGTGAGCTAACCCATGCTCAGCCGCATCGAGACCACGCTCCGTCGCCTGCGCCGCAACCTCAGCCGCAGCGTCTGGCTGGCGCGACTGCTGCGGCTGCCACTATCGGAAGGAGCGCCGACGCGACCGGGGCTGATCATGGTCCAGATCGACGGCCTCTCGCAACCGCAGTTCGAGCGTGCCCTGAAGCACGGTGAACTGCCGTTCCTGAAGCGACTGATCAAGCGCGAACACTTTCAACTGCATGCGCACTATTCGGGCTTGCCGTCGACGACGCCCGCGGTCCAGGCCGAACTCTTTTATGGTGTCAAAGGTGCCGTACCGGCGTTCTCCTTCAGGGACCATGAATCGCAGCGCATCGTGCGCATGTATGAGCCGGACGCGGCGGCGCGCGTCGAGGCGCTGCATACAGGCGCAGGCCATGAAGCGTTGCTCAAAGACGGCAGTGCCTACTCGGACAACTTCACCGGCGGTGCGGCGGAGTCGCATTTCTGTCCGTCATCGATGGGCTGGGGCCCGACGCTACGCGCCGCCAATCCGCTGGTGCTGCTGGCGTTTCTGCTCAGTAACCTCTACAGCTTTTTGCGCGTCGCAGTCCTGTTGCTGCTGGAGTTCGGCTTGGCGCTGGTGGATGTCGTGCGCGGCCTCAGTCGTGGACACGACTTCGCCAGAGAGCTGAAATTCATATTGCCACGGGTCAGCATCTCCATTCTGCTGCGCGAGTTCTGTGTCATCGGCGGTAAGATCGACATCGCCCGTGGTTTGCCCATCATTCACATCAACTTCCTCGGTTATGACGAACAGTCGCACCGGCGCGGCCCGCGTTCACTGTTCGCCCACTGGACACTGAAGGGAATCGACGACGCCGTCGCCCGGTTGTGGCGCGCCGCCAACCATGCTGCCTGGCGACACTACGAAGTCTGGATATATTCCGATCACGGACAGGCCACGACCAAGTCCTACCACAAAGCACAAGGCTATACTTTGGATGAGGCGGTGACAGCCGCATTTGGAACATTGAACGCCAACACGCCCATTATTCGCAGCCAAGGCGCGGACAGCGTACAGACGCAGCGGGCACGTTTTCTGGGCGGTAAGAAACTCCAGCGTCTGTTTTCGGTTCTCGGTATGAATGGCGAGAACGCAGATGAACACCAACCCGTCATCGCCGCCCTGGGACCGGTTGGCCATGTCTACTCACCACTGCAACTGAGTAGCGACGAGCGCGACGTTATCGCCCGTGAGTTGGCCCGCACACATAAGGTTCCGATCGTGCTCACGAGGGAAGCACCGGGATTGTTGTGTGCCCGTACCGAGGCCGGCGAATTCCATTTGCCGCAAGATCGAGTCGAGTTATTCGGTGCGCAGCATCCGTTCATCGATTCGATTGGCGAAGATCTGGTGCGTCTCTGCGAACATGCGGATGCCGGCGACTTCGTGCTGCTCGGCTGGCGCGACGGCATGCGGCCGATGACCTTTGCCGAAGAGAACGGCTCTCATGCGGGTGTAACGCCCGAAGAAACCAATGGCTTCGCCTTGCTTCCCGTCGATGCCCCGTTGACGGATCGCGATCATGCGTATTTACGCCCCACCGACCTGCGCAATGCGGCGCTGCAACATCTGGGACGCAGCAGCGACAAAACCTTTGCGGCGCGGAAACGGGCTCGTCTCCGCGCCAACGGACACGCTGCGCGTCATGACCTACAACGTGCACAGTTGCATCGGTATGGACGGCAAGCTCGATGCAGAACGCATCGCCCGGGTGATCGCCCGCGCCAGACCGGATGTGGTGGCCCTGCAGGAATTGGACGTCGGACGCGCGCGCACCGAAGGCATGGATCAGGCGCATCTGATCGCCCGCTATCTGGAGATGGAATTTCATTTCCACCCGTCACTGCATCTCGAAGAAGAACGCTATGGCGATGCCATCCTCACGCATCTGCCGCAGCGCCTGGTCAAGGCCGGTGCGCTGCCGGGACTCGCCGATAAACCACAGCTGGAACCGCGCGGGGCACTCTGGGTTGCTATCGATCTGCACGGCACAGAGATTCAGATCATCAATACCCATCTGGGCCTGTACCCGCGCGAACGGCTGGCGCAGATAGACGCATTACTCGGCAGCGATTGGCTGGCACACGAACAGTGCCATGGACCGGTGCTGCTGTGCGGTGATTTCAACGCACTGCCCTCATCGTCGGTGTGCCGCCGACTCGGCGGTCGACTCAAAGACGTACAAACCGAGGCGCAAAACCACCGCCCGCAAAGCACGTATTCCAGCCGTTTTCCGAGCGTGCGTATCGACCACATCTTTATCGGTCCCGGGCTGGAAGTGACCGGCATCGAAGTCCCCGCTTCGGAACTGACGCGCACCGCCTCCGACCATCTGCCCCTGATTGCCGAAGTGCGCCTTCCCAGTCGTACCGCGCCGTGAGCTTGCCCAAATCATGCGCCAATCAAAACCGGTTTGTTGCACTGCAACAAATTTTCGCATGACAATCAGGGTCGGCATACGTTTCGGCGGCACCCTGCAATCACTTCGACCCTGCACGTGCAGAACGTTCGCCGGTCACCCCGGCGGTCAGAATGAAGCGCATGGCATCTTCCACGCTCATGTTCAGAGGACGCACTGCACTGCGTGGCACCAATACGGCGTAGCCACCGATCTGGTAGCTCATAGGCAGATACACCAGCACACTGTCCTGCTGGCCAAATTCCGCAGGCAGTTGCGCCACATCGCTCTGTGTGACAAAGCCGACCAATTGCATGCCGGTAGCACCGATCGTGACCGCCACCACCTGACCGAACTCCTTTTTTCTGCCGGGCGAAAAATAATCCAGTAAATCGCGGATCGCGAAATACACCGTCTTGATCAACGGCAGCCGCGAGAAAAACCGCTCTGCCAAAGTCAATAGACGCCGCACCACCAGGGCGTGCATCAGCAACCCCGCACTGAAGGCCACCACCAGACCGGCGACCACACCCATCCCCGGCTGATACAAACCTGCCGGCAGCACGGTGCGGAGCATGGCGCCCAGCAAGGACTCGGTCGACACCACCAGCCAGTAAAATAGATAGAGCGTCAGCACCACGGGCAGTATCGTGATCAGACCGGTAAGGATGTTCCTACCAATGGAGCGCAGCATCTCGGTGTCCTCGTTCGTATGCTTGCCAATGCTGCAGAGTGATCATTGCAGAAGCGGATCATCCTTCGGCAGCTGTTCTGAATATCCGATCGCCAGATTATGCCTCAGGGCCTGTTGCGATACCTGCAACCTCCAACGCCTTTGCGATGACACCTTGAGCCGGTTGCTGGCATAGGGCGCTATTTACGGATTTTGCTAGTTAGACTAGACTTATACAAAGTATGTATAACAAACCCAAGGCACAGGTCCCCATGGCGATAGCAAAGCGTACAGCCGCACAACCCGACGACAGGCTACCGGGGCGCTTCCCGATCAGGACGGTTGCCAACCTCACCGGGGTAAACCCCGTTACGCTACGCGCCTGGGAGCGACGCTACCAACTTCTGAGGCCGGAACGGACGGCCAAGGGCCATCGCTTGTATTCACAGCAGGACGTGGAGCGTATTCGCAAGGTTCTGGACTTGCTCGATCGCGGCATCGCCATCAGCCAGGTGACCAGCCTACTGGAAGAATCTGCGCAAGAACTCCGCGTCACAACACCGGCCGGTGCGGACGATATCTGGACTGACTACCAGTCGCGCATGCGTACGGCCATCAGTCGCTTCGACGAGGCGGCGGTCGATTTCATCTACAACGATGCGATGTCCTTGTATCCGGTCGACCTGGTTACCAATCGCCTCACTACACCGTTGCTGCGCAGTTACGGTGAGCATTGGAAGCAACGAGCGATTGCAGTAGCCGAGGAGCACTTCTTTTCTGTGTACCTGCGCAATAAACTAGGCTCACGCATCCATCATCTTAACCAACGTAGCAGCGGCCCACTTCTATTGCTGGCATGCCTGCCGGGTGACTATCACGAACTCGGTCTGCTGTTCTTCGCGCTCGCCGCCGTCAATCGCGGTTACCGGCTGTTGATACTGGGCACCAATATGCCACTGGAGCAATTACCCGAGGTGATCGACCAACGTCGCTGTGATGCCATTGTGTTGTCTGGTTCCGCCCGCCTCCCTGCTTCTGTGATCGATCAGTCTCTCCCGGCGCTGGTAAAGGCGGTGAACATACCCGTCTTTGTCGGCGGCGCGGTCGCCGAACGGCATTGCGAGGCCATTGAGGCCTCCGGTGCCATCTGTGTTGGTAAAGACATACAGCCTGCACTGCAGAACATTGGCGAGACATTGGCGGCAGCCTAGCAGGCTAGTGGTGATAGCCAACAGTGACCCAGGGGTTAGGCTGCTGACTGTATTGTCAACCCGCGCGCACTGACTGCATTCAATAATTCAGCAAAGGCTGATTCCACAGGCTCACGTTCGCCGCGAAATCCAATCTCGATGCTGTTAGTCTCACCCAACCTTGGCAGGCTGAACAATTTGGCCTCGCTATGACGCGCACTGAGTTGCTCCATTAACGTCAACAACTGTGATTCAACAACGCCGGCCACACGCACCGAACGTTCATACGTCCGCGATGACTGCAACGGGTAATAGGTATCCAGCAGCCAGTCCAGCATCGGCCAGGCCATCTCCGGAAAACCGGGCAGGAAATGATGTTCGTAGAGCGTGAAGCCGGGGATTCTGTTGAGCGGGTTTGGAATCAGCAGACAATCTTCGGGAAGTTCCGCCATGCGGATGCGATACGGGTAAGCCCCCTCGCCGAACTGCGCTTCGATCAGTGCCACGGCCTCGGTGTTCATTAGCAGCGGGCTGCCGAACGCCTTGGCCGCCGCTTGCCGGGTGCAATCATCCGGTGTAGCCCCAATGCCGCCGAAGCAGACGACCGGCAGATCGTCGAGCTGCGACTGTCGCAATACTTCGGTCAACTGCTGCAGATCGTCTCCGACATAACGACACGAGGCAACGCGCAGACCGCGTGTCGTCAGTACGGCAATGACATGCGCCAGATGACGGTCCTGGCGTTTGCCGGAGAGTATTTCATCGCCGACGATGATCACGCCGATGGCGCGTTGATGTTGCATAAGTCTCTCCTCCAGCAGGTGCGGCTAGGCGGCGGTGCCCAGCCAGACGATCAGCAGGCTGCCCATTGCACCGGCGGTCAACTGCGCGCGCAGCGTCAGAAACCCGGGCCACAATCGCCAAGCCTGACGATCGTAGGCATAGAGCAGACCGAAACCCACGGCCAGAAACACGAGCCCGATGTGTACCGGTAGCAGCAAAGCGACCCAACCGTGCAGTGCCGGCAGGACCGAGACGGTGAGCATCCGCGCTGCCGCCGCAGAATCGCCCGCATCAAGCCCGCGCGTCCAGTGCAATGCACCAATAAAACTCAGAATGATCGCGCCATAGCCCATGAGTGCTTGTGTCGCCCAGCCGGAGACAGATTCCTCGGCAAACAACGACACTAAGGCCAGCGCGAAAAAGGGAATCAGTCCGCCATAGCCCAACCCGCGCGCCCATGGACTGTGTTCCCTCGCGGCCGGCATCGCCGTCGTGGTCTGTTCCATGGCATCAAAAAACTGTTCCATACCGCCAATGAATTTTCCATCAATGAAAATCGCCGGCAGGCTATGCCACTGCGTGACTTGGCGCAGCTGTTCGTACTCCGCGCGCGACTCAGCCGAACGCATGCTCAACTCCAGCCGACAGTAGTCTTGACCGTGTTGCTCCAGCCAGCGGGTGATAAGTCCCAGATCGGTGATGGGTGATGCCACCAGCACGATGTGATGCGAATCGATGGCCGCTTGCACTGGCCCTGGGAGGTCTGCATGAATCTCGCGGGTTGCATTCCCTGTGTTCATAGAAGTTTCTCGCGGAAGGCGTCGCACAGGTGCATCGCTTCCTTACCGGCCAGAGGGCGCTTATAAAAATCCAGTGCGGCTGGACAGGACCTCCTGCGCAGCCGCATTTCCCGACAGACTCCATCCTGCGATCATCATCGAATATGTACCCCAACGCATGACGACTCTCCTCAGATGCTTGGTTGGTGGATTTACTGCCCCGCTTCTGCTGCCGAAAGACGTCTCCGCAGATAGCGCATTAGCGTGCCCAGCAATGGCAACTGTTCGTAAATACCTGCAGCAGGATCCCAATAGTCGATGTGCTCCACGACTTTGCCCTGATCGTCGAAACGCACAAAGCTCATGCCGGGGACGGAGATAGCCAAGCCCTGCATGCGGCACTGGAATTGCCAGCGGATGCTGGCGTTTTTGTTTTCACACATCCAGCCTGCAACTATGAACCGCGGCGTTTCGGTGTGCGTGAACATATGTTCGAAGATATGCCGCACGGCATCGCAACCTATGACATCGTTGAAGGGGTCCTTGAAGCGCACATCCAGTGCGAAGTAGCGATCCAGCTCCGCCAGCGAGGTAGGCCGCAGGTTCTCGAAGAAGGCGACATACTTCTGCATGACCGCGCTGCAATTATTTTCGTGCTCTGTCATGCCCGCGTAATCCTCTTCACCAATGGGAAATAGAGCCGGTACGGCAGACATCTGAGCACCTTCATCAGCCAGGCGAAGCGGCGTGGAAAGGCGATCTCGAAATGATCGTGCTCAAGCGCCGCAATGATCCGTCGTGCCGCAGCTTCCGCCGTCATCAGAAACGGCATCTGAAAGCGATTCTTCTGCGTCAGCGGTGTATCCACGAAGCCGGGATTGATGACGCGCATCTGCACGCCCTGTTTACACAGTTCCGGTTGCAGTGACTCGGCCAGATTGATCACCGCGGCCTTGCTCGCACTGTAAGGCGCCGCCAGCGGCAGCCCGCGGTAACCCGCGATGCTGGCAGTCACCAGGATCTGCCCTGCGCCGCGCGGAATCAGTACCGGAAGCAAAGCCGCGAGGCAGTTGACCACACCCATATAGTTCACCTCGATCAAGCGTCGGAATAACCGCGTGTCGAACGCTTCGAGCGGCATGGGCGCGTAGTCGCCCGCATTGATGATGGCAATTTCGATGGGGCCCATCTGCGCTTCGATAGCCTTCACGCACACGCGCACGGCCTGCTCGTCGGTCACATCCACCGGATAAACGCCGAACATCTCCGCCGTACCGGACACCTCGACCCTCAGCTCGCGCAAGCGCTCCAGTCGTCGGGAACTCACCGCCACGCGGTAGCCCGCGGTCAATAGTTGCCCGGCCAGGGCCGCACCGATGCCGGAGCTGGCACCGACCAGCCACACCAAACTGCCCCGACCATGGCTCATGATGCCTCTCCGCAAACCACTCCCAACTGACTGATGTACAGATATTTCATACCTGGATTCCTGGGGCCTTGGCAGATCTTGTACAAACCTTGCCGATCGACTTGCATACATTGTACAACTAATGTACATTTCTGTACACGTTATGTATAGCTATTGCCTAGACCGGAGGAAACATGCGCATCGCAGTGGTCGGAAGCGGAATTGCAGGATTGGGCGCCGCCTGGCTGTTGCGCACGCGGCATGAGGTCACGCTCTATGAACGCAATGACTACGCCGGCGGACACAGCCACACCCTGGAAGTGCCGACGCACAACGGCACGACGCCGGTTGACACCGGTTTCATGGTGTTCAATCACCGCAACTATCCCCTGCTGACCGGTCTGTTCCGGCATCTGAATATCGGAACACAAAAGACGGACATGTCCTTTGGCGTTTCCATCGGCGATGGCCGACTCGAATACGCCGGCTCCAATTTGACGACACTGATGGCGCAGCCACGTAACTGGTTCAGCCCGACGCACTACCGCATGATCGCCGACATTCTGCGCTTCAACCGTGCCGCCAAGACCCTGCTCGAGCGCGGCGATCTCCATGGCTGGACAGTGGCGGAGTTTCTCGCACACGGCGGCTACAGCAGCGCCTTCCGCAATCGTTATCTGTTGCCCATGGCCGCGGCCATCTGGTCCTGTCCGCCGCAGACCATGGCCTCATTCCCCGCATTGAGTCTGTTTCGATTCTTCTTCAATCACGGCCTGCTTGATATCAGCAACCGGCCGCAGTGGTACACCGTCACCGGCGGCAGCCGCAGCTATGTGCGGCGTATGTTGAAGGACATGAGCGGATGTCTGTTGGTCAATCGTCCCGTGACGACTGTGCAGCGTTTGTCTACAGGCGTGCAGGTGATCGACGCGTCCGGCGAGATCGGTCATTACGATGCCGTCGTGATGGCGGCGCATGCCGATGAAAGCCTGCGCATGCTGGCCAATCCGACCGCGCGGGAAAAGGCACTTTTGAGCCAGTTCGCTTATCAGTCCAATCGAGTCTATCTGCATACCGACACGGCCTTGATGCCACGCCGTAAGCGGGTGTGGTCATCGTGGAATTATCTCGCGCACGAAGAAGCCGGGAAGACACAAGCCGTCTCGGTGACGTATTGGATGAACCGCTTACAGAGCCTGCCGGCTGCGCCACCCGTATTCGTCAGTCTGAATCCGCTCGAACCACCGGCAACGCATAGCGTGATTGCGGAGATGACCTATGAGCATCCGGTCTTCGACAACGGTGCCATGATGGCGCAGCAGGCGCTGCATCAGCTACAGGGTCAGGATCGTCTGTGGTTCTGTGGCAGTTATTTCGGTTACGGCTTTCACGAGGACGCCCTGCATTCTGCGGTCGCCGTCGCCGCGCAATTCGGTGTCGAGGTGCCCTGGACTCAGAGCGAGACGAGTGGTCGTGATCTCCCGATGCGCAACCAGCCCGACTGGGTAACGACATGAATGCCGGCGGCACCGAAACACCGAATCGGATCTATCGCGGCCAGGTAATGCACCGTCGGCTCATCGATACCCCCTATCGGTTCGAATATGCGGTGTTCAGCCTGCTGCTGGATATCGACCGGCTGGCGGAGACTGCAAAGCAAAGCACACTGTTCAGCTACAACCGCCCCAACCTGTTTGCCTTCTACGACCGCGATCACGGCCCCGGTGACGGCACGCCACTGCGCCCCTGGGTCGAGGCGCATCTGGCTCGCTGCGGTATCCGGCTCGACGGTGGCCAAATACGGCTGTTCTGCTTTCCGCGCATGCTCGGGTATGCGTTCAATCCGCTCAGCGTTTGGTACTGCCACCACCGTGACGGCAGCCTGCGCGCCGTGCTGTGCGAGGTGAGTAATACCTTCGGGGAACGTCATGGCTATCTGCTGCATGAACAGGGACAGCCGCTGCAGTGGCCGGTGCGCGGCACCCGCACCAAGTGTTTCCACGTCTCGCCGTTCCTGCCGATGCGACTGCGCTATCACTTCCGGCTCACCGAACCCAACGAGGACATCAGCATCGCCATCCGTTGTCTGGAGGGCGAAAGGCTGAGCATGGCGGCGGTGCAGATCGGCAGCGCCGAGCCCTTCACCGATCTGAACCTGCTGCGCAATCTGCTGCGCATGCCCCTCATGACCTTCAAGGTCATGTTCATGATTCATTGGCAGGCGCTGAAACTGTTTCTGCGCAAGACGCCCTTCCACACCAAACCCGCTGCCCCGACGGAGGAAGTCACACCATGATCGGAGAAGATGTTCTGCGCCCGCTGCGCATACGACCGTTCGCCACACCCGCAATGCACCTGCTGGCCGCCTATCTGCGCCGTATCCGCATCGGCAGACTGCATCTGCAGTTCGATGACGGCGCCGCACGCACCTTCGGCGACACAGATAGGCCGGAGGCGACCCTCGTCATACACAAACCGGCCGCGTTGCTGAGACGAATCATCCTGCGCGGCGCAGTCGGTTTTGCGGAAGGTTATATCGACGGTGACTGGCAGACACCCGATCTCACCGCACTGCTGCGGTTGCTGGCCTGCAATGAACGCTCATTGAAGGCGCCGTTGGCCTTAAATCCCGGCAACTGGGCAAATCGACTGCGTCACACCCTGCGTGCCAACAACCGCGCCGGCAGCCGGCGCAACATTCGCGCGCATTACGATCTTGGGAATGATTTCTATCGGCTCTGGCTCGACCCGACCATGAGCTATTCCGCCGCGTTATTTTCCGATCTGTCGCGGGCCTCATTCGACGACCTGGCGGATGCGCAGCAACGCAAGTACGAGCGCATGCTCGATCTGCTCGACGCCAAACCCGGCGAGCATATCCTGGAGATCGGCTGCGGCTGGGGCGGACTGGCATTGACGGCCGCGCGCCGCGGCCTGCGCGTCACTGGCATTACGCTATCGAAAGAACAGCTAGCCTATGCCCAGGCGCAGGTCTCTGCGGCAGGTCTCGATGACCGCATCGAACTGCGGCTGCAGGATTACCGTGATCTGACCGAGACCTTCGACCACATCGTCTCCATTGAGATGATGGAAGCCGTGGGCGAGACCTATTGGGAAACCTACTTCGCTACACTCAAGCGCTGCGTCCGCCCGGGTGGCCGCATTGCCCTGCAGGTCATCACCCTCGACGAGACGCGTTTCGAGGGCTACCGGACTGCACCGGATTTTATCCAGCTGCACATCTTCCCGGGCGGTATGTTGCCGACGCAGACGATCATGCAGCGACTGGGTGCACAGGCCGGTCTGTCATGGCGAACGGCCGCGCGCTTCGGTCAGCATTATGCCAAGACCTGCGCTCTGTGGAATACACAGTGTCAGCAGCAGCGCAGTGCAATTCGTAATCTTGGCTACGACGATGCGTTCCTGCGCCGCTGGCAGTACTACCTGAGCTACTGTCAAATCGGTTTCGAAATCGGCGCCACCGATCTGGTGCAGGTGGCATTCGAAAGGCCATCTTGATGTCGCGCCCAACCACGCTGCAACTGCTGAGCTACGGCCTGCCTGGATTGCCGTTGGCCGCGCTCAGTCTGCCGTTGGTCGTGTATCTGCCGGCGCTGTATACGCAGGAACTCGGGCTTTCGCTGCTCGCGGTCGGTAGCGCTTTGCTGCTCGCCCGCGTGTTCGATGTCTTCAGTGATGTGGTCATCGGGAGCCTTAGCGACCGTGCGCGCGACCGCGGCATCTCGCGCAAGCTCCCGATCGCGCTGGGCGTACCGCTGCTGTTGGTGGGCATCGATCAGTTGTTCGCGCCCAGCGGTGCGGTGTCGTTCGGCACGCTGCTGTTCTGGAGTCTGCTCGCCTATCTGGGCTGGACGCTGATCGCCGTGCCCTACTTCGCCTGGGGCGCGGAGTTATCCGACGATGCCCACATGCGCACGCAACTGGCGGGAAGCCGTGAAGCATTCACCATCCTCGGTGTTGCTGCCGTGATTTTCATCCCAACGTTGCTGGACATCGCCGATGAACCGGCAGAGATCATGCAGGGCGTTGCGCGCGCCCTTTGGTTCATCCTACCGGTGACGGTTATGGTCGCGCTGCTGTGGGTGCCGGAACGCTCGGCCACTGTGCACACAGCGCCTGCCGCAGCGGGTGCTATCGCATCGTTGCGCGCCAACCGCGCCCTGCGCCGCCTGCTCACCGCCTACACGCTGAGCAATGTCGCCAATGCACTACCCGCGACGCTGTTCATCTTTTTCATCACCCATGTGCTTGTCGCCGAGGATCACATCGGAGTCTTTCTCGGCATCTACTTTCTGGCTGGCGTCCTCGCCCTGCCCGGCTGGGTTGTACTCGCGCGCCGCTATGGCAAACAGCGCACTTGGGTGGGATCGATGCTGCTCGCGACGCTCGCTTTCGCCGCTGCACCCTGGCTGGAGGCGGGTGATATTGTGATCTACGGTGTGATCTGCCTGTTCACCGGCATCGCCTATGGCGCCGACCTCGCACTGCCTGCATCCCTTCAGGCCGACATGGTCGACCTGGACCGGCAGTATTCCGGCCGTGAGCGCGCCGGACTGCTGTTCGGCCTCTGGGGTCTGGCCACCAAGCTGGCGGCAGCACTTGGTGTTGCACTGGCCTTTGGCCTGCTCGCGCTGGCCGGGTTTGACCCGCAGATCGACAACACTGCCGCGACGCTCGGACTGCTCGCCCTGCTGTATGGACTTGCACCGATTCTGCTCAAGCTCATTGCCATCGCGCTGATCTGGCGGCTGCCGACAGAACTGCACGATATGAATGCCATCGCGGCGACACCCAAGGAGGACACCCATCATGTGGAAACGCTTAGTGATCATCGCGCTCTTCGCTGGTCTGCTCGCCGGCTGCACGACCATGCGACCTGAGGATTTCGCCGGCAGCGGCCCGGAATTGCGCATCGAAGAATACTTCGAAGGCACCACACGCGCCTGGGGTATCGTGCAGGACCGCAGCGGCAAACCGATCCGCTATTTCACGGTGGATATCCGTGGCGGCTGGGAGGGTGATGAATTCGTCCTCCACGAGGATTTCGTCTTTCGGGACGGTGAACGCAGCCAGCGCATCTGGCGCATCCGCAAGCTCGACGAACACAGCTACGAAGGTCGTGCTGACGATGTCGTCGGCACGGCCGTCGGCAGCCGCTACGGCAATGCCCTTAACTGGCAGTATGACCTGCTGGTTACCGTGCAGTCGAAGCAAGTGAAAGTACACTTCAACGACTGGATGTTCCTGCACGAAGATCAGGTGATGGTCAATCGCGCGACCATGACCAAATTCGGTTTTCGTGTCGGCGAAATCATCCTGTTCTTCCAACGGGGGGTAATGCCGTCATGACCTACCATCGCATTCAACTGGCGGCACTGCTACTGCTCGGTGTGCTGATAGCACCGGCCACGCAGGCGACAACGGCCTTCCCGGAACAGATAACGCTAGAGAGTCAGCAGCTCCAGCGCATCGGTTTCGGCAGCGCTCGTTACGCCGGCATTGTGCATGTTTATGATGCGGCACTCTATGCGCCGCTCCACAACACGGCCGCAGGCATTCTCGACGCTGCGACACCCAAGCGACTGGAAATTCTGTATCACAGACCTATCGAGGCCACACTCATGGTGGAGGCGGCACAGCACGTGCTGGAACGTCAGCATGGTACTCAAACACTGGAGCGCTGGCAGCCTTCAATCGATCGCTTGCATGCCGCGTACCGGGATGTCGCTGCCGGTGACCGTTTCGCGCTGGCCATGTCGCCTGAGCATGGTCTTTGGTTGGAATTCAATGGCCGTGAAGTCGTGCGCATCGACGATCCGGAACTTGGACGGCTCTATTTCGGCATCTGGCTGGGCGATCCGCCGCTATCGGCGAAGCTGCGCGATGCATTGCTGCCGAGTGGATGCTGTCAAGTCGATGCAGTGGATTGAGAGATTCTTAAGGTGAATGGGGCGAGCCATGAGTAATCCTATCAATACACAACGTCCGATGGTGTTCTACGACGGTGGCTGCCCCTTGTGCCGACGCGAGATCGCGCATTATCAACGCCTCGATCGGCATGGCCGACTTTATTGGGTAGACATCAATGCGCAGCCAGATGCACTTGCGGATGCTGGCATTGCCTGGGATGCCGCCATGCAGCGTCTGCATCTGCGTGACGTAGATGGCCGCATGCTCACCGGCGCCTATGCCTTTGCTGCGCTATGGCAGCGTCTACCCTATTACACTTGGCTTGCCGCCGTGGTGTCTCTGCCTGGCATGCTCCAGTTAATGGATAAAGCCTATTCAAGCTTTGCCAACTGGCGCTGGAAACGTCGTTGCGACGCGCTGTGCGGAATCAAGCGCGGCCAGACCCTCCGAGACCCCTACTGTGCATGCCGAGGTCGAGTCGAAGAAACGGCAATGACAGCAACGGCGATCCAGCTGCGTATTGGAACGGCCGCCGATCTGACCGACATTAATGCGGTCATCGATGCCGCCGTGATGACGTGGGATCTTCCGGAACGAGTGAAACGCCTGGCCCTACCGAGCTATCGCTATCAGCCCCATGACCTGGAGTTTCTCGAACTGATTGTGGCCACCGACGCGGACGGTGGGATTGTGGGCGTCGCCGGATACGAACCTGCCGACCCCGCCGACTCACTCAGCGGCCGCCACACCTTGCTAGTGCACGGCCTGTATATCTCACCGGCACAGCAGCGCCGCGGTATCGGTCGCCAGTTGTTCCGGGCGGTCGAGGATGCTGCGCGCCAGCGTGGCTTTGACAATCTGTTGGTAAAGGCTCAGACAGCCGCAGAAGCTTTCTTCATCGCTCAGGGACTGGAAAAGCTTCCCATCCAGGACAGCGGACGCGACTATGCGAACCGGTACTGGAAAATGCTCTAGCACCGCTCTGCTGTCCAGCACCACCCACGCCTCGGACTTGCGCGTGTTTCATCTCGAAGACATCGGCCCCCACTACACCACTACACAGGCGCAATGGCGAAAAAACTTTTTCACGAACATCGATAATATTCGCAGCCTGGGCTACAGTGATGATCTGATCAGCATGCGGGAGTTCTACCTGTGTTATTGCGAAGTCGGATTCGCAGAGCGCGTGCTGGGTTATATGCAGATGCTGCTGGTCAAACCCGGCGCGCGGCCTGAATCGATTGTGCCGGCCCTGGAACACTCATGAGCGAGCCTCTATTGAATACCGGCGCACTAAGAGCCCATCAATCTCGGTGGGGACTTTCGGCAATAGCCGCAATGATCGCCACCTGCAGCACATTGCTGCCGGTATCTGTCGCGCACGCTGCTAAGGCGTTACCGAACACAGTGACAGCATTTTCCGCTGCCGCGCAAAGCAGCATCATTCCCACGCCATGGCGCCCTCAGCCCTTGCCAAAGGTCAAGCGCGAAAACAGCTTTGACCTCGTACAGGATGGCGATCTGCGTGTGCTGCGTGTTCACTCCGATGCTGCCGCTTCCGCCTTACTGCACTTGCTTGATGTGGATTTGGGTCATACGCCGCTGCTGGCATGGCGCTGGAAGGTATCGAACGTGGTGGCGGGATCGGACATTACCCGCAAGGCAGGTGATGATTATGCTGCCAAGGTATATGTGATGTTCGATTACCCGGCCGACCAACTTCCATTTACCGACCGGGTCAAGATTGCATTGGCGCGCACCCTGTACGGTACCGAGCTGCCGACGGCGGCAATTGCTTATGTGTGGGGCACTGCACAGCCGGTTGGCACATCCGGACCTAATCCCTATACCGACCGGGTAAAGATGATCGTTGTTGAAAGTGGTGCCACCCACGTCGGCCAGTGGGTTACGCAGCGACGTGATGTTGCCGCCGATTTTCGTGCACTTTTCGGCACACCCGCACCTCGCGTCGCGGCTATCGCCATCAGCGCCGATACTGACAATACCGGTGAAGCCGTCACGGCATGGTTCGGCGATCTGCAATTTCTGGAGCGGTTTGGAAAATATCAGGAAGCGCCGTGAAAAATATTGTTCTGATCACCGGGCCGAAGCTAATCAAGGTCCGCGCGGCCAATCTCGCGATGAAATCCAACGGCTCGAAGATCACATGTGTGCTGCCTGTACTTCACACCCGCAGGCTCCGCCGGGGGTACACAGCTTTGCCTTTTCCCGGGGCTTTGGGCACAATCGCGCCAGCTCGGTGACAGACCCCGGGCGCTTCCCTCATCAGTTAGCCATTAGGAGAACCAGCCATGTCCAACAAGCCCATAAGCAAGAGCCGCCGTGATGCCGTCAAGCTGATGCTGGGTGGCGTCGCAGCGGTCCCGTTGATCAACCTCGTCGGTCTCTCCGGTGCACAGGCGGCCGATCTGCCCCACGTCGACGCGAAGACCGACCCGACCGCCATCTCCCTGAAGTACGTCGAGGACGCCGCCACCGCGACCCGCCCGGACAAGGCCGGCACGCCGGGCACCGAGCAGAACTGCGCCAACTGTCAGTTCTCCCAGGGTACGGGTGACTGGGTCCCCTGCGCGCTGTTCCCCGGCAAGGCCGTCGCCGCCAAGGGCTGGTGCATGTCCTGGACCAAGAAGGCCTAGCGGGGCGGCTGGCCAGGGTCACCGAGGGCTGTTGCGTGCGCGAGGCTTCACGCGCGGCCCTCGTGACACCCGCAGGCTACGCCGCGGGTACACAGCTTTCGATGAGTCTCAAACCTCCTTGTAGATCCGCGCCCCGCTCTTCTTGAACTCCACCGCCTGCTCCTCCATGCCCTTCTGCAACGCTTCATCTTCCATGAGGCCCTGGCTGGCGGCGTAGTCGCGCACGTCCTGAGTGATGCCGTTCTCAATATGCTTTCGGTGATCGACGCCACCTCGAAATTTGCGACATACAAACGGCTGACCAAGCGCTCATGAAGTCTCTTGCGAACGCTTGCGCTGATTATTGCCGTAAATGCGAGAAGGAATGCAAACCGCATATCGAGGCCCATGCGGAATGCAAAGACTGTAGGATGCATGCATTAACTGCGCTAAAGCATGTGACGCTTACGTGAAAGCGTGATGCCCGACCTCCCTGGTGTTCACTGATCCAGCCAATCCAGCACAGGTTGCCATTGCTCCAGTTCCCTGGCGGCACGCGATTTTATAAACCGACTATTCTCAAAACGACACTTGTAAGGTTGCCATTGATCCAGTTTTCCGGAGGCGCGCGAGGGCGCCATATCGAACAGGCTTAATCCCTCGTTGGCTGCGTGAACGTAAATTTGCGTATCACTCAACATGGCCAGTAATGGAAAGCCGGCATTATCGAGAAACCTCCTCAGCGCGGCAGTAGCAAGCGTACGTGCATCGACGCGCATGCCGATCAACGCCACTTCTATTTTCGCCTTGCGTACAGTTTTTTCAGCGCGCAAGTCATCAAGAAAGCGGCTAGTCGCCGCCATGTCGAAGGCGGAAGGCGAAACCGGCACAATCACCCGTTCTGCGCGCTTGAGGGCATTGGTCAGTTTTTCGCCGTGCAGGCCGGCAGGGGAGTCCACCACCGCCCAGTCCAGGCTGGATTCATCCAGTTCTTTGCTGTCGCTGCGGCTGCTCCAACCGTGGATGGTCGGTAGAACTTCCGGGCGACGCGCCAGCCAGTCAGTGGCCGAAAGTTGGCGATCCATATCATCCAGCAGCACCCGCTCACCGCGGCCGGCGAAATGGCCGGTAAGATTCGTTGCTATGGTGGTCTTGCCGCTGCCGCCCTTAGGGTTGGCGATTAGAATGGTTTTCATAGAATATCCGTATATATCACTGCCCTGATCAATTTTATTTCCGCAAGCTGTAATCCACTGTCCGTCATTTCCCCATGGCGGATTCTAACCCAATAGCTCACAACTTCAGCATGCCATGGGATCATCCTCTGTGTTTAATAGCCCTGCCAGGAATCCGTGGGTTCCATTGTCAGGTTGATCATGCGAGCTCAACTGATCAATGCAACAACAATTGTGTCGCAGAAATCTATCCTGTTCTCCGAACCGGAATCCCGCGAGTGCATGATTGCCCAGCAAGACGCAAGCCATGCTGGCGATATCGAAATCAGTGCCTGCGGCTGATCTGTGAGTTTATTCGACATACACATATACCGCGCCGTTTCACCGTTGACATGCAAGCATGGTCTGACATACTCGGTCAATGATGCACAAGCAGGTACCTACCCATGACCGTCGATATCTCTAATCTTGTTTTGTTGCGCAATGATCCTGAAGAAGCAGCCCGCCTGCTGGCGGATGCCGAAATGGGCGATATCGATGCTCAGTACGCGATGGGCCTGATCTATGCGGAAGGCCGCGGTATCGAGCAGGACGATAGCCTCTCATTCATGTGGCTGACGCTAGCGGGGGACCGCGGCGACAGCGAGGCACTCAAACTGCGCAATATAGTCGCTGCGCGGATGAGTGACGCTGAACATCAGCGAGCCCTGGATCTGCTGGATAAACGGCGCCCATTCGGTGGAAGTCCAGCCATGCGCGCGATGCGAAGTGGCGGCGTGCGCAACAAGGGTAAACGTAAGCACTGAAGGCGGTTGATTTCTATCGGAAGGAAGATTCAATGGCCGGATGCTGAGGCATGCATCGGTCAGAAAGGACTTTCGAGCGCCCCCCTGCAGCTGTCACTCGATCGTCTGTGATACCTCAGCGACACCTTTAACACTCTGCTCGCATGACTGGTTTTCCGCGTGGGCTGGCGTTAAAGTCCACGTCGCCTAACTAACATCCTGCATCGGTTAGTGAGTCGGCATACAACCCGATACGTCATGCTCCTCGTGAAGTAAACGGAGTGGTTATGACAACGCATGCGGATTCCCAGTATCAGCTGATCAGCGCCCTGTTCCTGCGCCTGCTGGGTATCTTTTATCTGATCGCCTTTGCCTCACTCGCGGTACAGATCGAGGGACTGGCCGGCAGCCAGGGCATACAGCCTTTCGCAGAGAAACTAGCACAGCTGGCGGCCACCCCAGGCTACGAAAAGTACCTCCGCTTTCCCTCGCTGTTTTGGCTGAACGCCAGTGACGGCGCACTCACCGGCACCGCCGTGGCCGGTTGTATCCTGGCGCTACTCATCATCCTCGACGTGACCCCGCGATTGGCCCTGATCGGTGCCTATGCGCTGTACCTGTCGCTCTACGGGGCCAGCCTGGTGTTTCTGAATTTCCAGTGGGATGGACTACTCCTGGAGGCGGGCTTTCTGGCGATCTTTCTCACTCCGCAATCCAAGGTGGCCATCTTCCTGTTCCGCTGGCTGCTGTTCAGGCTGCGCTTCATGTCTGGTATTTCCAAGTTCTCGACGCACGATCCCAGCTGGTCGGGACTGACCGCGTTGAACTATTACTTCGAAGTCCAGCCGCTGCCCTCGCCTTTGGCCTGGTATGCGCATCACCTGCCCGAGTGGCTGCTGCGGTTCGGCACTGCAGCGACCCTGGTCATCGAACTGCTCGTGCCGCTGATGATGTTTCTGCCGCGGCGCTGGCGCTTTCTGGCGGCCTGGCTCACGATCCTGTGGCAGGTGCTGATCATCCTCACCAGCAACCACAACTGGTTCAATTTCCTGACCATCGCCTTGTGTCTGTTCCTGTTCGACGATCAGGCCTTGCAGCGAGTCTTACCGCAGCGCATCACTACGGCATTGAGCAGCCGGCCCACAGCCAGTCCCAGCCGGCAACAGCGGCTGGCGATTGGTGTGCTGGCAGTCTGCATCGGCGTCGCCAGTGTCATGCACTTCAAGGAACTGATCACCATGCAGCCGATCAACAGCGCCTATGGGCGGCTGCTGGACTATGCAGAGGCCTATCGCGTGGTCAACAAATACCACGTCTTCGGCACCATGAAGACCGAGCGCATCGAACTGCAAATCGATGGCTCGCAGGATGGTCTGGAATGGAAACCCTATTTCTTCAAATACCGTCCCGACGATCCACGCAAGGCACCAACCTGGGTGATCCCGCATCAACCGCGACTGGACTGGCAGATGTGGTTCATCCCCCTGGGTCCCATGCAACTGACTTGGTTCGAAGGATTTCTGCAGCGTCTTCTGGACAATTCACCCAGTGTGACGGGCCTGCTGAAAAGCAATCCCTTCCCAGACCAGCCGCCGCGCTATCTGCGCGTGCAGGCCTATCGCTATAGGTTCACCAGCGCCGAACAACGTGCGACGACAGGAGACTGGTGGACGGTTGAACCACTCGGCCCCTTCACGCCGCTGCCGTGGCTGGAACGAACACAGACGGAGTAAACCCTGCGCTTCAGCAATTGATGAGCAGCAGGGTCCGCTGATCACCGGATCGAGATTCGTATACGATCGGCGCGGCAGTTCCTGGTGCGACCGGCCGTGATCTTCCAGCATTCATCGTTGCCAACAGCGCAGCAAAAATCAACGCTCTGCTTTATTGGAGGCCCCATGAAAATATTCTTGTTCGCATTGATCGGCTGCTGTATCAGCCTATCCGCCATGGCCACCGCCGATGGCCCCGATCACTACCGTGTAACCGGCGTTTCTCCAGGGGGCTTCTTGAACCTGCGCGCCGAGCCGAGTGCTGTGGCTGCCATAGTCGGTCGGATCCCGGCCGGCATGACCTGCCTGCGCACTCTCGGATGCCAGGGCGGGCTAAGCCTGGAAGAATTCACCACGCTCTCCGATGAAGAGAAGCAGCGTCGGTCATTGGCCAATCCTCGTTGGTGCAAGGTTGATTACGAAGGCACCATTGGCTGGGTGAGCGGGCAGTTTCTGACAGAAGGCGCTTGCAACAAGGTCGCGCCTGAACAAACCCAACTCATCGTCGAATTTCCGGAAGGCAAGGACAACGTCTCGATCAAAGGCCGCATCCAGGGCAGAGAGTTCGTCGATTACCGGATTCGCGGGGCTGCCGGTCAAACATTGATTGCCGAGATGAAGGCCTCCCATTCGATGAACTACTTCAACCTCCTGCCTCCGGATTCTCCGGATGCCGCCATGTACATCGGGCAGACTAGTGGGACTCGCTTCGAAGGCATGTTGCCGACAGACGGCGATTACACGATACGCGTCTACTTGATGCGCGCCGCCGGGCGCCGCAATGCATCAAGCAACTATCGACCTCGATGTTGCGCTTGACGGCAAGGCGCTCGCGCCCCTCCCTGACGGGAAAGACGCACGGATACAGGGAACGCCTTATCACGCTCAGGCAGAGATCGCCTGCGTACTGCCCTATGAACCGGAAACAGTGCAGTGCCAAGCTTCGGTCATTCGCCGCGGCTTCGACGGTACCGCCACCGTTGAAGTCCGTAGCGCCAAGTCTTACCTGCGTCGCATTTTGTTTATCAAAGGTGAGCCCGTTGCTTCGGATTCCGCGCAGACCATGACATTTTCACGTCAGGGGGATCTCACAAAAATGAAGTTCGACGAGGATGAGCGCCTCGAAATTCCCGACGCACTGATCTTCGGTGGTTAAATTACAAACAGCTGGCTTAATTAAGCGCGCAGAGGAAGTCTGCTTTTGGCTTGTTTCAGATCTCATGGGAGTCAGTGTATTACTACTGAAACCGGCGATTACCGGACATTTATCTGCACCCTACGTCGTATAACAAGGGTTGTTGGTATCACCCCAAATGGGTGGGCAACCGCCCATTTCTTTGTCTGCTCAGTCCACCCGTCACCAGGACTTTAGAAATTAACGAAATCAAAGGGACTAAGTTAAAATAATCTCCGAATTCATCTTAGCGGCGCCTTTGCGCATCGCTGTGCGCGAGCCACTCGCGCTTAGGCCCATGCATTCGTAGCAGTTCGAGTTCGGATGCCTTCGCGGCGGTCTCGGTGAGGGTGACCAACAACAACGCATCATTAAGGGCGCGATCTTTTTCCTGCAGTGCGGCATGCGCGCGTTCCAGGTCAACCTCCACGGCGCGTCGTTCGTCCCGCAGGCGCGCACTCTCTTGTAGTGCGCGTTCAAGATCCTCACGGATATGCATCTCTTCGTGCTCATCTCGAAGTGGTAATTCTTCCGCCTGCCGCAAGGCTATCTGCAGACGTTCCGCCTGGGCTGCGGCGTCCTGCCGCAGCGTACCTAGCTGATCATGCAAGGTTGCGATCTCTGCGTAATTCTGGGCCAACTGCTCGTTGGATCGTGTCAGGATGGCCTGCGTTTCCTGTTGCAGAGCCGCGAGTTGCGCTTGCAGCGCGTCGTGCTCGCATTGAGCCGCGGCGCGCACTTCGTCCATCTCAGCCACAGCGCGCGCTGCCGCCTGATCCAGCGCCGCCTGCAATTGCACCGCCCGGCGTTCGGCATCCTCCCGCGCAGCCTCTGATTCGTTGTGCAGATGCACGGCCGCGATGCGCTCCGCGTCCGCGCATGCCAGATCTTCTGCCAGACGTGAGGCCGCCTGTTCCAGATCACGCACGCGGCTCTGCGCAGCGGCCTGGTCAGCCTCCAGTTCGGCGCTGCGCTGCAGCGTCTTGCCCCGGCTGTCGTCCAGTTCCGCGGCTCGCATCTGCGCACTCGCCAATGCTTCGCGCAGCTGCATCAACTCCGTTTGCAATCGCTGGGTCTCGCTGCCTAGCCGCTCGGCAACACGCTCCGCTTCTTGATGCGCGACCGCTTGGGCTTCGGCCAACTGCATCGTAAGCGCTTCGATCTGACGCTGCGCACTCAGGGAAACATCGGTCAGCTCTGCGCGGGCACGCTCGGTATCCGCTATAGCAGTGGCCAGAGCGGTGTCCAGCCTGGCCTCGGTATGCGCGGAATCTGCCTGCGTCTGCCCCAACATGGCACGTGCCGCCGCTAGCTCCGACTGCAGCGCAGCCATCTGGCCCTGTGCTTCCTGGTAGAGACGCTGCGCTTCGCCAAGCTGGGCACTGAGCCTATGCAGCTCTTCGTGCAGGGTATGTACTTCTTCGGTCCAGCCCTCAGCCTGGGCGTGCGCGGTCTGCTGGGCCTGTGCCAGGTTGCTGTGCTGCGCGGCAAGCTCGTCCCGCAACCGCGCCAGCTCTGACTGGAGCGTGATCATCTGGCACTGCGTCTCCTGGCGTTGCGCATCGGCCATGTCGCCGTGACGTCTGGCCTCGAGAATCTGCTCTTGGGTGAGTTTCAGATCGGACTTGAGCCCATTGACTTCGCTGCCCAGCCGTATTGCGGTGGCTGCGAAACGCATGCCCAAATCCTTGGTCTGGTCCAGCTCGCTCTTGAGCAGGGCGATCTCATCCTGCGTCCCAATCGGACGCCGCGGTTCAGTCTCCGAGCGCCACCCTTCAGCTACGGTCTGGGCAGCAAGTCGCGCCTGTTCCCGCGCCGCGTGCAGCTCTGCCGCCTGCACGGCAAGTCGCATGACCTCCTCCAATGACTCCCGGCTTTGGCTTAGCTCATCGTTGCGGGGGGGCGGCGACTGTTCGACTTGCGACGGCTCCATGGCATGCTACTCGGAAGCTCGATCGGAAGCGCCAGTCTGCGCTCCTGAATCGGGTCGTGGTGAGACACGGGTTAACGTCGGCATGATGGGTAGTAACGGTGCCGATACTCGGCGGCTGACTATCATAACCTCTACCTCCGTCTAGTTGCTGGTAGTGGAAAAATCTCCCAGACACAGTCCCTTGTGCCTGACCATTAAATTATAGTGCGGGAAGGGGCGACCGACATCGCAATTGTATGCTAATGGGCGTCACCTTTGGTGCCGCAGCAGAAGCGCTGAGCTGATTGAGGGGGAATCGGACGCCGCATACCGAGTTGCAAGCGTGTCGCGCCCCTCAGTCGCAGCCCCCCTATACGCGGTGGCATAACGGTATCTATCAACCTTATTAGAATTCACAAGAGTGTCGCGCCCCTCAGTAAGTGCAAGGGGGCATCCGAGCCCCCTGGCACCCTCGGGTTGCGCGACAGCCGATTCCTTTTGCACCGGTACGTCCTGCGGCTGAAAAGCGCCACAGTGACTTGACGCCACTAAAGCCTTGGCTGCTTCGCCCGCCAAGGCCGTGGCTACCGGCGGCTCCTCGACTTCGGCTTCGCCTCTCCATGTCGTCAATAGCACTTCGTGTCATTAAGGTGACTACGCGAGGTACTGGAATCATCCGTTGATCAGCCAGTCAAACGAAAAAGGCCCGCAGTGTCATTACGGAAATTTCAAGGCACGACGGGCATAATAATCTGAGATGGATAACGTTCTAAGTGGAATACTTGTTGATGCGCCCGCCTCATCTCTGTCGTCGTCACAAGCGAAACCCCGGTATTGGGATTGCGGTCATAATGCGGAAATTGCTGCTGGATACTTCCAGTGGATTTTGTGCCCTTTGAAAAACACGATTACTGGTCGGCCACAGATCGATTTCGATTCTCTGCGGCGCGTGCATTTGACCCTGGGGTTGCGCGTAACGCCTGCGCACGATGCCATCAGACAAGTTGTAGGCGGACCCGTCGGGATGGACATCCACCAGTTTCGCCCGTGAAATCCGTCGAGGGCGCGTCGGTCTTCACATAGAGTATTGCCTTGATCGGCCCGGTTACTTCTAGATTCTTTTCCAACACGGGCGTTGAATAGACCAACACATCCTGGCGCGACTCAATCGTGTTTTGCAATTGCATGCCCGATCGGTCACCCAACATGGCACCGCCTGCAGTCGGTACGGGATGCTCGGGATCATAGGTAAACGCGTCCGCCTCCTGCCCAGTTGTTGTTCTATTGGGTATGAGCGTACCGTCGCCTGACAGAGAATTCGCACCTTGCGTGCTACTTAAGAAATACGGTGTGTAGACGGTACGTGCCAAGGGCCATTCGGCTTCCTCGCGCCAGCGGTTCTCCCCCATCACGAATATCAGCACTTTCGGTTGCTTACCGGTGTCTGCACCCGGATTGATTCCGCATCGAACCAGGGGATGCTCGGCAGTATGCTGGCCTTGCGATAGGGAATTTCCAGGTTCTGAGGTGGAAGCTTTACGGAACTCGCATGCCCCCACGGACCTATGATGAGTCTCGACTCGTCGGCCACCTTTGAGTTGTCCTGCCGGCGCTGGATGGCCTGAAAGTCCGCCAGCTGGGTCGGTAGAAAGGGATCGAACCAGCCGCCGAGGAGAAGCACCGGGGCCTGGATTGTTTGTGCCCGATTCACACCATCGATCTGCTTCCAGTACGCATCACGTTCGGAATGCAGCAGCCAATCATTAAAGAAATTCGTATCACCGATCGCGACATTATCGGCTTCCAGCAGTGGAACCTGCCATTCACCCCGATCCAGATCTTCCGATCAAGACCTCGCGATCCTGAGCACCTCGACTGCGTATCGCCCAGTAGAGCGCGCTTTCCAGATTAAACGCATTGCCGGTGTAGAACACCCGGTAAAAATCGGAACTGGCGATCTGGATGAAGAACGCCTGCACCCCGGGGTTCTGCTGATCGCTGATTGCCCATTGCGTATAGCCAAAGGCGGAACCACCCCACATCGCAATTTTGCCATCGAACCAGTCCTGTCTGGCAATCCAGGCCAGGGTGTCAATCCCGTCATTGCGTTCTGAAACCAACGGATAGTATTGGCCACCTGAACGATATCGACCACGCGTACCCTGCACAACCACACTGTAGCCACGACTCGCCCAGTAATGCGCGATCAATCGCGAGCGGAAGCGATTCTCCAGCGTATCGGTGAACGGTATACGAACCAGAATGGTCGGTGCGCGGCTAAGGCCTTTTGGATGATAGATATCAGCCGCCAGCCAAGTACCATCCCGGGCTGCGAATCCCTCGTTACCTTTCTCAATCACCCGGTAGGTGGCTGGTCGGACGTCGGGGTCCTTGAACAGGATGTCATTGGCAACGAAGTCCGACATGACCGAACAACCCGACAGCAGAATGACCACTGCCAGTAAGCACGCCGCAGACACCGTCCTAGAGCAAGTCATAGTCGATGCCGAGTCCATTCGCACCCTGATAATTCACATCCAGAATGCCGCCACCACCAAACATCAGGGGCTTCGAGGTGATATCGCGTTCCAACAGATGCGTGCCGAATGCACCCTCCTGCGCGAGAACATGGGCCCTCTGCGCATTGGCCAGTGTCAGTGCCAACCGAGTCAGAATACTGGTCTCACCAACCTGCGCGCCGATGATGAACTGCAATCCCGAGTCGACACCCTGCTGCATCACACGCAGCGAACGAAGTACACCACCCATTTTCGAAACTCGGAGATTCGGAATCCAGATCTCCGGATGCGCCACCAGAGCATCTAACTGTTGTTCACGCAGAAAACTCTCATCGAGAATGATCTGCACGCCGAGGGCTTAGCCAAGTGTTTGCAGCCGGCCAGATCGCCTGTGGCCAACGGCTCTTCGATGGCCCAGAAGGTACCGGGCAGCGTTTTTAAATAGCGAATGGCGACAGCGGAATCTTCCCAGAGATTGTTCGCATCCAGTCTGACGCGGAGATCCGGGCGCTCTGCCAGCAACGCCAACCGCGCTTGATCATCTTCCGCACGTCCTGATAGCTTGATCTTGAAATCTCGGAATCCGACCGCGAGGTATTGCTGCAGTTGTTTCTGAAATGCACCGGCATTCGCGACACCTAACACCGCTGAATACTGAAAACGTCCAACACACTCGGACAGTCCCAATAGCTGTTCAATGGAACATCGCGCCTCTCGTGACATGCAATCGAGGATCGCCGTTTCAATGGCGCACCACGCGGCCGGGTTGGCGTCGATCTCTAGCTGATGATGTTCGACAAAATCGGTCAGACCTCTCAGGTCATTCAGTGCCAATGTTGGCCCCTGCATCCGATCAAAAAAAGCACGGGCCGATGCCAGGGTTTCACCGGTGACATAGTCCCGTGGACACCCTTCGCCCACACCAATACTGCCCTCGGCGGATCTTGCCACCACCAGCACGGCGCCGGTCCGGTTGCGCTCCGCCGAGGCATGGGAAAACGCGGTCTTGAACGGGATATCCAGGGGCCGCATGTCCAAGTGCTGAAGGTGCATCACACCAGATACTCCTCGAAGGGAAAGGTACTTTCATCGCGGTACTGCAAACGGTTCATTTTGAACTGACCTTCCCGCCGCCCGCCTTTGACGAGATGATTTTTATACGCCTCGTAGACACCGGGGCGGATGCGCTTGACCGATACGTTGCGAATTCGGCCGCTTTTCACCTTATCGCGAAACTCCTGATTCAGTTCGAAGAGTGACTGATTCACCGCGTTGGTCAGAGCCTCTTGTGAGAAAGTCTCCGCCGCATCAAACAGCAAGGTGTAGGAAAAGTCGTCCCGACTCGCTAGGAGGAGGTAGAAACGCGGCAGTGATCGATAACTGCTGACAGCTTGTCGAAACGGCCTCGATCACCTGGCTTTCATAGAGCTTTTCACCGGACAGACTGGTCACACCACTGCCCTTCTGCACGAAGCGGATCGTCGGGGTATTGTAGAAGCGTCCGGTCACCTCAATGAGATCATTGATGAAATAACGGTACAGGCCGTTCTGCGTCGTTGCGAGTAAGTAATATGTTTTTCCTGGTTCCAGATGTTCAATGGTTCTAGGAGTCTTGGTGCCAGCCTGCCAGTCGTCTTTCTCGATGAACTCGAAAAAGACTTCGTCAATCGTCGGCGCACCGAGGTTCTTGTTACAGTCGACCGTAATCGTCCCCCTGAATTCGCTGGAGAGATAACCCATTTCGACAATCGGTGTGGCTGGAGGCAACAGGCGCCGCAATGTGGGCAGCACGGCCGCGCAGTTACCACCGGTCCAGGTCACTAAGGCTTTGAGATTTGGCCATAGGTCCGCATACGTTAACGTGCCTTTGCTAGCGAATACCCGCTGCAGTCTGGCCGCACGCTCGGGATTCGCGGGGATCTGTGGCAGCCATTTCGCGGCATCTTCATCCAGCGATTCCAGGGGCAGTACCGACAAGCTTGCCCGTACGCACAAATTCGATGATTGCTTCCGCTTGCTGATCGATAACTTCTTGCAAGCGGATAAACGTAGACGGATTAGCGCTGGCCTGCACACTGATCTGTTCTTCGGCAACGGCCAGAGCTGCAATCAGACGGTACTTGGTCTCGTAGTCGTCAACTTCGAAAACC
>CAVOKC010000026.1:0-153589 GCA_963696465.1 uncultured Gammaproteobacteria bacterium | reverse complement strand
GCCGCACGAGCACGTCTTCGTCGATCTGCGCACGCCGGACAAGCCTGCTATGCCCGGCAACGCGGCGGCGTGATCAGCCTGATGGGGCCGGAGATCTCGAAGATCCGGCGCTTGGGGTCACGGCGCTGGTCGAAGGCAGCGCGGTCGGCGTGGGCCGCCGCGCCGACATCCTGCGAGCCGTCTCCGAGGCGACCGGCTGCCCCATCGTCTCCCCCACCGGCATCACCGCGAGCCGTGGGTGCCGGCATGGGCGCACGGCCAGCGAAGACGTGCTGGCGCTCTGGATGAGCGTGAGCTGGACGGGGAAATCGAGCGCACAGGCGTGCAGGCCGGCTGGATCAAGCTCGAGCGCGGGCGACGATGGCATCACGCCCTGCGAGGCGAAGATCCTGCGGGCCGCGGCGCGCATCGCTGGCGACCGGCGCGATCATGGGGACCACACGATCCGCGGCCGCGTCGTGGCCGATCAACTCGACATCATCGAGCGTGTGGGCCATCGCCGCGGCGCTTCATCTGGATCACGCGCAGAACGAGAAAGACTTCGCCATCAACCTGGAGATGGCCCGCCGCGGCGCATGGATCGAGTACGACGGGATCGGCGGCGGGAAGAGCGACGAGTTCTACGTGGAGCGTGTCGTGCGGGATGCTTTATGCCGGGTTCGGCGACCAGGTGATGCTGAGCATGGATCGCGGCTGATATGATCCGGCTCTGCCGGGGCGGTGGCACGCCAAGACCCTTCACCTACCTGAGCGAGGTCTTCCTGCCGAAGTTGGCCGCGGCTGGCGGCAACGCCCGCACCATCTGCAAGCTGTACGTGCGACAATCCCTTCCGGGCGTTTGCGCGATAAATCGGATTCACATATCCTCTCCTTTCAGATATACTGATCGTCAGACAGACAGACGATCAGAAACCACAAAGGAGAACCAGTCAATGGAAACCTTCACCGTGCAAGTCGCTCAGCGCGGATTGGTTACGCTGCCGCAAACCCTGCGGCGCACATACCATATACAGACCGGGCAGGAGTTCACGCTGCTCGACCTCGACGGTCTATTCTTGCTCAGCCCACGACCTTCACAGGTTGACGCCTTGGCCGACAAGATCGCCGGCGAGTTGACGGAGCGTGGAGAGACACTGGAATCCATGCTCCAGGCGCTGCAAGAAGTGCGAGCCGAACGTGGTTAGGCGAAGTGGCTTCCTTGACACCAGCGTGCTCTTCGCTGCCATACTTTCACCAACCGGCGGTGTGGGTGCGATTCTGACGTTGGCAGAGCAGGACGCTATTCGCCTGTGGGTGGGGCCGGTCGTTTGCAAGAAGCCGACGAGGTTTTCCGCCGCAAAGCTTCGGATCTGCTGCCGCTGCTGGCCGCGCCGCTTGATCGGGCTCAAGTGATGGTTGCCCCGGCCGCCGGCCCAGACGATCAAGCAAAGGCGGCAGCCATCGTAGATTATGCCCCGGACGCCACGGTTGGCCGAAGTGTTGGCGTCGGGGGCTGATTTCTTCATCACGCATGACGAAGTGCATTTTCTGCGCAATCCGCTCATCCAGACATTGCCCGTCGTGTAGGCTCACCGGGTGATTTCCTGGCCTGGATACGGACCGAATTGGCCAACGCAAGCAGCGAAGCCACCGGTCACAACTAGAAGACCAGCCAGTTTGAATGCAGTGGTGCAACCGTGCGGCGCGAATCATGTAATACCGTGCGACACGTGGGCGCCTGCTGGCCCGCCGCGCACATCGCATCAGGAGAAGCTCAGATGGCAATCGTGAAAGAATTGCGCGAGGTTCAGGATTTCGAGGAAGTGGCGATGGAGGGGCACGGCGACCTCATCATCGTGCAGGGCGACGCCGAGACGCTGGAGATCGAGGCCGACGAGGAGTTGCTGCCCAAGCTCAAGACCGAGGTGCGCGGGCGACGCCTCGTGCTCGGCTATCGCAACTGGTGGGACTGGCTCACGCCGCCCTGGGGCGGGCCGCCGATCCACTACACCGTCACGATGAAGACCGTGCGCGGCGTGGTGATCTCCGGTTCGGGGACGGTGACGGCCGGCGAGATCCGCACCGACGACCTCCGCCTGGAGATGAGCGGCTCGGGCCGTGGGACGATCGACCGGCTGGATGCTGAAACACTGGGCATGCGTGTCTCCGGCTCCGGGCGGCTGGAGGTAGGAGGCGGCCAGGTCAGGGAGCAGGAGATCACGATCAGCGGGTCGGGCAGCCTGCACGCCGAGGAACTGATCAGCGAGGAGGCGGACGTCCGCATCAGCGGATCTGGCAACATCCGGCTGCATGCGGAGAAGACCCTCAACGTCCACATCTCCGGCAGCGGCGAAGTCGATATCGCGGCCAGCCGGTGGTCTCCCAGCGGATTTCCGGCAGCGGATCGATCGCCCCGCTGGAAGCGTAGCATGGGCGAAGCGGCAGAGCGCACACTCTCGCCCCTGGATCGACCCACCGACTTCACCATGTGCGGCCAATGGGTCGAGCCGGGCGGCATGGCGCCGGTCTGCGCGATGTCGGGCCGCAATGCCATCTGGCTCCTCTGCCACGCGGATCGACAGCAGTTTGTGACCGCGTTGCCTTGACCGACTGATGCTTGGTTGCTATCCGATCCGCACCGGCTGGCCCGTGCGCTCGGACCTGATGAACGTGGTCCAGCACCTTGAGTACGCGCCGCCCATCGGTCACCGTGCACGAAGGCTGCCGGCGCTCCCGGATCGCCTGCGCAAACTCGGCCAACTCCGGCTGGTGCATCAGGATGCGCAGGTCTTGCATCTGCGGCAGATGGATGCTCGTCGGCTGGCTGTAGGCGGGCAGCGCAGCTGCTCACCACATCGATGCTGTAGGTGAAGCCGACGCCACGCAGACTGATGCGTCCCTGGCGGCCGTAGATGTCCAGGTTACAGTACAATCCCGCGTGGGATGTCTGCGTCACCATGCCCTGCGCCACCGCACCCCGGCTGAACCGGATTTGGAACGTGGTCGTCTCGTCGGCGCGGTATCGGCGCGGTAGCGGATGTTAGCCGCCACCTCGACCGGTTCGTCGGCCATGTGCCACAGCATTTGATCGACCAGGAGCGAGCCGATATACAGCATCGGCCCGCCGCCGGTGTCCAGGCTCGCTTTCCAGCCCGCCAGCATGGGACCGATGCCAAAGGCGCCGGTGATGGCCTGAATCTCGCCCACTGCGCCGGCCTGCAGCAGCTCACGCACCTTCTGCCAGGCCGCGATGTAGCGGAAGGAATAGCCGGACATGAAGCAGGTGTTGGATCGCGCGACCGCCTCCTCGAGTTGCGCCGCCTCTTTCTCATCGATGCCGATGGATTTCTCCGCCATGACATGCTTGCCGGCCTGAATAGCAGCCAGCGAGCACTCGTAGAGCGCGTCATGCGAGGTCGCGGCGAAGACGGCGTCCACCTCGGCGCCCGCCGCAGTGCGCCAGAAATAGAGCGCTGGCTCTTCCCCGCGGTGCAAGCTAGTCTTGTACAGCTCGGCGACAACCAGATTCTCCATGAGCGCGCCGCTCATTGGGCCGGCGGACGCATGACCGGCGTCGCGGAGACCCACCAGATAGCACAGAAGCCCGGTGTCCGTGAAATAGACTTTGGGTGATTTCACCAGGCGTTTGCCCAGGTTGACGTAGTAAGGGCGCAGCAGGAATACCTGGAACGATGCTTCCAGGATCGCCAACCAATCCCTGGCCGTGTTGACCGCAACACCCACATCGCGCGCCAGGTCGCTCAGGTTGAGCAACCCGGCGCCACGCGCGGCAAGGCTGCGCAGGAAAGTCTGAAAGAGGGTCAGATCACCGATGTTGCGCAGGTTGCGCACGTCCCTCTCCAAGTAGGTCTGGACATAACTGGCCTGCCACAAGCGCGCATCGTGTTTCGGATCCTTAGCCAGTTCCGGGTAATAGCCGCGCAGGATCTGTTGCCACAGTTCACCGGGGCCGGGTATTTCGACCGCGACTGGCGCGCGTCCCCTCTCCCAGGGCAATGGACGTTGCGGATCGCCGGCGATCTCGCGCCGCGTCAGCGGAAGCAGCTTGAGCACTGCCGAGCGACCCGCCAAACTCTCCGTGATTTGCTGCATCAGGAGCAGATTCTGGGAACCGGTCAGGACATACTGACCGGGCTGATCGCGATGCGCATCCACCCGTTCTTTGATGTAGGGGAGCAGGTCCGGCGCGTATTGGACTTCATCGAGACCGGCGGTGGGTAGAGATCGAGAAACCCACGCGGATCGCGGATCGCCGCGACGCGGCACATCAGGCGGCTCGAGCGAGACCGGGGGGATATGGGCGCCGACCGTGTGCTGGAGCAGCGTCGTCTTGCCCGACTGGCGCGGGCCGATCAGCACGACGACGGGGAACTCGCGGAGCGCCGTGGCAAGGCTGGCCTCCAGGCTTCTGGGGATGTAGTTCTCAGGCATACGGGCTCCTGCATCCCCGCTTTACGCCGAGTTGCCGTCTGACCATAGAGCGCTGGGCGGCGAGCCCTCGCGGTCGGCGGCGACGGGCTGGTTCGATGGCTCCGCGGAGGCGGATTCGCACGCGCTCACCAGGAAGGCGAACAGCGCCTGCCACTCCCGGAAGGTGCGCGTCTCGCCGCTGAGCACGTGCGTCGCATTGTGGTATAATCGAGGATGAAGCGGGAGGTTCCGAATGACGACGATTTCCTATGGAGAAGTCCTGAAGGCTGCGCATCAACTGCCACCGGCTGCCCAGGCTGACTTGGCCGCGGCCCTGTTGCGCAACTTGAAGTAGCGGTCCCGATACAAAAAAGGGGACACCAGATGCAATCAACCTTGAGCCCTTGCGTGGCATGAGCAGAGCGGAATTGAAGGCTCTTTCGGAGTCCGTGGTAGCTCCGGGCCAGCAACAAACCCTCCAGGCATTGCTCGAGAAGAACCGATCGGGCGTCTTGACGGCCGAGGAAGAGGCTGCTCTGGACAACTTGCTGGTTCAGGCTGATCAGGTGGGCTTGCTCAAGGCCCGCGGACAATACACACTGAGCTAGGAGAGTGCTGAAAAAGTCCGTGCATGGGTCAGGCCAAAACTCGCGCGAAAACGCGCTTTCTGGTAGAGTAGGGCCGTTAGCCACGTCAGCCTTTGCACCAGGAGTTTGCCCCCATGCTCGGACGCCGCACACCCCAGATGAATTTCTTTGATGCCGCCAGCCTGCCCCATCGGGTGGCGCCGGATTCGTTCTATGGCCGGATGGGGGCGGTGGCCGAGACGTTGTTCCAAGATGATGACCTCAAGGCGCTGTATGATCCGGACTACTGGCCGGCCCAGCCTGCCGCCATCACTGATGTCCGGCGTGGTGCTGTTGCAGTTCTACGATGACGTGTCCGATGGCGAAGCCGTCGAGCGGACGTTGTACGATCTGCGCTGGAAGGTGGCGTTACACCTGCCGTTGGACTATGCCGGTTTCGATCCCTCCAGCCTGAGCTACTTTCGCAAACGGCTGGTCGAGGGCAAACAAGAGCGCTATGCCTTCGACCGCTTGCTCAAGGTGGGGCGCACGGCCGGTTTCATCCCGGCGACGGTGACGGCGATTTTCGACACGACGGATACGGGCGGGGCCGGCGCCGTGCAGGACACCTACACCCTGTTGCGCAAGGGCATCCGCAAGCTGCTCAAGACCGCCGGCTTTGCGCTGCCGGGCAAACGGCAAGGCCTGGCGCCGGAAGTCGCCCGCCTGGTGGCGACCTATCTCGACCAGGATCGCAAGGCCGCCATTGACTGGGCTGACCCGACGGCCCGGGCGGCACAACTCCAAGTGCTGGCGGCCGATGCCGAAGCCGCCTTGGACGCCATCCTGCCTGACTGCGACGATGCTGAAGTGCGCACGCTGGGCTGGCTCTTGACCAAGATCCTGGGTGACGACCTGGTCACCGACGAGCAGGGCCAGGTGCAACTCGGTGAAGGCACGGCGCCGGAACGCATCATCAGCATCACCGATCCTGAAATGCATCATGGTCGCAAGAGCGCCGCCCACCGCTTCGATGGCTTCAAGGCGGTCTTCGTCACCGAGCAGAGCAGCGAACTGCTGCTGGATGTGGCGGATGCCCCGGCGCCGGGCAGCGATGGGCGCCAGTTGATCCCGGCCCTGCAACGGGCGGAGGCCGCCGCCGACGTGACGGTCGCTCAAGTGCTGGCCGACGGCGCCTGTGGCAGTGGCGACATCCGGGCCACCTGCGCCGACGAGCTGGGCCATGCGGTGGATCTGGTCGTCCCCGTCGCCCAGCCCGCCGATCCCGAGGTGGCGAAGGCGGCCTTCCAGATCGACCTGCCAGCCCAGACGGCGACCTGTCCGCAAGGCCACACCGTTGCGGGTCAGCCGTGCAAGGATGAGGAAGGCCGAGCCATCCTGAGCTTCACCTTTGCACGGGCCACCTGCGCGGCCTGTCCGCTGTTTGCCCGCTGCGTGCGCAGTAAGACGCTGGGCCGCACGGTGCGCACCAACGCCCACGAGGAACTGCTGCAGGCGGCGCGGCTCCGGCAGCAGACGGCCGAGTTCAAGGCGCTGTACCCGTTGCGCAGCGCCATCGAGCGCAAAGGCGCCGAACTGGTGCACCACGGCTTGCGCCACACCCGCTACCTGGGCCAGCGCAAACGGCAGTTCCAGCGGCTCTGGCTCGGCGCCGCAGTCAACCTGAAACGGCTCTTCAAGTTGGCTGACACAGCGCAAAGTGGATCTCGGCGCGGTGCTGAGTCAACTCAACGCGCCACGAGGCTGTCCCACGGCGGTCTGAGCGCCGGAACCGGCCAGTCAGTGGCAGGTGCGGACGGGAAAATCACACAACATGCCCTGTCAACCCGGCGATTTGCGCCGCATAGGCTCGCCGATCCCGGCTCTTGGCGGCCAAACGGGGCGACCAAGAGTGCGCAGCCGCCGCACAACCGCCCTCATCGACCGCCAAATCGGTACGGTCTGTAGGTTTTCAAGGTGCAGTTGCCCCCACAAAGGGGGTTTTTCAGAGCTCTCCTTGGGAGAAGGGGCGGCGGAGTTGCTTGAGTGAGCCAGCGCATCCCCACCGGTTTGCGTGAGCAGGTGCTGGCCGAAGCTGGTGGCCGCTGCGCCTATTGCCGGAGCGCAGGAGCGCTGTTGGGGATGATCTTCGAAGTTGACCATGTTATTCCGCAATCGACCGGGGGCGAGACGAATGCGGACAACTTGTGCCTGAGTTATCCGGGTTGCAACCGCTACAAAGCTGCCAGGCAGATGGCGCTTGATCCAGTCAGTGGGGAGATGACTCCGCTCTATCATCCGGTTCGTCAACCCTGGAACGATCACTTCATCTGGAGCGATGAGGGCGCTATCGTCGTTGGGCTAACGCCGGCCGGTCGTGCGATGATTGCATTGCTGCGCATCAACCGGCCAGTTCTGGTGCAGATGCGTCGCTACTGGGGAGCGTTGGGGCTGCATCCGCCGCGATAGTTTTGAACTGGTTCTTTTTTCACAGGCCCTTACGGGACGCTTCACGAACCCAACTATCGCAAGATACGATCATCCTGAACTTCGATCTGCCGAAGGTGGAGAAGGCGCTGGTTCTCTCCTGATCCAAAGCGCGAGCTGAATATGACACAACCCCGGTTTCTCGACAGGAGCCGGGGTTGTTTGTTATGGTTTGCACGCGGTCGGCTACACGGCGGCCGACATACCGCAGATGGTTGCCGGCGTGCTCCAGCAGCAGCGGCTGACCAGCCTGTCGCCGCGACCGTGCGATGATGAGGACCTCGCCGAGCTGTTTGCGATGTCGATGCGGTATTGGTAGAGAGGTAGTTGCACGGAATAGACTGCACGATCGCCTGCATCTATCAAGGAGAAGTTATGGTAGAATAGAACTCGAAAGCGCCGGATGTACCGGCGGACCGCAGGACAGGATGCACGATGGTGCGATAGGAGGAACTGACTATGGAGGTTATGGCGATTATCGAGATTCCCCGCCATGTACTGGAATCGGCGCGCGTGACCCCGGAAGAAGCCAAGGTTGAGTTAGCCCTGGAACTATACAGGCAGCGGCGCCTCTCTGTCGGCCACGCTCGCGAACTGGCTGGGAAAAGCCTGTGGGAGTTTCGCCAGTTATTGGCCAGCCGACACATTTCGCCTCACTATGGCATCGATGATCTCGATGAGGATATGCGAACATGGCAGGACTTGGACGCCGGCTGATAGTGGTCAGCAACACGTCACCGCTCACGAACCTCGCCGCGATCGGTCAATTCGACCTTCTCCGTGTCCTCTTCGAGCGTGTGCATGTCCCTGGGGGCGTCGTAGATGAGTTGGCGCATGGAGACGTCGCATGGCCGGGGCTCACAGAGGTTCAACAGGCATCGTGGGTTGAGGTGCATGCCATTTCCGACAAGGTACTTGCAGATGCATTACGGCTCGATCTCGATCGGGGAGAGGCCGAGACGATTGTACTGGCCCTGGAGCTGGGAGCCGATCTTGTCCTGCTCGATGAGCTTGCTGGTCGACACGCCGCGCAGCATTTGGGGCTCAAAGTTATGGGTGTAGCCGGGCTCCTCTTGCGGGCTAAGGCGCTCGGATCGGTGAAAGCTATCCATCCTTTGTTGGATCGGCTGCGGGAGCAGGCGGGCTTCTACTTGAGCCAGCCGGTCTACGAGCGGATTTTGGGACTGGCCGACGAGGACTGAGCTTCCGACAGGGATTGCAGGTGGGTGTCCGGGGTGACGGGCTGGTTCGTGGCCCCGGTGGACAGATTCGCCGGTGCGGCCATCAGGAAATCGAGCAGCGTCTGTCACTCCCGAAAATAGCGTGTCTCGCCGTTGAGCACGCGGTGTCACCTTGCCGTGCCACGTCATCCCGCCGGCCTGTGGTTCCGGCGTCAGAGCTGAGGATGCCGGGGAGCTGCTTGCGGCCGCGCTGATCGATCTGATGCGCAGCACGGGCATGCCGAATGGGCTACACGCGGTCGGCTACACGGCCGCTGACATCCCGCAGATGGTTGCCGGCGTGTTGCAGCAGCAGCGGCTGACCAAGCTGTCGCCGCGGCCGTGCAGCGAGGAGGATCTCGCCGGGCTGTTTGCCGAGTCGATGCGGTATTGGTAGTGGGTGTTGCACGTATGTGCTGCGATCGCCCCTGGCATCGGTCCGCCCAAAGGCGCACGGTGTGGTATAATCGAGTTCGAAAGCGCCGGACGTACCGGCGGATCGTTGGACAGGATGTGCGATATGGCAGTGGGAGGAACAGATTATGGACGTGATGGCGACTATCGAGATTCCCCGCCATGTACTTGAATCAGCGCGCGTGACCCCGGACGAAGCGGGAGGTTCCGAATGACGACGATTTCCTATGGAGAAGTCCTGAAGGCTGCGCATCAACTGCCACCGGCTGCCCAGGCTGACTTGGCCGCGGCCCTGTTGCGCAACTTGAAGCCGCGGTCCCGACAAAAAAAAGAGACACGAAATACAATCAACCTGGAGCCCTTGCGTGGCATGAGCAGTGCAGAGTTGAAGGCTCTTTCGGAGTCCGTGGTAGCTCCGGGCCAGCAACGAACCCTCCAGGCATTGCTCGAGAAGAACCGATCGGGCGTCTTGGCGGCCGAGGAAGAGGCCGTTCTGGACGAGTTGCTGGCCCAGGCTGATCAGGTGGGCTTGCTCAAGGCCCGCGCGCAATACACACTGAGCTTGGGAGAAGGGGCTGCGGAGTTGCCGGAGTGAGCCAGCGCATCCCTAGCGTTTTGCGTGAGAAGGTGCTGGCCGAAGCTGGTGGCCGTTGCGCCTATTGCCGGAGTGCAGAAGCGCTGTTGGGGATGACCTTCGAAGTCGGTCATATCATTCCGCAATCGACCGGCGGCGACACTGTTGCGGACAACTTGTGCCTGAGTTGTCCGAGTTGCAACCGCTACAAGGCTGCCAGACAGATGGCGCTCGATCCACTCAGTGGGAGATGACTCCGCTCTATCATTCGGTTCGTCAACCCTGGGACGATCACTTCGTCTGGAGTGACGAGGGCGCTATTCTCGTTGGGCTGACGCCGGCCGGTCGCGCTACGATCGCATTGCTGCGCATGAACCGGCCAGTTCTGGTGCAGATGCCTCGCTACTGGGGAGCGTTGGGGCTGCATCCGCCGCGGTAATTCTGGACAGGTTCTTTTTCATCAGCCCTTACGGGATGCTTGACGCACCCAACTATCTCTTCGTCCGAGCCGGCCGGGTGAAGTAGTAATAGGCGCCGCGCCCAACCGGCCCATCGCAGATCCCCTCTGACGCCGGCCTTTCGATCACCTGCACCAGCCACCAGCCGTCCTGGCAGTGATCGCTCAGATTCTTCGCGTGCGGGACGCCCTGGTCGTCCAGCCAGTCGAGATGCCAGATGACGGCTGAGCCGGGCCTGCCTTCGCCCACCTCCTGGCTCACCATCAGACAGTAGCGCTGCGCGAATTCGTCGTTCATGGGGATCTCTTCTGAGAATGCGGTCCTGTGAATCGCGATAGCAAGCTGGCTCGGCAGGGTGATGGATGGATTCGCCGGTGCGTCCGCCAGGAAATCGAGCAACGCTTGCCACTCCCGGAAGTAGCGCGTCTCGCCGCTGAACACATGCGTCACCTTGCCGCGCCAGGCCGTCCCACCGTCAGTACGTGGTTCAGGCCAGAGGCAGGGGGTGAAGAGATGAGAGGTAACGAGCGGCGTGGTCATCAGGTCTCAGTCCTGTTGTCCGGCTGCGCGCTCGGGCGAATTGTTGCTGTGGTGACTCTGCTCCTCGGCTGTTAACCCCATTTGCACTACTCGTTCGGCCTTATGCCCCTGAGTCGAAGATCGCGCCCAGAACCAGACCAGACCGGCGCTCAAAAGCAACATCAGCCCCAATAACATGAGCGACATGGCGAAGCCAAACCCGCTGATAAGGAGACCGCCCAGAATCGGGCCGATAACCTTTCCAGCATTGTCAAGCGCGCCACTCAAACCCATCCCGGCGCCCAAATGCTGTGGAGCGATCTTGTCGGACACCAGGGCGGTTGTGGACGGGAACACCAACACCTGAGCGACGCCGAAGGTTCCGGCCAAGATCATCATGGATAGAACGGACGGCGCCCACGTCAGCAAAGGCAGCGTCAAGCCAAACAGCAAGATGCCCAGGCTTATCACCTTTAGGTGACCCCAGCGATCGCCCAGATGGCCTCCAAACGGTTTCAGGATCATGCTGGTCGCTTCCTGAAGTGAAAAGAAGAGGCCGACCTGGACAACGCTCAAACCGAGCGTCAGCCCATAGACCGGCAAAAACGCCTTCAAGGCATACGTAGCGATATAGACGCTGGTGTCCAACCCACCTGATACCCAGATAGCGGAGGTCTTGCTGCTCGTCACCAATGCTTCCCTTATCTGCGCGTGAAGCGAGGAATGTTGTCTCTTCGGCGTTGCTCGTGGCTCCGGCAGTAGCAGCACGGGCACGAAAATCAGACAGCTTAGCAGGCCGATGACCGTGAAGACCTGCACTGGATCGATGCGCATTAAGAGCCAGCCTGCGGCGAAAGGGCCGAAAATGTAACCTGCACTCCGAGCGAGGCTGAAAACACCAAATCTCTCAGCTCGCTGCATGGGTTGCGCCTGCTCGCCAACATAGGCAAGCGTCACAGGCCCGTAGATCGCCGTCGCCAAGCCGTGAACGATTCGGATGATAAAGAGCTGCTCTGGCGTTTGAACGAAGCGATACAGGAAAGGTATGCCGGCAAACAGAATGGTGCCGACGATGAGCCAGGGCCTTCGTCCCCAGCGATCAGAGAACACGCCGAAGAGAGGCTGTAAGATCATCCCGGTCAATGTGGACACGGATACGATGAGGCCCAGAAAGACATCGCCTGCGCCCAGCGAGGCCGCAAAGACGGGCAGCAGCGGCGTCTTGCCCATCTGGTAAGCGGAGCGAGCGATGAGATCCGCCGCGGCGACGGCAACAAAAGAACGGGAGATGGATTTGACGGGCGCTACATCGCTACCGGATGCCGCTGTCATAGGCCATCTCTATCACAGTGAATTGCCTCGCGTGAATCGTAACCTGCTGCGAGTCCGCGTAAGGCGGCAGAAACCCACCCTGCGACGCCGGCTCGAGAATGTAGTCACCCGGCGGAAGCTCGACGCGAAACGCGCCGTCCGCCCCAGATTGCACGGTGATCACCTTGCGCCCAGTCTTGAGCTCTCTGATCAAGAGCGTCGTCTCGAACGGGACGCGCTCACACCGATCGCCATCCTGGAGCTCGGGACAGGTCGGTCCAATTGTCACAGTGCCTGCAACACCTGAAGTTGCGATGGTGCCTCCAGAACAAGAAACAGCAAGCACAAGCAATACGCCGGCGATCAGGCGCCGGCGTATTGCCATGGGAAGGCGCTTCGTTATCAACTGGATCGGTAGCCAAACTGCACGACGCGTGGTTCGATGTCATTGCGATTGCCGCCGCCCCGCAAGGTGTAGCCACTGGCAAACCAGGAGTTACCGCTACCCGAGGTCCGCACGATACCAAGATAGTCGCCCCATTTGCCGTCAATAGGCCCATCGGTACCATCACGAGTGGCCTGGAGCACCCACTTCCGCAGAGATTCATCTCGCACGCCAACCACGTGCCCCGGACGGAGGTTACCACCACCCCTAAACAACGTAATGCCCAAGACCCCGCTCGGGTTCGAGCTGAGGGCCGGATAGGCGTAGGCGTAGTTCGGGCTCCATATGTCCGGCTGGCCGAGGAGATTCATGTTAGCTGCGTCGACCTGCACGACCCTGACATGCGGGAAGGGGCGATTATCGCGGGCCTTAACCGTCCAAGCCAGGTTGATAACGCCGTTTGTAAGCGCCGCGCCTGTAATGCGTGGATCGCAACGGCCCAGCCAGTTCCGGCCATCGGGCCCGGGTGCCGCATAAGGCGGGGGATTCCACTGCGCGATGTTCACGTTCTTCGCAGTGACGGAGCCGGAATTCTCGGGCCAGGAGAACAGCCGTACCTGGCTTGTTGAGTTGTGGCTCCCAAAATACATCGTATCGCGGGCCTCTTGCACGCAGCGCAGCGAAAAGTTCGCAGTAGTTGTGAAGTAAGAGTAGTTCAGCGTGGTGCGATTCGCTAAGGCGTCAAGGGGAAAACGGAAGAGCACCGAGCGCGAAGGCGTCGCTGCTGGCAGTGAACACGTTCGTTCCCACATAGAGGAAGTTCTTGGAGGTTGCGATATGATTGTAGTCGAACCACTCTCCGGCCCAGTTCTGATTGACGCCCGCTGGCTTGAAGTCCCACCAATACCAATCGTTACTGTTGAGGGTGGCGCCTGGACTGATGGCCACGCGAAGCGTGTTCGTGCCGTTCTTCTTGATGTACTGAAGTACCCAGACCAGGATGTTGCGGCTTGGCTCGTAGGTGAGGCTTTGGTCGCAACAGAAGCCGCCATCAGCCGACGGTAAGGCAGTGAAGGGGCTGATCGGGCTCCAGGTGCTGGCGCCATCGGAAGACTTGGCAGCATACCAATTGCCCGTGTAGAAGACCTGTCGGCCGCGATTCGCTACATTTGGCTCGCCAACCGTGCTTGTCTCGCCGTCCGTGTGCGCATCTGACAGGGCGCTGTTCTTGTAAAGGATGATAGGCATACTAGATTACCTCCTGTTATATCAACGATCTTGCGGCCGTGGCGCTGCTGCGGCGGTCGGCTCATCTACCACCTCAGCAGCCTCTAAAGCCAGCACCCCCGCAGAAGCGCCTTCGGGTAGAGCCGGTCCACTTCTGCGCGTTCCCCAAAGGCAGCCTGGCGGGCATCAAGATCGCTTCTTGAGGGCTCCGATACGGCTGCCAATGCCTCCACTGGTGAAGGGCGTTGAGGAGTGCCAGCGGAAGCTGACACCGTTTCAAAGGTCCCCCCACTGTCGTTTTCGTTTGGAACTGTCATTTCTATGCTCCTTGCGGGCAGATGCCCAAGTAGACTACACTAACCACCACAGACATCTCTGTGGCGTCGATACACCGCATGCCAACGGCACAGATGCGGAACTGCGCCCCCCAGGCCTGATCTCCGCCAGCCAAGACGGTTCGTCATCCGGTTCGAATATGGCACATACCATCGCGGAGCCAAGCCAACAATAGCTATCTTATCACAGAATAAGCGATTGTCAATAGCTATCTAAAAACTGGTCACATCTGCTATAATCACGCATACTATATCACAACTACCGAACTAAAACCGTATGCCACATTCCAAAAGCGATTCGCTGGCAAGATTTCCTGAACCTTCCAACCCTGTGGGGAGTCAAGCCGGTCGCCTGCTAGCGACCGGCGACTTCTACTAGGCGCTCAGATACGCTACTGCGCCACCGCTACCCCATTGAGCGTAATCGGTGCAGCGCGCACGAGCGTGGTGAAGACCGGGCAGCGTTTCTGGAACGCCTGCGCCAATTGCTTGGCCTGATCGGCGTTGGCGCCGTTCGCCGTCGTCGTCACACGCAGCGCCTGGATGTGCGGGCTGGATGAACCATCCTTGATGCCGCGTGGGTCGTAATCCGCTTCGATGGCCGCGCTGGTGCCGGTGAGCGGGATGCTCAACTCCTGGGCCGCCTTTTCGTAGACAAGGTTGCCACAAGCCGCCAACGCGCCCAGCAGCAAATCCATGGGATTGCGTTCCTCGTTCGGGCCGCCCAGCGGCGGGATCGAATCGACGACGAAGTGATTGCCGCGTGCTGTGACCAGCGCCCGGCCGGGTTGGTTGGAGAGCGTTGTCGTGATCGTGGCGGTGGTTAGCCCCTGGGTGGCGCTGCCCCTTTTCTGGTCGCCGGCGGTGACTTCGATCGGGGTGGCGCGCACGAGCGTGGTGTAGATGGGGCAGCGCGCCTGGAACTCCTTCACCAGCATCGCTTCCTGCTCGGCGTTGGCGCCGGGCAGCGTCAGATGGACGCGCAACGCCTGCATACGCGGATCAAACGCCTCGCCCCTGAGCCCGCGCGGATCGAAGTCCCCCTGCACGACGGCGGTCGCGCCTTTCAGCGGAATCTGCAACTTGGGCGCGGCGGCCTCCGCGACAAAGACGCCGCAGGTGCCCAACGATCCCAGCATAATATCGACAGGATTGACCTCTTCGTTGGGACCACCCAGCGCCGCCGGCGAGTCGACTACGAAGTGGTTGCCGCGTGCGCTGACGATCGAGCGACCGGCCTCATTAGACAACGTCGCCGTCACTTTGGCGGTGGCAGTGATCGGCGCTGCCGGCGCGGGCGGTGCGGCGGTGGGTGGTATTGCCGTAGGCGGCACTTTCGTGGGCGGCACAGCCGTAGGTGGCACGGCGGTGGGCGGCACAGCCGTGGGCGGGACGGCCGTAGCCGGCGCTGATGTGGGCGGGACGGCTGTAGCCGCCTGGGCGGGCGCCACTGGCGCGGGCGCCGGCTGGCAGGCGCTCAACAAGAGCGCCATCACCACCAGCGATGCGAGAACGGTGTGACGAAAACGGATTGACATATTGGCTCCTTTCACTCCTGACCTGTTGAATACGATCGCTTCTCAAACCCAACACAAGACAAGCGTGGACTGCGCTGCTGGCAGGGCACGCTCCTGGCGCGTCTACTGTCTGTTCGCTTCATCGATAGGCTCGTCCTCCTCTCCACGACTGTCCAACGCGGCCATGCCGGATGGATCGTCGGGCAGCATGGTCAACAGGATCTTGTAGAGCGTCTCCGGGCTGCGAAAATAGCGCACTTCGCCGTTCGCCAGGGATGTCATCTGCCCCCGCCATTCGCCTTGACCCTGCGCCAATTCCTCGCGCCAGAGGCGCAGCAGGAAGAGATGCGTGGTCTCGTGCGTTTGTCGGTTTGGACCATCCATGATTAGCCCGGTACTTCGTTCGTTTGCTCTACTTGCGGGGAGTGTATCAGTTGGTGCGTTGCATAAACGTTGCATGGGGAGCGAAAAAGCGTTGTTTGGAGGGTAATTGGAGACTTTTTACTTCGGTTTGGTGCGAGGTTTGCGATGTGAAAAGGGGTTCTGTTTGTGTATGACTTACACCGTCTGTCCGGTCTGATCACGGATTACACAGATTAGCACGGAAAAAGCTGCCTGAAAGGCATGAATCGGGGGTGGCCGGCTCCGGCCTTTTCTAGAGGGCAACTGTGAAATTCGTGAAATCTGTGGCTGCTTCGGTCTACCCTGCGTAAATCCTGCCGTGCATGACTTATCCCGTCATTGCGAGTGCCGACCAGGTGGCGACTTCGCTGTGCAGCGGCGCGGCCCAGAAGCGTCGCAGCGCGGCTTCGTCGGTGATCGTGGCGGCGCGACGTTGGAGCTGCTCGCGCGCCATCCAGATCGGGACGGCAGACCTGGGATCGCCGGTCGCTTGAAGGATCTGAGCGCAAGTCAGATAGACCTGCAGCGCCTCATCGGTGGCGTCGAGGTAGCGCGTCGCCAGATGATCCAGAATCTGCTCGACGATTTGCTTCGCGCGGGAAAGCTCCCCTTGCCGGTGGGCCAGGCTCGCCAGTCCGGCCAACGGATACATCGAGCGGTTCGTCTGCTGCAGGGCGCGGTGCAATTCGAACGCCCTTTGCAGGGCTGCGGCTGCCTCGTCGAAGCGGCCGAGCGCAGTCAGCGTATGCCCCAAGCGCGTCAACGCATAGCCGATCTGGCGGCGGTCATCCAGTTCCTCGGCAAACTGTAACCCGCGGTTGAGCTGCTCGAGCGCAGCTTCCTGCTTGCCGATGAGGTGATGCAGCAAGCCCAGCTCGCTCCATGTCTTGGCCAGCCAACCGCGCGCCTCGGCGGCTGTCTGCTGCTCGAGCGCGGCATGATTCAACGCCTGCGACCGCGCATAATCACCCATATTCAGTGCGAGAAAGGCCAGATAGTTGAGCGCCGCTCCTTCATAGTGACTCTGTTCGCTCTGTCGGTCGATCTCAAGGCTGTGCTGCAAGGCCGGCTCCGCCTGTGCATAATCCCCTGTATGCGTGTAAAGCGCGCCCAGATTGCGTGAAATGAGACTCTCGAAGACGCGATAGCCGGCTTCGCAACACACTGCCATCCCCTCTCGATAGAACTTCTCCGCCCGCGCATACTCACCTTCACCTTGCGCTACCAACGTGTAGCCCAGCTTGTTCAGCGTGCTGGCTTCACCCTCCTTGTGGTCTACTGCCCGATAACACGCCAACGCCCTTTCCAGATAGCCAACAATCACCTCTGCCCTGGCGCCGGAAAACATCGATACGGCGGCTAGCGTTTCGTACGATTTGCCGAGGGCCACGGATGGAGCCGCGTGGCTTGCGCCCTCGACCGCCGGCAGCAACTCCCGTCGCGCCTCTTCCAGTCTGCCGCGCAGGAAATACGTTCGACCCAGGACAGCGCGCGCCTCGGTTTCCAGCGCGAGCTCTCCTGTTTCGTGCGCCAGCGTGGTGGCTTGTTGGAGAGTGGCAATCGCCGATTCGGTCTGTCCGGCGTCTGAGAAATACCATCCCAGGCGTGTCAGCGTCACGATCATCGGTTTCGCGTCCGGCGCAGCCGACGCCTTCTGCTCAAGCTGGTGGCGAGCAAGCGCCATCATCTCCGTCAGGTCGGCCAGGCGAGGTTCCGGCTGCGCCATCGCATCGTAGCATGCTTCGCGTCGAGCCAACAGCGTGAACCGGCGGTGCAGGTCGTCGTCAGGCGCCAGCGCCAGCGCCCGCGTCAGATAGTGAATCGCGTCCGTGTGGGCATACTGGGCAACGGCAAAGCTGCTTGCGCGCTCGTTGAAGTGCAGCGCCTGGGCGCCATCTCCCGCCAGCTCATAATGGACCGCGATTTGGCCGCTCACCGCATCGATCTCATGGGCGTGGCGATCGACCAATGCCTGCGCCACGCGGCGATGCAGATGCCGCCGCAGCATCGGGCTGATCTCGCCATACGCCACCTCGCGAATGCGGTCGTGGCTGAAGTCGTAGGCGCTCACCCCCTGCTCACGGATGATGCGCCGGCGCCACAACTCGTCCAGCCCGACCACCAGGTCACGCTCCGGCTGCTCGCTGGCCTCCGTCAGCAGATCGAAGGTGAAGTTGCGCCCGATCACGGCGGCGATGCGCGCCAGTTGGCGCGCCGGGGCCGACAATTGCGCCAGGCGCGCTCCGATGACGGCCTGAACCTTGGCGGGAAGGGTCTGAGAATCGGGGGTGGAGATGGGGCCAGCGTCGCGCGCGTGCCATCTTGACCGCCCGCGCTCTGATCTCTGCTGCGCAGAATCTCAACCACAAACAGCGGGTTGCCCTCGGTCTGGACGAACAACTGTTCCTGCGCGCCCGCGGAGAGTTCTTGACTGGTCACATGGGCTGCCAGTTGCGCCACTTCTGCGGCGGAGAGCGGCGTCAAGGGGGATGCTCACACAGCGGTTGCTGCGCTGGAGCTCAAGCCGCAAGCGATGGAGCGGATGCGCCTCGTCGATCTCGTCCGGGCGCAGCGTGCCGATCACGAGCAGCTTGCCGTGCTCGTCAGCGCGCAGCAGCAGATGCAGCCACGCCAGTGTCTCGCCATCACACCATTGGAGGTCGTCGAAGTGGATGAGCAGCGGCCCGCCGGCGGCCAGGCAGCCACGGATCAGCGCCTCCTGGAATCGGCGGCGTTGCCATTCTTCCGTGATGGGCGTGGGCGCAGGGAGATGGGGATGGGCAGCGGCCAACTCCGGCAGCAGGCGGCTGAGCTCGCTGAGCCAGACAGCGTCCAGCTTGCCCAGCGCCGCGTAGATCGGCCGGCTGCGCAGCAGATCCACCAGCGGCGCGTAGGCGGCGGCGCCCTCAGCCGCATAGGCACGCGTGGTGGCGGCAACCATCCCCTGGCGCCTGACGGTGTCGAGCATCTCCTCGGCCAGCCGCGTCTTGCCGATGCCTGCCTCCCCTTCGATCAAGACAAGCTGCGGATGACCCTCGCGGGCGCTCTGCCACACGCCGCGTAGTTGATTCCATTCCTCAGTTCGCCCGACCAACGGCGCGGCGGTCGCCGCCAGCGGTTGAACGGGCGTTTGCGGTTGGTCTTCAAGCCATAGCAGCCGCTGATAGAGTTCCTCGGTGGCCGGGCTGGGATCGACCCCCAACTCATCCCGCAAGAGCGTAGCGCAGGTGTGATAGACGCGCAGAGCGGCGGCCCGGTCGTCGTTGAGCAGATGCAGCCGCATCAACAGCCGGTGGCTCGATTCCTGCAGGGTGTCCTGGCTCAACAGGCGTTGGGCGCAGGCGAGGGCATCAGCATAGGCGCGCTGCGCTTCGTACAGCTCGGCCAGCCTCGTCAGCGCGCCGGCATAGAGCGCGCGCAGCCGTTCGCGCTCGACGAGAATCCAGTCGTCGTAGAAGCCCGGCAGCAGATCGCCGCGGTAGAGGGCGAGCGCCTCCTGATAGGCTGCGATCTTGGCGGCAGGAGAGTCGCTCGTCTCGCCGCGCTGAAACGCCGCCTCAAAGTCGGCGACATCGAGCGTGAAGGCCGCGTCGCTCCGCCACGCCACCGTCTCGGCTGTGAGCGCCAGAAAGCGGTCGATTGCGGGCAGCGCCTGGCGCAGCAGATAGAGCAGTTTGCGCAGGTTGGCGAAGGCCTGCTTTTCCGATGAATCAGGCCAGAAGAGGAACGCCAGATGCTGGCGGGAGAGCGTCAGATTGCGATGCAAGGTCACGTAGGCCAGCAGCAGTTGCAGGCGCGTCTGGCTCATCCCATCGACGGGCTCGCCATCCAGGAGAAGCTGAAAATGGCCGAGCAAGCGCAGCTCGATGCGGCCCGCGTTCAACGGACCCGCACCAGGGGCTTCGCTTTGGCGTTGCTCGACGGTCACCATGCGGCCTGCCTCTCAGCGTGAATCGATCAGACTTGCGCATTGATTGTGCCATAATATCACCCAGTGGGCAAACTGACGCGCCAGGGCAAGGCCATGTTGCACGCGCACAAGCAGGGGATAGAATTCAGCCGGGTGCTACGAGGCAGAGTGAACGATGCGCGTCAGCGCGTGGACTCAGAGGATCAGCATCGCGTCGCCGAAGCTGTAGAACCGGTAGCGCTCGCGAATCGCCTCGGCGTAGGCGTGGTCGATCAGCTCCTTGCCCGCGAACGCGCTGACGAGCATCAGCAGCGTCGATTTGGGCAGGTGGAAGTTGGTGATCATCGCATCCACCGCGCGGAAGACGTGGCCGGGCCGGATGAAGAGATCGGTCTCGCCGGCGAACGCGGCGACGGTCTGCCAGCCGCAGACGGCGCCCTCTGGGATCTCGTCGCAGGGGCGATAGCCCAGCGCGATCTTGGCGGCGCTCTCCAGCGTCCGCACGACCGTCGTCCCCACGGCGATCACCCGACCGCCGGCCAGCTTCGTCTCGTTGATCGCCCGCGCCGTCTCCGCGCTCAGCTCCGCCCATTCGCGGTGGATGCGGTGCTCTTCGATGTTCTCGGCCTGCACGGGCCGGAAGGTATCCAGCCCGATGTGCAGCGTGACGAACGCCAGCCGCACGCCGCGTTCCCGCAGCGCGACCAACATCTCCGGCGTGAAGTGCAGCCCCGCCGTGGAGGATGCCACCGAGCCCTCGATGCGGCTGTACACCGTTTGATAGCGTTCGGGGTCGGCCAGCGGCTGGTGGATGTAGGGCGGCAGCGGCACCTCGCCGGCATCCCACAGCCATTCCTCCACAGGCGGATCGAACGCCACGACCCGGCTGCCGCTCTCGGTCTCGGCCAGGATGGTGGCGGTGATGTCACCGGTGGTCGTGCTGGGATGCTGCACCTGCACGCGGACGCCGGGCCGCAGCCCCTTGCCGCCGACGAGGCATTCCCACGCCGCTGGCTCGTGATCGGCTGCGGGCCGCACCAGGAAGATCTCCACGCTGCCGCCAGTCGGCTTCGTCCCGTGCAGGCGGGCCGGGATCACCCGGCTGTTGTTGCCCACCAGCAGATCGCCGGCGCGCAGATATTCGAGCAGATCGGCGAAATGGCGGTGCGCCAGCGCGCCCGACCGGCGATCGACCACCAGCAGGCGCGAGGCATCGCGCGGCTCGATCGGCGTCTGCGCGATCAGCTCGGGCGGGAGGTGGTAGTCGAAGTCGCTGGTTTTCATGCTCGTCATTGCAGCAACCGCTCCAGCGAGGCGATCTCGACGGTCCGCGTGGACTGCACGCCACGACGCCAGCCCAGCACGCGCGGCAGCCCGGCCAATCCCGCCAACTGCCCGCGCAGTCGCGCTCGCGCGGCATCGCCGCGCCACGTGCGGAGCGCATCCCAGCCGATCTTCGCCTGCGCGCTGACGATGCGCCCGAAGTGGCGGCGGATGAGGTCGCCGGGCATGTCCTTGGCGATCACCCAAATCGTGTTGCGGCCCACGTAGAAGCTCGCCAGCTTGCCGCCGCCGGTGGCGCTCAGGTGATGGTAGAGCCGTGCGGCCGGCGCGAAGACGGCTTCCCAGCCCAGCAGTTGCAGCCGCCAGGCCAGGTCGACATCCTCCAGATACATGAAGAGCCGCTCGTCGAAGCCGCCGGCCTGCTCCCACGCCTCTCGCCGGTAGGCCACGCCGCCGCCGCATCCGCCGAAGATGGTCAGATCGGCGTCGAATTGGCCGCGATCCACCTCCCACACGCCGCGGTTGCGCGGGATGCCGTCGACGCCCATCACGTCGCCGGCGTTGTGCAGCGTATCGCGCCGATCGAACAGCAGCATCTTGCTGGCGATCGTGCCGGCCCTGGGGTGAGCGGCGGCCATCTCGACCAGCGCGGCCAGCCAGCCCGGCTCGGCTTCGGTGTCGTTGTTGAGCATCACCAGCAGGTCGCCGGACGCCACGCGTGCGCCGGCATTGCAGCCCGCCGCCAGCCCGCTGTTGCTGCGTCAGCCGCACGATCTTGACGTGCGCATAGTTGGCCTGGACGAACGGCACCGAGTCGTCGGTGGACGCATCATCAACGAGGATGACCTCGGTCAATTCTTGTGGGTAGGTCTGCGCGGCCAGCGCGTCGAGGCAAGGCGCCAAAAAGCGCAAGCCGTTGTAGTTGGGGATGATGATGCTGGCGGATGTTTGCACGTTTCAACGTTCCAACGTTTGAACGTTCAACGTTTCGATGTACTCCGCCAACGCCTCTTGCCACGGTCGAAGGGTCAGCCCGAGCGCGGCGCCGTTGGTATTCGCCAGGATGGCATGCAGGGGCGGACGGGAGGGCCGCGGCCACTCCGCGTTGAGGATCGGTGATACCTGCAGGTCGGGCCTGCCCGTCAGGCGCATGATCTCCCGCGCAAACTCGAAACGGGAGCAGAAACCGGCATTGGTCAGGTGATAGATGCCGTAGTGACCGGTCGCGACCAGCCTGGCGACGACCGCAGCCAGGTCGGGCGCATAGGTGGGATTGCCGAATTCATCGGCCGCTACGCGCAGCCCGCCGTTCCCGTCGGCCGCAGCCAGGATCTTCGTCACGAAGTTGTTGCCTCCCGGCCCGAAGAGCCATGCGATGCGGACGATGTAGGAGCGCCCGGCCAGCAGATCGCGCACGATCTCTTCCCCGGCAGCTTTGGAGCGAGCGTATACGCTCATGGGATTGGGGCGGTCCCACTCCCGGTACAGATCGCGCTGCGAGCCGTCGAACACCTCGTTGGTGCTGATGTGCAGCATGGCCGCGCCGGCCCGCTGCGCGGCGAGGGCCACGTTCTGCGTGCCGACCGCGTTCACGCGAAAGGCGAGCTCCGGATCCCGCTCGCAGCCGTCCACATCGGTGTAGGCCGCCGCATGCACCACCAGATCGGGGTGCCACTCGGCAACGGTTCGCACCGTCGCAGGCTGAGTGAGATCAACCTCCGGCAGGTCAAGCTCGAACAGCTCGTGCCCGGCGAAAGCCGCGACAAGCTGCCGGCCAAGCTGCCCCTTCGAGCCGGTGATCACAACGCGCATCTACAAAGTACCTCTCATCAGACGAGTCTGGTCTGCCGATCAGAGCTGCGACTCGAACAACTATGCGCAACTCACGGCGCACGTCGGCCAGCGCGGGATCCTCCGGCTGGTCGCGAGATGTCGTCGCGACCAGGGGCACGAAGCGGACCTCGGCCAGCAACTCGCGGCGCAGACGACCCCTGGTCCGCTCGATCAGCCAGAGGCTCTGATCCCACAGACTCTTGCCGACCGGGATGACCAGCCGGCCGTTTTCCGCCAGTTGTGCGGCGAGCGCCGGCGGCACGTCGGTCGCCGCGGCGGTGACGATGATGCCGTCGAAAGGCGCCTGCTCCGGCCAGCCCAGCCGGCCATCGCCGACCTGGACCTCAACCTCATAGCCCAAGCCGTGCAGCCGCGTCGCGTGCGGCCTCCGCCAGATCCGGCAGCGTCTCGATGCTCCACACATGCCGCGTGATGTGGGCCAGGATGGCGGCCTGGTAGCCGGAACCGGTGCCGATCTCCAGCACGCGGCTGGCCGGAGTCAGGCGCAACGCCTGGGTCATCAGCGCCACGATGTACGGCTGCGAGATGGTCTGGCCGCGCCCGATAGGCAGCGGCATGTCCTCGTAGGCCTGGTTGCGATGCTCCGCCGGCACGAAGAGATGCCGCGGCACGGCCGCCATCGCCGCCCGCACGGCAGATCGGTGATGTCCGGCCAATGCGGCGGCCAGTGAGCCGGAATCTTCGTCTCGCTCATGGCGGATTGCTCCCCGCAACGTTCCGCACGACTGTGCGCTATTCTAGCATCAGGCAGAGTGGGCCGCAAACTGCCCGTGGCGTCAGGCATTGCGAGAGACAGCCGTGCGTGCTATACTCCGTGCGGTTGAGATCATGCTCGAGCGCGTGCGCGAATAGCTGGCGGAGCATGATATTGAGTCGCTGACTGAGGAGGAACAACAGGAATGAGCGATCTCGCCGCGGCTCTCCGCACCTACTTCGGTTTCCAGACCTTTCGGCCAGGCCAGGAAGAGGCGATCGGCTGCCTGCTGGCGGGACAGCACACGTTGGTCGTCATGCCCACCGGCGCGGGCAAATCGCTCATCTATCAACTCGCCAGCCTGCACCACCCCGGGCTGACCCTGGTCATCTCGCCCCTTATTGCGTTGATGAAAGACCAGGTGGATGGCCTGACCCGCCGCGGCATCCCTGCCACGTACGTTAACAGCACGCTGACCGCCGATGAGCAGACCCGTCGGCTCGACGCCCTGGGTCGCAACGCCTATCGGCTGGTCTACGTCTCGCCGGAGCGGCTGCGCAATGTGGCGTTCGGCGATGCGCTGCGCCGCACGACGGTGGGGCTGCTGGCGGTGGACGAGGCGCACTGCATCTCGCAGTGGGGACACGATTTCCGGCCCGACTATCTGCACATCGCCGCCGCACGAGACGCGCTGGGGCAGCCGCTCACGGCCGCGCTGACTGCCACCGCGACACCCCAGGTGCAGGGCGACATCATCCGTCTGCTCGGACTGCCGTCCGTCCGAAACATCGTCACCGGGTTTAACCGGCCCAACCTGACGTTCGAGGTGCGCTACACCGCCGAGCCGGCCGCCAAGTTGGCTGCGCTGCAAGAGCTCTTGTCCGGCCTGGATGGCGGCGCGGTCATCGTCTATGTGGGCACGCGGCGCGACGCCGAGGAGGTGGCCGACTTCGTGCGCGAGATTTGCTGGCTCAGGGTCGAGTCCTACCATGCCGGCCTGGATGCGGAAACGCGTACGCGGGTGCAGAATGCGTTTCTCAACCCCCGCACGCGAACGGATTTGCAGGTCGTCGTTGCCACCAACGCCTTCGGGATGGGCATCGACCGGCCCGATGTGCGACTGGTGGCGCACTTCGCCATGCCCGGCACGCTGGAAGCTTATTACCAGGAGGCCGGTCGCGCGCGGGCCGCGATGGCCTGCCCGCCCGCGCCGTGCTGCTCTATAGTCCGAAAGATCGCGCTCTGCAAGAATGGTTTATCGAGAACGATGCGCCTGCGGTCAACGAAGTGCGCGAGCTGTATGACGCCATCCGCTCAGCCGGACGAAGCGCAGTCCGGCTCACCGCCGAAGACCTCTCCCTGGCCTCCGGTCTGCCCGAGGTCAAGCTGAAGGTGGGGCTGGCGCAACTGGAGGCCGCAGGCAGCCTCGATAGGTTGGGGGACGCCGGCCCACGTATGTTGCTGCGCATCGGCCCCTGGAACGCGGACGCTGTGCAAAACGCTGCGGCGAACGTCGAGGCGCGACGCCGCCATCGTCGCGGCCAACTGGCCCAGATGGTTGCCTACGCCGAGTCGAACGCTTGTCGCCGGCGCATCCTGCTGGATCATTTCGGCGATGGTGCGGCCGCCGAAGCAGCCGTCTGCTGCGACAACTGCCAGCAGCGAGCGGCGGAACGTGAGAGGGCGACCAGCGCCTCCGCTCCTCTGCCCTTCGGTTCCTCTGCCCTCCCGCCAGGCTCTCCGGCCCACACCGCCGTCGTCATCCTCGATGCGATCCGCCATCTCAAATGGGAAATCGGCAAGGAGAAGCTGGCGCAATTGCTGCGCGGATCGCAGGCGAAGGAGATGCGTCTGTACAGCTACGACCGCAGCCCGTACTACGGCCGGCTGGCAATTTTCTCGATCCGCGAGGTCGGCGAGCTGATTGACCAGCTCATGCGCAGGGGCTACATCAAGGTTGTCGGCGGCGAGATGCCGGTGCTCAAGCTGACTCCGAAGGCTGAGGCCGCCATCCGAGATCGAGTTGCCCTCCCCTTACGCCTGCCCCGCGAGATTGACCCGCAGCGGGTCGCCATCAAGCAGGTCGAGCGCCAGGCCGACGGCACGGTCGCGTTGACCGCGCAGCTCGCCGGCCAGGGGCTGGTCCCGGCGGAGATCGCCGCACGCGGCGGTTTGACCGAGAGTGGCGAGGTACAAGGGGCGATTTTATCGTGTGTGCAGTCACTGTCGGGGCAGTTGCCTCGGAGCGGGATCGCAAAACTGCTGGTTGGGTCAAAGTCGACACGGGTGGGAGAGTTTCGTGCGCATCCCTTCTTCGGCACGTTTTCCGGCTGGACGCGCCAGGCGGTGCTAGGTGAGGTGGATAGACTGATCGAAACCAGGGTCCTGGCGGTGGATGAGCACGGCAAGGTTGTGCCAGGTGGGGAGGCGGCTGTCAAGACGGCCCGTGCGCAACCTGCTGCGCTTTCCCCTACTGAGCGCGCCCAACGAGCGGCAGCGCTGGGCGAAGCGCGTTCACTCACTGGCGTGCCAGAGCTGATCGCGGCACTGACCGATGATGATGGGAACGTTCGCCTCCTGGCAGCTTCGGCGCTTGGCAAGATCGGCGATCGGCAGGCAGTTAAGCCGCTGATGGGCTTGTTGGCACGCGAGACTCAGCCGCAAGTGCGTCAATACGCTGTCAAAGCGCTCGGCGCCATCGGTGACGAGCGCGCTTGCACCCTGCTCGAACAGATTGCGTCAAGTGAGACAGAGCAGTATTACACCGGAATTCCGCCGAGAGGCGCTCAAACGGCTCACAACGCAGCCGTCAGGCAAACCAAGCGGCGCACCAACGAATCCATCAACTGACCAACTCACCACCTGGCTATCCTGTCGCCACCCCCGGCCACTGGCTGGCCCGTGGGATGCCGGCTGGGCGCTGGGCTTTCACAGCCGCTTTGCTGGCGCGGACTGGAGCCGCAGCCCCGTCGGCGAGCTGGCCTATCGGCTCAAGTACGCCGGCGACGCGACCGCGCTGCCTATCCTGATCGAGCAGGCCCGGACGCTCTGCGCCGAGCACCCCGAGCTGGCCGATGTGGATGCGCTGGTACCCGTGCCGCCCTCCCAAGCGCACGTCCTCGACCCCGTCGGCAGCCTGGCCGAGGCGCTGGCGGGTTGGCTGGGCGCGCCGGTCTGGAAAGTCGTCGTCAAGACGCGCAAGACCGCGCCGCAGAAGGAGATGCACACTCTGGTGCAGAAGCGCGCCAACGTCGCCGGCGCGTTTGCCGTTCAAGGAAGCGTGCAAGGCAAGAGGCTGCTGGTGCTCGACGATCTCTACGACTCCGGTGCGACGTTGGAAGAGATGGCGCGCGTTCTGCACCAAGCCGGCGTGAGCAAGCTGTGCGTGCTGACGCTGACGCGAACGATCCACGCGGATGCGTGAACGCTGGGAGATAGTTGATGTCCAACCTCCACTGGCTGGCCCTCGTCAGCCTGCCCGGCATCGGCGGCGCGACCGGCCGCAAGCTGCTCGAACGGTTCGGCAGCATCGAGGCTGCATTCGAGGCGACCGACGCCGAATTGGCGGCTGTGCCACGCCTCAACGCCGATCTTGTGGCGCGGCTGCGGGCGATCTCGCTGGAAACCGTCGAGGCCGAGCTTGCGTCGCTGGCCGACGAAGGGCTGAGCGTTCTCACCTGGGACGACACCGATTACCCGGCCAATCTGCGGCCTTTGCCCGATGCGCCACCGGCGCTCTTTGTCCGCGGCGATTTGCGGCTGGAGGACGCCGACGCCGTGGCGATCATCGGCACGCGTGAGCCGTCGGCTCTCGGCATCGCCGCCGCCGAGCGGACCGGCCGCGAGCTGGCCGGCCGGGGACTGACGGTCGTCAGCGGGTTAGCGATCGGGGTGGACACGGCTGCGCATCGCGGCGCGTTGGGGGCGGCGGACGGTCGTACCCTGGCGGTGCCCGGCTCCGGCCTCCGCGCCATCCACCCGCGCCAGAACGCGGCCCTGGCCGAGACCATCGCCCGCCGCGGCGCGCTCATCTCAGAAGTGCATCCCAACACGCCTCCCAGCGGTCCCGTTCTGATGGCACGCGACCGAATCACCAGCGGCCTGGCGCGCCGCGGTTATCGTGGTGGAAGCCGGGGAAAAGAGCGGCAGCCTGGATACAGCCGCCAAAGCGCGACGCCAGGGACGTCTGCTCCTGGCCCTCGCTGGCAGCCCCGGCACGGATAAGCTGCTGGCCGAAGGGGCGGAGAAGCTGACGCCGAACACGCTGGACTTCACCGCCTTGGCTCGTCGGATCCGCGATCACGCGCTGCCGGGCGATGAGCGCAAGAGCATAGGGCAATTGAGGTTGTGGGGGTGGGATCGGCTGTGACGTGCCTAGCGTTTCGCTTGACAAACGCATTGAGACAAATGTGATACAATTCAGCCGAAATGAGGACAGTGGAGCGCGCCATTAAGCCGGAGGAGGAGGATATGCAGGCAACAGTCACAATGCGCCAGGAAGCGGTGCCGATCGTCAAATCCAGCCTGGAAATGAAGCGTAAGTCTTTGACGTTCAACTTGCGCCGCTACCAGACGCGGCTGACCGACTTCGAGCAACAGCACCAAATGACCTCCGAGCAATTCGCGGCAAAGTTCGACGCTGGCGAGCTTGGCGACGACGCGATCTGGTTCGAGTGGGACTTCGTACTTGGAGCATATCAGGAGACAGCCCGGCAACTCAAGCTTCTGAATAGCGTCCATTTATGACCATCGACAAGTACCTCACGGCTCTCGATGGGAAGGTGCGATCTTTGCAAGGGGTAGTCGCTTCCTGGTCCATTCGAGCGCGAGATCGACGCGAATCTCGGTGTCGGTTTCATCTCAGGACGCATCGAGTTCGTTGACGGTTCGAGGCTGGAGTTTTCCGAGCAGTTGCCCACAGAGCACCATCGGTATCGTTTACACTATATGGATGCGCAGGGCGATGTTGTGGTGCGTTGGGATTCCGCGCCGCATCACAAAGGGCTGAATACGTTCCCCTTCCACAAGCATACGCCTCTCGGCGTTGAGAAGTGCCCGGCGATCACCTTCCTAAACTGATCGCAAGGTGGAATCTACATGAAATCACGGCTGCAAGTATGTGGTTTTCACTCTGCGATCAGTTTAGACGTCATCGACGAGGTAATCAAGCTATTGGAGATTTAGCTCGGCGTCGAATAAGGCTATCAGGCCCTTCCTCGCTCGCTTCAAGTCACTGTTGGCCCCTGAGGAGGCAATCTATGACCGACAAACTCGCTTTCATCCGTGCCGACATGGCCGCGCTGGCTGAGAGCAACCTGCTCATCACCCTCCGCACCATGAATACGCCGGCGGACGCGTGGATGGTGGTCGATGGCCGGCGGGTGCTGAACTTCTGCACCAACAATTATCTCGGGTTGGCAAACCACCCGAAGATGAAGGAGGCGGCCAAGCGCGCTGTGGATCAGTGGGGCGTCGGGCCGGCCGCGGTGCGGAGCATCGCGGGCACGCAGGCGCTGCACGTCGAGCTAGAGCGCCGGCTGGCCGCGTTCAAGGGGGTCGAGGACGCGCTCTACGTCCAGAGCGGCTTCCTTGCCAACCAGGCCGCCATCGCGCCGTTGGTCGGCAAAGAGGATGTGATCTTCTCCGACCGGCTGAACCACGCCTCGATCATCGACGGCGCCCGGCTCAGCAGCGCCAAGATCATCGTCTACGAGCACTGCGATCCGGCCGACCTGGAAGCCAAGATCAAGGAGCACCTGCCCACCTATCGCCGCGGGCTGATGGTGACGGATGGCGTCTTCAGCATGGACGGCGACATCGCGCCGCTGGACAAGCTGACCGAGATCGCCGACCGCCATGGCGTGCTGACGATGGTGGATGATGCACACGGCGAGGGGGTGCTGGGCAACGGCGGCCGCGGCATCGTCGATCACTTTGGGCTGCACGGCGCCTTCGACGTGGAGATCGGCACGCTGAGCAAGGCGTTCGGCGTGGTGGGCGGCGTCATCGCGGGCAAGAAGGCGATCGTGGACTACATCCGCCAGAAGGCGCGGCCGTTCCTCTTCTCCAGCGCGACCACGCCCGCCGACACGGCCGCGTGCCTGGCTGCGGTCGATCTGTTGGAGGAATCCGAGGCGCTGGTGAAGCAGTTGTGGGATAACGCCGCCTACTTCCGTGGCGAGATGAAACGCCTGGGCTTCGACACCGGCAGATCGCAAACGCCCATCGTGCCGGTGATGTTAGGCGAAGCGGGGCTGGCGAAGCAGTTCAGCCGTGAGCTGTTCGAGGCGGACGTCTTTGCCATGCCGATCGGCTTTCCTACAGTGCCCAGGGGGCTGGCCCGCATCCGTGTGATGAACACCGCCGCGCCAGCCGCGGTGACCTGGATTGGGCCTGGAGGCGTTTGCACAGGTCGGCAAGAAGCTCGCAGTCATCTGAATTTGCCACGGGAATTCGGTTGACGCGTTAACCTTCCTGTGATATGATGCTATTAAATCGCCGTGCCGTTCCTTCACCTGTCCGGAGGCTTGTCCATGAAAAAAGCGCGCCCCATTCCTCGCACTGATCGTGCTCATGATCGCCTTGACTCTCGCCCTGGCCGGCTGCAACCGGGAGCGGCCCGCACCGACGTCGAACTGGTCGACGTCGGTGCGGGCCGCTCCCGGTTGCAGCCGGCCAGGGCGAGAGTCAAGGCGATCATGAGCACGATCAGTGCGAGGAATGGGGCGCGCTTTTTCATGGACAAGCCTCCGGACAGGTGAAGGAACGGCACGGCGATTTAATAGCATCATATCACAGGAAGGTTAACGCGTCAACCGAATTCCCGTGGCAAATTCAGATGACTGCGAGCTTCTTGCCGACCTGTGCAAACGCCTCCAGGCCCAAATCCAGGTCACCGCGGCTGTGCGCGGCGGTGTTCATCACGCGGATGCGTGCCAGCCCCCTGGGCACTGTAGGAAAGCCGATCGGCATGGCAAAGACGTCCGCCTCGAACAGCTCACGGCTGAACTGCTTCGCCAGCCCCGCTTCGCCTAACATCACCGGCACGATGGGCGTCTGCGATCTGCCGGTGTCGAAGCCCAGGCGTTTCATCTCGCCACGGAAGTAGGCGGCGTTATCCCACAACTGCTTCACCAGCGCCTCCGATTCCTCCAACAGATCGACCGCAGCCAGGCACGCGGCCGTGTCGGCGGGCGTGGTCGCGCTGGAGAAGAGGAACGGCCGCGCCTTCTGGCGGATGTAGTCCACGATCGCCTTCTTGCCCGCGATGACGCCGCCCACCACGCCGAACGCCTTGCTCAGCGTGCCGATCTCCACGTCGAAGGCGCCGTGCAGCCCGAAGTGATCGACGATGCCGCGGCCGCCGTTGCCAAGCACCCCCTCGCCGTGTGCATCATCCACCATCGTCAGCACGCCATGGCGGTCGGCGATCTCGGTCAGCTTGTCCAGCGGCGCGATGTCGCCGTCCATGCTGAAGACGCCGTCCGTCACCATCAGCCCGCGGCGGTAGTTGGGCAGGTGCTCCTTGATCTTGGCTTCCAGGTCGGCCGGATCGCAGTGCTCGTAGACGATGATCTTGGCGCTGCTGAGCCGGGCGCCGTCGATGATCGAGGCGTGGTTCAGCCGGTCGGAGAAGATCACATCCTCTTTGCCGACCAACGGCGCGATGGCGGCCTGGTTGGCAAGGAAGCCGCTCTGGACGTAGAGCGCGTCCTCGACCCCCTTGAACGCGGCCAGCCGGCGCTCCAGTTCGACGTGCAGCGCCTGCGTGCCCGCGATGCTCCGCACCGCGGCCGGCCCGACGCCCCACTGATCCACAGCGCGCTTGGCCGCCTCTTTCATTCTCGGGTGATTCGCCAACCCGAGGTAGTTGTTGGTGCAGAAGTTCAGCACCCGCCGGCCATCGACCACCATCCACGCGTCCGCCGGCGTATTCATGGTGCGGAGGGTGATGAGCAGGTTGCTCTAGCCAGCGCGGCCATGTCGGCACGGATGAAAGCGAGTTTGTCGGTCATAGATTGCCTCCTCAGGGGCCAACAGTGACTTGAAGCGAGCGAGGAAGGGCCTGATAGCCTTATTCGACGCCGAGCTAAATCTCCAATAGCTTGATTACCTTGTCGATGACGTCTAAACTGATCGCAGAGTGAAAACCACATACTTGCAGCCGTGATTTCATGTAGATTCCACCTTGCGATCAGTTTAGGAAGGTGATCGCCGGGCACTTCTCAACGCCGAGAGGCGTATGCTTGTGGAAGGGGAACGTATTCAGCCCTTTGTGATGCGGCGCGGAATCCCAACGCACCACAACATCGCCCTGCGCATCCATATAGTGTAAACGATACCGATGGTGCTCTGTGGGCAACTGCTCGGAAAACTCCAGCCTCGAACCGTCAACGAACTCGATGCGTCCTGAGATGAAACCGACACCGAGATTCGCGTCGATCTCGCGCTGAATGGACCAGGAAGCGACTACCCCTTGCAAAGATCGCACCTTCCCATCGAGAGCCGTGAGGTACTTGTCGATGGTCATAAATGGACGCTATTCAGAAGCTTGAGTTGCCGGGCTGTCTCCTGATATGCTCCAAGTACGAAGTCCCACTCGAACCAGATCGCGTCGTCGCCAAGCTCGCCAGCGTCGAACTTTGCCGCGAATTGCTCGGAGGTCATTTGGTGCTGTTGCTCGAAGTCGGTCAGCCGCGTCTGGTAGCGGCGCAAGTTGAACGTCAAAGACTTACGCTTCATTTCCAGGCTGGATTTGACGATCGGCACCGCTTCCTGGCGCATTGTGACTGTTGCCTGCATATCCTCCTCCTCCGGCTTAATGGCGCGCTCACTGTCCTCATTTCGGCTGAATTGTATCACATTTGTCTCAATGCGTTTGTCAAGCGAAACGCTAGGCACGTCACAGCCGATCCCACCCCCACAACCTCAATTGCCCTATGCTCTTGCGCTCATCGCCCGGCAGCGCTGTGATCGTGGATCCGACGAGCCAAGGCGGTGAAGTCCAGCGTGTTCGGCGTCAGCTTCTCCGCCCCTTCGGCCAGCAGCTTATCCGTGCCGGGGCTGCCAGCGAGGGCCAGGAGCAGACGTCCCTGGCGTCGCGCTTTGGCGGCTGTATCCAGGCTGCCGCTCTTTTCCCCGGCTTCCACCACGATGACCGCGCGCTGCCAGGCCGCTGGTGATTCGGTCGCGTGCCATCAGAACGGGACCGCTGGGAGGCGTGTTGGGATGCACTTCTGAGATGAGCGCGCCGCGGCGGGCGATGGTCTCGGCCAGGGCCGCGTTCTGGCGCGGGTGGATGGCGCGCAGGCCGGAGCCGGGCACCGCCAGGGTACGACCGTCCGCCGCCCCCAACGCGCCGCGATGCGCAGCCGTGTCCACCCCGATCGCTAACCCGCTGACGACCGTCAGTCCCCGGCCGGCCAGCTCGCGGCCGGTCCGCTCGGCGGCGGCGATGCCGAGAGCCGACGGCTCACGTGTGCCGATGATCGCCACGGCGTCGGCGTCCTCCAGCCGCAAATCGCCGCGGACAAAGAGCGCCGGTGGCGCATCGGGCAAAGGCCGCAGATTGGCCGGGTAATCGGTGTCGTCCCAGGTGAGAACGCTCAGCCCTTCGTCGGCCAGCGACGCAAGCTCGGCCTCGACGGTTTCCAGCGAGATCGCCCGCAGCCGCGCCACAAGATCGGCGTTGAGGCGTGGCACAGCCGCCAATTCGGCGTCGGTTGCCTCGAATGCAGCCTCGATGCTGCCGAACCGTTCGAGCAGCTTGCGGCCGGTCGCGCCGCCGATGCCGGGCAGGCTGACGAGGGCCAGCCAGTGGAGGTTGGACATCAACTATCTCCCAGTGTTTTACGCATCCGCGTGGATTGTTCGCGTCAGCGTCAGCACGCACAGCTTGCTCACGCCGGCTTGGTGCAGAACGCGGCCATCTCTTCCAACGTCGCACCGGAGTCGTAGAGATCGTCGAGCACCAGCAGCCTCTTGCCTTGCACGCTTCCTTGAACGGCAAACGCGCCGGCGACGTTGGCGCGCTTCTGCACCAGAGTGTGCATCTCCTTCTGCGGCGCGGTCTTGCGCGTCTTGACGACGACTTTCCAGACCGGCGCGCCCAGCCAACCCGCCAGCGCCTCGGCCAGGCTGCCGACGGGGTCGAGGACGTGCGCTTGGGAGGGCGGCACGGGTACCAGCGCATCCACATCGGCCAGCTCGGGGTGCTCGGCGCAGAGCGTCCGGGCCTGCTCGATCAGGATAGGCAGCGCGGTCGCGTCGCCGGCGTACGGCGACTACGTCGAGCAGCTTACCTATCTGCTGTTCCTCAAGATGGCCGACGAGCGCACCAAGACGCCGTACAACCAGAAGAGCCCAGTGCCGGATAAATACAAAATTTGAGGTCGCAAAATGCGACCTCTAACGAGCCACCTCGCGGCCGTGGTGGACGGCGTTACCGGCCATGGGTCTTCACCGAACACGGCGCCATCATGGCCGCCGCGGTGTTGAATTCGCCCGTGCCTCGAAGTCAGCGTGTTCGTGGTGCGCGCCTTCGTGAAGCTGCGGGAACTGGCCATGGCGCACAAGGAAATCGGACAGAAGCTGAACGAGGCCGCATTGCTTGCGATGATGGCGCAAGGATTCCGGCCTTCGACGAATGAGCCCAGCCATCATGCAATTGTGATTCAGAGTCTGCCGAAGACGCTCGACGTGAATTGGTGTCAGATCCGAATGGCACTTGCTTCAGCAGACTCTTATCCGATGTAGGGTGGGTGAGGCGCGTTGTTTGCGCCGTAACCCACCAAGCGTGCCGTCAGGCACACATTAAAAAAGCGTTGTGTTGCTGCGCAACGCTTGGTGGGTTACGCAAACTACGCTAACCCACCCTACGTTCTACGACATAGAGGAAGCGATCATGCTGGTAACCTTCACCTGTCCTGCCTACGCGGACATAACGATGTTCGGCGACGTGGCGGTTCGGCTGCTCAAGATGATGGGGCACAGCGGTACGGTGCCCAGTGCGCTTGCTGCGGAAGATGTCCCAATAGCCTTGGCGCGTCTGGTGGCTGCGGTCGAGGCGGAGAAGTCATCGCCACAGCCGCCGGTGTCTCAGGCAGGAGACGAGGATGAACCGCCCGTAACTCTTCCGCACCGGGCCTTGCCTTTGGTCGAATTACTCAAGGCTGCGGCCAAGGACAAGTGCGCTGTGATGTGGGGCTCTAATAAATAGCGAGAACTAGGGCAGACCACGGTTTTACAGAGAGAACGTAAGCTTCCTCGTCAACTCATGAAGCCACCGGAACCCCAAGGCAAACGCTCAGAAGCCATGTGCACTCCTAATCCTGAGCGGTCAAGGAGGCAGTGTGCTTGATTGGTTCACCGCGCTATTTCAAGTAATCTGCCCCCTTGATTCGACCCCACAATTCCGCCGCTCCCCTATTTGTCAGCTGGGGCGTGGCGTACACTCAGCACACAACAACCCAGGAGACCACTATGTTCAAATGGATGATGACGGCATTCATGGTGTTGACGCTGTCCGGTTGCGGCTACAACACGCTGCAAACCACTGACGAAGACATCAAGGCATCTTGGGCCGAGGTGTTGAACCAGTACCAGCGCCGCGCGGATCTGGTGCCGAATCTGGTCAATGTGGTGAAGGGTTACGCGGCGCATGAGAAAGAGGTGTTTATTCGTGTGACGGAGGCGCGTGCCCGCGTTGGGGCGATTCAGGCGACGCCGGAACTGGTCAACGATGAGGCGGCATTCCAGAAATTCATTGCCGCGCAAGGCGAACTTACCGGCGCGATCTCGCGCCTCTTGCTGGTTGCCGAGAATTATCCGCAACTGAAGGCCGATGGCTTGTTCCGCGATTTACAGGCGCAGCTTGAAGGCACCGAGAACCGTATCACCGTCGCCCGCAACCGCTATATTGACGCGGTTAAAGCCTACAACGTCACGGTGCGTTCCTTCCCGTCCAACCTCACGGCGATGATGTTCGGCTATAAGGTTAAACCGAGCTTTACGGTGGAAAACGAAAAGGCCATTGCGACTCCTCCGGCCGTGGACTTCAGTACGCCGGCACCGGCCGCACCGTCTTCCAGCACCGGCGGTGACAGCGCCAGCCCGTCGAACGGCAACTGATAGCCGCATGACACCACTTGTCCGGACGCCTCCGATCTTTCTCGGGTTCCAGACCCATGAACCCAGGAAAGATCGGCGACGTCTCCTTGCCCACTGCGCTGCGCTCGGTTTCTTTCTACTGTTGTTTGCGCTGTCGGCCTGGTCCCAGGTGGCGGTGCCAGAGCTGTCGCGTCGTGTCACCGACCTGACCGCTACACTCAGCGCTGACCAGCTGTCCAGGCTCGAAACCAGTCTCGCCGGGTTCGAAGCAAAAACGGGCAGCCAGATTTCGGTGCTGATTGTTCCCACCACCGAACCGGAAGACATCGCGCAATTCGGTATCCGCGTCGGCGATAAATGGAAGATCGGCCGCGCTAAAGTCGACGACGGTGTGATCCTGATCGTCGCCAAGGATGACCGCAGATTGCGTTTGGAAGTCGGCTATGGACTCGAGGGCGCGATTCCGGATGCCATCGCCAAGCGGGTGATCGCCGAAATCATCACACCCTATTTCAAGACGGGCGATTTTGCCGGCGGCATCGAGGCGGGCGTGCAGCAGCTGATGCGCCTGATCGAAGGTGAATCGTTGCCAGCGCCGGTAGCCTCTCAGGTTCAAGACAGCGAAGCACTCTTCAGTGTTCTCGTCGTTGGCGGCGTGGTGGCCGGCTGGTTGCTCTCATTACTCATGAACCGACCCGCCGCAGGCGCCGTCGCTGCGCTTGGCAGCGGGACGTTTGGCGCCTTTCTGATCGGATTGAGTCCGCTGCTGCTGTTCATCGCGGTGTTCGTGTATATCGCCGTGGCCTCGGGATTCCGCAATCGTGGGGGCTGGTCGAGTGGCGGTGGTTTGGGCGGTGGTTCCTGGGGTGGCGGTGGTGGTTCTGGTGGCTCATGGGGCGGTGGCGGTGGCGGTTTCGGCGGCGGAGGCGCATCGGGGTCATGGTGAACATCAAGCGCTGGTTAAAGCATCTCTTTATGCCGCTGTGGGCATGGCGGCGCGCATTTCCGACCGCGACCTTGAACGCGATCGAAGCCGCCGTGCACGAATCCGAAACCCATCATGGTGGCGAAATCCGTTTTGCCATCGAAAACTGCCTTGCACCCGGAGAAGCTTGGCGCGGTATGAGCGCGCGCGATCGCGCCATCGAGTTATTTGCCAACCTGCGTGTGTGGGACACCGAGCACAATAGCGGTGTGCTGATTTATCTGCTGCTGGCCGACCACAACATCGAGATCGTCGTTGACCGCGGTATCGCTGCACGGGTGAATGCTGCTGCCTGGGAAGCCGTGGCGAAGGCAATGGAAGCCGCTTTCAAGGAAGGCGAATTCGAGCGGGGCGCACTGGAAGGCATCCGCCAGGTCAGCGCGCTGCTGGCGACGCACTTTCCACCTCCTGGGCATAATCCTGATGAGCTGGCCGACCGCCCGGTGATTGTGCGGAGATGATATGCAACCTGCCTGATTAAGAGCGATTTGCCGTGTCGCAATCAGACCAATGACCTGCGGAATCAGGGACACACCGGAACGGCAGTTACTAAGGTCAAATTCAATGTAGGGTGGGTTGGCGCGTTGTTTGCGCCGTAACCCACCAAGCGTGCCGTCAGGCAGACACTAACGAAAACGCTGTGTTGCTGCTCAACTCTGCTGGGTTACGCGAGCAACGCTAACCCACCCTACATCTTGAGAATCAGGGACAGACCACGGTGCGACAGCGAGGTAATGTGGGCCAACCGACGGTATCCCGGCTCCGACGCATTCGGGATGTTGTCGCGCGCATTTCGCGCATATCTTCACTGCAATCGCCCGTTTTTCTCTAAACACATAACATCGACGAATGAGTGCACCTTCGGGACATCGCGACCGGGCCGGGTACGGCGGCGCGAGTGCTGGCCACGAATGTCTATCGGAAGGATGCGCAGGGCTGGTTGATGGTGGCGCATCATGCCTCCGTCGTTCAGGCGCGTTACAAGCGCAACCGTGCAGTAAAGTTCTGTCTCATCGCGCCGTTACCATTACCATGTCTATGTCATCGAGCTCTCGAAAGACGTTCTTTACGAAGCCAAATTCAAGAAGGCCAATCCGGATTATGAATTTGGTAAACCGTGTGTCTACGTCGGCATGACGGGTTTGGATCCTGATGTGCGATTCGATAAACACAAGGCAGGCATCCAGTCCAACCGATTCGTGAGAGAGTTTGGTTTGAGATTGATGCCTGCGCTGTACGAGATGTATAACCCGATGCCGTATGAAGGCGCGCGCGAGATGGAAGTGGAGTTGGCGATCGGTTTGCGCGAGGCAGGCTATGGCGTATGGCAGGCGTGAATTACTCCCCAAATCTGAATACTCACCTTCCAACAACGCTATACTTCCCAACACTCCCATCTCCACCTCGATCTCATCCCCGTCGGCTACGGCAACCGGCTTCGTTGCCGCGCCGCTGATAATCCAGTCGCCCTTCTGTAGCTGTTCTCCATGTTCAGCAAGGGTATTGGCCACGGCCAGGATGATGGCCGAGAAATCTTCCGGCACCCGCTCTGGTTCCAGGGTGCGGACTTCCTCGCCATTGATGCGCAGTGAAATGCTCAGTTGTTCGCGGCGATAATCCCGGGCGGGTAACGAGGTGTCTGCCAGCACCACGCCTGCATGAAACAGGTTGCCGGCGAGCATGGCTGCCATGTCGTCGTCGACACTGCGGGTGGTATCCACCAGTTCCAGTGCGGCGCTATAGGTGACGATGGCGGCGAGGGCCTGTTCGGCACTGGCACCGGCGGGAACGTTCGCGCCCATTTGAAGGGCGACTTCCGGTTCCACCAGCAGTGCTGCGCCGGCGGGTGGCCGGTAATGGTCGCCGGAACGGTAGCAGTGTTCCCGGGATAGAAACCCCACCATGGCGCAGGGCAGGTGCAAACGCTGTTGATCCGCGGGGACGGTGAAGCCCGTCTTCCAACCCAGCCGCAGGCCTCGGTCTGCAACCGTCTCGCGCCATGTTTGTAGTTGGCGGCGCATGCCGTTGTGGATCGTGCTGGGGCTGGTGTCCATGGTCGGGATGCCCGGTGTGATGTGCGATGTGGTGTGCGGTGGGGGCATGGTAGCCGAACGGGGTGATGGGACCAATGGGCAAGCGGCAAAACCAAACACAGGTTCCACTTCGTTCAATCCAGGCGATGACTGCCGTGCAGGCGTTGCTAGCTGCGCAGTACTCCGATACTTTAGCGTCGTATATTGAGGTCAGACCCGAATGGCACTTACTTGAGTCAAAATGTAGGGTGGGTTAGCGTAGTTGCGTAACCCACCAAGCGTTGCGCAGCAACACGACGCGTTTGTTAATGTGTGCCTGCGGCACGCTTGGTGGGTTACGGCGCAAACAATGCGCCTCACCCACCCTACATCGATAATGGGGCCGCCTAAGTGAGTGCCATTCGAGTCAGATGCCATTGTCGCATCTGTTCGCGCTGCCGTAATGGGAGAGGTACGAATATTTATCCAAGGAGTGCCGAAATGAATATGAGCTTTGCTCTGGTTAGTCCGCCGTTGATTTCCCTGCTGGCGGGTATTTCGATTCTGCTCTGGCCAAGACTGCTGAGCTACATCGTGGCGTTTTATCTGATCCTGTTTGGCTTGATGGGGCTTCTGCCGCTGATGATGTGAGCAGCCGAGTAAACTGCAGGCACGCTATGTGTGGACGTTTCACCCGAACTACCCCACCCGAGCGCTTCGCGACGCTGTTCGACGCGACGGGCGTGGTGGATCTGCACCCTTCCTATAATATTGCCCCCTCGCAGAATATCCTCGCCGCGCGCAACACACCCGACGGTGGCCGCGAATTGGTTGCTTTGCACTGGGGCTTGGTGCCGCACTGGTCGAAAGGACCGGACCCGAAATATTCGATGATCAACGCGCGCGCGGATTCGTTGGCCACCAAGCCGGCCTTTCGCGATCCCTACAAGCGGCGCCGCTGCCTGATCGCTGCGGACGGGTTCTATGAATGGCGCAAGCTCGATGATTCCAAACAGCCGTATTACATTCGCCTGCGCGGCGGTCAGCCGTTCGCCTTCGCGGGGTTGTGGGATCATTGGGAAGCCGAGGGCGCGGCGCCGATCGAGTCCTGCACCATCATCACCTGCGATGCCAATGCGCTGGTGGCGGGCATACACGAGCGCATGCCGGTGATTCTGCCGCCGAGGCTCTACACTGCGTGGATGGACCCGAAGGTGGCGGGCGGCGCGGCACTGTCCGCGCTGTTGAAACCGTATCCGGATACCCTGATGGATGCCTATCCGGTAGGGCGGGGCGTCAACAGCCCGAAAAACGATTCGCCGGAGTTGATTGAGGCAATCTCGCTCTAGCATGACATTCGTCAAACTCATGGGTAATTTCAGACCGCCTGCGGATCAACGCACTTTCATTTCCGTGTGATCGCGTTAAATTAATGCCGAAGGAAAGTGTATTGCGAAGTTCTGCCAGGGTCGGCGGTGTGCAGAGGTATATAACACCATGACGTGCCACAACCCAGGTTGTTTGGGGGACTACGATTTCGACCGCATCAGTTTTTATGCCCGCCGGCGCTTCATCGAGGGCTGCGATACGGTCACATTACTGAGCCAGGCCGGCTCCGAGCGCGAGAAAGAGGAAATCGCGCTGGTCTGTCTGCTGAGTGTCGATGACGATGTGATTCGGGATCTTGAGCTCAGTTGCAGGTATGCCGGTACGTGCAAGATCACGAATTGCCGAACGCTGCTCAAATCACTGATCGAAGCTGAACTCGCCCAGGCAGTAGTCCACGCCTGACTCCATGCTGGTCGCAGGTTGCGATCTCACACGCGGCACTCGCACATGTCCGACGTAGGGTGGGTTAGGCGCGTTGTTTGCGCCGTAACCCACCAATCGTGCCGTAGGCACACATTAACAAACGCGTCGTGTTGCTCGCAACGCTTGGTGGGTTACGCAAAAAACGCTAACCCACATTTTGACTTAAGTAAGTGCCATTCGGGTCAGGCCCCATATATCGACCTGGCGCAGGGCGCGACAGTTTGCACCTGACACTCGATCAGACCCGTGACTCTGCTGCCCGTGTCGTGGCGTTGGATACGGTGCCGCCGGGACGGCGCGGAAAACCCAAAATTTAGTTGGGCAGGCTGTTCCTCCTGCGCGCAACGATGGTAAGGCCGAGCAGCCCCGGGCCAAACAGCAGTACGGAACTCGGCATCGATACGGTACCACCCGGAAACTCCACGGGCACAATATCGGCGGCCAACTCCGTCAGCAGTCTATTCCAGGACAACGAACAGCTGCCCGATCCCGCCGAACAAGACGCTGCATCGGATCCACTCCGCGGAGATGTGTCCGATGTGTACGCGGCAAGCGAGAGCGGAATCAAGGTCAGTGTGGATGGCACGGTCCCGGATCGGCTGCTCACGTCGGAGACGCTGTGCTGAAAGCCACTGAGGTCTTTCACCGAACCCATGGCCAGGTAGCTGCCAGAGAACAACTGATTTCTATTATCGAGGCTGTTGATGGTGGTTAATACCGCGCCCGATACCTGCAGAAAATTTACCGTGGCACCGGATGATTTGTATGCAGCGGCCGCCTGCGCGGAACCGCTGACCGCAACGCCAAACACAACACCCAACAACAATACGCTGTTCATGCATTGTATCTCCCTGCAGCTATCCCCATGCAGTTGTGAGCAAAGCACGTGCCAGTATGCAATCTCAATGAATCACAATAAGTTGCATTAAGTGTTGGTCGACGAAGTCTATACATTGCGCCTCACGAGTGTGCACGTTGCATCAGTTATGGGCATTTGCTGGGTGAGAAACGCAACACTTGAGTCGGGCGCTAGCGTCGATGATCTTTAACAGATACTCGCCAACAACAGTCCTGCGTCCGGATTGCCAGCAATACTGCTACTGCAGCGTTTGCAGGTTGAGGATCGCTTCGAGCACCGCGCCGAGCAGGGAATCCGAACCATTGGAGTTGTTGCCATATTGTCGACGGTCGTAGTAGCCATCTTCATAGCCGCGCTGGAAGCCTTCGCGGAAATAGTGGTTGTAGTCTTCCTGGCGCACGTAGCGGCCATCGTAGCCATAGTTGGCGTCTTCGTAGGCAAAAGACTGCTTGTAGTCGTAGCGCCAATTGTCCTGGTTGTCCGCACGCCCGGCCTGGAAGCCTTCCTGGTATCCGTTGTTCAACGCCTTCCGCAGCATGTCGGCGCCATACTGATTGGTTTCGTAATCGCGTCCGTCGCGGTGGTAGCGGTAGTTCGGGGCCGTGTAGTAATACGGGTCGTTGTTGTAGTCGTAGCGGTCGTCCGGCAATTGCGCCTGTTGTTGGCGCAGGCGCTCGTAGTACGCCAGCTGGAAACGCTGGTGCGCCAAGCGTTTTTGCTGCTGCAACAATTGCGCGTTGCGCTGGGCGATGGCCTGCCGCTGTTCAATGATTTTGCGGTACTGTGCCAGACTCTCCTTCTGCTGGTGGATGCGTTCCTGCTGTTGCTGCTGCGAGAGGCGCTGTTGCCGCTGGTGCGCCTGCTTATCGTCCTTCTTGTCTTTTTTGTCCTTATCGTCGTGATGGTCCTGTTCGTTCGGACTCGTGCTGGTTCTCGCCTTTCTGTACTGCTGGCTGTGCTGGCGCGTGGCTTGGGAAACTGATCGCCGCCAGTGCCGTGCTGATCACGACTGTCATTACCATCCGATTCAAGGTGCTGATGTTCATTGCACATCTCCGCAATTAGTTCGACGGGTTCCCACGAACCATGCCGTAGGGCACTCAATCCATATGTAAGATGCGCCATTGAATCCGGTGGGTCTGTACGGTAGGGCACATTGAAGCGCCCAGCGGTGACGCAAGCGCCTGCCTTCTTTCTGGCAATTTTCCGATTTGTATTCAACGCGAGCGGGGTCAAAACACAATATTAGCCGAATCTGGGTTCTGCCCGAATGGCACTTACTCAGGCGGTTCCGCCATCAATGTAGGGCGGGTTAGGCACGCAGTTTGTGCCGTAACCCACCAAGCGTGCCGTCAGGCACACCATTAAAAAACGGGTTGTGTTGCTGCGCAACGCTTGGTGGGTTTCGCAAACTGCGCTCTTGTGCCCTTTAGGGTAAACCCACCCTACATTTGAGCTTAAGTAAGTGCCATTCTGTTTCTGACCCCTGGATTGTACGGTCGCGACGTGGCTACTTATTTTCGTCTGCCGCGTCTTCGATGGCTTCGCCACCGCGCTGGATATCCTGGCCAGCACCCTCCATGGTGTTGCAGCCGCTCATGGCGCCCGCATAGGCCAAGGCCAGCAGCAGGAGATAAATGGGTTTGAGTTTCGCGATATTCATGTGACTTCCTCCGTGTTGAGATATAAGACAATACAATTCTAGCTCACAGCAGGCCGAGTATCCCCAGCAGAGCGATCAACCCGGTGGCGGCGGGTACCGGAACCGCCACCGTCGTGTAATCATACGTGACGCTGACCGCGCCGCAGACCAGTGGTCAGCTCGTCCGCGCCAAGATCAAGTCGTAGAATTGTTGGAAACATCCATGAAAACCATGCAGGTCATTGCGCTCCTGATTGCCGTTGCCATCGCCGCCTTTGTGTTGCTTCGCCCGGACAGCGATCAACCATCGGCGCCCGGCATTCACGGTCTACCCTGGCAGATCGAGATCTTGGCGAACGGCAATTCCCGGGTGTTCGGTCTCGAACTGACGCACAGCACACTCGAGGATGCGCGCGTGCACTATGGTGATGGTATGAAGATCGGCATCGTCGCCGCACAGGGCGAAGCCGGCGCGCTTGAAGCGTATTACGACTCTGTAACGGCAGGCGTGCTCCTGGGCAAGATGATCCTGGTCGCGACGCTCGACCCGGATACGTTGACGCGGCTGCGCGAACGGAGCAGCCGGCGTGTTTTTATGAATGGTGCTACTTACCGATACCATCTAAATCGGGACGACCTGTCGGTTGCTTTGCGCGCACCGATCGCCACGATTACCTTCATACCCGCGGCCAACCTCGACGCGGAGACAGTGCTGAAGCGCTTTGGCGTACCTAAAGAGCGCCTGCGAATCAACGATCAGGTTGAGCACTTTCTTTACCCGGATCAGGGCCTCGATCTGATTCTCGATGGCCAGGGCAAGGAAGTTCTGCAGTATGTTGTGCCGCGTGAGTTCGCGCGCCTGCGCGAACCGTTGGGGCAGGGCGGCGTGGCTGTGCCGCCACTCAAGCCTTAGCCGCGCAGCACTTACGCACGTGCCTCCCGCGTGGTTCGTCCTGGACCTGCAACGTCCAGCCTGACGTGTCACCGGTAATTATTGTAGCGATCATACGGACCCGGTTGTGGTGTCTGTGAACGCGCATCGTCTTTGTTGCGCTTGTCGTCGCGTTGTTTATCGCCCTCGCGGGGGCGTGTTTTGGCGGACGGTTGTCGGACCTCCGGAGCACGCTCGCGGTATTGCGGCTGTACAGAACTGGCACCGCGATTCTGGGCATTGCCATGTCGCGCATCGCCCTCGCGGTTTCGGTCGCGCGAATTCTCTGTGCGGGTATCACGTGCACGCTCGGTGTTGTGCTGCTGGGCGGGTGCGATACGGCGATCTGAGTCACGGTCACGACTCTGATCTCTGCCGTTCCAATCCCGGTCGCCGTTGTTCCGTTTGCCATTGTCCCGGTTGCTATTGTCAGGGCGCCGGTCATCCCGATCGCGATCCGGGGTCGGTCGACGTGGTGCGCCGATCCAGACATCGTTACCGTTGTGATCCGATGGCGTATGTCTGTAGCGATCCGACTTGTAACGCTCGGGGGTATAACGTTCCCGATGTTTGTAGTGGTCTTCATACGGCCGCTCGTGCCGTGAATGCACTGTGACATGGCTGCCAAGATAAGGTCGATAATGCCGCGGCAACGCGTGCGAGCGAATCCAGTGATCGTGCTCGTAGTAGATGTAGAGGCGTGCGCGCGGGTCGTAATAACTGCCGATCGCCGGATAATACCAGTAGTCGTAATAGTCTCCGTAATAATCCCCGTCATAGTATCCGGGCGACGCGTAATACGGGGCCGGTTCATAGTAACCCCCGGTCGCGACACAGCCCGATAGGGTACCCATCGCGGCGGCCACCAGCGTGAGGCGTACATAAATCGATAAACGAGGTACTGTCATGGCGTGTTCCTGGGAATGGCCTGTTAAACCTCTATGGTCGACAGTTTACGCGTGCCAACTGAACGGCTGCTGAATGGTGCCGGACGCGCGCACTGAAAGTGCGTAAAAAACGGGGCGTGTATCTTCGCCCTATTCTCACGCAACGTCTCCATCGTGCGCATTGCCCCGGTTCGCTACTCATACTTAGATGGGTATAATCCCCTGGAATGGCAACACGTGATCCTGGAAAGTGGTCGATGCAGGTCGCGCATGTCCGGTACAAGTCGTACAGCTGAGGCCGCGTAAGGATCACCACACCTATGAAATCGATCGTCATCCGGGGGCTGTACTGGAAGCTGATCTGGGCCTTCGCGGCGCTCGGGGTTGTGCTGGTGGTCGGCACGATCGGCTACCGGATACTGGCCGGCGAACAGTATTCCTGGTTCGACGGCTTCTATATGACGTTCATCACCCTGACCACCATTGGCTATGGCGAAATCATCGATCTGTCCCAGAGTCCCGTTGGCCGGGTCTTTACGGTCATCATCGGCACCGCCGGACTCGGGACGCTGTGGTTCATGTTCTCGACCCTCACGGTGTTGATCCTGGAAGGCGACATCAATCAGACGTTGCGGAGAAGGCGTATGGAGAAAGACATCAAGAAGCTGAGCGGCCACTACATCGTCTGCGGTTACGGGCGGGTGGGCCGCAATGTCGCGGCCGAGCTTGAAGCCACCAACCGCCGTTTCGTGACCATCGACGAGGATCTGCCGATGTTGGAGGAGCACAAGGAGAAGAATCCGGAGCTGCTGTTTCTGCACGGCGATGCCAGCGACGACGATCTTCTGTTGAGCGCCGACATCACGGATGCCGCCGGCGTATTTGCCGTGACCGGCGACGACAGCCGCAATCTGATGATCGCGCTCACTGCCAAACAACTCAATCCTGCGGTGCGCGTGGTCGCGCGCTGCCATGAAATGCGCAATGTAGAAAAGCTGCGCAAGGCCGGCGCCGACGCCACCGTGTCGCCGGACTTCACCGGCGGCAAGCGCATCGCGTCAGCTATGGTGCGGCCGACGGTGCAGACGTTCCTGGATGAGATGCTGCGCAGCGAACAGAAACTGCGCGTGGAGGAAGTCACGGTGCCGGCGGGTTTCGTTTCGCGGGCGTTCGGCCAGTTGCAGCTGCACAACCCGGACTACGTGATCCTGGCGCTGCGCCGGGGCGGCGAGTGGCTGTTCAATCCTGCCGACGATTGCCTGCTGGAACCGGGCAACATCCTGATCCTCATGGCCTCGCCGCACGGCCTGCGGGCGCTCGAAAAACAACTGGCGGATACCTAGGGATAACCAGCGCGGAATCTGTGTCAGGCACGGACATAAAAAAAGCGGAGAGCGTTTCCGCTCCCCGCTTTTTGTTCACATATCGTCATTCCCGCGGATGCGCCGCGAATCCATGCGATCAAACCCTGGATGCCCGTCTGCGCGGGCATGACGAACTAGTATTATTTCATGCCGATCTTTTTCTTGATGGCGTTGATGACGTCATCGCTGGAGGTTGCGATGACGGTGATCATCATGCCTTCCTTCTCGTAGAAGCCGGCCAGCGGCGCGGTCTTCTGGTTGTACACGTCCAGGCGGTTGCTGATGGCTTCTTCGGTTTCGTCGTCGCGCTGCACGACCGGGCCGCCGCACTTGTCGCACACGCCGGCGACTTTCGGCGGGTTGGACTTGACGTTGTAGATGGCGTTGCAGCTGGTGCAGGTGCGACGCGTGGTGAGACGGTCGAGAATCACGTCGCGCGGCACGTCGATGTTGACCACGCAATCCAGCTTCTCGCCCATGTTGGCGAGTAGCTTCTTCAGGGCTTCAGCCTGCGGGATGGTGCGCGGGAAGCCGTCGAGCAGATAACCGTTTTTGCAATCGGCTTCTTTCAGACGCTCACCCATGATGCCCATGATGAGGTCGTCGGAGACCAGGTCGCCAGCCTTCATGGCGGCTTCGGCTTTTTTGCCGAGTTCGGTGCCAGCGGCGACAGCGGCGCGCAGGATATCGCCGGTCGAGATCTGTACCGAGCCGTCAAGCTGGGTGAGGAGTTTGGCTACAGTGCCTTTGCCAGCGCCGGGTGCGCCAAGGAGTATCAGTTTCATGATGTTGGCCTATATAGATGTTGATGAACCATTTGAAATCGCAGTCGGACAGGATGAGCCGCGATACGAAAAATCATTGGCGTAAGCCATGCGCTCGGGGCGCGGTATTCTTGGAGGGCGAATTTTGCCCGCGATGCGGCGCAAAAACAACCTTGCAGGGGCTGGATTGGGGCGCTTGCGCCCCGCCACGGGGTGACTGGCGTCCGGTTGCTCCCTTTTTAGTCATGTTCCCGGCTGCCGTCTTGTGCTCGATGTCCTGCCCGCATACGCCAGCTCGGCGTTATTCATGAGAACATGCCAGCCTATGACCCGCTTCGCCGCCATCGACTTCGAGACCGCCAGCCATGGCAGGGACAGTGCGTGTGCGGTGGGGGTGGCGATTGTCGAGGATGGCCGGATTGTGCGCGAAGTGTATGAATTGATTCGCCCGCCCTCGCGGCAGTTTGTGTTTACGCCGATTCATGGACTGTCATGGAATGACGTGAAGTCGGCGCCGTTGTTCGATGCGGTTTGGGCGGGCATTGCGCGTGAGTTGGAGGGCGTGGAGTTTCTCGCGGCGCACAACGCGCCGTTCGATAAGGGCGTGCTCGGTGCCTGTTGTGCCACGTACGGGTTGCCGGTGCCGCTGCTGCCATTCGTTTGCACCGTGCGATTGGCGCGGGCGCAGTGGGATATTCATCCGACCAAGCTGCCGGATGTCTGTCGCCATCTCGGGATTGATTTGCGTCATCATCAGGCGGATTCGGACGCGCAGGCGTGCGCGCGCATTGTCATGGCGGCCGAACAGGCCGGTTGGCGGTATGGGTAGAGCCGCGCGATGCAAGGGTTCGATGGTTTTAGCGATGCAGTATGATTGCACGCCGCGCGCAGATCGCGCGGCGTTTGGTGTCTGTGGGTATCGGGTATACTCGGTTCAAATCTAGCTATCTCTTGGAAACTGCGCCTAAATGTCCGCTGAACTCCCCCCGGCTGCAGCTGATGCCGAATCGAATAAGATAATTGCCGCAACGCGCCTCTGGCTCGAACGCGCTGTCATCGGTCTCAATCTGTGTCCCTTCGCAAAATCCGTGCATGTCAATGGGCGGATTCGCTATTGCGTGAGTGACGCGCAGTCGACGATGGAACTGGTGACAGACCTCTCCACCGAACTCCGCGCTTTGCGTGCGGCCGATCCGGCGGTGTGCGAAACCACGCTGTTGATTCATCCGGGCGTGTTGACGGATTTTGTCGAGTACAGTCTTTTTCTGCGGTCAGCCGAGCGGACTGTGGCCAAGCAGGGTTTTGCCGAGGAATTCCAAATCGCGAGTTTTCATCCGGACTATCAATTCGGCGATGCCGGCCCGGATGATGTTGAGAATTACACCAACCGTTCACCGTATCCCATGCTGCATCTCTTGCGCGAATCGAGCATCGAACGTGCAGTGGCCGCGTTCCCCGATGCAGCCATGATCTATGAGAAAAATATCGAGACCTTGCGTCGGCTCGGGCACGCGGGTTGGCAGCGTTTGTGGGTTACCGAAGACGGTGCGGCTCCCGGGCAATAAGTGTCTTAACGCCGTTGGCTGTGGCGTGGGTAGTTGTCGTGCAACTGAAGAACGCAGAAGAACGCAGAGGTCGCCATGAAAAAGCTAAAGCATGAGGCGGAGCTGGTAAAGGGCGCGCTCCACGCGGGAATGAAGTATGCGGAGGATCGCGGTGCGGCCGTGTTCGAGCCGTCGGACTCCGTTAATGAACGCCTGTTGTATATTTACAGACTGCTGGTGCATGACAAGCTGATTCAACCGTTGCCGGAAGATCAGGTGTCGCAACTAAGTGTGCGGCATCGATTGGCTATGTGGTATTCCAAGCAACTGCCGAAGGATCATGAACTGCTGAAATGAGCGCGCCAATCGCGATACACCGATTCAACGGCACTTAGACGGGCGTCGCACAGGCGAGGGAGCATCCTTGATGTAAGTACGTGCCAAAGCCCGCGCCGGCTTGTTATCCTTCATGGGTGACGTGCGCCGGCGCTGACTGTTTCCCGCGAGATCACCCTTTATTTCCGCTCTACTATAGGCTTGCCACAACGTATGCAGGAACACGCGGGTTTACCCTATCTCAGAGAAATCATTTTATTCCTGACGTTGGCCGGCGTGATGATCCCGCTACTGGCGCGTTTGCGCGTCAATCAAGTGCTGGGCTTTCTGGCGGTCGGTGCTCTGGTCGGTCCCTATGGTCTCGGCGCTTTGGCGGATACGTCGCCCTGGCTGCGCAATCTCTCATTCCCGCGTCTGGAGGGTGTGCAGGCGTTAGCGGAACTGGGCGTGATCTTTCTCATGTTCACCATCGGTCTGGAACTTTCGGTCGAGCGTTTGGTGGCGATGCGCCGCTGGGTGTTCGGCGTCGGCACGGCGCAGGTGGTGATCAGCGCGATCGTGCTGGGCGCGCTGGCCTATGCGTTCGGCAACAATGTCGAAGCGGCGATGATCCTGGGTATGGTGCTGGCGTTATCGTCGACCGCCGTGGTGATCCAACTGCTCAAGTCAACGGCATGAATTGGGCACGCCGATGGGGCGTGGCGTGTTCGCCATTCTGCTGCTGCAGGATCTTGCCGTGGTGCCCATGATTATTCTGGTCACCTTGCTCGGAAGCAGTTCCGACGAGGCATTTTTACCGGTGGTGGCGCTGGCGGTGGGCAAGGCGGTGGCCGCGATCGGGCTGATTTATATTCTCGGTCGGCGTGCGATACGCCCGCTGTTTCATCATCTGGGTGCGGGCGGGCAGGCCGATACGTTCATGGCTTTGACCTTGCTGGCGACATTGGGTATCGCGGCGCTGACCTCGGTAGCGGGACTGTCGATGTCGTTGGGCGCATTTCTCGCCGGCTTGCTGTTGGCCGAGACTGAATACCGGCATGAAGTCGAGATCACCATCGAACCGTTCAAAGGGTTGCTGATGGGGCTGTTCTTCATGTCCGTCGGCATGGAGGTGGACCCGGCGGCCCTGTTGCGGGAGCCGCTGTGGCTGCCCTTGTCGGTGCTCGGTCTGATTTTGATCAAGGCGGTAATCGCGGGGCTGACCTTGCGTGCAGGTGGCTTGACGCCTGCGCAGTCGGTCGAAGGCGGTCTGATGCTGGGGCAGGGCGGTGAGTTCGCGTTCATTATCATCGGCGCTGCCATCATTTATGGGTTGATCGATCACGAGGTCGGCCAATTCATGTTGCTGGTGGTCGGTCTCAGCATGTTTGCTACGCCGCTGGTGTTGCGCGTTGGGCATGTTCTTGGGGTGGAGATCGAGCGGCGTTGGCCTACAAGTGAACTGTCCGAGTCTGAGGCTGTTCCGGAAAATCTCACCGGTCATGTGGTGATCGCCGGTTTCGGTCGCGTCGGTCAGTTGGTGGCCTCGGTGTTGGATGAACAAAATATCGCTTCGCTGGCCGTCGAGAACGACGCCAAAGAGGTGCGGCGCTGGTTCGGTCAAAGGCCGATTGTGTTCGGTGATGCCAGTCGTCCCGAGTTGCTGCGCAAATTGGGTATCGAACGTGCCGCGGCCGTGGTGTTGACTATGGACCATACCGCCGCGGCCGTGCGCACGGTGCGCGCGATCCGTCTGGAGGCGCCCGATGTGCCGGTGGTGGCGCGCGCCCGTGACGAAGAGCATGCGCTCGCCTTGCGCGATGCCGGGGCGACCTTGGTGGTGCCGGAGACGCTCGAATCCGGCCTGCAATTGTCCGGCTTCGCGCTGTCGGCGCTGGGCGTGCCGGAGGATGCGGCGGGTCGCATCCTGGATTTGCGCCGCGAAGAACGCATCGCCCTGTACCGCAAGTAACGGCTATCGTAAGTGATGGCCCGGGCAACACGCTGCATAGCGCTGCCGGCGGCTGCTTGCTACACTAGGCGCCCGCCGATTCATGAGCGGCATTTTTATTACAAGTTGCTGATTTGGCACACCGGTTTGGCGGCTTGTGCCGGTCCCCCCGCGACGCTAAGCTGTGAACCCCGTCAGACCCGGAAGGGAGCAGCGGCAGCAGTGATGCGGGCGCCGGGGTGTGGCTGGTACAGGTCGCCTCTTAATTCGACTCCCTGTTGTATCTGCCCTGTTGTTATAGATTCAGATGAGCTATCAGGTTCTCGCGCGCAAATGGCGACCCCGCAATTTCCACACTCTGGTGGGGCAGGAACATGTGCTGCGCGCGCTGGTCAACGCGCTCGATAACGACCGCCTGCATCATGCCTATCTGTTCACCGGCACGCGCGGCGTCGGCAAGACCACCATCGCGCGCATCTTCGCCAAGTCACTCAATTGCGAACAGGGTGTCAGCTCCAATCCTTGCGGCGTGTGCAGCGCCTGCACCGAGATCGACGAGGGGCGCTTCATTGATCTGATCGAAGTCGATGCCGCCTCGCGTACCAAGGTCGACGAGACCCGCGAGCTGTTGGAAAACGTTCAGTACGCGCCGAGCCGCGGCCGTTACAAGGTGTACCTCATCGACGAGGTGCACATGTTCTCCAACCACAGTTTCAACGCGCTGTTGAAAACGCTGGAAGAGCCGCCGCCGCATGTGAAATTCCTGCTGGCGACCACCGATCCGCAGAAATTGCCGGTGACGATTCTGTCGCGCTGTCTGCAATTCAATCTCAAACGTCTGCCACTGCAACTCATTACCGGTCATCTCACCGACGTGCTGACGCGCGAAGGCATCGAGGCTGAAACGCCGGCGCTGGCCGAACTGGCGCGCGCGGCCGATGGCAGCATGCGCGATGCGCTGAGCTTGCTCGATCAAGCCATCGCCTTCGGTGGCGGGGCGGTGCGTGAAGCGGACGTGCGCTCCATGCTCGGCAGCATCGAACGCGGTCAGGTGTACGCCATCTTGCGCGCGCTCGCGCAGCAGGACGGCGCGGCGGTGCTGGCGGAGGTCGCGCAGCTGGCTGAGTTGGTGCCGGATTTCAGCAACGTGCTTGCCGAGCTTTTATCGCTGTTGCAGCGCGTCGCGGTGGCGCAGACGGTGCCGGATGCCGTGGACGACAGTTACGGTGATCGCGACCACTGTTATGGAGCTCGCGCAGTTGCTGAGTCGCGAAGATGTGCAGTTGTATTATCAGATCGGCCTGATCGGTCGCCGCGATCTGGCCTTGTCGCCGGATGCGCGCGCCGGCCTGGAAATGATCCTGCTGCGCATGCTGGCGTTTCGCCCGCCGAATGTAGAGACGCAATCCACAACAACGGCTGCACCGCGCGCGGCCGCACCGGTGAGCGCGCGACCTGCGTCTGTGGCCAAGACGGCGTCGCCGCCGTCGGTCGCAAAGCCCGCCGCCGTCGTCACAGCACCGGCAGCGATTGCATCTACAGCGTCGCCTGTTGCAGCGCCTACCGCACCGCGCGCGGTAGCCACCAGCGGCGATTGGCCGACGCTGATTGGTGTTTTGAAACTGGGTGGGATGGTCAAACAGTTAGCTGAGAACTGTACCTTGGCAGAACACAGTGATGCATTGATTCGCCTGCATCTCGATCCTGCGCATGGGCATCTGCACAGCCCGGCGCTGGAGAAGAAGCTGGCCGAGGCCTTGATCGCACACGTCGGCCCGGCGATGAAATTACGCATAGAGGTTGAAGTTGCGCGCGAAGAAACGCCCGCGCAGCAGCAGTCGCGCCTGGCACGTGAACGCCAGCAGGCGGCCGAACAGTCGATCGCCGAGGACGATACCGTGCGTACCCTCGAAGAGACGTTCGGTGCGCAGGTGCAGCGCGATACGGTGCGGCCGGTAGAGTGAATCGACGCAGCAAAGATAGTTTAGGTAACAAGATCAGACACGAGGACTCTGTATGAAAGGCGGTTTAGGCAACATCATGAAGCAGGCGCAGCAGATGCAGGCGAATATGGCCAAGCTGCAGGAAGAGCTGGCGCGCACTGAGGTGAGCGGTCAGGCGGGCGGCGGTATGGTCAGCGTGATCATGAACGGTCGCCATGAAGTGCGTCGGGTGAGCATCGATCCCAGTCTGCTCGGTGACGACAAAGATATGCTGGAAGACCTGATCGCGGCGGCGGTCAACGATGCCGTACACAAGGTCGAGTCCACCAGTCAGGAGCGCATGGCCGCCTTGACCGCCGGCATGAATCTGCCGGCTGGCTTCAAGATGCCGTTCTAAGTACACGTTACTGTGGCACATTCCCCGCGAATCGAGCGTTTGATCGAGGCCTTGCGCTGTTTGCCGGGCGTCGGTCCAAAATCGGCGCAGCGCATGACCTTTCATCTGCTGGAGCGTGACCGCGCCGGTGCTCGGCGTTTGGCCGAGGCCCTGGTCGAGGCGATGGATAAGATCGGCAACTGTAGCCGCTGTCGTACCCTGAGCGAGACCGACATCTGCGGGCTGTGCGCCTCTTCGAGTCGTGATGCTGCGCTGCTGTGTGTGGTGGAATCGCCGGCCGATGTGGCCGCGCTGGAACAATCGACCGGCTTCCGCGGTCTATATTTTGTGTTGATGGGGCATTTGTCGCCGCTGGATGGCATCGGTCCCCGCGAGTTGGGTCTGGATCTGCTCGAGGCGCGTCTGACCACCGGCGAGGTGCGCGAACTGATTCTGGCGACCAACCCGACCGTCGAAGGCGAGGCCACCGCGCACTACATCGCCGACATGGCCCGCAGGCATGGCGTGCGTGCTACGCGCATTGCACATGGCGTACCGCTGGGTGGTGAACTAGAATACATCGACGGCGGCACACTTTCGCACGCCTTTGCCGGCCGTCAAGAGCTTTAACAAGGAGCTGTAACCTACAGATGCGTATATGTATTGTTACGCAATATGAGGTAAAGGATTAACATGGATATCGCGCGTCTAGCGAGTACTGCTTATACCGCCCAGAATTACCCGGTGCCGAGCCGGGGCCGTGAGCGTGTGCTCGACCTGGTTAGCGAGGTAGACGCGAGTCGTCCGGCGCGTGAGACGGTTGAACGGGTTGTGCAGGGTGAAATCCTGCAACGTGAACGCACCGTTTACAGTTCCACCTGGGACTACCTTGGCAGCCGCGTGTTCGAAGGCAGCTATGGCATGGATGACAGCGCGACCGACACGTACAAGCAATCTTCACCTAATCAATCCGGTTACGCCGTCGGCGCGTATCTCAGTCATACCCGCGAGTTCATTCAACCCGATATCGGTCGCGGCAAGCAAGTCGATTACTTCATCTGAGTTGTTCCCGTCCGAACAGCCTGCTTTCACGCTGGCGTGGTAGCGTTGAACATCCTCGCTGTCCGCGTTCTAATGCCGTCTCAGGTTTATGCGATAACCCACGCTGAGGTGTGTAATGAGCGAGTGTTTGTTCTGCAAAATGGCGGCCGGTGAGATCAAGCCGGATATTGTCTATGAAGATGCCGATGTGCTGGCATTTCGTGACCTCAACCCGCAGGCCCCGACGCATGTGCTGGTCATTCCCAAGACCCACATCGCCACCTTGAATGATCTCGAGTCTGAGCATGCGCCGCTTATCGGCAAACTGTTTTTGGCGGCCCAGCAGGTCGCGGCTTTGGACGGTATTGCGCAAGGGGGTTACCGCGCCGTGCTGAACTGCAACCGCGATGCGGGTCAGACCGTGTTCCATATCCATTTACACGTGCTGGGCGGGCGGGCGATGCACTGGCCGCCGGGCTAGTGCAGTGCTTGGACAGGGTTGGGGTGCTCGAAGGGTGTCAGGCGTCTGCGATCGGACTACCAGGTCGTGATTTCGTAACAACCGAGATTTGAAGCGCTTCCTGATTAGTGCCCGCATTCTGTGTAATGATTGATTGACTGTTTATTGTAATTGGGAATATATTCCTAAATCATGCAACTTGCCGAAACCCTCAGTGTCGCCATTGTAACTCTGCTGCGCCCCTTGGTACGTATCCTTCTGCGTAACGGTGTGGCGTATGGGACGTTTGCCGAATTGGCAAAGAAGGCGTACGCCGATGTCGCCCTGGCTGATTTTACCGAGCCTGGCCGCAAGCAAACGGTTTCGCGGGTTTCGGCATTAACCGGTCTTACCCGCAAAGAAGTGAAGCGGCTGGTTGAACAGACTGTCCTCTATGACGCCGAACTCGACCGTCGCTATAACCGCGCTGTGCGTGTGATCAGCGGGTGGCTTAACGATAAAGATTTTCTCGGTCCGGATGGAAAGCCCGCCGTACTCGCACTCGATGGCGAGCACGCCTCGTTTGCCGCATTGGTCCGACGCTACAGCGGTGATATCCCGACCCAGGCCATGCTAGCAGTGCTGGCGCGTGCCGATTGTGTCGTACGCGAGGATGATGTGGTCCGGCTTATCCGGCACGCCTATATCCCCGCCGGCGATCCTGTCGACAAGGTGCGTATTTTGGGTGCCGATGTGGGCGAATTAATTGCCACCATCGATCACAATTTAACGACCAAGTCGGTCGATTTGCGTTTCCAACGCAAGGTGTCCACCGCGCTGGTCGCGGCCAGTGCAGTGCCCGAATTTCGTGCACTGTCGGCAGAGCGCGCGCAGCGTTTGCTGGAGGAACTCGATGCTTGGCTGACTTTGCATGAGGTCGGCACGGCGGCCGCCGGTGCGGACGAGACGCCGCACTATGTCAGCCTCGGAATTTATTACTACGAAAGCGAATCAGGCAGGGAGAATGAATCATGAGCATGAGAACCCTTAAGCACATGGCATTGGCCGTGGTCATGGCACTGATTTCTGCGTGCGGTGGTGGTGTAGTGCCGGGGGCATCGCTGGGATTGGCGGTACAGGCATCTCCGTTGGCCCGGTCACTGGGTTTGGGAGTGTTATCGTTAACGGTGTGGAGTATGACACCAGCTTGGCCGAATTCAGAGTCGAGGATTCAGCCACCGGGATCGATCAATCGGACTTGGCCGTCGGCATGGTGGTGACGGTCACGCACGATGACAGCGACATCGCCAAAAGTATCAGCTACAAAGACAACGCCGAGGGTCCTGTGTCCAATTTGGCTGCTAGCACCTTTGATGTGCTAGGTGTTAGCGTGACGGTAGATGCTTTGACTGTGTATGACGGCCTAGGCGACGTGAATACTGATGGCGCCGTCGACATTAATGACCTCGCCAATGACGATATCGTCGAAGTCAGCGGACATATCACCGGCGTGAATGCTGTAGAGGCGACGCGCGTCGAAAAGAAGGGTGCATGTCCGCTCGGTGTGGGTGAAGAGATCGAGGTCAAGGCTACGATCAGTACCATTATCGATGCCAACAACTTCACCCTAGGCACACTCACCGTAACCTATGCGAACGGCGTCGCGCCGAGCGGTCTGGTGGCGGGTGACTATGTCGAGGTCAAGAGCGATGCTTGCCCGGCGAGCGGTGTCCTCACCGCGACCGAAATCAGTCTCGAGGATGAAGGGCCAGACCTGAGCGATCTCGATGAGGGTGAAGATGAAATGGAAATCAAGGGTGTGGTTGTCGATGCCGGGGGTAGCGCGCCGAATTGTACCTTCAGTGTCAATGGGCAGGCAGTGAGGACCGACTCCGGTACCGTAATCGAGAGCAATCAGTCATGCGCCAGCCTGGTGGACGGAACCACGGTCGAGGTGCAAGGACAGCTGGTTGCCGGGGTATTGGTGGCTAATGAGATCAGCAACGAGGACAGTGACGAGACGGTCGACAGCGAGCTGCGGGGCGAAGTTACCGTCGACAGCAGCAGCAGTGCTTTCGTCGGTACGATAACCGTAGTCGACCAGACGCTGGGCGCCGTCAGTGGTATCACGGTGGATATCACCACGAGGTTCGAGGGTGAATTACAAAGCTTCGATCTGGACACGATTGCCGCAAGTGCAACCCCCGTGTGTGCCGAGGTCAAACTTGATAGCGCGAATAAGGCGCTCCTCATCCACGAGGAAGACTGTAACTAGAACCTATCTCAAAATCAGCAAAGGCTGATCCTACACCGTTATTCCCGCACAGGCGGGAATAACGGCAAATCAACCGGCGAAGGTTTTTTCGATTTCTGAAATAGGTTCTAGTTACGGATATGAAGAAGTCTGCCTGCTCCTCGTGAGCGTTGACCGCGGCCAGGTAATTGTCCGCGGTTTTTTTTGTAGATAGCCAACCGTCTCATGGAAATAAGCGCTGCAACAGTTTCCGTGCCTCATCCAGGAATAACACACTGGATGCCGCCAGCGCGGCCCTGAACCAGTCGTCCAAGGCGAGGTCTGTGGTGCCGAAAATATCCTGCGCCGGGGTCCAGTGTACCGCGACGACCTGCATCACCAGCACACCGGTAAGCGCCAGCCACAGCTTGCCGTTTTTCAGGAAATGAGCGTTGAAGGCGCTGCCGTGCTCGTTGCGTGCGTTGAACACGTTGAAGAACTGGAACAGCACGAAGGTGGTGAAGGCCAAGGTTAACGCATAGGCCTGGCTGTGCGCCGCTTGGCCGTAATGAAACAGCCACAGTGTGCCGAACATCATGGTGGCGCCGTACAAAATCAGTCGGCCAAGGCGCGGCAGAGTGAGAATTTGCGCCGACTGGCGGCGTGGACGCTCGCGCATGATGCCGGGACGTGGAGGTTCGATGCCGAGCGACATCGCGGGCGGTCCATCCATGATGATATTGATCCACAGCAGTTGAATCGCGGTGAACGGCGCAGGCATGCCCATGAGTGTGGCCACCAAGACGGTGAGAATCGCGCCGATGTTGGTGGAAAGCTGGAAGCGCACGAATTTGACGATGTTGTCATACACGACACGGCCTTCCTCGACTGCCTTGACGATAGTGGCGAAGTTGTCATCGGTCAGCACCAGCGTCGCGGCTTCTTTCGTGACTGCTGTACCGGTGATGCCCATGGCCACGCCGATGTCGGCGGCTTTTAGCGCGGGCGCATCGTTCACGCCGTCGCCGGTCATGGCTGTGATGTGACCATTGGCTTTGAGCGCCTTGACGATCTTGACCTTGTGTTCGGGCGAGACGCGTGCGAAAACGCTGATGGTATCTATGCGCCGCGCCAAGTCCGTATCTGCGATGGCATCCAGTTCCGCGCCGCTTACAGCCTCGCCGTCCAGTCCCAGTTCGCGTCCAATGGCGGCGGCGGTCGCCTTGTGGTCACCGGTGATCATCTTGATTTGAATGCCGGCCAGCTTGCAGTGTTCGATGGCGCGCTTGGCTTCGGGGCGCGGCGGGTCCATGAGCCCGGCGAGACCAAGGAAGGTCCATCCCTGTGCGAACGTCCAGAGGTCGCCGGCGGGATCGAACTCACGCGCCGGGATTGCACGTCGCGCGACCGCCAGCACGCGCAGCGCCGAATCGGCGAGCCTCTCGTTCTCGGCCTCGATGACGACGCGGACGGCCTCATCCAATGGTTGTTCGCCATCACGGGTGAGCCAATGGGTGGAACGGGCCAGCAGCACGTCCGGCGCGCCCTTGATGTGTATATCCACCATTTCGCCGGCATGGTGGAAGCTTGCCATGAACTTGTGCGCCGAATCGAAGGGAATTTCTGCAATGCGCGGCTGCTCTTCCTGTTCATAATCCGGATCGAGGCCACCCTTTTGCGCCAGAACCCACAAGGCGCCCTCGGTGGGGTCGCCGATCAGCTTCCCATCGCGCACATGCGATTCGGTGCACAGCACCATGGGCAGGAGGAAGGAGCGCTGTACATTGTGTGCCGCACTCATCACTGACTCCTCTTCTGTGGGGGTCGAAGGGAGGAAAGCAATTTCGCCATCGGCAAGATAGCCTTCACCGCTCACCGTGAAACGCCTGCCCGCGTACCACCCCGCGCGCGCGGTCATTTGATTCATCGTCAGCGTACCGGTCTTGTCGGAACAGATCACGGTGGTGGAACCCAGCGTTTCCACGGCGGAGAGTTTTTTCAAGATGGCGCGGTTTTTCGCCATCCGCCACATGCCGATTGCAAGCGTCACTGTTACCACAGCAGGCAATCCTTCTGGAATCGCGGCCACCGCCAGTGCCACGGCGGTCATAGCAGCTTCTGTCCAGGGCAGGCCGCGCGCGAAGTCGAGTAAAAAAATCAGCGTCACCACTACTCCGGCGATAGCGGCGAGTTTCTTGCCCAGAGTATCGAGCTGTTTATGCAGCGGCGTTTCTGATTCGGGGGCGGCGGTGATCATGCCCGCCAGTTTGCCCATCTCCGTCGCCATCCCGGTCGCGGTCACCAGCAGCTCGGCGCGGCCACGGGTGACGACCGTGTTCATATAGAGCACGTTGATACGGTCGCCCAGCGGCAGATCGGAGACCTCCAGCGCTGCCGTCGATTTGCCCACAGCATGCGATTCGCCGGTTAAAGCAGACTCGTCCACTTCCAACGCATGCGCCTCCAGCAGACGACCGTCGGCGGGGATGCGGTCGCCCGCTTCCAGCAGCACGAGGTCGCCAGGAACAATCTGTGCGGCATCAAGTTCCATTGCCTGGCCGTCGCGCCGCACTCGTGCACGCGCTGCCAGCATGTTTTTCAGTGCCGCCAGGGTTTGTTCGGCGCGGTGTTCTTGGTAAAACCCCAGCGCGGCGTTTATCACGACGACGATCAGGATCACCACCGCGTCCTTGAGGTCGCCGATCACCCACGCCAGTCCAGCCGCGAGCAACAGTACGATGACGAGGAAATTTTTGAACTGATCGAGGAGCTTTAGTAACAACGGGCGCGGTTCAGCTTCCAGCAACCGGTTCTCGCCAAAGCGGGCCAGACGTGCATCAGCATCATGCGTTGCCAGGCCGCGGTTTGCATTTACGTCGAGCACCGCCGTAGCGGCTTCGGACGTCAGAGTGTGCCAGCAGTGGTTGTCAGTATCCATTCTCAGTGCCCGTGTTGATACAGCAGCCAGGTGTTGAGGAGAAAGAGGACGAACAGGCCAATGCTGATCCAGGTTAAGCCCAGCGTCACACGGCCACGTGGACGGTAAATCAAACCCACGATTACCAGCGTGTTCATCATCACAGCGGTGAGTGCGGTAAGCGCGTGGCTGGCACTCACTGCGGCGAGCAGCGGACCTTGAGTATAGAACGTGTCGTCCACGGCCAGGATGGCGATGTCGAACAGGTTGCTGCCCAGCAGGTTGGCTATGGCCGTGTCAACCGCATCAATACGCAGGGCGGAGAGCGTCACGGCCGCCTCAGGCGCCGAGGTGATGGCCGCGACCAGCAGGGTGCCGACGAAACTTTGCTGCCAACCCATGAATTCGGCCAGATCTGCGGCGACGAAGGGCAACCATGACCCCGCGGCGATGATTGCAAACGCCGTGGACAGATAGCCTACCCAGGCTTGGCGCAGAGTAATGTTCGGATATCGGGCGGCCTCAACCTCTGTGAACTGTGGTGCTTCACGAGCCTAGCGACACATTGACGATACGCCTATGTGATGGATCAAGGCGTTGCTGTCTCTTGCCTGGCGCCACGGCCCAGACTGTACCTGAGCAGCGCATAACCCACGCCCGCTGACAGCAGTGAACCGGCCAGGATGCCTAGGCGGCCATGCAGCGCGATGACCGCGCTATCCTGTTGGAAGGCCAGGGAGCTGATGAACAGGCTCATGGTAAAACCGATGCCACACAAGATGGCGACACCATACACATCTAGCCAGCTCGCACCCGCCGGCAGGCGGGCCAAACCGGTGCGGATCGCGAGCCAGGCAAAGCCAAACACGCCGAGTTGTTTGCCGAGGAACAGGCCGGCGGCAATGCCCAAGGGTACTGGTTCCAGCAGCACGGCCGGTGTGAGTCCGTGCAGGGAGATACCCGTGTTGGCGAAGGCGAACAGCGGCAGAATGACATAGGCCACGGAGGGGTGCAGGTCGTGCTCAAGGTTGCGCAGCGGCGATTCGTGTTCACCCTGTGGTGTGCGCAATGGAATGAAGAACGCCAGCAGCACGCCGGCCAGCGTTGCATGTACGCCGGATTTCAGCACGGCCACCCACAGCACCAGACCGACCAGCATGTACGCGGTGAGGTTGAGTACGCCGCGTCGATTCAAGGTGAACGCCATCAGCAGCGCGCCACCCGCCACCGCCAGTGACAGCGTTGACAGCTCGCTGGTGTAGAACATCGCGATGATGACGAGGGCACCCAGATCGTCGATGACGGCCAGCGTCATCAGGAACAGTTTCAGCGATGTCGGTACCCGACTGCCGAGCAGACTCAAGACACCGAGGGCGAAGGCGATATCGGTGGCGGCGGGAATCGCCCAGCCCCGGATGGATACCGGATCGTTTCCATTCAGTGCGGCGTAGATAGCGGCAGGGACAATCATCCCGCCGACCGCCGCGAACAGCGGCAGAACCACCTGTTGCGGGTTCGACAGTTCGCCATCCAGGACCTCGCGCTTGATTTCCAAGCCGACCAGAAAAAAGAATACCGCCATCAGTCCATCGTTGATCCACAGCAGTAACGGCTTGGCGATTTCCAGGGCGCCGACACGCACGCCGATCGGCGTATCGAACAGCGCATGGTAGAGCGAGCTGGCCGGTGAGTTCGCGATGATCATCGCCAGGATGGTCGCGGCTACCAGCAGCAGTCCGCTGGCAGACTCCAGACGCAGGAAATCGCGGACGGTATTTTTCAGTGTTTCGATGACCATGTACGGCTCCTATTCAAATGCGCAAGGGGCTACACATTTTTTGTCAGTAAGCGATCCAATTGATTCGCGAAAGCCTGGCGGTCGCTTGGCGTGAATGTGGACGGTCCACCGGTTTCCACGCCGCTGCTGCGCAGGTCGGCCATGAAATTGCGCAGTGACAGCGTCTCGCGAATATTCTCCACGGTATACAACATGCCGCGTGGATTAAGCGCGTAGCCGCCTTTTTCTATGACCGCAGCGGCGAGCGGAATATCCGCCGTGACGACCAAGTCAGCCGTTTCGACCAGTTCCACAATGCGGTTGTCCGCCACATCGAAACCGCTGGGTACCTGCAGGGATTTTATATACGGTGAGGGCGGAGTGCGCAGCGCCGCATTCGCCACCAGGGTCACCGTGGTCTGGGTGCGTACCGCAGCACGGAACAGGATTTCCTTGATGACGACCGGACAGGCATCAGCGTCGACCCAGATACGCATTGAATTTACCATGAAAAAATTTATTGGCCACGGAATACACGGAAAGTACGGACGTTATTGATGCTGGTGAGAACGATGCTACGAAATATCGATCGGTATTACGGGTAGTAGTCCGGGAACTGGCCATATTATGCATTACTATGTTCATGCTATCCGAGTATTCCGTGGCTATGAGGTTTTTTGTTATTCCTTGTCCTTGATCAGATCTTTCAATGCAGCGAAAGGATTGTGCACGGCGGTCGAGGCGGATTTCCCACTCGGTGCGACCTTGCCCAATCCCGCCGCTTCGAGCTGTCGCTGATGTTCGTTGTCGTGACAATACAGGCACAACAATTCCCAGTTGCTGCCATCGTTGGGATTGTTGTCATGGTTATGATCGCGGTGGTGCACGGTCAGCTCGCGTATATTCGCTTGAGTGAATTCGCGACTGCAGCGGCCACAGATCCACGGATATAATTTCAAGGCTCGCTCGCGATATTCCTTTTCCCGCTGATCGCGGTTACGGTGTGTATCGGCAACGATCTTGTCGAGTTTGTCTGAGCTGGTTTTTTTGTGGGACATGATGAGGTTCCGGTGCCGTGGTGGCGCAGGGGTCAGCGGGTGTTGAAGGTCTTGGTGAAGAACAGTATCAACGCATAGATCAGGAAGCCGCTGAACACCACCAGCATCCATTCGGCGATGCTGAAGCCGAGCAGGGTCCAATCGACCTTGGCGCATTCGCCGGAGCCGCGCAGCACCATTTGCAAGGTTTCGTTGAGCGGGAAAGACTCCAGCATATAGTCCAGACCCGGGCCGCATTCCGGCACCTGATCGGGGGGCAGATGTTGCAGCCATACCTGACGGCCGGCGACGGCACCGCCACCCACGGCCAGCAACCCCATCAATCCAGCATAGAGTCGGCGTCCCAGCGCCGCAGGGTTGTGCACCGCCGCCACGGCTGCCACCGTACCGATGACCATGACGAACACGCGCTGGAAAATGCACAGCGGACAGGGTTCCAGATGCAACGCTTCCTGCAAATACAGGGCGAACGCCAGCATGCCTGCGCTGGCGAGGGCGGCGAGGAAAAACAGCTGTCGGTGAGTGAATGTCATGCGCGTGTATCCGTGTCGGGCTCGCCGCTATTTTGCAGGCTAAGTGCTGACGTTTCTACCCCATGTGCAGACGGGATAGCAACACAAATACGCGAGGCGCGCATCGTTCGCCGGCTCAGGCCGTTGGTATATGGGTGTGTGGCAGGCTGTCGGGTTGCGTTTTCCCGGACATGCAGTCGATTACTTGGATGAATGTGCGTGCGTCAGCAGGCTGCGGCTGAGTGCGTCCATATCTGGTGTCCCGGCAGTATCCACGACGAGGGTGTATGGCTGTTCGCTCGCGGTGATGGGTTCGGCGATTTCCTGCTGGTGCTGGAGCACGGCGAGGGTGGCTTCGGAGGCATCGCGCTGAGTGTTGTTGCGGTGGATGATGCGCTCGCGCAGTAAGGCATCGGGCGCGCGCAGATCGAGAATGACAAACGGCACGTCGGCGATTTGTGCCAAGCGCTGGAACGGTGTGCGCTGGCTGCGCAGTAGAAAGGTTGCGTCGATGATGACGGGAAAACGCGCCTCTAGAATCGGGTAGGCAAGCGCCTGCAAGCGCTGATAGGTCTTCTGGGTGATTTCCGGTGCATATGCACCGCTGGCAATGCCACTGTCGGTGCAATCTTCAGGCGACAGACCCAGCAGACGTTTACGCTCAACGTCCGAGCGCAGGCGAATGGCGCCGAGTGTTTCGATGAGACGTTTGGACAGCCAAGTTTTGCCGGAGCCCGAAAAGCCGTGCAGGAGAATCAGCGGCGCGCGGTCGCGTGCTGCGCTGTAGCGTGTCGCCAAATCCAAATAGCTTTGCAGCGTCTTCAGGGCCGTCTTGGCACGTGCAGGTTCCTTGGCATGTTGATGCGCCTCGATGGCGGCGACCTTGGCGCGCACCATGGCCCGGTAGGCAAGGTAATACTGAAACAGCCCCAAGCCCTGATAATCGTTGGCGGCTTCGAGGTAGCCGTTGAGCAAGCGTCGCGCCAGCATGCTGTGGCCGCGGTGCTCCAGATCCATATACAGGAAGGCGACTTCGCACAAGGGATCGATCCAGCGCAGATCGTCGGAAAATTCCAGTGCATCGAAGATCACCACGCGTTCATTGATCAGCGCCATATTGGCCAGGTGCAGATCGCCGTGGCACTCGCGGATCCAGCCTTCACGGCGCCGCAGTTCGAAGTCCTCATGCAAGGCCAGCAACTGAGTCTCGCTCCAGGTCCGCAGTGGCTGCAATTGCGCGTGGACGGTGGTGTCCGCGCAATGTGCTTCGATTTGTTCGAAGTTCTGCCGCACCCGGTCGCCGACGCTGGCGGGTGTGCCATGCAGACTTTGCGGACCGGAGGCTGGTGCATGACGATGAAAGGCAGCGAGCGTGGCGACGATCTGGTCGATGTGCGCGTTGGTGAGTTCGCCGCGATCCGAGACTTCATCGAGACGCGCGCCAGCGGGGAACTGGCGCATGCGTACCGCATAGTCGATGGCGGTACCCTCACCATCAAGGTGAGGGTCGTCTGCTGTACCCGTTATAGCGACGACGCTATCGTACAGCGCCGGGGCAAGTCGGCGGTTGAGCCGCAGTTCCTCGTGGCAATAGAAGCGCCGCTGCTCAAGCGTGCTGAAATCCAGAAAGCCGAGGTTCACCGGCTTCTTGAATTTGTAGGCGTAAGGACCGGTCAGCACGACGTGGGAGATGTGCGTTTCAATGTGCTGTAGCGCTTGGACGGGATGCGGAAAGCGCTGCGGCTGGCGCTCCAGCGTGGTGATCAGTCTGATTTGCGCGTCGAGATCCATGGCCGTATCTGTACCGGTCGGGTGCTGCACTTTCACCTGCTGAGTTGTTTTACGCCGCATCTATACACCCAGGTCTACGCTTGCGCGGCCGCGGTCCGCGCGAGGGTTCAGAGACGAAGTCATCCGCCCACGCTGTATGCTCAGGGCATGGTAGTCTGGCTGCCCGGCAGCGCATTGACACGGATCAACAAAAACCCTGGTGATGGCGAACGTATGGACAAAACGCGTACAGCATCGGTTCGTATCATGAAGCGCGTGATCTGCCTCGGGTCATATCAGGGCAGTGATACCGTTGCCTGGCATCTCGCCGACACACTGCACGCCAGCCCCGATGTGTCGGCTGATTTCGAGATCGTTCGCTGCGCATCGCCAGCGCAGCTGGTGAGCCTCTGTGCTGGGGCCGCTGCGCTCGCGATTATCGATGCCAGCCCCGATCTGGAGCCCGGCAGCGTGCGCCGCCTAAGCGAGTATGAATTGGCGGGTTGTCTGAGTTATTCCAGTCACGGCGTGGATTTGCTGACCGCCATGGGTCTAGCGCGGGCCTTGGGTGATCTGCCGGCGCGTGTTGCGATTGTAGGTATCGGGGTGGACGACCGTGAGCCAGGCCTGTTGGTGACGTGCTGTCTGCCGGCGGTTTTGGCTGAGTTGCGAGCACTCTAGAATTTGAAGCGCACGAAGCTGCGAGGTCTGTTTTACAGGAGCGGCCTCAGGCTGCGTACTGATCCTAGCGAAGCCATTCGTGGCCAATGCCCCAGGGCAGTCTCTCGGCGCAAGCGCCTCACCTTCAGGGCGCTGCTACGGCGGAGATGCTTTGTTATCGTGACACTGCTATCCCACAAACTCTGTTCTGCAAGCGTGTAAGGCCCTATGTAGCGGCACATTGCAGACAACGACACGCTCTCCGGACATGACGAAGCTGAATGGAGCGTCCCTTCTCCCTTCGGGAGAAGGACAGGATGAGGGATTAAATGAAATCGGCAAGTTACGTCGTTTCGATTCCCTCACCCCAACCCTCTCCCGGAGGGAGAGGGAGTTTATGGGACAGCAGTGTTATCGTGATTATCAGCAAATCCGCGGCAGCGGATCGTCTTCCAGTTCTTCGAGAATGCGTTGCCCACCGAGTTCGGTGTGCAGCACCACATGCTTGGTGGTGCTGTCGATATGGCCGATAACGCAGGCCTGTTCGCCGTTGGGCAGTGCGCGTAGCGCCTGCACGGCGGCGTCGGCCTGGTCCGCCGCGACGACTGCCACGACGCGCCCCTCGCAGGCCAGAAACAACGGATCATAGCCGAGCATGTCGCAGACCGATTGGACCGGTTCGCGAATGGGCACCTGCAGCTGTTGAAGATGTACGCCCATCCCCGTCGCATGGTGGATTTCATGACAGACCGTGGCCAGTCCACCGCGCGTTGGGTCGCGCATGAAGCGCAAGCCGGAGAAGCCTAGCAGTGCCTGCGTCAGCGGCAACACACTTGCTGCATCGGATTGCAGATCACCGCGCAGCCCGAACTGTTCGCGTGCCAGCATCACCGCAATTCCATGATCGCCAACCGATCCACTGACGATCAGCGCATCGCCGCTGCGAATTTGCTTCATGCCCAGCATGGGCCCCGGCAGACGCGTGCCTATGCCGGTGGTTGCGAGGTACAGACCGCCGCCTTCGCCGCGTCGCACCACCTTGGTGTCGCCGGCGACGACCTGCACGCCGATTTCTTTTGCCGCGCGCGCCAGACTTGCGATGACGCGATCGAGCAGCGCAACTTCAAGACCTTCCTCGATGAACACGTTGAGGCTCAGATAACGCGGCAGGCCGCCGGCCACGGCGATATCGTTGGTGGTGCCGTGCACCGCCAACGACCCGATGTCGCCACCGGGAAATTCCATGGGTTGCACCGTGAAGCCATCGGTGCTGAACAGCACATCCTGACTCTCGAGTGTCAGTGACGCTGCATCGACATCGGTATCCAAGGCGGGATTGCCGAGGTGACGGGCAAAGATAGATTCGATCAGCTCGCGCATAAAGCGCCCGCCATTGCCGTGCGCGAGCGAAATGTGGGTGTCAGTCAGTAGTGTCGACATGAGTGTTTCCTAAATGGTTGACCCCAAGATTCATTCACACCAAAGAACGCAAAGTACGCTGGGAAAAATACAATTAACCACTGCTGTCCCATAAACTCCCTCTACCTCCGGGAGAGGGTTGGGGTGAGGGGGCGAAACACGCAACGTGTCGGTTTTCCATTCCCTCATCCTGTCCTTCTCCCGGTGGGAGAAGGGACGTCCTATCCAGCCTCGGCCATGTCTGGAAAGCGCGGCATCGTTAGGAAGCGGCCAAATAGTCGCTGTCTTGCGTGCCTGCGAACCGCTGCAAATGGGACAGTAGTGACAATTAGCATTTTCTCCGCGCTCATTGCGTACTTTGGTGCGCAAACAGCACTTCCATCACCTGCCCGAAACTGATGCCAGCATCGTTGCAGGGCAGGCGTTCGGGCAAGCTTACCGTAAATCCCGCCGCCGTGAGTTCTGCATAGGCGAGTTCCGACAAGCGCGCATTCTGGAATACGCCACCGGTGAGACCGATGCGGGTGAAGTGATGCTCTTTCGCAAGTTGCACGGCCTGCAGGCCAGCGCGTGTGCGAGTGTGACATGCACATCCGCCGCGCGTTGCGCGACTGTACGCTGCTCATCGCGAAGATGCGCCAGCAGTGGCGCCCAATCGGTTTGCCACAGGTCACTGGTATCACGCGACAACGGTAATTCGATAGCGACGCCGGTAACACCTGTGGCGAGTGCTTCAAGATACATGGGGCCCTGGCCCTCGAAACTGCCGATCTGTAAAACACCGGTCAGACTTGCCGCGGCATCGAAGACGCGCCCGGCGGCACTGCTCTGCGGCGCATTGATGCCCTTACGCCAGGCGTGGTGTAGCAGTGCTGTATCGGCGTGTGCCGTCTCGAACGGTGTGTCGGTCTCCCAGCACAAGGCCGCCGCGCTGCGCCAGGGTTCGCGTCCGGCGCGCTCGCCGCCCGGTATGCGAAACGGCCGCAGTCGCGCCACGCGTCGCCACTGCCCGGGCCTACCGTATAAAGTTTCGCCGCCCCACAGCGTTCCATCCTCGCCATAACCCGTGCCGTCCCAGGTGAACATCAGCCAGTCTTCATCGGTCGCGACTTCGCCGGCGAGCGCGGAGGCGTGCGCGTGATGATGCCAGATACGCGTACAAGGCAAAGTCTGTGTCTGCGCCCAGCGCGTGGTGGTGTACGCGGGATGCGCATCGCACACCAGGCGGGTGGCCTGCACACCGTAGAGCTGTTGCAGATCCGTGATCACTTGTTCGAATACGGCGAGGCTGCGTGGCGTACCCATGTCGCCGATGTGCGGTGAGATGACGGCGCGATTTTCAAAGGCGAGACAGAGGGTGAGCTTCAGATGGCCGCCGACTGCGAGTACGGGCTCCGATAACGTGCGCGGCAGTGTCAATTCCAACGGCGCGCAGCCGCGCCCCAGTCGCAGTGGCCGCGGTATACCGGCGAGTGTACGAAACACCGCATCGTCGGCTGGCCGCACGATCGGGCGGTTGTGATGCAGGAAGGCATCGGCGATGCGCGCCAGTCTATGCTGTGCTTCTGCATTGTCCGTCAGCACCGGTTCGCCGCTGAGATTGCCCGAGGTCATCACCAGCGGCGCGGCGAAGGCGCGGCACAGTAGATGATGCAGCGGCGCATACGGCAACAGCACGCCGATTTCGTTTAGCCCCGGCGCGATATTCGCCGCGAGCGTGCTGGCCGCAGCGCATGTGACAGACTGTTCCCTTTCTGCTTGCGGGAGAGGCGAAGCGGAGCGGAGGCTGGACTTACGCGCCAACACAATCGGCCGCATCGGACTGCACAGCAGCGCGCGTTCCGCATCGCGCAGCTCGACGTAACGCTCCGCTTGGGCCAGATCCGGGAACATCACCGCCAGCGGTTTTGCCGGGCGTGGTTTGCGTGCGCGCAGCGTCGCGATCGCGTCGCTGTTACGCGCGTCGCAGACCAAGTGATAACCGCCGACGCCTTTGATCGCGACGATCTGTCCGGCACGCAATGCCGAGAGTGTCGCCGTCAGTGCATCGGTATTGCCCTCGAGGGTTGTGTCGCCGCTGACAAAGGTCAATCGCGGTCCACAGACCGGACAGGCAGTAGGCTCGGCGTGAAAACGCCGATCCAGCGGATCGGTGTATTCGCGCTGGCAGGCTGGACACAGCGGAAAACCCGCCATGCTGGTGTTGACGCGGTCATACGGCAAACGTTCGATCAGCGTGTAGCGCGGCCCGCATTGCGTGCAGTTGGTAAACGGATAGGCGAAGCGTCGATCCAGTGGATCGTCCACTTCGCGCAGGCAGTCGGCGCAGGCAAAATAATCCGGTGGCACATGAATGCGCGGTGTATCGGTGGTCGCGCTGTCGCGAATCTCGAAACCTTTAAGCCCGTCGGCTGCAACGCTGAGCGTGCCTTCGATATACGGTTGTGCCAGGGGTGGTGCGTCCGTGAGCAACGCCGCGCCGAAACGATCCAGTGCCGCGCGATCACCTTCGGCGTGGATCTCGACCTCGCCCAGACGATTGCGTACCCAGCCCGCGAGTCCATGCGCATGGGCCAAGCGATAGACGAACGGCCGGAAGCCTACGCCCTGCACCTGGCCGGTGAGTGTCCACTGGCGTGCCTCATGCGCGTGCGAAGCAGGGGTCGATGAAGTAGGTGTTTGCAGCATCGTCGTCTCGCGAGGCACAGCAGCCGGGTAGGCGACTATGGTAAATGATCTGTGCGGCCGGTGTGCGGCACGCGCTGATGTGGGTCAAGTAGTCTCATGATGTATATGGATGACGGTTGGACGTTTGCTATGTCCAGGTCGCGCGCGAATTGTGGGATTACTGTCAGATGGGGCGTGATATGGTGACGACTAAGTTGTGTCGTCGCTAACCCTCCAGTTGAATGACTAAGTACAATGCCCGTCGATACCTCAGTGGATTCAAGGAGCCGCCGGTCGCAACCTACGCTGCCGCGTTCTGTCGAGGATTCACTGTCCTGTCTCGAATTGACGGCACCCCGACTTGACGGACACATCACACTGGGAACTCAATGAATCGAATGAACCATGACTAACGCACAATGGTTTCTGCTGGTGGGTGGGCTGTTGCTCGCCCGGGGCTTAACGGTTTCGGCGCTGCAGCGTCTGCCGGTCACGCCCGCGATTATCTATCTGGCGGTAGGCCTGCTGGTCGGGCCGACGGTGCTCAATCTTTTTCACTTCAACCCGCTCCAGGAATCGGCGCTGCTGGAAATTCTGACCGAAGTGGTGGTGCTGATTTCGCTGTTTTCCGCCGGCGTGAAAATGCCCACGCCGGTCAGCTTTGCCCGCTGGCGCACACCGATTCTGCTGGCATCGCTATCCATGGCGCTCAGCGTCGGGATGGTCGCAGCTTTTGCCTATTATTTTCTCGGTCTGCCACTGGGCGCAGGTGTCTTGCTGGGTGCAATTCTGGCGCCTACCGATCCGGTGTTGGCGACCGATGTCCAGACCCGGCATCCCGGTGATCGCGACCAGCTGCGCTTTACCTTGACCTGCGAGGCGGGCATGAACGATGGCAGCACTTTCCCGTTTGTGATGTTGGGAATGGGCATGCTCGGGCTGCACGAGCTCGGAGAATTTGGCCTGCGTTGGGCGCTGGTCGATGTGTTATGGGCCACGGTGGCGGGGATTGCCATCGGCGTCGCGTCTGGTGTCGCACTGGCCCATGTGGCACGGACACTGCGCGGCAATCCACCTAAGCACCAGCTCATGGACGACTTCCTCGGGCTCGGGCTGATCGGCGTGGTGTATGGTTTGAGTGTGCTGGTCGATGCGTGGGGATTTCTGGCGGTGTTTTTCGCGGCCGTCGCGCTGCGTCAGACCGAACTTAAACTCGCCGGCGCCGATATGGGCAAGACGGATCGGCGCCACACTGACCGGATCGAATCGGAAGCTGCAAATGCAATCCCGGATAACGACCCCGAACCCACCGTCAGCGGCGGATCGCTGATATTCAAGGAGCACCTGGAACGACTCTCGGAATTGATGCTCATCCTGCTGATCGGCGGCACGCTGTTTCTCGATTCCTGGAGCTGGCGGGCGGTTGGACTGGCGCTGTTCCTGTTTATGGTGGCACGCCCGGTCAGCGTCTTCGTCGGCTTGTTGGGCACACGCACCTCGTGGCCGATACGTGGCATGGTGGGCTGGTTCGGGGTGCGCGGTATCGGTTCACTGTACTACCTGATGTACGCCATCCAGCATGGTCTCCCCGAAGACCTGGCCTTGGATCTGATTCAGTTGACCCTTATTGCAGTCACGCTTTCGATTATCGTCCACGGCACCAGCGTCAAACCGCTGATGAGCCGCTTTTTGCACCACCGTAGACATCGACCAACGCCATAAGGGCTCACCCGGTCGCGATTCAGTGTACCCACGGATCGCCTTTGTACGTCAACGCACAGACGCAACAGAAACCAGCGGATAGCCTTGGACCATGTCGTGTTTCGCGTGGAATATGTTCCAGGAGAAAAAATCCGAATGACGGACAGCCTTGTACCCGATAACAATAACGAAGAGAACGAGGCCAAGCTGGATGTACAAGAGCCCGTCACTAAGGTCCTGCATGCGCCGGTTGACGTGCGTAGCGTTTCACTTGCTGTTCTCGCCGTACTTGCGGTCATTTTCACGCTGCACTGGGCGCGTGATGTTTTCATTCCGATGATGTTGGGCGTCATGATCAGCTATGCGCTTTCTCCTCTCGTCAGCCTGATGCAGGAATGGCGAATTCCGCGCGCCATTGGGGCCGGCATATTGTTGATAGGCATTGTGGGAGGGGGTGGTTCTCTGGCGTATTCGCTCGGCGACGATGCCAGCCAACTGATCGAAACCTTGCCCGATGTGGCGAGTAAACTCCGTCAGGTGCTGCATAAGGAGCGCGGGGTGTCCGAAGGGGCAATGGAAAAAGTACAACGCGCCGCCACTCAACTCGAACGCGCGGCCAGTGAAACGGGTTCCCAGTCGCCCGCCGCTCCGGAAGGGGTAATGCGGGTGCAAGTCGAAAGGCCCAAGTTCGATATCAAAAACTACCTGTGGATGGGAACCTTGGGTGCGGTCGGGGTTGTTGGTCAGGCTGGCGTCGTTTTATTCCTGGCCTATTTTCTGTTGGTCTCGGGCGATACTTTCCGCCGCAAGTTGATCAGGATCACCGGCCCCACTCTTAGCAAGAAAAAAATTACGCTCCAGGTGCTAGACGATATCAACGGCCAGATTCAACGCTATCTGCTGGTGCAGATAGTCACGAGTATTCTGGTGGGCGTTGCGACCTGGCTTGCGTTTCTTTGGATCGGTCTGGAACACGCGGCGTTTTTGGGAGTGGCTGCCGGTGTATGCAATACCATCCCATATCTTGGGCCGGCGGTCGTTACCGGCGCTACGGCGCTCGTCGCCCTCATGCAATTCGGGACCCTGGAGATGACATTCTTGGTCGGGGGTGTCTCACTGGTCATTACCAGTCTCGAAGGCTACTTGCTCACGCCATGGCTTACCGGTCATGCCAGCCGGATGAGCGCTGTCGTGGTATTCGTCGGTGTGCTGTTCTGGGGCTGGCTATGGGGTGTATGGGGCTTATTGCTTGGCGTGCCCATCATCGTGATCATCAAGTCCGTGTGTGATCGGGTGGAAGACTTAAAGCCGGTCGGCGAATTGCTGGGCGATTGAAGCATAGCCATTTCAACGCCTCTCCCAATCAGGGGGTATCGTAACGTAAAAGGGTACGGAGGGAACGCAAGAGAGCTTGGGGTGTATCGTTGTGGCCGAATCGGTTAGTCTTCCTGTCATCGAAAAATCGACAAGCCGAGATCCAACCGCATGACCACCCGAATCGCCATTGCCGGTGCCGCCGGCCGCATGGGCCGTGCCCTGCTCGAAGCCGTGCAACAGACCGAGGGCGTCAGCGTCACGGCCGCGCTCGAACATGCGGAACACAGTCTGCTCGGCAGTGATGCTGGATTGCTGGCCGGGATCGGCGAGATGGGCATTCCGCTGTCCGCTGATGTGGCCGCACTCACCGACACGTTCGACGTGCTGGTCGACTTCACCCGTCCGCAGGGCACGCTGGCGAATCTGGCGGTGTGTCGCGCGGCTGGTCGGCGCATGGTCATCGGCACCACCGGGTTCAGTGCTGCCGAAAAGTCGCAATTACAGGCTGCCGCTGCCGACATCGGCATCGTGTTCGCGCCGAATATGAGTGTGGGCGTGAATCTGTGCCTCAAACTGCTGGACATGGCCGCGCGCGTGCTGGGTGACGAGGTCGATATCGAGATTGTCGAGGCACATCATCGGCACAAGGTCGATGCGCCCTCGGGTACGGCGCTGCGCATGGGTGAGGTGGTCGCCGCCGCGCTGGGCCGCAATCTGAAAGAATGTGCTGTCTATGGTCGCGAAGGCGTGACCGGCGAGCGTGACCGTAAGACCATCGGCTTCGAGACCATCCGCGCCGGCGATATCGTCGGCGATCATACGGTGATGTTCGCGGGCATTGGCGAGCGCATCGAAATCACCCACAAGGCCTCCAGTCGCATGACCTTCGCCAATGGCGCGGTGCGCGCCGCGGGCTGGGTGATGGATCGCGGCGCCGGGCTCTACGATATGCAGGATGTGCTGAATTTGAGAGGCTGAACGCGTAATCGCGCGTGATCCGGCTTGGGTTGCCCGCGCAGTCCCGCTGTACCCCGTCTTCCTAGACAGTCCCCAGTCAGGACGCTACAATTCCGCCCCGCGGTCGCCGTTGGTCAACACCTGACGACAAGCCCCCATTCCATGAAGCGGGACGGTCCGACCAGGACCCTCCCGCTTTGCATATCCGATACTTGGAGGCACCTTGCGCAAGCCGGCCCTGCTGGTTCTGGAAGACGGTAGCACCTTCCGGGGTGAGTCCATCGGCGTTGATGGACAGACCACCGGCGAGGTGGTGTTCAATACCGCGCTGACCGGTTATCAGGAAATCATCACCGACCCGTCCTACGCACGCCAGATCGTGACCCTGACCTATCCGCACATCGGCAATGTCGGCGTGAACGAGGATGACGAGGAGTCCGGGCATATCTACAGTGCCGGTCTGGTGGTGCGCGACGTGCCGTTATTGGCGAGCAATTGGCGCTCCCAGGAATCCCTCGAGGCCTACCTGACCCGCCGCAAGGTCGTCGGTATCGCCGGCATCGACACGCGGCGCTTGACGCGTATTCTGCGCGAAAAAGGCGCACAGGCCGGTTGCATCATCGCCGGTGAAAACATCGATGCGGACGCCGCTCTCGCCGCCGCGCGTGCCTTCCCCGGATGAAAGGAATGGACTTGGCCAAAGAGGTCACGACGCATCAACCTTATGCGTGGGCGCAGGGCTCCTGGACGCTGGAAGGCGGCATGCCGTCGGCGCCACATCCGCTGGAAGAGAAGCTGCCACTCCATGTCGTCGCCTATGATTTTGGCGTGAAGCGCAACATCCTGCGTATGTTGGTCGACCGTGGCTGCCGTATCACCGTGGTGCCGGCCAAGACTCCAGCCAGCGAAGTGCTCAAACTCAAACCGGACGGCGTGTTTCTGTCCAACGGCCCGGGTGATCCGGAACCGTGTGATTACGCCATCGCCGCGATCCAAGAATTGGCGGACCAACGTGTGCCTATGTTCGGTATTTGTTTGGGACATCAGTTACTCGGACTGGCCAGTGGCGCGCGCACGGTGAAGATGAAATTTGGTCATCACGGCGCCAATCATCCGGTGCAGGATCTCGCCAGCAAGGTAGTGATGATCACCAGCCAGAATCACGGGTTTGCGGTAGACGAGACGACGCTGCCGGCGACGCTCAAACCTACACATCGCTCGCTGTTCGACAATACCTTGCAAGGTTTGGAACGTACCGATATCCCGGCGTTCAGCTTTCAGGGGCATCCCGAGGCGAGCCCGGGTCCGCACGATGTCGCGTCGCTTTTTGACAGATTTGTTCAAATGATCAAAGCCAAGTGAGGCGTGAGGTGTAAGAAAAAAATATTTTCAGCCACGGAACGACACGGAAAGAAGCGTGATGTAAGGCCCACAAGTCCTACCGCTCAGTAACGACTTGGGATTTTAGGTAGTGTGCTTGTCCGTGTTCTTCCGTGGATTCCGTGGCTAAAAACATCGGGTTTTACGCCTCTGCTTCATACTTAGCGCCTAACGAGTCCTATGCCCAAACGTACCGACATAAAAGCATCCTCATCCTCGGCGCCGGTCCTATCGTGATCGGCCAAGCCTGCGAGTTTGATTACTCCGGCGCGCAGGCATGTAAGGCGCTCAAGGAAGAGGGCTATCGTGTCATTTTGGTGAACTCCAATCCGGCAACGATCATGACCGACCCGGAGATGGCCGACGCCACGTATATTGAGCCGGTTGAGTGGCGGATGGTGGACAAGATCATTGAAGTGAGAGGCCCGATGCTCTGCTGCCAACCATGGGCGGCCAGACAGCATTCAATTGTGCGCTGGATCTGGCGAGCGAGGGTGTGCTGGAGAAATTCGGCGTGGAGATGATCGGCGCCACCCGCGAAGCTATCGACAAGGCCGAAGACCGCGAAAAATTCAGCAAGGCCATGCGTAAGATCGGCCTGTCGCATGCCACGCTCGGCCATCGCGCACAGCATGGAAGAGGCGTTGCAGGTTCAGGCCGATGATCGGCTTCCCTACCATTATCCGTCCGTCCTTTACCATGGGTGGTTCGCGGCGGCGGCATTGCCTACAATCGAGAAGAGTTCGTCGAGATTTGCGAGCGCGGTCTGGAATCTATCCCCACTAAGGAGTTGTTGATTGAAGAATCACTGCTTGGCTGGAAAGAATTCGAAATGGAAGTGGTGCGTGACCGTGCGACAACTGCATCATCATCTGCTCGATTGAAAATTTCGATCCGATGGGTGTGCATACTGGTGATTCCATCACTGTGGCACCAGCGCAGACACTGACCGACAAGGAATACCAGATCATGCGCAACGCGAGCGATTGCGGTGCTGCGCGAAATCGGCGTGGATACGGGTGGCTCCAATGTGCAGTTCGCTATTAACCCCGAAAACTGGGCGCATGATCGTCATCGAGATGAATCCGCGCGTGTCGCGTTCCTCGGCTCTGGCATCCAAGGCCACCGGCTTTCCGATTGCCAAAGTCGCGGCCAAACTGGCGGTGGGTTACACGCTGGATGAATTGAAGAATGAAATTACGGGTGGCGCAACTCCGGCCTCGTTTGAGCCGACAATTGATTATGTCGTGACCAAAATTCCTCGTTTCACTTTTGAGAAATTCCCCAAGGCCAATGCCCGTTTAACCACGCAGATGAAATCAGTGGGCGAAGTGATGGCCATCGGCCGCACTTTCCAGGAATCGTTTCAGAAGGCCTTGCGCGGACTGGAATGTATTGACGGCTTCGATCGACGCCTAGATCCGAAGACCAAACGATGCACGAGTTGTACTGCGCGCTGAATTGGGCGAAGCCGGGCCCGATCGCATTCTGGTATGTCGGTGATGCTTTCCGCATGGGCATGACGCGTCGAAGAAGTTTACGAGATCTAGGCACATCGATCCTTGGTTCCTGGTGCAGATCGAAGAGCTGATCAAGCGCGAAGTTGAAGCTGGCAAGTGTGCGCTGGATTGCCGATCTGGACGAGCCGTTGCCTGCGCGCATTCAAAGCGCAAAGGTTTTTCGGATCGACGCTTGGCGCGATTGCTGGGTGTGAAGGAAGCAGAGCGTGCGCGACTTGCGCCATGCGCTGCATGTGCGTCCGGTGTACAAGCGGGTCGATACCTGTGCCGCCGAATTCGCCACCGGCACTGCCTATATGTATTCCACCTACGAAGAGGAATGCGAGGCACATCCGACGCATCGCGACAAAATCATGGTGCTGGGTGGTGGGCCGAACCGCATCGGTCAAGGCATTGAGTTTGATTATTGCTGTGTGCATGCTGCACTGGCATTGCGTGAAGATGGTTATGAGACCATTATGGTCAACTGCAATCCGGAAACTGTGTCGACTGACTATGATACCTCCGACCGTCTGTATTTCGAGCCGCTCACGCTGGAAGATGTGCTCGAAATCGTCGACAAGGAAAAACCCGAAGGGCGTGATCGTGCAGTTCGGCGGCCAGACGCCGCTGAAACTGGCGCGTGACCTCGAAGCCAATGGCGTGCCGATTATCGGCACCTCGCCGGACTGCATCGACCTGGCAGAAGACCGCGAACGCTTCCAGCAGATGATCGAAAAGCTGGGCTTGAAGCAACCGCCCAACCGCACTGCGCGCACCGAAGAACAGGCGGTGAAATCCGCGGATGAAATTGGTTATCCGCTGGTGGTGCGGCCGTCCTACGTGCTCGGTGGCCGTGCCATGGAGATTGTCTACATCGAAGAAGATCTGGAACGTTACATGCGCGAGGCGGTGAAAGTCTCCCATGAATCACCGATGTTGCTGGATCGTTTTCTTGATGATGCGGTCGAGGTGGATGTGGATGCCATTTGTGACGGCACCGATGTGCTGATCGGCGGCATCATGGAGCACATCGAACAAGCTGGCGTGCATTCCGGCGATTCGGCCTGTTCATTGCCACCTTATACTTTGTGCTGCGCTTCAGGATCGTATGCGCGAGCAGATGCGCGCCATGGCCATGGAACGCAATGTCATTGGCCTGATGAATGCGCAGTTCGCCATCAAGGGCGATGACATTTATGTGCTGGAAGTAAATCCGCGCGCCTCACGTACCGTGCCGTTTGTTTCCAAGGCCACTGGCCAGGCGCTGGCCAAAATCGCCGCGCGTTGCATGGTCGGCACATCCTTGGTTGCGCAGAATGCCACCCGCGAACGCATCCCGCCGTATTTCTCGGTAAAAGAGGCGGTGTTCCCGTTCATCAAATTCCCGGGTGTCGATCCACTGCTGGGTCCGGAGATGAAATCCACCGGCGAAGTGATGGGCGTGGGCACGACTTTCGGCGAGGCCTTCGGGCGTGCCCAGCTCGGCGCCGGCGCCGCGTTGCCGATTGGCGGCAAGATTTTCATCAGTGTGCGCGAAGCGGATCGACGTGGTGCGGTTTCGCTGGCGCGCGATTTTGTCAGTCGCGGCTTCGAAGTTGTGGCCACACGTGGCACCGCCGCCGCCATTGCTGTTGAAGGTATTACGGTCGAAGTCGTCAACAAGGTCACCGAGGGTCGGCCGCATATCGTGGACATGATCAAGAACGATCAGATTCGCTATATCGTGAATACGACGGAAGGCAAGCAGGCTATCGCTGACTCCTACACGATCCGCCGCAGCGCCCTGCAGCACAAGGTGAATTACAGCACCACGCTGGCGCACGGCAAGGCGACGTGCATGGCGTTGGATAGCCGTGATAACGTAAAAGTCAATCGTTTGCAGAAGCTGCACGAGGAATTGCCGACATGAGCAAAGTGCCAATGACTGTGCTCGGCGCTGAAAAGTTGCGCGCTGAATTGCAGCAACTGAAAACCGTCGATCGCCCGCGCATTATTCAGGCGATTGCCGATGCGCGCGCGCATGGTGATCTGAAAGAGAATGCCGAATACCATGCCGCGCGCGAACAGCAGAGCTTCGCCGAAGGTCGCATTAAGGAGATCGAAGGCAAGCTCAGTCATGCGCATGTGATCGATGTGACCAAGATGCCGGCCAATGGCAAAGTGATTTTCGGTGCCACGGTCGTGCTCAATGATGAAGACGGCAGCGATGAGGTTACTTATCAGATCGTCGGCGAGGATGAGGCCGATATTAAAGCGGGCCGGATTTCCGTGAATTCGCCCATTGCCCGGGCGCTCATCGGTAAAGAGGAAGGCGATGTCGCCACGGTGCAGACCCCGGGTGGCGCCAAGAATTTCGAAATCGTCGAAGTGCGCTACGAATAACCTGCGGCTTCCCTGCATGAACGGTATCAATTTCTGTTTACACCCATCGATGTGCGTGGGCATGACGTGGGCGCCGATCGGCGGTCCCTTGAGCGTTGCCAGCCGATGATTCCCGGCGCTTGTTTCTGGAGTGCCTTGGAGCGTGTCCTATTAGCGCTGTGGATCGGCGCGTTGTGGACGGTCGGTTTCGTCGTCGCCCCCGTGTTATTCGCTGAATTGGATCGCCCTACTGCGGGCACCATTGCCGGAATCTTATTCCACTATCTGAACTTTGCCGGCTTGGTCATCGGCGCTTTTTTATTGTTGCGCAATCGCCGCGCGGCGCATTCCACGGTCGATGCGTCGGGCGTGTTGCTGGTGTTGATGCTGATATCGATTCTGATCAACGAATTCGGTTTCGCACCGGAGATTGCGGCCTTACGTGAAGCGGGTTTTGCAGCGGGTTCCGCGGCCGCGACGCGTTTTGGCCAGTTGCACGCGGCGGCATCGGTGCTGTATTTGAGCAATGCATTATTCGGCGTGACGCTGTTGGTGATCTGGGAGCGGCGCGGTCCGATGTAGCGCCGATGTAGCCTGGATGAAGCGCAGCGAAATCCGGGACAGTCGCAGCTCCGAACTTCCCCGGATTTCGCTGCGCTTCATCCAGGCTACAGGTGCTAACCTCGCGCGTGCTAGCCCGCTGGGTTGAGTGAAATGCGGTGTTTTTTCGGGTTGCGGCGGAAGATCAACAGGATGTGGCCGATGCATTGGACGGGGTGTCCCTTGGTCTGTTCGCAAATTGCGTCAATGATCGCAGCGCGTTGCTCACGATCGGCCGCATTGATCCGTACCTTGATGAGCTCATGATAGGCCAGTGCCTGATCGATTTCCGCCAGCACGTTTTCGGTCAGACCGGCATTGCCGAGGATGACCACGGGTTTGAGGGCGTGTCCGAGGCCGCGCAAGTGGCGTTTCTGCTGATCGGTGAGTTTCATGGTCGAGGCTCGAGAACGGGGCGCGCAGTATACGCTGAAAATCCCTGCGGTAGAACTTGGCACCGCTGAGGCGACAGGACGCTACGAACCGCCAAGGCATAATGGTGCCATGAGTGAATGGCACTTAACTTAAGGTCAAATGTAGGATGGGTTAGCGTAGTATGCGTAACCCACCAAGCGTTGCGCAGCGCCAAGAGTTGGCGCGGTTGCGGAAGGAAGTCCGCAGCCTGCGGATGGAGAAAGAGATTTTAAAAAAAGCGAGTCAGTACTTCGCCAAGGAAATGAAGTGAAGTACGGATTCATCCGTGATCAGGCGGGCGATTATCCGGTCAACATGTTGTGCCACCTGCTGGGTGTGCCGCGTAGCGCCTATTACGACTGGCGAGATCGGCCGGGCAAGGTAGTCCCTCCGGAAGAGCTGGCGTTGCGACGGCGCATGAGGGCACTGTTCGTGGCCTCTCGTGACAGCCTGGGGAGTCGGATGATGATGAAGAACCTACGCGCAGAAGGCTTCATTATTGGCCGCGAACGGGTGCGTCAGCTGATGCAAGTGCTCAACCTGAGGGTCAAAACTAAACGCAAGTATAAAGTGACGACCGACAGCAAACACCGATTTCCGGTGGCAGACAACGTGTTGAATCGGCAGTTTTCCCCGCCGGGGCCGAACCAAGCCTGGGGGACTAAATCACGACGCGTTTTTTAAGGTGTGCCTGACGGCACGCTTGGTGGGTTACGGCACAAACTGCGTACACCTAACCCACCCTACATTGATGGCGAAACCGCCCAAGTATGTGCCATTCGTGCCATCAGTGTTTTGCACCAAATGATTTTCTTGGCGTCTTTGCGCCTTGGCGGTTAAATTCAGATCATTCTTCGCGCACTTGGCGCCTTGACGGTTACTTCAATAACCATGGCACGTAGCAAAAGCAGTGGCCGTTGGCTGCGGGAACATTTCGACGACGAGTATGTCCAACGTGCGCAACGTGAGGGCTGGCGTTCGCGTGCGGTTTATAAACTGGAAGAATTGGATCAGAAGTATCGTTTGCTCAAGCCCGGCATGACGGTGGTCGATCTGGGTGCGGCACCGGGCGGTTGGTCGCAGTATGCGGCCAAACTGTTGGGCGCCAAGGGCCAGGTGTTCGCGCTGGATATCCTGCCGATGGAGCCGTTACCCGGGGTCACGTTCATCGAGGGCGATTTCCGTGATGAGGCGGTGCTGGGACAACTCAAGACCTTGCTCGGTGATCGACCAATCGACCTTGTAATGTCGGACATGGCCCCCAATATCTCCGGCGTAGGTGTCGTGGATCAGGCGCGCACCATGTATTTGGTGGAATTGGCCGTGGAGTTCGCCCGCGACATGCTCAGACCGGGCGGTACCTTCGTCAGCAAGGTTTTCCAGGGCGAGGGTTTTGATGCGCTGGTGCTGTCCTTACGTAAGGATTTCGCTAAGGTTTTCGTGCGCAAACCCAAGGCCTCCAGACCCCGATCCCGCGAGGTCTATCTGGTGGCCAGTGAGCGGAAACTGTAGTAAGGTCAGAGGCAGAAATGCGGCGTATGGTCGCGATTTACCCCAATAGGTTGCAGGCAGTTAGTCGACCCCAAGTTAGTTGACCCATTACGGGCAAGGTAGGCAAGTTTGAACGACATGACCAAAAATCTGGTTCTGTGGGTGGTCATCGCCGTGGTGCTGATGTCCGTATTCAACAGTTTCGGACCGCCGGCGCCGCGCGCCAATACACTCGGTTATTCCGACTTCATCGCCCAGGTGAAAGCGGGCAATGTCGAGCGCGTCACCATTCAGGATCGCATCGTGCTCGGCGAGACCAGTGGCGGTGAGCGCTTCCAGACCTATTCGCCCGATGATCCGAAAATGATCGACGACCTGTTGGCCAACGGCGTGACCGTGGTGGCCAAACCACGCGACGAACAGGGTCTGCTGACACAGATTTTCATCTCCTGGTTCCCGATGCTGTTGCTGATCGGTGTGTGGATATTCTTCATGCGCCAGATGCAGGGTGGTGCCGGTGGTCGTGGCGCGATGTCATTCGGCAAGAGCCGTGCACGTATGCTCGGCGAAGATCAGGTCAAGGTCACCTTCGCCGATGTGGCGGGTGTCGAAGAGGCCAAAGAAGAAGTCAGCGAGCTGGTCGAGTTCCTGCGCGACCCGGGCAAGTTCCAAAAACTCGGCGGCAAGATTCCGCGCGGCGTGCTGATGGTCGGCTCACCCGGTACCGGTAAAACGCTGCTCGCCAGCGCCATCGCCGGCGAGGCCAAGGTGCCGTTCTTTACCATTTCCGGTTCCGACTTCGTCGAGATGTTCGTCGGCGTCGGCGCTTCGCGCGTGCGCGACATGTTCGAGCAGGCGAAGAAGCACGCGCCGTGCATTATCTTCATCGACGAAATCGATGCTGTCGGTCGACATCGCGGTGCCGGTCTCGGCGGTGGTCACGATGAACGCGAACAAACGCTCAACCAATTGCTGGTCGAGATGGACGGCTTCGAAGGCAACGAGGGCGTGATCGTTATCGCGGCGACCAACCGTCCCGACGTGCTCGATCCGGCGCTGTTGCGTCCGGGCCGTTTCGACCGCCAGGTAGTCGTGCCGCTGCCGGATGTGCGTGGTCGTGAACAGATCCTCAAAGTGCACATGCGCAAAGTGCCGATCTCCGACAACGTCAAGCCGCAACTTATTGCGCGTGGCACGCCGGGCTTTTCCGGTGCCGACCTGGCCAATCTGGTCAACGAGGCGGCACTGTTCGCCGCGCGTTCCAACAAGCGCACGGTGGACATGGAAGATTTCGAGAAGGCCAAGGACAAGATCATGATGGGCGCCGAGCGCCGCTCCATGGTGATGAGCGAGGCCGAAAAGAAACTCACCGCGTATCACGAATCGGGACATGCCATCGTCGGACGTCTGGTGCCGGATCACGACCCGGTCTACAAGGTCAGCATCATTCCGCGCGGCCGTGCGCTGGGCGTGACCATGTATCTACCGGAAGAGGATCGTTACAGCCTCAGCAAGCAGGGTCTGGAGAGTCGTATCTCCAGCCTGTTCGGCGGACGTATCGCCGAAGAACTGGTGTTCGGTGCAGAGCGGGTGACCACCGGCGCTTCTAACGATATCCAACGCTCCACCGAAATGGCGCGCAACATGGTGACCAAATGGGGTCTGTCCGAACGTCTCGGTCCGCTGACCTATAGCGAGGACGAGGGTGAAGTGTTCCTGGGGCATTCCGTGACCCAACACAAGAGCGTCTCCGATGGCACTGCGCATACCATCGACGAAGAGATTCGCGCCATCATCGACCGCAATTACAAGCGCGCGACGCAGATCCTGCAGGAGAACATGGACAAGCTGCATGCCATGGCCGACGCGCTGATTAAATTTGAGACCATCGATGCGCATCAGATCGACGACATCATGAACGGTAAGCCGCCGCGTCCGCCGCAAGACTGGGAAGACGACAAGCCGGCCTCCGGTGGCGGTTCCGCTGTGACGGGTGAAGTGCCAACGCCGAAACCCGGCGAAGGCACCATCGGTGGTCCTGCCGGCCAGCACTGAGTCGCACTCCTGCTGTAAAAAACGCCCCGCCGAAGCGGGGCGTTTGTTTTTGATGACGAAGTGAGCTTATGCCTCTCGACTGCGCTGGAATTATTCTGGATCTCACTCAGCCTCAGGTGATGGGGATACTCAACGTCACGCCGGATTCGTTCGCCGATGGCGGGCGTTATGCCACACACGCGGCAGCGCTGGCGCAGGCGCGTGCGATGGTGGCGGAGGGCGCGGCGATCATCGATGTCGGTGGCGAGTCGACGCGGCCGGGTGCCGCGCCGGTATCTGTGCAGCAGGAGTTGGACCGGGTCATTCCCGTGATCGAGGCCGTGCATGCCGAGCTCCCGGTGGTGATTTCGGTCGACACCAGCAAGGCCGAGGTAATGCGTGCCGCCGTCGCGGCCGGGGCTGGCTTCATCAATGATGTGCGCGCCCTGCGTGAACCGGGTGCGCTGGAGATGGCGGCGGCGAGTGGCGTGCCCGTGTGTCTGATGCACATGCAGGGCGAGCCGCGCAGCATGCAGCAGCAGCCGCACTATGATGATGTCGTCGTCGAGGTGAAGGGCTTCCTGCTCGAACGGGCGGCAGCTTGTCAGGCGGCGGGGATGTCACGCGAACGGATCGTACTCGACCCTGGCTTCGGTTTCGGTAAGAGCGCGGCGCACAACCTGCGTTTGCTCAAACAGCTGCCGATATTCGCTGAAGCTGGCTATCCTATACTGGTAGGATTGTCACGTAAGTCATTGATCGGCAGCGTGCTCGGTCTCCCCGTTGAGCAACGCTTGCACCCGAGTGTAGCGTTGGCGGTGTTGGCGGTGTGGCAGGGCGCGCGCATCGTGCGGGTACACGATGTGGCCGCGACTGCGCAGGCTGTGCGCATGTGCGCCGCCGTGTGGTCGGCCGATTGAGACCGACGGCGTCAGGGATGGACGGAACGCGTACACTATCGCCCCCATCAAATGTAGGGTGGGTTACGCGAAAAACGCTAACCCACCCTACTTTTCGGCCTAAGTACGTGCCATTCAGGCGGATGCCTGTTGAGGAGGAATGTAAGTGACCAGAAAATATTTCGGAACAGATGGCATACGTGGCCGGGTCGGTGAGGCGCCGATCACGGCGGATTTTATGCTCAAGCTCGGCTGGGCCGTGGGAAAAGTGCTGGGTAACGCCAGCTGCGACAAGGTACTCATCGGCAAAGACACGCGGATTTCGGGTTACATGTTCGAATCTGCGCTCGAGGCTGGACTGTCGGCTGCGGGTATGGACACCAAACTGCTCGGCCCGATGCCCACCCCGGCGATCGCCTATCTCACCCGTACGCTGCATGCCTGTGCCGGCATCGTGATTTCTGCCTCGCACAATCCCTTCGCCGACAACGGCATCAAATTCTTTTCCGGTCAGGGCGCCAAACTGCCCGACGAAGTGGAACTGGAGATCGAGCGCATGCTCGATCTGCCCATGCAGACGGTCGATTCCAGCATGCTCGGCAAGGCCGAACGTGTGGTCGATGCCGAAGGGCGTTATATCGAGTTTTGCAAAAGCACAATTCCGATGAGCTTGACGCTGCGTGGGCTCAAGATTGTGGTCGACTGTGCCCACGGCGCGACTTATAAAGTCGCCCCTGCGGTATTCGATGAGCTCGATGCCGAGGTTATCGCCATCGGTAACGAGCCCAATGGCCTCAACATCAATCAGGATTGCGGTTCGACCCATCCCAAGCGCCTACAGGCGGCTGTGTTGGAGCATGGTGCCGATCTTGGTATTGCCTTTGACGGTGACGGTGACCGTGTGGCTATGGTCGATCATCAGGGCAACCTGCTCGACGGCGACGAGATCCTCTATATCATCGCGTGTTCACGCCAGCTGGCCGGGACGCTGCAGGGTGGCGTGGTCGGCACGGTGATGAGCAATCTGGGTTTGGAACATGCCCTCAAGCGTGAGGGTATAGAGCTGGTGCGTGCGGCCGTCGGCGATCGCTATGTGCTGGAAATGCTCGCCGCACAGGGTTGGCAGCTGGGTGGTGAATCTTCCGGTCATATCATCTGTCTGGACCGCACGAGCACGGGCGACGGTATCGTGTCCGCGCTCCAGGTCGTGACCGAAATGGTTAAGCGTGGGCTGAGTCTGGCTGAACTGCGCGCAGGGATGAGCAAATACCCGCAACACATGATTAACGTGCCGGTCAGCGGTCGGGTCAATCTCAAGGAGTATCCGCCGATCCTGGACGCGGTGCGCGCCAGCGAAGAGCGTCTGGCCGGGCGTGGTCGGGTGCTGCTGCGGCCGTCGGGTACTGAACCGGTAGTGCGCGTGATGGTCGAGGGCGAGGATGAGGCTGAGGTGCGCCGCGAGGCGACCGAACTGGCCGCACGGGTGGCGCAGCTGTTGAGTGGTGCCGCCGCATAAGACCTAGACAAGCTATCGGGTGAGGATTCCGCGCCAAACGGGTTGACGGTATGCGCCGTGGCCCGCGCCTACGACACGAAGTTGCAGTATTTACTGGCCAAACCGCGCAAGCTAAATTGCTTTTTGCCCTTCCCGCCGCTAAGCTACCGCGCTCTGATTTTAAGGACTTGGGCGAGGGTTTATGCGACAACCGCTGGTGGCTGGTAACTGGAAGATGAATGGCACGGCGGCGAGCATCGACGTGCTTATGGCCGGCCTCAAACAGGGCCTGGCCGATGTGAAGACGGCGGCCGTCGCGGTTTGCCCGCCGTTTGTCTACATCGCCAAGGTTGCCGCGTTGGCCGCGGGCAGCAAGATCGGTGTCGGCTCACAGGACATCAGTGATCAGGAGTCCGGCGCGTTCACCGGTGAAATCTCCGGTCCGATGTTGAAGGACACCGGTTGCCAATACGCCATCGTCGGCCATTCCGAGCGCCGCGCCATTTACGGTGAAAGCGATGCATTCACGGCGCGTAAATTTGCCGCTGCGCGTAAATTCGGCCTGATACCGATTCTGTGTGTCGGCGAACTGCTGGATGAGCGCGAGCAGGGCATCACCGAACAAGTCGTCGGTCGTCAACTCGATGCGGTGATCGAACTGGAGGGCATCGCAGCCCTGGGTGAGGCGGTGATCGCGTATGAGCCGGTGTGGGCCATTGGCACAGGCAAGACCGCCAGTCCGCAGCAGGCGCAGGATGTGCACGCCTTCATCCGCGCCAAGCTGGCGAAGTTGGACAAGAGCGTCGCCGACAAGGTACAGATTCTTTACGGTGGCAGTGTGAAGGGTTCGAACGCAGCCGAACTGTTCGGCATGCCGGATATCGACGGTGGCCTGATCGGCGGCGCGTCGCTGACGGCGGATGAATTCCTGGCAATCTGTCGGGCGCCGGATCAAAACTAGTCGGCAGAACTGATGGATAGCTTGGGTGGGGCGCAGGCCCCTTAGAGGCAGTAACTTTATGTACGTTTTCTTATTGATTGTTCAAGTGGCGTTGGCAGTTTCGTTGATCGTGCTGATCCTGTTGCAGCAGGGCAAGGGCGCGGACGCGGGCGCGGCTTTCGGCAGCGGTGCCTCGGCGACGGTATTCGGTGCACGCGGTGCGGGTAATTTTCTGTCACGTACATCGGCCGTGTTGGCCACGCTGTTCTTCGCTAACAGTCTGTTGTTGTCGACGCCACTGGTCATGGGCAATCGTGAGGGTCCAGCGAGTGTGACCGAACAAGTCGCGCCTGCAACACCGGCCGCGGGTGACGCGGCCGTGGACAAAAAAGTCCCGACCGATCTTCCCGACGCGCCCACAGCCCCGGCACAGGCGCCAATTTCGGATACGCCTTCGGATCTGCCCTCGGATATGCCAGATGCCCCTGTTGCACCCAAGAGCGACAAGGCAAACGGGAGCGACAAGGCACCCAAGACCGACAAGGCACCCGGGAGCGACAAGGCAAACGGTGCTGCGCAGGAGACGCCCAAGCCGTAACACACAAGCACACGCCGACGTGGTGGAATTGGTAGACACGCTATCTTGAGGGGGTAGTGGCTTAGGCTGTGCGAGTTCGAGTCTCGCCGTCGGCACCATCTTAGAATCCGGCACCGTCCGGAGAAGTCCAGAAAGCCCGCAATGCTCAACAGCTTGCGGGTTTTTTGTTGCCCGCTATCCCGCGCGCGCAATGCAATCATTCATCTGCGTTGCACTGCGTGATTGAATCCGCGCATTTAATTTCGGCAAAAAGTCTAGGGCTGGTCTCACCCTCATGCTATGTTCGCCACAACTAAGCTCCAGCTTCCGCCATGAACAACCGAACGGCACACTCAAAACCATTACGCGTCGGTATCATCGCCGGCGAAATGTCTGGCGACCTGCTCGGAGCCGGCTTGATCCGCGCGCTGCGCGAGCGACACCCGGACGCCATCATCGAAGGCATTGGTGGCGCGCAGATGATGGCAGTGGGATGCCGCAGCCTGTTTCCGATGGAAGAACTCTCGGTGATGGGTCTGTTCGAGGTGCTGGCGCATTTGCCGCGACTGCTGCGCATTCGTCGCGCAGTCATCAAACATTTTTTCGCTGACCCACCCGATGTGTTCGTTGGCATCGATGCGCCGGATTTCAACCTGGGTGTCGAGCGACGATTGAAGGCGGCGGGTATTCCGACGGTGCATTATGTCAGCCCTTCGGTATGGGCTTGGCGCAAAGGGCGGATCAAGACGATTGCGCGCAGCGTTGATCACATGCTGACGCTGTTTCCCTTTGAGATGGCGGTCTACCAGGAACATCATGTGCCAGTCAGTTGTGTAGGTCATCCGCTGGCGGATCTGATTCCCGACCATGTCGATGCCGAGGCCGCACGCGCGGACTTGCATCTGCCGGTAGGTGTGCCGCTGGTGGCCTTATTGCCCGGCAGCCGCGCGGGCGAGGTTGCGCGCTTGGCGGATACCTTTATCGCCACGGTGCATTGGTGTGCGCATCATCGGCCCGATGTGCATTTCGTCGTGCCGCTGGCCAACACGATTACGCGCGAGATTTTCATGGGTGCTTTGCGCCGCCATATGGGTGACCTGCCGGTGCATCTCATCGACGGCCAGGCGCGTAAGGCGATGGCCGCAAGTGATGCGGTGCTGTTGGCTTCAGGTACGGCGACATTGGAAGCCCTGCTGTTGAAACGTCCGATGGTCGTTGCCTACCGTCTCGCACGTTTGACCTATTGGTTGGCTCGCCGATTGGTGCATCTGCCGTATTTTTCGTTGCCTAATCTCTTGGCTGAGCGCGCGCTGGTTCCGGAATTTCTTCAAGATGAAGCGACACCGGAGGCTTTGGGCAGCGCGGTGTTGAAGTCGCTCGACGATACGGTTACGCGCCAAGCACTGATCACAGCCTTCAACGATCTGCATAAGCAATTGCGTCGCGATGCCGATCACAGTGCCGCCGCGGCCGTGTTGCAAGTGGCGGGACGATGATCGATCAACCCGATTTCGATTTCACGCGTGGGCTACTGCTGGTTGCCGGCGTCGATGAGGTCGGCCGTGGTCCCTTGGCAGGTCCCGTGGTGGCGGCGGCAGTGATTCTCGATCCGGCGCGGTTTATCGTCGGCCTGGCCGATTCCAAAAAACTGAGTGAAGCGCGCCGCGAGGCGCTGGCGCCGATTATCCGTGAGCAGGCGTTGGCCTGGGCCTTGGGCCGCGCAGAAGTCGAAGAGATTGATGCGATCAATATTCTGCAGGCCAGTTTATTGGCTATGCGTCGCGCCGTGCTGGCATTGTCAGTGGCACCCGAATTCGCCCTCATCGATGGCAACCGCTGCCCAGAACTACCTTGTCCTGCAGAGGCGGTGGTGAAAGGCGATAGTCGCGTTGCTGCCATCAGTGCCGCATCGATCATCGCCAAGGTCGCGCGTGATCACGAGATGGTTGCGCTCGATGCGATATATCCGGGTTATGGTCTTGCCGGGCACAAGGGCTATCCCAGTCCAGCGCATCTTGCGGCATTGCAACAACTCGGCGTTACACCTATCCATCGACGCAGCTTTGCGCCGGTGCGGCGGTTATTGGAGGAGGGATAGTCGTAAGTCGATTTGCCCATTATTTGGGCTATTCTTCGACGACTTGCGGATTTATAGTGAGCTCCCTTCTGAAAAGACGGCTGACCGGTGGCAACTGGACCCTAAGCGCGTTGGGCAGGAACCGCCGGAAACGGCGAAAAGCAGACCCTCACTTCAAAGAGCTTTTCAGCCGAAGGGGGGAGTGTAAAAATAAGCATTAGCGGACCTTGCTGGTGTGGTAACGCTTAAAACGACCTTCGGACATGCGCATGATAATCGCCTCCAGGCAGCGGATATTGCATTTCAGATTCGCCTGGGTAATGCTGAACACCATAATAACTTCTTAAAGAATCAGAAAGATGCGAAATCCCGTACCGACAAATCAATTTCTACCAATATTGTGATAGTCGGAAGCGGCCTATCACCCAATACTGCGTAATCCGCCTAATATCGCGAGGAAAATGATATGAGAGAGACGGTGAAATACTTGGCATTGGTGATCATATTGCTTATCGCCGGCTGTGCGTACAACGTCGAACTTATAAGCTTTGATACAGGAGAAACTCTTCAGGGAGGCTTTAATGTCGCCAACCATGAGGTGTGGGTGAATATGGCTCGACGGGACACGGCTAAGCGGAAAATATGTCGAGTTAAGAAATGATTCGGTTACTTTCGGAACAACTACTGGTACAGCATTTGCCGGCAGAACATTCGGCTCATTTTCAAGCTTCGGAACAGGCTACTCACTTGGAAGCACATCAATTGGCTATGCGATTCTTAGAAACCCCAATACAAAGCTGATGATGGAGGTGCTTGTTCGTGCGAATCTTGATAACACAGGGATGGGAGAAGCAAGAACCAATGACGGAAGGACGTACAAGGTCATATTCTGATGGCAGCGCATAACAATGGGCTCCAAGGGACGTCGCTGCTATTGCGCAGCCGCCCCTCAGCCTAAGTGTTCGCAGTGGAAGCTTAACATGGCACTTATCACGACTGAGTCAGGGGCCATGATTGTGGACGGGGTAGAGTACGGCGCGTATCCGCCACCCGCGATGCTGGTGAAAGCAATGGAACGTCGCTGGGCGGACGAATTGCTCGCCTCTGGCTCGTTACGGTTCGGCAGTCTGGCGACCTACAGAGAGTGGGAGAACAAAGTGCTGGGTGACCCAAATGATGGTGATGGCATGTACCGCATGAATGGGCATCCGTACCTGACTGGCACGGCGAATCCGGTGTACGCATGGTGCGCGTCAATGCCCACCATTACAGACCGCAGGATTCTATTGCTTGCGAAGCACGGGGAGTACGACTGTGTCGTTCGCGTGCACGAACCATTGACCCTGATCTACGTGTCCGTGACGCGCTAGCCAAAAACAATACGGCTTTGCATCTCCACTGTGCTCAGGTTTCCTATGACAGAGGGGTCGAGGTGGATAAACGAACACTGAATTCGCAGAAGTTCCACTTCAATGTATTTCAGAAAGATCCGTCTTTCGCTCCAGACATGGAATACCGATTGTCGCTTACGGATACCAGTCTGCGACCACAGCAGAAAAATCTTGTGGATCTGGCGGTCGGAGATTGTTCAGACATCCTGAGCATAGAGGAATTACCGAACAAGGCCATCCAGTCGGACGCTCGCACCTCGCTCCGCTCGATGACCACGTTGTGCGTCACTGAAAAACATAAGGTCGCAGACCGGCGAAACGGACTCAGCTTTTAACGCGAGAGGAATAGATAATGAGAATTCTGATAGCGATAGCAGTAGTAGTGGGGCTGTCCGCATGCGCAAATACCGGACCGATGAAAGTCGCCAAGGATACATATAGCATCTCCGTGCGCGTTCCATTTTCCGGTCCTTCAGGCGCCAAGGGAGAGGCGTTAAAAGAGGCAAATGCATATTGTTCTGGCCAAAATAAGCAGGTTCTTTTGCAAAATATAAATTCCTATGAGTGCGCACTTCACGGTGGCTGCGGAGAGGCCGAGATAACGTTCCTATGTCTTGACGATAGTGACCCCCGCTATGTTGCGGAACACAAAATGCGGAAATACAATGGGTGTCAACAATTGAGATTCGATAGCAAGTGTAGCCCGGATGTAGCGCAGCGAAATCCGGGATCACACGAACGTCATGGATTGATTGCCGTACACAAGGGCGAATGAAGTCCCGGATTCCGCTGCGCTACATCCGGGCTACGTTTACTTGGCGTCACACCTATCCATCGACGCAATTTTGCGCCGGTGCGCAAGTTGCTGGAGTTCGATCGACAATCCTGAGCCGTCGCCACGCCATCCGCACGCGCATGAGCTCTTTTCAAAAATTGTTGGCGGTTATTCAAGCCGCTTGCCGGCGAGGGTGGGTAACTTGTCGGTGCGGGTTTCCAGTTTGAGATAACTCACCAGGCGCACGCAGCCCTCGGCGTGCAGTGCTTCGTGTATTTGCGCGACCGCCGCCAGAATATCGGCCAGCTTCCCTTCAATATTGGTCCCGGAAGCATGTGTCTCGAGGATGAAATCATAGGCCTTGAGCAATTCGACCACACGGGTGATCTCGTGTCGGACGGAAACGCCCTGACCGATGGGTACGACTTGTAATTCAGCAGTTGCTTGCATGCGACCTCACGTGCCGGCTGGCTTTGCGGTTATCGGATAAAGAAAGCGAAATTGATCGCTCGAGTGGGTACAGGTCAGCAACTTACCACACTCATGCGGCCCAGTGATCTGCACATTACCCGGTGTACTCAGGTGTACTCAGGAATTTCTGATTTATGCATCGGAACCGTCATCGCGAGGCGCAAGCGACGAAGTAACGATGGATCGAAAAAGGCCCTCTCATCGCATGATCCGTTTATTCCCAACGGGATAAGGGCAATCGCGTGTCGGCGGACGGCTACATGCCCACAAGTCAAGCCTTGAATCCCCCCGCCCAAAGCCGGACACTGCCGGTTATGACAGTTCCCTTCGTCCACCTCCATCTGCACACCGAATATTCGCTGGTCGACGGCATCGTGCGCGTCAAACCGCTGGTGAAGGCGGTGGCGGCGGCGGGGATGCCCGCCTGCGCGGTGACCGATCAGAGCAATCTGTTCGCACTGGTGAAATTCTACAAGGCGGCGCTGGGGGCGGGGGTGAAGCCGATCATCGGCGCCGATATCTGGATCCACAACGAGCTGGACCCCAATCAGCCCAGCCGGCTGGTGTTGCTGTGTCAGGACCGCGCCGGGTATCTCAATCTCAATGCGCTGATGTCGCGCAGTTACATCGAGGGTCAGCATCGCGGCGTGCCGACCGTGCAGAAAGATTGGCTGCGTGAACACAGTGATGGACTGATCGCACTGTCGGGTGGGCGTGCGGGCGATGTCGGGCTGGCCTTGCTGCGCAGGGAATGCGGCGCTGGCCGAGCAGATGCTGGCCGATTGGTGTGCCCTGTTTCCGGATCGTTATTACCTGGAACTGCAGCGCACCGGCCGCGATCATGAAGAGCACTATCTGCACGCCGCTGTCGATCTGGCGGCGCGTCATGCCGTGCCGGTGGTCGCCACCAACGATGTGCATTTCCTCACCTCCGCGGATTTCGAGGCGCACGAGGCGCGCGTGTGTATCCACGATAGCCGCACCTTGGACGATCCGCGCCGTCCGCGCCGTCACAGCGAACAGCAGTATCTGAAAGTCGCCGGAAGAGATGGCCGAGCTGTTCGCGGACATCCCCGAGGCCTTGGAAAACACCGTCGAGATCGCCAAACGCTGCAATCTGGAACTGACGCTGGGTAAGAATTACCTGCCGGATTTCCCGGTGCCCGCCGGCATGACCATGGACGATTTCTTTCGCGCCCAGGCACGCGAGGGATTGGAGCTGCGCCTGCCGAAGTTGTTCAATGGCCAATGTCGCCGCCCGATTTTGCCGAGCGCCGCAAACCCTATGACGAACGACTGCAAATCGAGCTCGACGTTATTATCCAGATGGGATTCCCCGGCTACTTTCTGATCGTTGCCGATTTCATCAACTGGGCCAAGAACAACGGTGTCCCGGTCGGTCCGGACGCGGCTCGGGCGCCGGTTCGCTGGTCGCCTATGCGCTGAGCATCACCGATCTCGATCCGATTCAGTATGACTTGCTGTTCGAACGCTTCCTCAATCCCGAGCGCGTGTCGATGCCCGATTTCGACGTCGACTTCTGCATGGAAGGCCGCGACCGCGTCATCGATTATGTCGCCGAGAAATACGGCCGCGACAAGGTCTCGCAGATCATCACCTACGGCACCATGGCGGCCAAGGCGGTGGTGCGCGACGTCGGTCGCGTGCTCGGTCATCCCTATGGCTTCGTCGACCGCATTGCCAAACTGATCCCGTTCGAAATCGGCATCACGCTGGACAAGGCGCTGGAGCAGGAAGAACAACTGCGTCAGGCCTACGAGAATGAAGAAGACGTGCGCGCGATCATCGATCTCGCCCAGTCGCTGGAAGGTCTGGCGCGCAACGCCGGCAAACATGCCGGCGGTGTGGTGATCGCACCGTCCAAGCTCACCGATTTCACGCCGCTGTATTGCGAAGCCGGCGGCGCCAATCTGGTCAGCCAGTTCGACAAGGACGATGTCGAGGCGGTCGGGCTGGTGAAGTTCGATTTCCTGGGTCTGCGCACGCTGACCATCATTGCCTGGGCGCTGGAGACGCTCAATCGCCAGCGCGCGGCGCGTGATGAAACCGCCATCGATATCGAACTGATCCCGCTGGATGATCCGGCGCCGTTCAAGTTACTCAAGGCCTGCCAGACCACCGCCGTGTTCCAGTTGGAATCCAGCGGCATGAAAGATCTGATCCGGCGCCTGCAACCGGATAGCTTCGAAGACATCATCGCGCTGGTGGCCTTGTTCCGTCCCGGTCCGCTGCAATCGGGCATGGTCGACGATTTCATCGCACGCAAGCACGGCAAGCAGAGGGTCGATTATCCGCATCCCAAACTCGAACCGATTCTGAAACCGACCTACGGCGTGATTCTGTACCAGGAACAGGTGATGCAGATCGCCCAGGTGCTGGCCGGCTACAGTCTTGGCGCCGCCGATCTGCTGCGCCGCGCCATGGGCAAGAAGAAGCCCGAGGAGATGGCCAAGCAGCGCGAGATATTCACCCAGGGCGCGCTGGCGAACGGCGTCGCCGAGAAAGTCGCGACCTACATCTTCGACTTGATGGAGAAGTTCGCCGGTTACGGCTTCAACAAATCGCACTCGGCGGCGTATGCGCTGGTGTCCTATCAGACGGCATGGATGAAGGCGCATTATCCGGCGCCGTTCATGGCCGCGGTGTTGTCGGCGGATATGGACAACACCGACAAGGTGGTCACGCTGATCGACGAATGCCGCGACATGAAGCTCAAGGTCGTGCCGCCCGACGTCAATCGTTCGGATTATTACTTCACCATCGCCGGCGATGACACGGTGATCTATGGTCTCGGCGCCATCAAGGGCGTCGGACAGGCGGCCATCGAGGGCGTGGTGGCCGAACGTGCGGCACAGTGGCACGTTCAAGGATCTCTACGAATTCTGCCGCCGCGTCGATCTGCGCAAACTCAACCGCCGTGTGCTGGAAGCCTTGGTCCGCGCCGGTGCCTTCGACAGTCTCGGCGAGAATCGCGCGACGCTGATGGTGCAGTTGCCGAGCGCGCTGAAGCTCGCGGAACAACGCGAACGCGATGAAGGTACCGGACAGAACGACCTGTTCGGCGCGGCGGAAAGCGTGGCTGTCGGAGGCCGCGCCCATCGAGATCGTTCGCCTGCCCGAGTGGGATGAAGAACAGCGGCTGCTGGGCGAGAAGGAAACCCTGGGGCTGTATCTCACCGGTCATCCCATCGTCCGTTACGAGGCGGAACTTGCGAGCATCACCAGCGGTCGGCTGGCGACCTTGGTGGGTAACGCCAGCGAAGCGCCGACTTCGCGCAGCGTCGACCGTCAAGTCGTGGTAGCCGGTCTGGTGATTGCGTTGCGCGTGCGCCAGACCCGGCGTGGTTCGATGGCTTTTGTGACTTTGGACGACCGCAGCGCGCGGGTCGAGATGCGCGTGTTCTCGGATGTGTTCGATCATCACCGCAACCTGATCGCCAAGGACAAGGTGCTGGTGGTGGAAGGCGTGTTGGGTTTCGACGATTATTCCGGCGGTCAGCAGCTTACCGCTGACAAGATTTATGACATCAGTCAAGCGCGTGAAATTTTTGCGCGGCGTGTCGTGATCGAGATTGATGCCGAACGTGCGGGTAACGGTTTCGTGCAGTCATTGGCAGATACTCTGCGCCCCTTCCGCGAGGGCAAGTGTCCCGTGTGGATCCGCTACCGCAATCAGTCCGCCCGCGCCCAGCTCGCGCTCGGCAAGGACTGGAATGTGCGCCCGGCCGACGAGCTGATCCACCGCCTGCACGAACTGGCCGGGGCGGGGCGAGTGGTGGTGGAGTACCGTTGAATGCATTGCCGACGCTCGGCGCGGGGCTGTCGGCGGGTTGATCCCTGCCGCCTCCGAGCTGCGCTAGTCGGCTTTCGGGATCAACCCGCCGACAGCCGTAGACAGAATGTAGCCCGGATGCAGCGCAGCGAAATCCGGGAGCTCCCGGATTCCGGCCTGAGGGCCTGCATCCGGGCTACAGCGCTGCAGGGACGACCTGCCGCTTGCCGGAGACAGTGGGCTTAGACCTGAATGGCACTTACTTAAGCCGAGATGTAGGGTGGGTTAGCGTTTTTTGCGTAACCCACCAAGCGTTGCGTAGCAACACAACACCTTATTTTAACGAGTGCCTGGCGGCACATCTGGCGGGTCCACCCTGCATTGATGGCGGAGCCGCCTAAGTAAGCGCCATTCGGTTTAGACCTGAATGTTCCGCGTTTTGCGTGACGTTCCGCGATTAACGCCACCGATGAGCATGCCGGCCACCGCCACCGAGACCCGCTAGGTTTAACCACCTATTCCGGTTAGAATTCGTACCTTGAGCCTATCCTCCCCAGCACCAGAATCAGAAATCCATGAATCTGAATTTCCTCGATTTCGAACAGCCAATCGCCGAGCTTGAAGCCAAGATCGAAGAGTTGCGCTTTCTCGGCAACGACACTGAGATCAACATCAGCGATGAGATCGGACGCCTGCAGGCAAAGAGTCGTTCGCTGACCGAGTCGATTTTTTCCAAGCTTTCTTCCTGGCAGATTTCGCAATTGGCGCGTCATCCGCAGCGACCCTACACGCTCGATTATCTGCGGCGGGTGTTTACAGATTTCGATGAACTGCATGGTGATCGTGCGTATGCCGATGATGCCGCCATTGTCGGTGGTGTCGCGCGCATCGATGGCCGGCCGGTGATGGTGATCGGTCATCAGAAGGGCCGTGACACCAAAGAAAAACTGGTGCGCAATTTCGGCATGCCGCGTCCCGAGGGCTATCGCAAGGCGCTGCGTCTGATGCATATGGCGGAGAAATTTCATCTGCCGATCCTGACCTTCATCGACACCCCCGGTGCCTATCCCGGTATCGGTGCCGAGGAGCGCGGTCAGAGCGAGGCCATCGCGCGCAATCTGTTCGTGATGGCCGAACTGAAAACGCCGATCATCTGCACGGTGATCGGCGAGGGCGGTTCCGGCGGCGCACTCGCCATCGGCGTTGGTGATCGCGTGCTGATGCTGGAATACAGCACCTATTCGGTGATCTCGCCGGAGGGCTGCGCGTCGATTCTATGGAAGAGTGCGGACAAGGCCCAGGATGCTGCCGAGGCGTTGGGTATCACCTCCAGCCGGCTACACGAACTCAAGCTCATCGATGCCATCATCGACGAGCCACTCGGCGGTGCCCATCGCGACATCGATCTGATGGCCGAAACCCTCAAGCGCACCTTACTGCAGCAACTCGATACCCTGACCAGTGCGACGCCGGAGCAATTGCTCAAGGCGCGCTACAAGCGGCTGATGGGGTATGGGCATTTCAGTGTGAATTAGTGAAGGTCTGATTAATTCACACGCGCCGTCCTAATGGCGGACCGATAAGTTCTTCCTTAGGCCGCTGAATAACCCGTATTTCGCTCCCACAACTCAGGCTACGTGTTTTATCACCATGCCATTGACCACCGAACAACTCATTGCCAAAGTGCTCGCGCTGGCGCCGGCCACCAGTAGTTTCTGGGTCGCCTACAGCGGCGGTCTGGATTCGCAGGTCCTGTTGCACGCGCTGGCGGCAGGGCGGGAACAGTTGCCCGCACCGTTGAGCGCACTGCACGTCAATCACAATCTGCAGCCGGACGCGCCCGCGTGGGCGGAGCAGTGCCGGGCCGTCTGTGCAGAGCTCGGGATTGCGTATCGATCATTGTCGGTACAGGCGCATGCACAGCCCGGCGAAAGTCCGGAGGCGGCGGCTCGCGCCGCACGTTATCAGGCGTTGGTCGAGGCGGTACCGAAAGGCGGCGTGCTGTTGACCGCACATCATCAGGACGATCAGGCGGAAACCTTGTTGCTGCAACTTGTGCGTGGCGCCGGTCCCAAAGGTTTGGCCGCGATGCCTGAGCGGGCGCTGCTGGGCGATGTACCGTTGTTGCGGCCGTTGCTCGATGTCAGTCGTGCGGCGCTGCTGGCCTACGCTGAGCAACACTGTTTGCGTTGGCTGGAAGATCCGACCAACGCAAGCACCGAGTACGATCGAAATTTTCTGCGGCATGAAATCCTGCCGCGCGTACGTAGGCGTTGGCCGGCAGCGGGGGCGACGCTGGCGCGCGCTGCCCGGCATCAGGCTGAAGCCGCCGGGTTGCTCGGCGATCTGGCCGCAGTGGATGCGCAGTGCGCCGCTGGGAATGCGCCGATGAGTCTGTCGGTCGCAGCCTTGTTGCGCCTGACAGCGCCGCGGCGCGCCAATCTATTGCGCCATTGGTTGCGGCAGCGGCGGGCATCGGTGCCGAGCACTGCCGTGTTGGCGCGGATCGAGGCCGATGTGTTGCTCGCCGCCGTCGATGCCCAGCCGTTGGTGAGGTGGGGTGGGGTCAATTTGCGCCGTTACCGCGATGCGCTGTATCTCGACGATGTGCTTGAGGAGAGCGATCCAAGTCGCTGTCTTGATTGGTCGCTGGATCAATCCTTGCCTTTGGTGGGTGGCACACTGAGCGTAGACCGTACACACGGTGAGGGTGTTGCGATGCGGTTTCTGGCGGACAGCCGCATACAGGTGCGTTTCCGTCAGGGTGGCGAGATGCTGCGACCGGCTGGTCGCCGTGAGCACCACAGCCTGAAGCATTTATTTCAGGAGGCCGGCGTGCCGCCGTGGGAACGTGCGCGGGTGCCGCTGATCTACCGCGATGACGCGCTGATCGCGGTGGCCGGGTATTGGGTTTGCGCGGAGTTTCAGGCAGCAGCAGACGAGCCCGGCATGCGCTTTTTCTGGAGTCGTGCGATTGTGCCGACGGGGTCATTCTGGTAAGGTTCAACCCCGTCTTGTGGCGCAAATGCGTAGCCGTTTTCAACGGCGGTTTTCGCTCTGTACCACGCTCTGGTTCACGCCTCTGGCAGTTCGGAATCCAATGACCCGATACATCTTCATCACCGGCGGTGTGGTGTCCTCTTTGGGCAAAGGCATCGCCGCCGCTTCATTGGGCGCGATCCTCGAAGCGCGCGGCCTCAAGATCACCATGCTCAAGCTGGACCCGTATATCAACGTGGATCCCGGCACCATGAGCCCGTTCCAGCACGGCGAGGTGTTCGTCACCGCCGACGGTGCCGAGACCGACCTCGATCTGGGTCATTACGAGCGCTTTGTCCGCACCACGATGGGCAAGCGCAACAACTTCACCACCGGCAAGATCTACGAGAACGTCATCCGCAAGGAGCGCCGTGGCGAATATCTCGGCGGCACGGTGCAGGTCATTCCGCATATCACCGATGAGATCAAACGCTGCATCCGTGCCGGTGCCGAAGGTGCCGATATTGCGATGGTCGAAATCGGCGGCACGGTCGGCGACATCGAGTCGTTACCGTTCCTGGAGGCGATTCGTCAGATGGGCGTGGAATTGGGCCGTGAGAAGGCCTTGTTCATACACCTGACGCTGGTGCCGTACATCGCCGCGTCCGGCGAGATCAAAACCAAGCCGACTCAGCATTCCGTGAAGGAGCTGCGCTCCATCGGTATCCAGCCGGATATCCTGATGTGCCGTGCCGACCGGCCGCTGCCCAACGACGAGCGCCGCAAGATTGCGTTGTTCACCAATGTCGAAGAGCGCGCGGTGATCTCGGCGGTCGACACCGACAGTATCTACAAAATTCCCTTGCTGCTGCATGCGCAGAACCTCGACGACATCGTGGTCGAGAAAATGAAACTCGATGTCCAGCCCGCCGATCTGCACGAGTGGGAGAAAGTCGTCCACGACCTGACCCATCCCGAAGCGGAAGTCACCGTGGCGATGGTCGGCAAATACGTCAATCTGACCGAGTCCTACAAATCGCTGTCCGAGTCGCTGATCCATGCGGGCATTCAAACCCGCACCAAGGTGAATATCCGCTACATCGACTCCGAGCTGTTCGAACAGGGCGACGTCAATCTGGATGGCGTCGATGCTGTGCTGGTGCCGGGTGGTTTCGGCGAGCGCGGCGTGGAAGGCAAGATCGCCGCTGTGCGGTATGCGCGCGAGCACAACATCCCCTATCTCGGTATCTGCCTGGGCATGCAGGTGGCAGTGATTGAATACGCGCGTCACGTGGCGGGATTGGCCGGCGCACACAGCACCGAATTCCGTCCCGATACGCCGCACCCGGTGATCGCGCTGATCACCGAATGGCAGACCGAGGATGGTCATGTGGAGCGCCGCAGCGCCGATTCGGATCTCGGCGGCAGCATGCGTCTGGGCGCGCAGAAATGCCGTTTGCAGGACGGCAGTCGGGCGCGCAGCCTCTACGGTCAGGAGATCATCGAAGAGCGCCATCGCCACCGTTACGAATTCAACAACGGCTATCGCGAAGTGCTGCAGAAGGCGGGGTTGAATCTCGTTGGCATGTCACTCGACGGCAATCTGGTCGAGATGATCGAAATCCCCGAATCATCCCTGGTTCGTGGCCTGTCAGTTCCACCCGGAATTCACCTCTACGCCGCGTGACGGCCATCCGCTGTTTATCGGTTTTGTGCGTGCGGCACGTGCGCAGCGCGAACGCGGCGTGGCGCCGGTCGCGGCGCAGGCATGATTGGTCGGTTATGAACCACCAAGACGCCAAGGGCGCCAAGAAAAGATAATCGAACCGCCAAGGCGCCAAGGCGCCAAGGGCGCCAAAGTATGTTAATGAAAGGGCGTTTTGGTTTTTTCACCAAGTCATTCTTGGCGTCTTGGCGCCTTGGCGGTTCAATAGGTTTTTCTTCGTGTCTTGGCGGTTCACGGCGTCACGCTTAGACACTGAATGCTGAATATCTGGAAATACTATGAAACTCTGCGGTTTTGAAGTGGGACTGGACCGGCCGATTTTTCTGATCGCCGGACCGTGCGTCATCGAGTCGGAACAGCTGGCGCTGGACACGGCCGGCGCGCTCAAGGAAATGACCGATAAGCTCGGCATTCCGTTCATCTATAAATCCTCCTTCGACAAGGCCAACCGCTCGTCGACGCAATCGTTCCGCGGTCCGGGCATGGATGAAGGTCTGCGCATTCTGCAGAAGGTGAAGGATCAGATCGGCGTGGCGGTGTTGACCGATGTGCACGAAGACACGCCATTGGAAGAAGTGGCGGCGGTGGTCGATGTGCTGCAGACGCCGGCGTTCCTGTGTCGCCAGACCAATTTCATCCAGAACGTCGCCCGCCAGGGCAAGCCGGTCAACATCAAGAAGGGCCAGTTCCTCGCGCCGTGGGATATGCAGAATGTGGTCGACAAGGCACGCGCCGTCGGCAACGACCAGATCATGGTCTGCGAGCGCGGCGTGTCCTTCGGCTACAACACGCTGATCTCGGACATGCGCGGGCTGGCGATCATGCGCGACACCGGGTGTCCGGTGGTGTTCGATGCCACGCATTCGGTGCAGCAGCCGGGCGGGCAGGGCACGACCTCCGGCGGTCAGCGCGAGTTCGTGCCGGTGCTGGCGCGCGCGGCGGTTGCCGCCGGTGTGCCGGGTCTGTTCATGGAAACCCACCCTGATCCGGCGAAAGCCCTGTCCGATGGACCGAATGCCTGGCCATTGTGGCGCATGGCGCAGCTGCTGGAGACGCTGAAAGAATTGGATGCGACGGTCAAACGCCATGGCTTCGTCGAGTCGGAACTGCTGAACTGAGGTGGTAGAAAAAAGCTTTCTGCCACGGAAAACACGGAAAGCACAGACATGATCAAGGCTCAGGGGAAAGCCCATTAATTCGTCATTGCAGCGAATGCCGAATCCAGCAGAGCGCATTACCATGCCTTTACAATATTCATAGCGTCTGTGCCTTCCGTGATTTCAATGTTTTCTGTGGCTAAGCGGTTCCTTCGCGGTTAAATGCGTGTTTTAGTTATCAAGATCAGCTTTACTGAATAGATGGAGTAACGATATGTCCCAGATCAGCAATATCCGCGCCCGTGAAATTCTCGATTCACGCGGCAATCCCACGGTCGAGGCGGATGTGATCCTAGAGTCCGGCGCGGTCGGCCGTGCCGCCGTACCTTCCGGTGCCTCCACCGGTACCCGCGAGGCCGTCGAGTTGCGCGACGGGAATCCAAGCGCTATCGGCGGCAAGGGTGTGCTCAAGGCGGTCGAGAACGTCAACGGCGAGATCCGCGCCGCGTTGCTCGGCATGGACGCGGATGCGCAGGCCGAGATCGACCACAAGCTGATCGAGCTGGATGGCACACCGACCAAATCGCGCCTCGGCGCCAACGCCATTCTGGCCGTGTCGCTTGCGGTCGCGCAGGCGAATGCGCGCGAGCAGCAGGTGCCGCTGTATCGCCTGCTCGGCACCGCCAATCTGATGGGCGGTGCCTTCCAGTTGCCGGTGCCGATGATGAACATCATCAACGGCGGCGCGCATGCCGACAACAGCGTCGACATGCAGGAATTCATGATCCTGCCGGTGGGCGCGCGCGAATTTCCGCGAAGCCCTGCGCTACGGCGCCGAGGTGTTCCATGCACTGAAGAAAGTACTGAGCGGACGCAGACTCGCCACCGACGGTCGGCGACGAGGGTGGTTTTGCGCCCAACCTGCCGTCCAATGAAGCGGCCATCGAGGTGATCCTCGAGGCCATCGACAAGGCTGGTTACAAGGCGGGCGAAGATATCTTCCTTGGTCTCGATGTCGCCAGCTCCGAGTTCTACAAGGACGGCAATTATGATGCTCGCTTCCGAGAACCAGGAAGTTCAGCTCGGCCGAATTCGCCGACTATCTCGCCGCCTGGGTCGACAAGTATCCGATCATCACCATCGAAGACGGCATGGCCGAGGACGACTGGGACGGCTGGAAGCTGCACACCGAAAAACTCGGCAACAAGATCCAGCTGGTCGGCGACGATCTGTTCGTCACCAACCCAGCCATTCTGCAGGAAGGCATCGACAAGAATATCGCCAATTCCATTCTCATCAAGGTCAATCAGATCGGCACGCTCACCGAAACCCTGGAAGCGATCGAGCTGGCGACAGGCGCGGGTTATACCTCCGTCGTCTCGCACCGTTCCGGCGAGACCGAGGACGTGGTCATCGCCGACATCGTCGTCGGTACCACCGCCACGCAGATCAAGACCGGTTCGCTGTCGCGCTCCGATCGTGTTGCCAAATACAACCGCCTCATGCGCATCGAAGATCAGTTGCGCGATCATGCTCACTTTGCCGGTCGTGCTGCGTTCAACCAGCTCAAAGGGTCATAACCCGCGTTGTAGGCAGGGCGTATCTATTCCATGCGGCGTTGGCTCACACTCATCTTGATCGCGCTGCTGCTTGGTCTGCAATACAAGCTGTGGGTGGGCGAGGGCAGTCTCGCCGAGGTCTGGTCATTGCATCAGGCCGGCGAGGTGCAACGCGTCGAGAATGAAGGTCTGAAGGAACGCAATGCCGCACTCGAAGCCGAAGTCAAAGATTTGAAGCAAGGCTCGGAGGCGGTCGAAGAACGTGCGCGCACCGAACTCGGCATGATCAAAGACGGCGAGGTCTTCTATCAGATTGTGGAGCCGCAGGCGAAGTGAGCGCGCCACGCCTCTGGGGCGTCGTTCCGGCCGCCGGCATCGGTCGGCGCATGGGCACAGACACCCCCAAACAATATCTCAAACTCGGTGACCGCACGGTGCTCGAACACACGCTGGCGGCACTCGACAACACCCACGTGTTCGCGGGTATTGTGGTGTCGATCGCCCGCGATGATCCGTACTGGCCGCGCATAGCGCCACGTTTGTCCTGTGCCTTATTCACCGCACCGGGTGGTAGCGAACGTGCCGAATCGGTGCTGAACGCCTTGGACATACTGCGCGAGCATGCGTCGGACGAAGATTGGGTGCTGGTACATGACGCCGCACGGCCCTGTGTGCGGATCCAGGATATAACGGCACTCATTGACGTCCTGGAGCACGATCCGGTTGGCGGCCTGCTGGCAATTCCGTTGCGCGATACCATGAAGCAGGCGAATGCACAGCAGCGCAGTGTGGCGACCGTCGATCGCCGTCAGTTGTGGCATGCGCTGACGCCGCAGATGTTCCGTGTCGGCGTGTTGCGATCTGCATTGCGTGTGGCAGTCGCTGCGGGCGTAACCGTCACCGACGATGCCTCGGCCATGGAGCAAGCCGGTTTTCAGCCGCGCCTGGTCGAAGGCCATGGCGACAACCTCAAGATCACCCGGCCGGAGGATCTCGTCCTGGCCGAATTCTATCTGCGTCAACAGGGGCGGCTATGAGAATCGGCCAGGGTTTCGATGCGCATGCCTTCCGTGAAGGCGGTCGGCTGGTATTGGGCGGGGTGGAGATTCCACACACGCACAGTCTGGCCGCACACTCCGATGGCGATGTCGTCTTGCATGCCTTGTGCGATGCGCTGCTCGGCGCGGCCGGGCAAGGCGACATCGGCCAGCACTTCCCGGACACCGATCCCACCTACAAAGGCATCGATAGCCGCAGATTGCTCGCCCAAGTGATGCATCTGCTGCGCGCGCGTCGATTCGTCGTGGTCAACGCCGATCTCACCGTTATCGCCCAGGTGCCGAAACTCGCACCTTATCGCGATGCCATGCGTGCGCTGATCGCACAGGATCTGCATGTCGCTGTCGATGCGGTCAACATCAAGGCGACCACGACCGAACAGATGGGTTTCACCGGACGCAAGGAAGGTATTGCGGCGCTGGCTGTGGTGCTGTTGGAGATTGATGAGGTGAATCCATGAACCACAACGCAGTCAGGCCCTCGTGAGACGGCCACGCGCATGACGACGCAGATTCCCGCATCCATTGATCTGCCTTTTGCCTTTGGCGGTCCGACCGGCACCGGTCGGCTGCGTACTGTTCCGGAAGATTTCATTGTCCGCGAGTTGCCGATCTGCGAGCCTGACGGTACCGGTGAACATGTCTGGCTGTGGGTGCGCAAGCGCAGCGCCAATACCGAGTGGGTGGCACGACAGTTGGCGCGCTTCGCCGGCGTGACCCCGCGTGATGTGAGTTATGCCGGATTGAAGGACCGACACGCTGTGACCGAGCAGTGGTTCTCTATCCAGTTGCCGGGCAAGGCCGATCCTGATTGGGCGGCGGCGCAGATCGAAGGCGTCGAGATTGTTCGGGTCGCGCGCCATTCTCGAAAACTCAAACGCGGCGCCTTGCGCGGCAATGCGTTTGAGCTACGTATTCGCGCCTTGAGCGGCGCGCGCGCCGCCGTGGATGAGCGTCTGCAGGCCATTGCCACGCGGGGCATGCCGAATTATTTTGGCGAACAGCGCTTCGGTCGTGACGGCGGCAATCTCGCGGCGGCGGCCGCGATGCTGCGTGGCGAAGGGCCGCGTTTGGATCGGCATATCCGTAGCCTGTATCTCTCGGCGGCGCGCAGCTTCCTGTTCAATACCGTCTTGGCGGCACGGGTGCGTGACGGCAGTTGGGAACGCGCCATGCCGGGTGATGCGCTGCAACTCGATGGTCGGCGCGCCTGGTTTATTGCCGAGGCGGATGATCAGGACATCGAGACGCGTGTGCGCACGCTCGATGTACATCCCACCGGGCCGTTGTGGGGGCGCGGTACGCTGGAGAGCCAAGCGGCTGCGCGCAGTCTGGAAGAAACCTGTTTGGCGCCGTTTGCCGATTGGTGCGCCGGCCTGGAACGCGCCGGCTTGGAACAGGATCGGCGGGCCTTGCGCGTGCGGGTGAGTGATCTCGCGTGGGATTGGCAGGCCGATGATTCACTTTTGATCCGCTTTGCTTTGCCCTCCGGAAGTTATGCGACAGCTGTGTTGCGTGAGTTGATCGAGACCGATAGCGAAGCGGCTGTGATGGAGGAGTTGATATGAAATTATCGCTGTCGCTGCTTGCACTCACATTGCTGGTTGGTGTGCTCTGGTCGCGTGATCACGTACGCGCGGAGGATTTGATAACCGGCGCCGCGGCTCCCGAATTCAGCTTGTCGGACGCGGCGGGTCAGCAGCGACAGCTGAAGGATTTTCGCGGTGAATGGTTGTTACTGTATTTCTATCCGAAGGACGATACGCCCGGATGCACCCAAGAGGCCTGCGCCTTCCGTGACGGTTATCAGGAGTTGCGTCGGCGCGGTGCGCAGGTGGTGGGCGTGAGTCTGGACGATACCGATTCGCACCAGGCTTTTGCAAACAAGCATCGGTTACCGTTCCCGCTGTTGAGCGACACCGACGGCCAGGTTGCCAAACGTTATGGCGCATTGTGGTCGCTAGGGCCGATCAAGTACGCCAAACGCCACAGTTTTCTCATCGATGCCCAAGGACGTATCGTGCAGATCTATCGCAGCGTCGATCCCGATATGCATTTTCGCCAGGTGTTGGAGGATCTGGAGAAGGTTGCAGCAACGAAAACCAATTAAGTGCCTCGCCAATGATCCAGCCTATATCCAGTGATTCACTTGCCTGGCAGATTATACTTGCTGGCTTGTTGTTTGCGCTGCTGTTTCCCAGTGTATCGTTTCTGATCAACCGGCGTTGGTGCAGAGGCGGCCTCGAACTTGTATTCAGGGAGATCATGCTGTCGGCCGCGCTGGTATTTGTCTTGGCGATTTTTTTCGAGGCTACCATCAACCCGATTTATACGATGATGTTTGGCGATAAGCTGTGGGTCTACAGATTGTTTCCGCTGCATGATGGCAACGTCTCGGCGCTTGCGATCGTGGTGTGGAGCAGTTACGGCGTGCATTTGTATTTTCTCAATCAAATGCTGGACAGCCGTATCGTAGCGGGTGCGCGCCGCAATCTCATCAAGGCCGCGGTGATTGGTATCGAGGCACCTCTGCTCTGGGAAGTGCTTGGAAACGGGTTCTTTCTGCTGACTGTGGGTGAGTTCTATGCCTATTACCTGCCAGGAGAGCTGGCACACTTCACCTCGCCGCAGGTGATCCCGGTTTACATGCTGTGTGTCTATATCGGCCTGTATGTCCACGAGCATCTGCGCAAGCGCAGCGCGGACTGGCGGTTGACGGCGGGTTTGTTCAGCGTGGGCATCGCCTTTCTGGGGATGGGCTGAGGTATCACGCCCGCGACATGTATTCACCGGTCACGGTGTTGATCTTGATGCGTTCGCCCGGCGTGATGAATTCCGGCACTTGTACGACCAGACCGGTGCTGAAGGTCGCCGGTTTGCTGCGCGCGGAGGCTGAGGCGGCCTTCAGTGCCGGGGCGCAGTCGGCTACGGCCAAAATAACCGTGGCAGGCAGTTCCACGCCGAGCATCTTGCCGTCGGCGACTAAGGCATAAATGCCTTCCAGGCCATCGGTCAGATAGGGCAGATCGTCTTCCATCGACTCCAGGCTGAGGCTGTGTTGTTCGTAACTTTCATTGTCCATGAAGGTGCAGCCGTCGCTATCCCGGTACAGGTATTGGACTGCGCGGCGTTCGAAGTCGACGGTGTTGATGACTTCATCGCCCTTGTAGGCGCGCTCGAATTTCTGCCGCGACACCAGATCATAGCCGCGGGTTTTGTAGAGGGTGTTGCCACTGCGCGAAGAGCCCGTTTGTGCCTGCACATCTTTGATGAAAATATTCCGCCCGTCCACCTGCAGGACCAGGCCGCGTTTGAGTTCGCTCGCTTTCATGGGTACTCCAAAATTTAAATAGGCTGTGCGCAGCGCGGCTACTATAACAGGGTGCTGTTTTCTCTAATACTCACCGTCAAAGTCGAGCTGTATTGGTGGTGCCCGCATTGATGCGCAGACGATGCCCCGGTAGCTTAAATTTATCCGCGGCCATGGCATAATGTGGGCATGAATCGCGACGCACAAACGTTCATTCAACCGATCACTGAAGCTCAGCGTGGTCTCGTGATTAAGGCGACGGCCGATTGCCTGACCCGGGCTGAGGCTGTTTACCAGCGCGCCTTTCCGGCCATTCCGATACGTTTCGATCTGCGCGGTCGGGCGGCGGGTATGTATCGGCTATATCGTGGTTCGCGACTGATCCGCTACAACCCGCATATCTTCGCCAAGTACTTCGATGATGGCTTGGCCCAGACCGTGCCGCATGAGGTCGCGCACTATGTGACCGACCTGTTGTATGGTCTGCGCAAGGTCCGTCCGCATGGTCCGGAATGGCGCCATGTCGCAATGGCCTTGGGGGCCAGCCCTCGCGCCACCGGCCACTATGATCTCAGTGGCATCCCGCTGCGGCAGTCATCGTTATATGACTACCGCTGTGCCTGCACGCAACACCGACTCGGTGTGCGGCGACACACGCGTGTGCAACGCGGTGAGGGGGGTATCTGTGTCGGCGGTGCCGCACGGCGCTGGTGTTCAGTGGAGATGAGGGCAGTTGATAAATAGGGCAGCTCACAAAATCAGGGGGGTCAGAGACTCCGATGAATTTATTTGCCTAAAGACGCTAGCCAGGCCTTGATGCGGCCGCGGTGGTGTCTGGGGTATAGACTTGATTGTGCTTGAGCGATTCACGGAACAGGGGCGGTGAGATGATCATGAACTGGGTCGTTTACATGATCTTCTGCTCTGACGATTCACTGTACACCGGCATTACCAACAATCTTGAACGGCGGCTCGCGCAGCATGCCGACCAGCGTGGGGCGAAGTATTTCCGTGGCCGTATGCCCGGACCGGTGGTGTATCTGGAACAGGGGCATACGCGCAGTTCAGCAAGTCAACGTGAGGCGGCGATCAAAAAGCTTTCGGCGCAGGCTAAGCGCGCATTGATTTCGACGGCGAGCAATACGCTGCATTCATCCTAAAAAAATCATTTCAGCCACGGAAACACACGGAAGACACTGAAACACAGTGCATACCTGGAGCGACTATTCACCATCTTACGGGTGATGGAGGTGCCTGCGTGAAGCTTATGATCTTGTCCGTGTTTTTCCGTGTGATTCCGTGGCAAATGCGGTTTATAGGGTCATTGAATGGCGAGGAGTAACAATCCGAGACGCTGAAAAAAGAAAACCCCGCAGGTATGACGCCTGCGGGGTTTCCTGATACCGGATGGAATCAGGTTTAGATCAGCTCTGCACGTTTACGTGTGTCGCCTGCAGGCCCTTCGGACCCTTCTCGACTTCGTAGCTGACAGCCTGGCCTTCGGCCAATGTCTTGAAGCCCTTACCTTCGATAGCGGAGAAGTGCACGAACACATCAGCGCTGCCATCCGAAGGTGCGATGAAGCCAAAGCCCTTCGATTCGTTGAACCATTTTACGGTACCAGTAGCCATGTAACTTACCTCAAACAAATTCGATAACGTGGTGGTTTATTGCAATGTACGGTAAGGACATTTACAGGAGGTCTCAAGAGAACTTCCGAAACACCTAGCCTACGTGCAACGAAGGCGAGTCTACCCCACAATTTTAGGAAATACACCCTTTTTTCAGCGCAATCCAGCCCTGTAACTTAGGGTTTTGGCCGCCCAAAAAAGCGCTCAATCGAGTGCTGGACCCAGCACGAAATCCACCGACTCAAAGCCATGGTCCTCGAGAATCGCGGAGATATCGTCCCAGTCATATCCGGGTTGGGTTTCCTCTACCTGGGCGATCAGCCCGGTCACATGACGGTAGGCTTCGTGCTCTTCCAGGTCGGCGGGCATGCGCACCAGGCGTGTCTGCCCAGGTTCACGGGCGGGCAAAATCATTAAGCGGTCTGACATTGGGGTTTCCTCTGGAATCTACCCCGGAAGGTTAACGTGGTTTGATAGCGCAGGTAAACCAAAGCGAATGCTTACGAACTGGACGGGAGTCAATGACTGACCAGAACGACCCTGAGCGGCGTTGGTAGTTGATGCCAAAACCTAAGTCTAATCTGGGTAATTGGCCCCTCGTTTAACTCGCTTAATCAGCTGTGCGCGCGTATATTTTTCCAGATATCTTAAGATATTAAGATTGCATATGAGTGGCCGTTAATATACTTGGATGATGTTTAAGTCTGGACAATGATGCTGCAACGGTTGGCTACTTTTCTTTCGAGATTGCGGGTTCTGTCAATTCGGCAGCGGTTAGGTCTGGGTATGGCGCTGCTGGTACTGCCGCTGCTGTTATTCACGGCCAGCGGTTATCTGCTGTTCCAGTTTGCCATTGAAACTTTAGAAGAGAGTCATGAGGAAATTCGCGACGAATTGCTGCCGGTATTCCACTTGCAGGAGTTGATTCTGCAGGCACAGATGCCCGCCAATGACTATCTCATTCTGGGCAAAATCGAGGAACGCGCGAAATTCGAGCATCTTAGCAACGAGATCAATGCCGGCTTTGAACAGGCGGTTACCGCCCCCTTCGATATGCCTGAAAAACGCATCATTCTGACGCAGGCACGGGATATGTGGGCTGAGGGCGAGCGCTTAAGTCGCACCATTCTTGCTCTGCCAGACCCGCTGGGGAATAGGGCGGGTGGCGATCTGATGGTCCGCATGGATAAGACATTACGATTGGCCAGCAATCACCTGAGTGCTATTCGCGTGCTGGTTCTGGATGAATTGGAAGAGCAGCATGCGGTTGCGCACAAACTGCATCTGTGGGTTGGCTTGGCTATCATCCTCTTCCTGTGTTTTGTTTCCGCGGGTGTCTTCATCGGCACAATATTGGTCCAGCGATGGGTCGTTGCGCCGCTGCGTGAGTTGGAAAATGGCGCGAAACAATTCACCCTCGGGAATCTCGAGCATCGCATTCCCATTCAATCCAGCGACGAAATCAGTGGCGTCGCGCATACGCTCAACGACATGGCGTTCGCATTGAGACGCGACCGCGATAACCTACGCAATTTGTCTATTCGTGATCAACTTACTGGGCTGTTCAATCGCAAGGAATTCCAGCGGCTGTTGGATCTGGAGATCGCGCGCTCACAACGGCATGGGCGCATTCTGGCTTTATTGATGGTCGACGTGGATTATTTCAAGGCCGTTAACGACCGATATGGTCATCCTGTCGGTGACGTCGTTCTCAGGAATGTTGCTGATCGGATCTTCAACGCGCTACGCCCCAACGATGTGGTGGCACGCTACGGCGGCGAGGAGTTCATTGTCATGCTGCCGGAAACGAATGGCGCGGGCGCCATCGCGATCGCGGAGCGACTGTGCGAACAGGTACGTGCCACGCCCATGGATATTACTCACGGCATCCGGCCAGAGGTGACCGTGAGCGTCGGCGTAGCCGTTTATCCGCTCGACACCGACACGGCGGAAAGTTTAATCGCCGCCGCAGACCGGGCTCTCTATGCCGCGAAGGACGCGGGCCGAGATCGCTGTTGCAGTTATGCCGAATTAGCCGCCTTGGCGTGATATGTAGCGCCAACGCGACTGCCGTGAAGTTCAGAATGTCCGCTATATTGTGGGCACATTCATAGATATCGCATTTTATTCAAATACTTCTGATCTTAGCTATCACAGTCCACAACTACTGATTCAGCACTTGCCTGGCATACACCCATTACGCCGAAGAGGCATATTGACGCCTGATATGATGTAAATGATAATCTATATCATTACTAATAGCTGATTGAGGGTGGTCACGAGATGGACATGTGCAAATTGCGGGTTGGGGCGTCGGCGATTCTGGTTCTGTGCGCGCTGGCAAGTCCGTTACAGGCGGCTGAAGAGGTCAATATATACTCTGCGCGCAAGGAAGACCTGATCAAGCCGTTGCTCGACAAATTCACGGACAAAACTGGCATCAAGGTCAATTTGGTCACCGGCAAAGAGGATGCCTTGCTGGAGCGGCTGAAAAATGAAGGCCGCAACAGTCCGGCCGACCTGCTGCTCACCAGCGATGCCGGGCGTCTGCACCGTGCCCAGGAAGCAGGGGTGCTAGCACCGGTGGAGTCGGCCGCGCTCAAGGCGTTGGTGCCGGCCACCTACCGCGACCCGCAGGGACATTGGTTCGGCCTTTCAGTGCGTGCTCGACCGATCGCCTATGTGACCGAGCGTGTACACGCCAACGAACTCTCGACCTACGAAGCGCTTGCCGATCCCAAGTGGAAAGGCCGTATCTGTATCCGCTCTTCCGACAACATCTACAACCAGTCACTGGTGGCCTCGATGATCGCGCACAGCGATGTGGCAGCGACCGAAACTTGGGCCAAGGGGCTGGTGGCCAACTTTGCTCGTCCGCCGGTGGGCGGTGATCGCGATCAGGTGCTGGCGGCGGCCGCAGGCCAGTGCGATGTGGTTGTGATCAACACCTATTATCTGGCCGCGATGCTGAATGACGAAGACTCAGCCCAACGCGAGGCGGCACAAAAGCTCAAAGTCTTCTGGCCCAATCAACAGGACCGTGGCGCGCATGTGAATGTCAGTGGGATTGGCGTCACCGTCGCCGCGCGGCATCGTGACAATGCCGTGAAGCTCATCGAGTTTCTGGCCAGCGATGAGGCCCAGGCCTGGTACGCTGAGGTGAATCACGAATATCCGATCCGCGCGAACATTCCTGTGAGCAAGACGCTCGCCGGTTTCGGCACGTTCAAATCCGATAGCCTGGGCCTGCACCAACTCGGCAAGTATAATGCCGAGGCCGTCCGGCTCATGGATCGCGCCGGCTGGAAATAGGCTGTCGTCACAACAGCGATAAAATCAGGGCGGGGTGCATAGCACCCCGCCGGCATTGCGGACCCGCGCATTGAACAGCATTCCGATCACGCACCACCGGCTCTCGGCGCAACACTGGAAGCTCATGCCCGGCTGGCGTGCTGCCATCGTGCTGGTGGCGCTGGTCGTGGCTATGCCCATACTCACGGTGTTTGGTTTTTTACTGCAACCGGCCACGGATGTGTGGCAGCATCTCGCGCACACATCGTTGCCCGATTACGTCGTGAATTCGTTGTTGCTGATGCTTGGTGTCGGTGTCGGCACATTACTGCTCGGTGTTTCAACAGCATGGGTCAGTGCCACCTGCGAGTTTCCTGGCCGTCGGGTATTCGAGTGGGCCTTGCTGCTGCCCATGGCCATACCAGCTTACATCATTGCGTATACCTACACCGGCCTGCTTGATTTCGCCGGTCCAATGCAAAGCGCCTTGCGCGAGTTGTTTGGCTGGGGCTATGGCGATTACTGGTTTCCGAACATCCGTTCGCTGCCGGGCGCGATCATCATGTTGTCGTTGGTACTCTACCCGTATGTTTATCTGCTGGCGCGCGCCGCGTTTCTGGAGCAGTCGGTCTGTGTGCTGGAAGTCAGCCGCACGCTTGGCGCCACACCGATGCATACATTTTTGCGCGTGGCCTTGCCGATGGCGCGACCGGCGATCATTGCCGGACTGCTGCTGGCGCTCATGGAGACGCTGGCCGATTATGGCACTGTGCAATATTTCGGCATTTCCACCTTTACCACTGGCATTTTCCGCACCTGGTTCGGCTTGGGTGATGCGGTCGCCGCGGCGCAACTGTCGGCGTTGCTGATGGTGTTCGTCTTTGTGCTGATCATGCTTGAGCGTTGGTCGCGCCGGGCGGCGCGCTACCATGAAACCGGCCAGCGTGAACGTTCACTGCCACGTCATCGTTTGACCGGCTGGCGCATGGCGGTTGGTCTTGCGTTGTGTCTGACCCCGTTGATATTCGGCTTCGTATTGCCGGCCGGACAACTCCTGGTGTGGTCGGTGCGCACCGCGCCGAATGTCATTGATGCCTCATTCTTCCAGCTTACCCTCAATAGCCTCGTGTTGGCGGGCAGTGCCGCATTGGTGACGTTGGCGGTCGGCTTGTTTATGGCTTATGGCCGACGTCTGCACAGTGACCGCACGGTGCAGTTTGCGGTGCGCGTGGCGGGTCTGGGTTATGCCATACCCGGCACGGTGATCGCTGTCGGCGTGATGATCCCGTTCGCCTGGTTGGATAACACCCTCGATACCTGGATGCGCGCTCACTTCGGTTGGTCGAGCGGACTGCTGCTCAGCGGTACCTTGATCGCCTTGTTGTTCGCCTACATGGTGCGGTTTCTGGCCGTGGCCTTGCAGACGGTCGAGGCGGGACTTGGCAAGATCCGGCCGAGCATGGATGACGCTGCGCGTGTGCTGGGGCACAGTCCGAGTCAAGTTCTGAAACGTGTGCATATGCCGATACTGCGTGGCAGCCTCATCACCGCCATGCTGCTGGTGTTTGTCGATGTGCTCAAGGAACTGCCAGCGACGTTAGTATTGCGACCGTTCAATTTCAATACACTGGCAGTGCGCACCTATGAACTCGCAGCCGACGAACGTTTGGCCGATGCCGCATCGGCATCACTGACCATTGTGCTTGCCGGTATCATTCCAGTCATTCTCCTCAGTCGCAGCATCACGCTTGCCCGGTCACGCCATGAATAAAATACTTGAAGTACAGGATGTCGTCGCCGGTTACGGCGGTGAACCGGTGGTGCGGGAGGTGTCATTTGCGCTGGATGCGGGACGAATCGGCTGCCTGTTGGGGCCGAGCGGCTGCGGCAAGACTACGCTGTTGCGTGCGATTGCCGGATTCGAAACCTTGCAGGGCGGCGAGATCCGCATGCGCGGCCAAGTGGTGAGTCACGCCGGTTGGGCCCTGCCACCTGAACAACGTCGGGTCGGCATGGTATTTCAGGATTTTGCCTTGTTTCCGCACCTCACCGTCGGTGACAACATCAGCTTCGGCCTGCGGCATCTCTCCGAGCGTGAACGTCGCGCACGCCTGCATTCATTATTGAAGCTGGTGGGCCTGCCTGAATATGAAAAACAATATCCGCATCAACTGTCCGGTGGTCAGCAACAACGCGTAGCCCTGGCACGCGCCATGGCGCCACGTCCCGACCTGCTGCTGATGGATGAGCCATTTTCAAGCATGGACGCTGAACTGCGTGAACAACTCGCGCGCGAGGTGCGTGACATCCTGCGCGATGAAGAGGTTACCGCTATTCTGGTTACGCACGATCAGCACGAGGCATTTGCGATGGCCGACGAGATCGGTGTGATGAGTGCGGGCAAGATCATGCAATGGGACAGCGGCTACAATCTTTATCACCGACCCGGCAATCGATTTGTCGCTGACTTTATCGGTCAGGGTGTGATATTACCGGGTGAAGTGTCAGACGCAAGGGCAGGTGCGTACCGAACTCGGTGTGCTGCACGGCACGTTACCGAGTGGCTGCAAACTCGGCTGTAAGCTGGATTTACTGCTGCGACCGGATGATATTCAACACGACGACCAAAGTCCGTTGCAAGCCAAAGTTGTCTCCAAGGCATTCCGCGGCGCGGAGTTTCTCTACACGCTGGAACTGGCCAGCGGTACGCGTGTACTGTGTCTTGCACCGAGCCATCACGATCATGCGATCGGCGGACAGTTAGGTATCCGTGTCGAGGTAGATCATCTAGTGATGTTTCCGCAGTCGGAGCAGCTCGCGAGTGTTGTGAGTGAATAGTGTGCTTAACCGAAAGCAATAAATTCAGGCGCAGCAAGTGGCATATGCCTGGATATGAATCACGCCGGGAATGCCGGAAACCTGCGAGCCCCTCGTTAAATAAGTCTCGTTTGTCGCGCATATAATCTACTGGCAAAACGCTTCAGCCATCCGCAACAAACCTAAATGCCTCGTCATGCACATGCACCAACTTGCATGGTTCGATGTATTTAGCCTCGTGCATACGTCCCACTTTGATGTGACAGCAACACCCTTGGTCATAATCACAGGCTCGCCGTTGGGAGCCACGTCGTTGCCAGATTCCGCAGTGTTGCTTACCTAAGCTGGGTACTCAGTGCGCAGTTACTTAACTATCCCTCCCGTTTTTAGGGAGGAGATTTATCTTGATAGTTCGAAGTACTACATGTTTTAAACATGTTGAATAATATAATATTTATGGGAAGGTTCCCGCGTGGTGTGAGTCGGTCTGCGAGTTCAAGTTCGGTGCCGCAAATGCCGATAACGTCACAAATTTGACTCAATCTGGAATATGCCTTGACCCAGCTGTTTCGCACTATCGTGAGCCTGGCCCTGTTATCTGTCCCTTGCCCAACCGGCAATGGCGAGCCATTTTTATGGTTACCGATCCCTACGACGCAACCGACGCCAATGCCGGCGATGGCGATCTGCGCCGATGCGGATGGCCACTGTACCTTGCGCGCGGCTGTCCAGGAAAGTAATGCACTTGCCGGTGCGGATATCATCGTTCTGCCGGCAGGGACCTATACGCTGTCGATAACCGGCAATGCCGAACATGCCGCTGCCAGAGGTGATCTGGATCTACTGGACGACGTCACACTGCGTGGCCAGGGTGCCGACCGCACGGTGATCGATGCGGCCGGCATTGATCGCGCCGTGGAGGCAATCAATGCGGGCACGGTACTGATCGAGAATCTCACGATCGAGAACGGCGTCGCCGGCGCCAATACGCCGGGGTTTTTTGCGGTGAATGCCGGCGGCGCTATATCCACGGTTGGTAACACCTCAACACTGACACTGCGCGGTGTGGTGCTGCGCAACAACCAAGCTCAATCCGGTGGCGGACTGTACAACGTATTTTCCACTGTCGAGATTTATGATTCGACGTTCCAGGACAACAGCGCCACTCCCGGCAGTGGCGGTGGCATTGCCGAAGGACTTGCGTCTTATACCCGGCTTTACAATGTCACGCTCAGTGGGAATACGGCCGCGCAAAATGGTGGCGGCATGGTCACGAGTAACAACACCGCGCTGCTACAACGTCACGGTCACCGGGAATCTGGCGGACAGTGATGCCAACGGTAGCGGTAATGGTGGCGGCCTGTCCAATGGGATAACCGCACCGACCCTGGTCAACAGTCTTGTTGCAGGCAATAGCTGACAGCGGCGGTGAAGCGCCGGATTGCAACGACTCTATCATTTCCAATGGCTACAACTTGATCGGCAACGCTGCAGGTTGCACCGTCACCCGCGGCAGGCGATCAGATCGGCACGCCGACAACCCCGATCGATCCTGCTATCCAAGCCTTGGCCGTGGCGGAGAATGGTGTGCCGATGCACGCCTTGGCAGCGACCAGCCCAGCCATCGATGCGGCCAGTCCGGCGGTACCGGGCAGTGGTGGCGATGCCTGTCTTGATACCGATGCGCGGGGCGTGAATCGCACACTCAATACGCCCTGTGATATCGGCGCTTACGAAGTCGCCATCTTCGGCCGCACGTTCAGCGTCAATAATCTGAATGATCGTGTCGATGCCGAGTCCGGGTGACGGGGTATGCGAAACCGGATCAGGGAATCAGGAATGCACGCTGCGCGCGGCGATTCAGGAGGCTAACGCGCTGGATGGCATGGATACGATCGTCATCCCCGCCGGAACGATCACGCTGACGCGGGCGGGCGCGGGTGAGAATATGGCCGCCACTGGCGATCTGGATGTCACCGATACCACCCGCATCGTCGGTGCCGGGATAAGCCAGACCATCATCGATGCCAACACTCTGGATCGCGTGTTCCATCTGAGCACCACGGGGCGGATCGAAATGCAGGGTCTGACTATCCGCAACGGCGCGCCAGCGGCGGCAGTGGCGGTGGCATACTGTTGGAGAATAACGGCGGCCTGGACCTGACCGATGTACGGATATCCGGAAACAGCGCGCAACACGGCGGCGGTTTGTATGCCGCGCTCTGGTCCTGGATGGAAGACGGCATGGTGAACCTGACGCGTTGCGAGATCAGCGGCAATACAGCGGCCGTGCAGGGTGGTGGCTATGCCAATTTCACGTTCAGGACCAGCACAATCACCGCAACGACCTTGAGCGGCAACACCGCACAGGTCGGCGGCGGGCTGTTTAATTCCTTCATGTCCATGGCATTGGTGACAGGTTCGACCATCAGTGGCAATCAGGCGCAATCGGGCGGCGGCATCTCCCTGCAATTCGGCAGAGGCGTGGTGACGCTGGTCAATAGCACTGTCAGCGGCAATATCGCTACAGTGGCGGGCGGCGGCATTAATGTCCCGCCAAGCGACAGCATCAATCTGTTTTCAAGCACGGTCACTGCAAACCGTGCCGCAGGCGCGGCCGATGGCGGCGGCATCAATTCGACCGGTATCGTGCAGCTGGCCAATAGCGTGCTGGCCGGCAATAGCGATGATGACGCCACGGCACCGGATTGCAGCGCCACACTGAACTCGTTCGGCTACAACCTGATCGGCACTGATGCCGGCTGTACGATTGCCGCAGCGAGCGGCGATCAGATCGGCACAGCTGGCGCGCCACTCGATCCACGCCTGGATGTGCTGGCGACGCACGGCGATGCCATTGCCTATCATCTTCCCTTCAACGACAGTCCGCTGCTGAACGCCGGGCATCCCGCGCAACCGGGCAGTGGTGGCGCCAGTTGTCCGGATACCGATCAGCGCGACGTGGACCGTTTGTTGAATGCGCCTTGTGACATCGGCGCCATTGAGTTGCCCATCGCAGATGTCGCGGTCACGGCAACGGTCACACCGGCCAATGTGATCCGCGCCGGCGAGATGAACTATGTTCTGCAGGTAACGAATGCCGGGCCAGACACGGCGACGGGTTTGACGTTGACACTGACACCTGCAACCGGCTCCGGTTATGTTGCGGCAAGCGGTGCGGGATGGACGTGCGGCGCAAGCGGTAGCGATATCGTCTGTCAGCGTGCCGATTTGGTCAGCGGGGCAGCCAACGATCTTATGCTGACATTCACGGCGCCCGACAGTAGCGGAGCACTGGCATCTACGGTGAGCATCACCACCGAATCCTGGGATGTAAACACCGCTAACAACAGTGTGCAGTTCACCTATACGAGCAACGCACCGCCGTCAGTTGCCGGCCTGTCCCGGACGAGTTTCACCGGGACAGCGGAGAGTGCTTTGATCGCCGCAGGTGTCACACTATCTGACATCGATTCTACAACGCTCGCCTATGCCACGCTGCGCTTCACCAGCGGTTTTATCAGTGGTGAGGATCTCCTGTATCTATCCGTTTATTCCGGCCTGACTGCGAGTTGGGATGCAGTCAACGGGGTTCTGACGATTTCAGGGATTGCACCGCTGACGACCTATCAGTCGGTGCTACGCCATATCCGCTATACCAATCTTGCAAGCACGGCGACCAGCGGTAATCGTCAGATCGGGATTGTCGTCAGTGATGGCGTCTTCGAAAGCGCCGCGACATACATGCAGCTGAGTCTCACCTCAACGAGCGCCAGTGTGCCCATCAGCACGCCCACGCCGCCATCAAGTGACCTGGGTAACACGCCTCCTGACCTGCCAGTAACCTCCCCGTCGACGGGGGGCATGCCGGGCAGCCTGCCAAATCAGCAGATCGAGTCCGCTGGGGAGGAGAATTCTGCAACACAGACAGAAGAGACGCAGGCAGTCATCGCAGCCAATGAGACGGCCGTTGCGAATCCAGAACAGACTGAAGTGTCTGCCCAGGACTCCGCCCAGGACTCGGGAGAGGACAGTCAGCCGCAAGAGGCCCAGGAGGACAATGCCCAGTCCAATACATTGGCGATACACGCAGCGTCGGTTGGCCCCGTGTCCAAAGGCGGGCAGCCTGTCAGTACCACGACAGCACAACCGCTCAGCAGCCAGAACGACCAGCTAGAGATAGCCTCAATTGCCAGTGCGGAATTCTGGGAAGAGATCGCCAGCATGCGCGCGCAGATGGCTGCCGAGGAAGCACTCGCGGCAGATGATCCACGGCAGATCGCGTATACGGCGGCCAAGACGATGACGGTGTTTTTATTCGCTGGTGCTACCAACTGGTATCTCAAGGGCAGTGCGCTGCTGGCAAGCCTGTTCTCATCCTTGCCGTTGTGGACACCGTTCGACCCACTGCCGATATTGGCATTGAATCGACGCATGCGTCGTCGCCGTGAACGGACACAGGCCACGGCTGCCGCGCTTGAGCTGCGCTATAGCGCCGGGATGACGCGACTGCTTGATGCCCGTCCAGGGTCGATCGGTGTGTAAATGAACGTACCGCAACATACGCTGCGTATCACACTCAGTCTGGTTATGCTGACCATCGGCCTGCTGCTGCTCGGGCAATTTGCGGGCTTGCTCCCCGATCAACAGGCCAACGAACTGAAACACCGGCAACAACTCTGCGAATCGTTGGCCATTCAAGTATCGAGTTTACCGATCGAGTCCTCGCTGAAGGTTGCCGATGCCTTGGTACGCTCACTGGTTGCGCGCTATCCGGAAATCCGCACGGCAGGCCTGCGTCGTGGCGACGGCACGCTGTTGCTGGAGACGCCGGAGCATAGGGCGCTTTGGCTGGCCAGTACAGAAGTCTCACCCGAACGCGTTGCGGTCCCGATTTACTCGAGTACTGGTCGCTGGGGTGCACTGGAAGTGAGTTTTGCACCGCTCTCAGGCGATGGGTTGTCTGGTTTCCTGAATAACCCATTTGTGCATTTCCTTGTGTTCATGGCTTTGTCCGGCACGCTTCTCTATTACCTCCTTATACGTCGTGTCCTCAAACATCTGGACCCGAGTGCAGTTATACCTGCACGTGTGCGTGCAGCGCTCGATGTGCTTGCGGAAGGCGTCATCCTAGCCGACGACGAGGCCAATATTGTGCTGTCGAACCGCAGTCTCGCGGTTAAGCTCAATACAACGCCCAATGACATGCTCGGTCGAACACTCAGCAGCTTGCCCTGGGTCAACAGCGGACCTAAATCAGCGCCGATCCATCACGCGTGGGAGGCAACCCTACAGAAGGGACAGGTCGTGACCGGTGTGCCGATGTATCTCGAAACGCATCAGCACGGCATGCGTACGTTGATGGTCAACAGCGCCCCAATCACGGACGAAGGTGGGTATGTTCGCGGTGCGATTATTACTTTCGATGATGTAACGCAGCTGGAAGAAAAAAATGCGGAACTCGAAGACATGCTGCGGATGCTCAAGGATACGCAGGACAAGATCCACCGCCAGAATCAGGAATTGCAAACACTCGCTGTCAAAGATCCGCTTACAGGTTGTCTAAACCGACGCGGATTGTTTGAACGATTGCATGCCGCTTTCGATAAAGCGAAGCACAGTGGTGGAAAGCTCAGTTGCGTGATGTGTGACATCGACAACTTCAAGTTGATTAATGACACCCATGGTCACAATGTGGGGGACAAGGTGATACGTACAGTGGCCGACGTGTTGCGTTCCGGTGCCCGCGAGAGCGATGTTATCGCACGCTATGGTGGTGAAGAATTCTGTCTGATGCTGCCGGGCCTGTCTTTACAGCTGGGCTCGGAGTTGGCTGAACGGTTGCGTCGTGCCCTGGCCGGTTTGGACACGGATGGTATCAAGGTGACGGCCAGCTTCGGTGTCAGTTCGATGGAGGTTATGCCTGCCGATGCCGAAGGGCTGCTCAAGCAGGCCGATGTTGCGCTGTATCGCGCCAAACGCAGTGGCCGTAATCGTGTTGTAACCCATACTCTGCCAGAAGATAATGCGTCCCCAGTGCCTGTAGAATAATAATAATTTTCAGACCGATTCAGGTCTAAAAAGATATGTACACACGTGTCCCGATACCACCTTGCCCCGCGTCGATACGGGCATCGGCGCCGTGCATGCGCGCGATTTCACGCACGATGGCCAGACCTAGCCCACTGCCATCGGCGCTATTGCCCAAGAGACTGTAGAAACGCTCGAAAACACGCTCACGCAGCTCGGGTGGGATGCCTGGTCCGTTGTCAGTGACGATTAGTTGGGGGCGAGGGGCGTCGATCACGCTGACGGTGATCCGTCCATGCTGTGCCGAATAACGCACTGCATTATCGATGAGGTTATCGATCAGATCCTTGATGCGTGCGGCATCACCGAGTATGGGTACGCGTTTCTTGGGCGCCTCGAAGCCTAGATCGATATCTTTTTCCAGTGCGTGCGGGACCCATTCCATGGTGATATTCGATGCCAGTTGTGCGAGATCCAATGACTGTTTATTGATGGCGCTTTCAGCGTTTGGTTCGTTGCGAGCCAGTGCCAGAAGTTGATTAACCAGGCGTGTCATGCGGTCTGTGCTGGCTAAAAGACTGTGTATGGTCTCGGAGGTCTTGGTCGCGTCATTTTGCCGCAAGGCGAGTTCAATCTGGTTTTTGAGGCCAGCCAGTGGTGTGCGCAACTGGTGTGCGGCATCCGCGATGAAGCGGTTCTGCACTTCTAGAACGCCGGAGAGCCGTGCCATTAGGTCATTGATCGAATGGATGAGGGGTTGCACTTCCGCAGAGATCTCAGCTTCGTGTACGGGGCTCAGATCCAGATGCGAGCGTTCGGATATCGCCTTTTTGAGGCGTTCCAACGGCGATAGACTTTTGCCCACGCCAAACCAGACAATGATTGTTGCCAGAATGATGATCAGTGCCTGTGGAATAAGTGATCCAATTTGAACCTCACGAGACAGCAGCTTGCGTTTATTGAGTGTTTCAGCAACCTCAAGCATATAAGCTTCATGCTCGAAGGTCAGCGGAAGATAGGCAATGCGAATCTCATTCGCGCCTATCCGGCTGTCGAAAAAAGGCTGTTCATTCCGATTCAATTCAGCGGGGAGCGGTGGCAGAGTACGTTCACCTGCAATGACCCTGCCTTGCGCATCACGAACTGAAAAATAGAGCGCATCAAGTTCATCGGAGAGCAGTAACTTGACAGCGGCATCGGTCAGGTGAATCCGTCGGTTGACGCTGTCATAGGTGATTTGTTGAGAAAGTGCGATAGTCAGCGTAAACAACATACGGTCGTATACGCGACTTGACAACTGGTTGGCATAAAAATAGGTATAGCCGGCACGCAGGGAAAGCAGGATCAGTAAGGGTAGAAGCAGCCAGGTCAGCAGTTTGCGTCGCAGCGAATACGGCTTAGCTGGCATCGGGTTTATCCAGGAGATATCCCAAGCCGCGGATCGTCCTGATAGTGATGCCAAGGGGCTCCAGTTTTTTTCTTAACCTGTGAACACCGACTTCAATGGCATTATCACCGACTTCTTCACCCCAGCCGTAAAGGTGAGTGGCGAGATGTTCTTTGCTGACGACACGTCCAGCGCGCAGTAACAGTATCTCCAGTACGCTGGTCTCGCGCGCGGAAAGATCGAGTATCTGTTCTCCTGCCATCGCCTGTTTTCCGGCGGTGTCATAACGGAGTGAGCCGTATTCAATGAGTGTGTCGGATACTCCGTGTTTACGTCGGATCAGGGCGCGGATGCGCGCTTCTAGTTCGGGCAGGTCAAATGGCTTGGTCAGATAATCATCGGCCCCGTGATCCAGGCCGCCGACGCGATCATCAAGGCTGTCGCGTGCCGTCATAATCAGCACTGGCACGTGATACTTTCGTGCGCGAAGACGTTTGAGCACTTCAATCCCATCAAGACCTGGCAGCCCCAAATCCAACAGCACCAGATCATAGACATCATGTGTCAGTGCGGCATCCGCCGACGCACCGTCATTGACCGGATCAACTACATACCCGGACTGCTGAAGTGCCAGTGACAGCGTCTTCGATAGCACCTTATCGTCTTCAACCAGGAGTATGCGCAAGGCGGTATTTCCAATGAGGCCTGCTTTAGGGCGAACGAGCAGACTATTTTACTTGCTACAGTTTGGCAATGAGTCCGTGCTGGAAACTTACGCGAATCTTACCGTGCTGTCGAGTGTGATCCGAGGGTTGCGGATGCGACCAAGAATCGTCTTAATATTCGTCTGTGCAGGGCAAGTTAAATGTGCATCCAGTGTGCAATGGCACTAACTTATGCAGGAATGTAGGGTGGGTTAGCGTAGTTGCGTAACCCACCAAGCGTTGCGCAGCAACACAACGCCATTTTTAATGAGTGCCTGACAGCACAGTTGGCGGGTTACGGCGCAAACGACGCGCCTAACCCACCCTACATCGGTTGTGGAGCCGCTTAAGTTAGTGCCATTCCATCCAGTGTGTATATAGTCAACGACAACTACGTTGGATAGCGATCTTTTTCCCGCTGCAGTGCCTGCTGCAAGAGTGCGCGATAACTGGCAAAACGACGCGCATCGATGTTGCCGCTAGCGACGGCCGCCGCTACAGCGCAGCCGGGTTCCCCGTTGTGCCGGCAATCCAGAAAGCGGCATTGACCCAGATAGTCACGCAGTTCGCAAAAGCCGCGTTGCAGGTCTTCGACGGTGGCTTGCCAGAGTTGGAAGTCGCGCACGCCGGGCGAGTCGATCAGGTCACCGCCACCGGCCAGGTGATACAAGGTGGTCTCGGTGGTGGTGTGCTTACCGAGTCCGCTGGCTGCGGACAGTTGGCCGATGCGGATTTCCGTATCCGGCGCGAGTAGACGTACCAGCGAGGATTTACCGACACCGGATTGGCCGACCAGAATAGACGTGCGGCCGTTGCAATGCGCCATGAGTGTTTTCACCTGTGCGTTATCGCGGGTGCTGGTGAACAGTACGGGATAATTGATCTGCGTAAAGGCGGCCAGACGTTCTTCCAGACGCGCGCGTGCGGTGGGGGCAAGCAGATCGGCCTTATTGACCAGGATCAGTGGTCGAGCGCCGATCAACTCGGCGACGACCAGGTAGCGGTCGATGAGTCCTTCGCTGAGCGGCGGCTCCGGTGCGCAGACGATGATCAGTTGATCGACATTGGCGGCGAGTGGACGTTCCGCGCCGCGAGGATCGGGCCTTGCCAGCAGGCTCTTGCGCGCCTCGACGGCGGTGACCACGCCTTGTTCAGGCCCGCTGGGCTGCCACCGCACACGATCACCGCAAACGATGCGCCCGAGTTTTTTGCGTGAGCTGCTCAGATGCAGCTTGCCCTGATCATCTTCGACGACGAGATCGCGGCCGAAGTGTGCGATGACCAAGCCGGGAAGCGTGATGTCAGGGGTCGATGAGCGGGTGTCGGGTGTGGTATGGCGCGGTGAACTGTGGCGATGACCCATAGGCGAATGACCGGACTTCAGTCGGCTCCGATCAACAGCGCGTCAACCTTGGCGGCGCAGATGAAATCATTATCGGTGAGTCCGCCGGCCGCATGTGTGGTGTAATGCACGCCGCAGCGGTTATAGCCGACGTCAAGATCGGGGTGATGATCTTCGCTGTGCGCAATCCAGGCGAGTGCATTGACGAAGGCCATGGTCTCGTGAAAATTGCGGAAACGGAATACGCGGCGAATGGCCGCTGCATCCCTGTCATAAGTCCAGTCGCCATGTACCTGTTCAAGGAGCGCATGCGCCGCGGTGTCGGTGAGCGGCGTGAAGCCCTTCTCGATGGGTGTGCAATGACGATCCCTGAGCGGCGTGGTCATGCGGCGCTCACTTGAACTTGTAATGCGTGGCATTCAGATACTGGGATACATTCTCGATTTCTTCCTCGAACCAGCCAAGTTCGAGATCGGCGTCGCAGCGTTGTACCTGCTGACGCAAGCTTTCCACGCTGGTGACGCGGCGATCGCTGCGCGTGTATACCTCGCTGCCATGGCAGCTGACACACTTACCATCGTGCAGTGCCTGGCCGGCTTTGAGGTCGGCTGCGATACCGAGGCCGGGGGCGCAGGTGGCGATCAGGATCAGGCAGTTCAGAGTGTTGAGCTTACGCATTGTCGTTTCCTCGTGTGATCGACGCTAGCCGCGGGTGCCGAGTTTGGCGACACGTACCGGTGCTGGCGGGTGGCTGTCATGAAAGGCCGAGTACAACGGGTCGGGTGTAAGTGTGCTGGCGTTGTCACGGTAGAGTTTTACCAAGGCGCTGACCAGATGGTGTGCACCCGTTTGTTCGGCGGCGTACTCATCGGCCTCGAACTCGTGTTTACGCGACAGCTTACTGAGCAGTGGTTGCAGAAACAGACTGAATACCGGCGCCGCAAGCATGAACAGCAGCAAGGCCATGTGCGTTGAGGGTTCCGCGACACCCAGGCCCTGATAGAAGGCGGGTTGTTCGGCCAGCCAGCCGAGCAGGGCCAAACCGCCTAGACTCATCAGCAGCATCCCGGTCAGGCGTTTCTGCACATGTTTGCGTTTGAAATGGCCGAGCTCGTGCGCCAGCACCGCTTCGATCTCGTCGGGTTCCAGCGCATGGATGAGCGTGTCGAAGAACACGATGCGCTTATGGCGGCCAAGCCCGGTGAAGTAGGCATTGCCATGTCCCGAGCGGCGCGAGCCGTCCATGATGAAAATGCCTTCGCTTTGAAAGCCGCAACGGCTGAGCAGACTTTCGATACGGCTGCGCAGTTCGGCGTTATCCAGTGGCGCGAATTTATTGAACAGCGGCGCGATGAAGCTCGGGTAGGCCCACATCATCAGTAAACTGAAACTGATCCATACCGCCCAGACATACAGCCACCAATACGTGCCGGAGACCTGCATCAACCACAGCACCAGCGCGATCAACGGCGTGCCGATCACCAGCAGCAAAATTGCCTGCTTGGCCAGATCGGCGACGAACAGGCCCGGTGAAGAATGGTTGAAGCCGAAATGTGTTTCCAGCTTGAAGGTCGACCACGCCGAGAAGGGCACATCCAACAGACTACCCAATAGAAAAAAGCTCATCATCACCGCCACGCCGGTCGGCAGCGGCGCCCAGCCAAATTGCAACCAGCCGCTGTTGAGCAGTGCCAGGCCACCACCGAGGGTCCAGATCAGCAGCAGGGCGGTGTCGAATACCAGTTCGATGCGTCCCAGACGGGTCTTGGCGATACTGTAATCGGCGGCCTTATGATGCGCGGCCAAGCTGATGCTGGCGGCGAAGGCCTCGGGGACGTGGTCACGGCGCGCGCGTATATGGCGGATATGCCGGCTGGACAGCCATTCCTGCACCAGCAGCGCCAACACGACCACGGCGCCGAACAGAAACGTGAAAGTATTCGCAGTGAGCTGCATTGAATATCCTGAAGATCGTCGTGCGATGGTGTATTTCCAGTGTCCTTTGAAGAGTAGCCTTTGCTAGAATGCAACTCAACCATTCAAACGTGCATTGCAAGGGAAATCCATGGCGCAACATCCTGATAATCTGATTTGGATCGATTTGGAAATGACCGGGCTTGACACCCAGACGGATTCCATTATCGAAATCGCCACCATCGTCACCGATGCGCAACTCAATATTATCGAGGAAGGTCCGGTGCTCGCCATCCACCAGACCGATGCCGTACTCGGCGCCATGGACGAGTGGAACACGAACCAGCACGGCGGTTCGGGGCTGGTCCAGCGGGTGCGCGCCAGTACGCATACCGAAGAGGACGCCGAACGTCTGACCATCGAATTCCTGGTCCGCCATGTCCCGGCCAAGGCCTCGCCCATGTGTGGCAACAGCATCTGCCAGGATCGCCGTTTTCTGGCGCGCTGCATGCCGGGGCTGGAGGCGTTTTTTCACTACCGCAACCTCGACGTCAGCACCGTGAAGGAACTGGCGCGCCGCTGGGCCCCCGGTATCGCCGGCGAGTTCAAGAAAGATTCTGCGCACCTGGCACTCGACGATATCCGCGACTCCATCCACGAATTGCAGTTCTACCGGGAAAGATTATTCAATCTCCCGATGCCGACCTGATGCTCTGAGGCCGCCTATCAGTGGCCGCATGCTTGCAACCCGGATTTTTAATCCCAACGAAATCCAGAATCATTTTGTAAGAACGGTCTAGGTCGCGCCCAGGCTAAGTGCGGAGACGTTGTGAGTATTCTAAGATTCTGGCGGTCCCATGATTACGTCGGGAATGCCCCGGAATTGTGCCAGAATTGTGCCGGCTCTGAAGCGTGCTTGATATGCGTCAAGGCAATTTCGGCCGCTGTCTTTCATAGTGATCATCTGTCTGCGAATGAATGGGCCGTCGTGCTGTGGATAAAATCAGTTTTGCTGTCGTTGTGTTGTTTACCCTGCTGCTCGCCTATTTCAGCATCCGTATGGTCTGGGTCATCGGCCGCAATCTGGTGCAGGGCAGGTTGCTACGCCGGCGCTTGCGTCAGCGTCTGGCGGGCATGCCGTTGGAGCAGGCACTGGAGCGTTCCGGCGCCGACCCGACCGTGTATCTGCACGACCGTCAGTTGCACGAGATCGAACGCGAGATGCGCAATTGCGAAGGCTGCAAGGTGACGGCGGAATGCAGCGGGGCCATGGGAAAAGACACGCCGACCGAGAAGTTCGATTTCTGCCCCAACTATGACGCGCTGTTCAAGCCCAAAAAAATTGAAAGTTGAGGGTGTTTCTGACGCCGGCCTGATGAAGGCGATTGTCTGCACTGGGTTGGTTGCTGTGATGTTCGCTTTATCGCTCCAAAACAGCAATGCGATTTCGCAGTGCCTCTACTTCCTCCAACAATTCCAAAGCCAATGCCGCACCCGCCAAGTTAAGACCGAGATCTGACTGGAGCCGCTGGACGATACGCACGCGGCGCAGACAGTGGCCGCGGAAATGCCAATGAGTTTGATCGGTGCCGACTGGCTCGATCACGCCTTCTTCCACCAAGGCCAATATCCACTCGGCAGGTTTGCCACAGGCGCGGCTGAGTTCGCCCAAGGTAAACTCGGTGGTCTCTTCGACGATGATGCCGGTCAATATGGTTTGCTCGGTCATATCCTATACCCCCATGCCAGCTCTTGGGTTGAACGCCAGCTTGCTGGCCATCTCTTTGTAGAGTGCCTTGTCCTGTTCGGTGTTGGCCGGTGGCGCCACCACACTCAAGGTTACATAGATATCACCGGCGGGATTGCCCGGTATGCCTCGCCCTTTCAGGCGAAGTTTGTTACCGCTGTTTGAACCCGCTGGAATTTTAAGATCTACCTTGCCATCAGGTGTCGGTGCTTGCACCGATGCGCCGAGCGCGGCCTCCCAGGGGGTCACGGGCAGTTGCATATGCAGGTCACGTCCTTCCGCACGGTAGAAGGGGTGGGGCTTGAAGTGAATCTCCAGATAGAGATCACCTTTCACACCCTGACCCATGCCGGGCGTCCCCTGGCCCACGAGCCGAATCTGTTGTCCCTCTTTGATACCCTTGGGGATCTTTACGTTAAGCGTACGGTTTATCAAACGCATCTGGCCATGCTTATCCAGCTCTGGCGATTGCAGGCTGATACTGCGCGTTGCGCCATGGAATGCGTCTTCCAGCTCCACCACGACCTTGGCATGATGATCTTGACCACGGGCGCTGAACTGAGCGCCATAGGCGGCGTGCCCCCCGTGGCTCTGCCGACCAAACAGTTCTTCGAAGAAGTCACTGAAGCCAACATTATCCGCATCGGTAAAACCACCACCACGAAACTCAAAGCCAGAGTCCCAGTTAGGCGGTGGATGAAAATCCTGCCCGGCCTTGAAGTCGGCGCCGAGGTGATCATAGGCGGCGCGTTTTTCGGGATCTTTGAGGACTTCATAGGCCTCACCGATTTCCTTAAAGCGCTCCTCCGCGTTTTTTTCTTTGCTCACGTCAGGGTGATATTTTCGCGCCAGCTTACGGTAGGCGCGTTTAATCTCATCCTGAGAGGCATCACGCTTCAGGCCTATGATCTTGTAGTAATCCTTAAACTCCACAGGCAACTCCGTTATATGGGATGGCTTTACGCCAGTTCAACATCACACACCGGTACATCTCCCGGTTACTCATCTTAAGTAGAACACATCTGCCAAGATGGTTGATTTCTGTGGTCCATTTGAGCGCAGTTATCAATGGCACTTACTTAAGCGGCTTCATAACCGATGTAGGGTGGGTGAGGCGCGTTGTGTTGCTGCGCAACGCTTGGTGGGTTACGCAAAAGAGGCTAACCCACCCTACATTTCTGCTCAAGCCCGTGCCATTCTACTCACAGATGTATCAGTCATTTCGAGTTGGCTTCAATGCGCTTTCGATGCGTTGTCAGGCATCGAGATTACACATGGCCGGGATCTCATACAGTGACTCCGAACAAAGCCCCGACGCCAGCGGTCAAAGCCATCGCCAAGGCACCCCAAAAAGTCACCCGCGTGGCGGAAATCATTACCGACGCACCGCCGGCGCGTGCAGCCAAGGAACCTAATAGCGCGAGAAACAATAGCGAGCTGCCGGCTACAGACCACATGAGCGCTGATTCGGGCGCCAACACAACAGTCAAGAGCGGCAGGGCCGCGCCGACTGCAAACGTGCCGGCCGACGCCAAGGCGGCTTGCACCGGCCGCGCGCTCAATGTATCAGAGATGCCGAGCTCGTCGCGCGCATGTGCGCCGAGCGCGTCATGCGCCGTCAACTGGGTCGCAACCTGAGAGGCAAGTTCTTCAGCAAGCCCACGCGCAACGTAGATAGCCGTCAGCTCCGCATGCTCGTGCTCGGGATCCGTCGCCAACTCCTTACGCTCCCGTTCCAGATCGGCCCGTTCGGTGTCGGATTGCGAACTCACCGAGACATACTCGCCGGCCGCCATCGACATGGCCCCCGCCATAAGACCGGCAACGCCCGCGATCAGAATACTCTCTGAACTTGCGCCTGCTGCCGCGACGCCCAAGACAAGGCTGGCCGTGGAAACAATGCCGTCATTTGCACCCAGCACAGCCGCACGTAGCCAGCCAATGCGGTGTGTTCTGTGTCTTTCAACGTGTCGCATAGCTCTCGGTCTGCATTTTGGAACCTCTAAAAATTCAAATTCCCGTACTGCGTGCCTGGCCAGCCGGGTCACGCCGCATAGCCGAGCACGGCGAAGTAATGGCATGTAGTGCCCGCCATGACAAACAAATGCCAGATGAAATGACTGTAGCGTAGACGCCCATCGGCCGCGAAGAAAATCACACCGGCCGTGTAAGCTACGCCGCCAGCGACAAGCCAGAACAGACCAGTGGCGGGTACGCGGGCAGACAACGGCTCGATGGCGATCAGGATGAGCCAGCCCATGAGCAGATACAACCCAGTGGAGACGATGGGATGAGACATCTTGTCAAACACCTTCAAGGCCACCCCGGTTACGGCAAGACTCCAGACCAGCCCAAGCAGCGTCCAGCCCCACGCGCCGCGCAGCACACCCAGCGTGAATGGTGTGTACGTACCGGCAATGAGGAAAAAGATTGCGGAGTGTTCGATGATCCGAAACACACGCTTGGCCGTGCCTGTCGGCAGGGCGTGATAAAGAGTGGAAAACAGGTAAAGAAGCACCATGGTCGCGGCGAAGATGCTCGCACCGACGATGAATCCTGTCTCTCCGCGGCGTACGGCATGCAGGATCAGAAACGGGGTGGCCACGAGTGCCGCGACCAAGCCAATGCCGTGACTGACGCTGTTGGCGATTTCTTCCCCTCGCGACGGCTCACGTTGGGTTTTTGCAAGCGAGACACTCATGACAGTCCAACCAAAGGTCTGGGGTATGACAGGAGAGGCTTGGAGGCACGGCAGACCCACATACGCAACCTATCGATCCTGCTCCCAGTGGAACTTGTGCATAACTCGATGCACTACCGGTGCGAAGACGAGAGCCACCGCGACCAGGAATATCAAGCCTGCATAGAGTGCAAACAACCCAGCGAACAATTTCCCTCCATCCGTCCGTGGCGCGTCTACAGGCCCCATTCCGCCCAAGAGCATGGCAGTATTCAAGAAGGCATCGCGCCAGGGGAGTTGCTCGAAATACATATAGCCCGCCATCCCAAGCATGTTTGAGAGCAGCAACAGGGCAAGCGCGGCCGCGATGTGGCGCAGCACTCGCCTGACGAAATGTTTGCGAGGGATCGGTGGATGTGTTTTGGGCTCGTACATGGAAGTTCGACCGACCTGAGTTTGAAACGCCTTATGATTGAATTGTGCTGCGCCACCACGGAATCAACCGAAGTGGCGTGATCCGATGTCCAGGTAGCTATACGGCTACCGCGCAAATACCACGACGAATATTACCGCCGCGAGCGACATGGTGACGGCAGCAGCACACATAAAATACACCCGCCGCAGCCTCGCCTCGGCCACCGCCGCCGCTTGCTCCAGCGCCGCCACGGTATCCTGAAGCTGCGCCGCCAGCTCTTTGATCTGCGCAGCATTCTGTGTCGCCGCCGCTTGCAGCTCGCCGATCTGCTGTTGCAGCAGCAGCGTCTGATTGGCTGCCTCCTCCAGACGTTTCTTCGTGAATGCCGGCGCGGCTGTTGAGATAATCATCCCTACATGCGGGAGAACGGCCTTGAGTGCGGGGATAAACCAGGCTGCCATGGTGACGTCCTAATGAAACACAAGCTTGTCTGAGCATAGCAATAAATCGATCGCATCTCACTGCAGAGTGCAGGGTGTGGCGAGGGCAGTGAACGAATGTCCTATATCGTTACCCAGCAGTTGATCGGCCATCTGGTGCATTAACGGCTAACGCACGCTCAACCGTCAGGCTGAGCCTGCGACCTTGCATCAATATCCACTGTGTTCTGTATTCAGCGTGCCGTTTTACCCGCCAGATACAGCCACGTTTCGATCACGCTATCGGGATTGAGTGACACGCTGTCGATGCCTTGCTCCATTAGCCACAGCGCGAGATCGGGATGATCCGACGGGCCCTGACCGCAGATACCGATGTATTTGCCGGCCTTGTGACAGGCCTGAATGGCCATGCTCAGCAGCATCTTCACCGCCGGATCGCGTTCGTCGAAGCGGGCTGCCACCAGACCGGAATCACGGTCAAGTCCGAGTGTCAGCTGCGTCAGATCATTCGAGCCTATGGAGAAGCCATCGAAGTATTCGAGGAACTGCTCGGCCAATAGCGCGTTGGACGGAATCTCGCACATCATGATCACACGCAGGCCATTGTCGCCGCGCTTGAGTCCGTTCGCCGCCAATGCTTCGACGACTTCGCGCGCCTCGTCCAGGGTGCGCGTGAACGGGATCATCACTTCGACATTAGACAGTCCCAATTCATCGCGCACCTTGCGCACGGCGCGGCATTCCAGTTCGAAGCAATCTTTGAAACCTGGCGAGATATACCGTCCGGCACCGCGAAACCCGAGCATGGGGTTTTCTTCTTTCGGTTCATACGCGGCGCCGCCGGCGAGGTTCGCATACTCATTGGATTTAAAATCCGACAAGCGCACGATCACGGGCTTGGGCCAGAATGCGCCGGCCAGTGTGGCGATGCCTTCGGCGAGTTTGCCGACGTAGAATTCCACGGGACCGCCATAAGCGGTTGCCTGTTCGTCGATCAGACGGCGTAGCTCCTCGGGTTGCGCGGCATATTCCAGCAACGCTTTGGGATGAACGCCGATGCTGCGGTTGATGATGAATTCCACGCGTGCCAGACCGATGCCGGCATTGGGCAGGAATTGGAAATCGAAGGCGCGTTCTGGGTTGCCGACATTCATCATGATCTTGAATGGCAACGGCGGCATCGTGTCCAACGCAATCTCACGTACCGCGAAGTCCAATTGCCCGCGATAGATGTACCCGGTGTCGCCTTGTGCGCAGGACACCGTGACCGCTTCGCCATCTTTAATATGCTCGGTCGCATTGCCGCAGCCGACCACGGCGGGAATGCCCAGTTCGCGGGCGATGATGGCGGCGTGGCAGGTGCGGCCGCCGCGGTTGGTAACGATGGCCGCAGCGCGTTTCATGATCGGTTCCCAATCGGGATCGGTCATGTCGGTGACCAGCACATCGCCGGCTTGCACGCGGTGCATTTCGTCAATGCGTGTGATGATACGTGCCGGTCCCGCGCCGATGCGCCCACCGATACTGCGACCGGTGACGATCACTTCACCGGCGTTTTTCAATTCGTAGCGTTGCAGAATCTGACTGTTGGCTCGGCTTTTTACCGTCTCCGGACGCGCCTGCACGATGTAGAGTTTCCCATCGATACCATCACGCGCCCACTCGATGTCCATGGGTCGACCGTAATGGTCTTCGATGGTCATGGCATGCCGCGCTAGTTCTACCAATTCGGCATCATTGAGCGAAAAGCGCAGCCGCTGGTCGCGTTCGACATCGACCGTCTCGACCGGCGATCCACCGTCGTGATTCTCGCGGAAGATCATCTTGATGGCCTTTTCACCACGCTCACGGCGCAGGATGGCCGGGCGACCTTGCTTGAGCAGCGGTTTGTGCAGGTAGAATTCATCGGGATTGACCGCACCTTGCACCACGGTTTCACCCAGCCCATAGGCAGAGGTGATGAACACCACATCGCTAAATCCGGATTCAGTATCGAGTGTGAACATCACGCCCGAGGCGCTGATATCGGAACGCACCATCCGCTGCACGCCGGCCGACAACGCGACCAGTTCATGCTTAAAGCCATGATGTACGCGGTAGGCGATGGCGCGGTCGTTATACAGCGAGGCGAAAACGCGCCGCACGGCGACCAGCACGGCCTCGATGCCGCGCACGTTGAGATAGGTTTCCTGCTGACCGGCGAACGAGGCATCCGGTAAGTCTTCGGCCGTGGCCGAGGAACGCACGGCTACGGCGACATCCACGCCGGCGTCGTGTTCCAGTTGTGCGTAGGCGCGACGGATTTCTTGTTCCAGCGTGGCGCTCAGGGGTGCGGCCTCAATCCAGCCGCGGATGCGTTTGCCGGCCGCAGCTAAAACCTGCACATCATCGATGTCGAAGGTGCTGAGTTCCGCCTCGATGCGCGCGGCCAAGTCGTCCTGGGCGAGAAATTCGCGGAAGGCATCGGCGCTGGTCGCGAAGCCATTGGGTACGCGTACGCCGGCGGCGGTGAGGTGACGGTACATCTCGCCTAGCGAGGCATTTTTGCCGCCCACCTGCGGTACATCGTTCATGCCGAGGTCTTCGAACCAGCGTACCGAGCCGGCTGTTGGTGTCTGCATCTGTCCCCCGAATCTTGTGCTTGCGTCGAACGGCCATAGGTCTTACAAAAGGACACTGTTGTTACTCCGTCATTCCGGCATGCCGGAATCCAGCGTCTTCAACAGACTGGACACCGGCCTTCGCCGGTGTCACCAATTGCAGCCTAGCATCGGCTACCTGGGGATAAAATGAGATGGGTCAACAGATGAATCGACAAGGGCGCCGCACCGTGTTCTACGTGTCCGACCGGACCGGCATCAGTGTGGAAACCCTGGGGCGGGGCTTGCTATCGCAGTTCGCCGGCATGGAATTCACCCAGATCGCCCTGCCTTTCATCGATACTGAAGACAAGGCGCGCGCGGCCGTCGCGCAGATTAATGCCGTCGCCGCCAGCGGCGAGCGGCCGTTGGTGTTTTCCACCCAGGTACGCCCCGAGCTGGGCGCCATCCTTAAGACCTGCAAGGGTCTCTATCTGGATTTTTTCGCGGCCTTTATGGCGCGGCTGGAGGCGGAACTGCAGCAGGTCTCGTCGCATTCCATCGGGCTCTCGCATGGCCTGCATGATGAACAGCGCTACGATACCCGTATCGACGCGGTCAATTTCGCTCTGAGTTGCGACGACGGCATCGGCATTCAGAACTATGCGGCCGCGGATGTCATAGTTGTCGGCGTATCGCGCAGCGGCAAGACGCCGACCTGTTTGTATCTGGCCATGCAATACGGCGTACGCGCCGCCAATTATCCCTTGACCGAGGACGACTTCGAGCAACAGCGTCTGCCGGCCGCGTTGGCCCCGCATCGTGCGCACTTGGTAGGCCTGACGATCACAGCGGAACGCTTGCAGCAGATCCGCCATGAGCGCCGGCCCAACAGCCCGTACGCGTCACTGGCGCAATGCCAGTATGAGGTGCGTCAATTACAAAAGCTGCTTGAACGTGAGCAGGTCCCCAGCCTCGACAGCACGCATATGTCGATTGAAGAAATCGCCGCCAGTATCGTGCATGAGCGGGGACTGACGCGGCGGCGGTGAGTTTGTCGGTACAGTTCCTATGGAACTGGTAGAAACTCTATCCATGCATCCCAATTTGCGCTCCGCAAAGCGATGCGATTAAGGAATCTCTGAATAATCCGTCATTGCGAGGCGCGCAGCGACGCGGCAATCTCCAAGCTTTTGATCTACCGTAGTGGGAGATTGCTTCGCCTCGCTCGCAATGACGAGTTAACGAATAAATTAGAGGTTCCTTAAGCTATTCGATGCCGTCATATTTCGCCGCGAGCAGGCGATCAATCTCTGCGCGCACAGTATCCAGCGGCATGTAGCCAGCGACGATTCGGTCGAGCTGTTCACCACGTTGCAGGATCAGAGTGGGAAAGCCGCGCACGCCCGCTTTGCGCGCACTGCATGAAATGCGCCTGGGTTTTAGCGCGGGCGTCGTCGCTGTTAAACGCCTGTTTAAACGCGGCGGCGTTGGCCCCGATGCCCAGCCGCCAGCTCGGTCAGCGTATCTGGCTGGGTGACGTCGCGGCCTTCGGCATAAAACGCGGATTGAATCGCTTTGAACAGGGTGAAGCTATGCGTCGGGTCGAGTCCGCCGGCCGCCACTACCGCGCGGCTGGCGGGTTCGGTGTCGTAGATGAAACCGTCCGGCAGCGCATGCTCGAAACGGAAGGGTTGACCGCTGCGTTCATGCACCTGATGCCAGTGGTGCAAGATCTCCTCGCGCGTCTTTGCTGTCATCGGTGTGGTTTCGCCAGGTCGCAGGCCACCCAGTACCAACGCGACTTTCATTCGCTCGCGATAGGCGTCACGCACGGCTTCAATCACCGGCGAAAAGCCCCAGCACCATGAACACATCGGGTCGGCGAAATACCAGAGGATGGGTGTACTCATGCGGAAATCACCTGGGCTGTGACAATCAGGCTATAGGATACGCTCGCCTTGCGTACACGGCATAATTCAGGGGAACTCAGAAGCAGCTGCCTATCCGATGTAGGGTGGGTGAGGCGCGGTGTTTGCGCCGTGACCCACCAAGCGTGCCGTAGGCACACATTAACTAACGCGTCGTGTTGCTTCGCAACGCTTGATGGGTTTCGCACAAAACGCTCTTGTGCCCTTCAGGGTAAACCCATATTACATTTCTGCTTAATTAGTGCGATTGGACTCATAGCGGAAATCGTGGAAGAATCTAACGCGCAGGAAAAACCAAGGAATGGATCAGGCCTAGAGGGCCGCACATGCGAGGATTGGCATATGAAAAGGAAGTCACCCACAAACGAAGTAAAGACCGGCACCACAGCAACAACCAACAGTGTCCGGAAAAACCATTCATCGCCGCCTTCAGCGAGAGATGGTCAGGTAAAGGAAGCGACACAGCACGATTTCTACCAAACCGTCGCCGACATTCTTATAGCCGCCCGCACCAACGCCTACCGGGCCGTTAACTTCGCCATGGTCGAAGCCTATTGGCATGTGGGACAGACGATCGTCGAGGAGGAGCAGCGTGGTGAGGCGCGGGCGGAATACGGCGCGGCGCTGCTTAAGAACCTGTCTATCCGTCTGGCCGCGGAGTTGGGGATTGGGTTCTCGGAGCAGAGCCTGCGCAACATGCGGCAGTTCTATCAGTGTTTCCCAATTCGCTCCGCACTGCGGAGCGAATTGACCTGGAGCCACTACAAGGCTCTGATCCGTGTCGAGAACGAGGCGGCCAGGGCCTATTACCTCACCGAGACCGCCGACCAAAACTGGAGTACCCGCGCCCTGGAACGGCAAATAAACAGCCTCTACTACGAACGCCTGCTGATGAGCCGTGACAAGGCGCCGGTCATCGACGAAATGCAGCAAGAAATCGCGCCTCTCGCCCCCACGCCCCAGGATTTCATTAAAGACCCTTATGTCCTGGAGTTCCTCAGCATTCCAGACGTCCACGACTTCCGCGAGGCGGAACTCGAACAAGCCATCATCGACAAACTCCAGGCCTTCATGCTCGAGCTCGGCAAGGGCTTCGCCTTCGTCGCCCGCCAGCAGCGCATTTCAACGGAGACCAAGGACTTCTTTGTCGATCTGGTGTTCTACAACTACATCCTCAAATGTTTCGTCCTGGTCGATCTGAAAACCGGCGAACTGACCCACCAGGACATCGGCCAGATGGATATGTATGTCCGGCTGTTCGAGGACACGCTAAAAGGCGCCGACGACAACCCCACCGTGGGTATCATCCTGTGCACGGAGAAGGATCACACGGTGGTTAAATACTCCGTGCTCAACGAAAATCGGCAGTTGTTCGCATCGAAATACCGACTCTATCTGCCGACGGAAGAGGCGCTACGCGAGGAATTGGAACGCGAGCGGGCGTCGCTGGTGCGGGAACAGTCGGCGCGGTATAGAGTAATGACGGCGTTATAACTGACGAATTGGAGTAATCATGGCCACCTTTGCCCAAGGAAAGATCGAAGCCTACTGTGGTCCCGTCGAACTCGGTGCGCCGGATAACCTCGAACAGGTGATCGTCGAGTTCATCCGTGGCGCCAAAAAGTCGCTCGACATTGCGGTGCAGGAACTCGACAGCGAGGTCATTGCGCAGGCCTTGCTGGACGCGGCCCTCAAGGGCATCAGCATCCGCATGTTCATGGAGCAGGACTATCTGCGTGCCGATCGACCGCCCAAGGTGGCGCCTAAAGCCAATCAGACCCCACGCGATGCCGAGTTGGCGGCGCAGTGGGACGAGCAGCGACGCCCGGCGTCATTGCGTACAAACCGCGACATTCTCGCCGCCTTGTTGCGCTGTGGCGTGGATGTGAAGGCCGATCTGAATCCGCAGATCTTTCATCAGAAGTTTATTGTGCGCGATTACCGTGGTGGCAAAAGCGTCGGCAATGCGGCACTGCTGACCGGGTCGACGAATTTCACCGAGACCGATACCCACAAAAACCTCAATCACATCATTATTTTTCACGACTACCGCGTCGCCCGTGCCTACGCCGGCGAATTCACTGAAATGATGGGCGGTACCTTCGGTGCGCTAGGGCTGCGCGAGCGCGACCTGCCCAAGACCATCAACATCAAGGGTGTGCCGGTACGCGTGCTGTTCGCGCCCGACGATTTTCCGGAACTGGAGATCATCAAGCAGATGCTCAAGGCGCGCAGCCGTCTGGATTTCGCCATTTTCACCTTCGCTATATCTTCCGGCATCGACGACGCCTTGCAGATGCTGCGGCTCGCCGATATCGACATTCAAGGCGTGCTCGATGCAGGGCAGGGCGGTGCTGATTGGGCGACGACACCGTGGCTGCACAAGGCCGGCATCCGGGTGTTCCTGTCCGATAAAGATAAACTGCCGGGCCTGCGTAAGCTGCACCACAAACTCATGGTCATCGATGATGATATCGTCATCGCCGGCAGCATGAATTACACGGGGCCGGCCAACGAATACAACGACGAGAACATCTTTGTCATCGGCAACCCCTACGACCTGTCGAAGGGCGAAGGTGGCCCGGTCGATCATGTCGAGTGCAAGGTGATCGCGACGTATTTCAGGAACGAGATCGAACGGATTGTGGCAAAGAGTCGGCGGTTTGTGCCGGCGTGATTGTGTTTGTGATCCAATTCACCATTCAGCGTAAGATCGCGACATACGCCCGTCCGCAGGCAGGCTATTCGCTGATGGCCGGCTAATGTGGCGGCCGTTTCTACCGCTAACAGCTTACCGTTCAGGCAGTATCAGTTCATCTTAAGGGAAGCAGATGCCTATTCAGAAACATGCCCTGGTAGTCGACGACTCGAAATCGGCACGTTTGGTGCTGCGCCGTATGCTGGAGAAATACACACTGGCGGTGGACACTGCCAACTCTGCCGGCGAGGCACTGGAATATTTGATTCACAATCGTCCCGACGTCATTTTCATGGATCACATGATGCCTGGAATGGACGGTTTCGAGGCAGTCAAGGCCATCAAGAACAATCCCGCGACGGCCACTATTCCGATCCTGATGTACACGTCCAAAGGTGGAGATCTCTATCTCAGCCAAGCACGCGCACTGGGGGCCGCAGGCATACTGCCGAAGAGCGTCGCCCCGGCCGAACTGTTCGATTCACTGGAACGCCTCGGTCTGGTAAATGACCGCAGGGCAGAATCGGCAAGCACAGACGATGAGCCTGCCTCGGAACGTGCCCTCGACATACACCAGCGCAGTATGGGTCCGGCATCATTCTATGACCCCGAGATGTCAGTCAATACACGGGCCGCACCTCCGGACGAACTCGATACCCGTATTCGTAAACTGCTGGAAGAGCAGCGCGTGGAACTGCGCAAGGATATCCTCGTCTGCATGGAGACCGTGTCGAAACGCGTGGGTACGAAATTCGATCACGAGCTTGAAACCAAACTCGAACAGCTGGCCGCGCCGGTCGCACCTGCTGCGCAAACCTCGATTGTTCCCGGTGTCCTGCTCAGTATCCTGCTGTTCGCATCACTGGCGTGGAACTATTCCCTGTATCAGGATATCAAGTCTATTCAGCGTGTATCTGTGTCCGGGAAAGCCCCCGTGGTGGTGCCTCAACCAACCAGCCACATCGAACCCATAGCTGAAAAGACAGCGGTGACAGCCGCGCCGAACTGGGCGATTCTCGACTGGGCGATGAATCAGACGATGTCTTATCCCTACGATGAAATTGCATTGGATAAATCGCGTCTCGACACCGTTGATGCCCTGCTGGAGAGACTTGCAGACAGTGGCTTCAAGGGCAAGGTCGTGCTGCAAACCCACGCCGGTGAGTTCTGCATGTTGGGCAATGAGGACAGCGGTTATCGGCTGCCACCGCCGGAGCTGACGATCGACAAGTGTGACTTTATCGGCAACCCGGTGCAGCCGGCGGACACCCCTGCATCCCATCAGTCGTTGGCATTCGCCAACTTCTATAACAGCACTCCCTACCTCGCCGAAGAGAGCCCCATCAGATTGGAGATAAAGGCGCTGCCGCGATCAACGCCACTGGTCATCTATCCTGAGCGCCTCGAGGGCACCACGGCATTGGACTGGAACAGCGCCGCTGAAAAAAATAATCGCGTCATTCTCCGCCTGGAACCACAGTAACCACCCAGCCCAAGGACATCCCCAAGGGCATCCCGGATGGAGCTGTGTCTATTTTAAACCGCGCCGACGCTGATGCGCGTTGCTGTTGCTGTCCGACAGTAATACCTCAGCACAACCAGCAGGTCCGCGTCATCACAACTCGCTCAATACCCTGATGTGCGCCGCGACGCTGCGACCGAGGGCATGCAACTCATAGCCGCCTTCCAGCGTTGAGACGATGCGTCCTTCTGAATAGGCGCTGGCAATCGCTTTGAGTTGATGGGTGATCCAGGCGTAATCCGCCTCGACCAGCGCGAGATTGGCAATCCCTACGACCTCTCCAAGGACGAGGGTGATCCTGTCGATCATGTCGAGTGCAAGGCAATCGCGTCGTATTTCAGGAACGAGATCGAACGTATTGTGGCGAAGAGTCGGCGATTTGTGCCGTTGTGATGTCCGTGTTCTTGGTTGAGTTGCGAACACGGAGGGCGCACACATCGTTTGTGCCCACGCAGTCCTGAAACGCCGTATTCAAATGTGGTTGTGGTTATGCTGTGGCGTGAGCGGGCATTTCGTTTCCCCATTGCAGATACAGAGCGCGATGTCTATTCATGGCAATCTATCCACCCTATCCGGCTGACAGTATTCATTGATTTGTCATCTCATGGACATCGCAGTGCAATCCAGTCGAGACAATCTGAGCTAGTAGTCAGTACCGCGTCGATTGGCAATGAGGAGCCTAGAGATGTTAGATCATATTCTGGCTTGTACACAGGCGTTTGTGCGGGAACATGGCGAACAGCCGAACGTGGTATTTATCAACCCTGATCACCACAAAGCGCTACTCGATTTATATCCTGGCTTATTTGTGCATGACCCCTATCTGCAGCTCAGCCTGCGCTTGGTTATTGTGCACAGCCGTGAACTGATCTATCCGTACGCGGCCTATGTGGCCGGGTATTCGGCCTACGCTTGACCGCCGTACCTCGCGAAGATTTTCTATACATGTGCGGTTCCGGCTTGATGACCTGGTGCGATTGCTTGCCTTCACGCTGTCGTTGTTATGACGAGACATAAGCCGCTACCTCACCCACCAGGTTTGCCTCTTACAGATTGCTCAATACCCTGATGTGTGCCATCACGCTGCGACCGAGGGCATGCAACTCATAGCCGCCTTCCAGCGTTGAGACGACGCGCCCTTCTGAATAGGTGAGGGCAGTCGCTTTGAGTTGTTGGGTGATCCAGGCGTAATCTGCCTCGACTAACGCAAGGTCGGCAATCTCATCCTGCCAGTGGCCATCGAAGCCGGCGGAGATGAAGATCATCTGCGGTTGAAAGGCCTGCAGTGCCGGCAACCAATGTTCCAGCACCGCGCGGCGCAAGCCGGCGCCGTCCGTGCCTCTAGGTAGCGGGACATTAATGACATGGTCGTTGCTGGTGAGGCCGGTGTGCGGGTACAGCGGGTGCTGAAACAGCGAACACAACAGCACGCGCGGGTCATCGCGGAAAATATCTTCCGTGCCGTTGCCATGATGTACATCGAAATCCGCAATCGCGATGCGCGTCAGACCGTGAGCGGCGAGGGCGTGCGCGGCACCCACCGCCACATTGTTGAGCAGGCAAAAGCCCATCGCTTGGTCACGGTTGGCATGATGGCCGGGCGGACGGATGCTGCAGAAGGCGTTCGCCACGGTGCCAGCCATGACCAGATCGGTGCCAAGAACCACGGCACCGGCCGCATGCAAGCGCTGCCTCCCAGGTGCCGGGGTTCATACAGATATCCGGGCCGACGTTGACCAGACCTTCGCGCGGTGCGGCAGCTGCCAATGTGTCGAGGTGCGCCGCCGCATGCACACGCTCCAATTGCACCCGACTGGCGCGTGGCGCCTCGTAATGACGCAGAAAGTCATGCAGACCGCTGGCGATGAGTTGATCCGTGATCGCCATGAGGCGCGCCGGACTTTCGGGATGTCCAGGCTCCATTTGGTGTTTCAGGCAGGCGGGATGGGTAATGAAGGCGGTCGTCACGAGCGGGTCCGTTGCGGCTGAGCGTTGCTTACTATAGCAAACCCGCTGTCATCTTGATGCGGGGTGGGCGTGTTAGAATCACCGTCTTAGCACTCAAGGGAATTTCGCATATGGGCAAGCATTATCTCAGTTCACTGTTCACACCCAAATCGGTCGCCGTCATCGGCGCCAGCAACCGCTTGGAGAGCGTCGGCGGTCTGGTGTTTCGCAATCTGCTGGAAGGTGGTTATATGGGTCGCTGTTTTCCGATCAACCCCAAACACACCGAGATTCAAGGCCAGCCAGCTTTCGCCACTGTTGAACAGATTCCCGAGCGCATCGATCTGGCCGTGATCGCCACCAAGGCCGAAACCGTGCCGGCGATCATCGAGGCCTGCGGCCAACAGGGCGTGCGTGCCGCCGTGATTCTCTCAGCTGGATTTCACGAAACTGGCGCCCACGGCGCCGCGCTGGAAAAGGCGGTACTGGAAAACGCGCGGCGTTACGGACTACGCCTGATCGGACCGAACTGCCTCGGCGTGATCCGCCCCGAGCTCGGCCTCAATGCCACCTTCACCAACAGTTCCGTCAAGCCCGGCAACCTGGCCTTGATTTCGCAGTCGGGCGCGCTGTGCAGTGCGATTCTCGACTGGGCCTTGCCCAATGATGTCGGTTTTTCCAGCGTGGTGTCGTTGGGTGATTCGGCCGATGTGGATTTCGGCGAGATCCTCGACTTCATGGTGTCCGATCCGAAGACCCGCGCGATCCTGCTCTATATCGAAGGCATCCGCAATGCGCGCCGTTTCATGAGCGCACTGCGCGCCGCGGCCCGCCATCAAACCGGTGCTCGTGGTCAAGGTCGGACGCCATGAGGCCGGCAGCAAAGCGGCGCAGTCGCACACGGACGCGCTGGTGGTCGCCGATGATGTGTTCGATGCCACGCTGCGACGCGCCGGTGCCGTGCGGGTGCTGAGCGTGGCGCAATTGTTCACCTCGGCGCGGGCACTGGCGACCGGCATGCGACCCAGCGGCAATCGCCTCGCCATCGTCACCAATGGCGGTGGCCCCGGCGTCATGGCGGCCGATCGTGCCGCTGATCTCGGTGTCGAAATAGCAACGCTGTCGCCGCAGAGCATCGAAGCACTCAACAGCGTGTTACCGGTGACGTGGTCGCACGGTAATCCCATCGATATCATTGGTGATGCCACCGCGCAGCGTTACCGCGATGCGCTGACGATCTGCATGCAGGACAAGGACAACGACGGCGTATTGGTAATCCTCACCCCGCAAGCGATGACACAACCGACGCAAGTCGCCGAGGCCGTGATTGAGGTGGCGCGGCAATTCACCAAACCACTGCTAGTAAGCTGGATGGGTGGTTCGCAGGTGATGGCGGCGCGGACCGCCTTCCTCGCGGCCGGCATCTCCAGTTTCCGCACGCCGGAGCCGGCAGTCGAAGTGTTTTCCTATCTCTCCGCGTATGCGCACAATCAGCAATTGCTGCTGCAGATGCCTGGCCCGCTGTCGCATCAGATCGCGCCGGACATCGAAGGCGCACGCCTGCTGATCGAGAGCGTGCTGGCCGAGCACCGCAAGGTGCTCAATGAAATGGAATCCAAGGCGCTGTTGGCGGCATTTCGCATTCCGGTGGCGCAAACCGTCGTCGCGCATTCGCCGAATGAGGCGCTGTTGCTGGCGGAACAGTTTGAATTTCCGGTGGCGATGAAAATCAACTCGCCGGACATCACCCACAAATCGGACTCCGGCGGTGTGCGACTGAACGTCGCCAATGCCGTCGCCGTGCGCGCCGCCTACCAGGAAATCATCAACGAAGTGCGGCGCAATCGTCCCAACGCACACATCGATGGCATCGCCATTGAACCGATGGCGGTCAAACCGAATGGCCGCGAATTGTTGGTGGGTGTGACGACCGATCCGGTGTTCGGCCCGGTGATCACCTTTGGACTGGGTGGCACGACGGTGGAAGTCTTAGTGGATCGCGCCGTTGAATTGCTGCCGCTCAATGCGTATCTCGCCAACAACATGATCCAGCGCACACGCGCAGCGAAACTGCTCGGTGCCTTCCGCCACATGCCGGCTGTCAACATGGACGCGCTGGTCAGCGTGCTGTTGCGCGTCTCGGAGATGGTCTGCGAACTGCCCTGGCTGAAGGAGATGGACATCAATCCGCTGCTGGTGGACGAACACGGTGCGCTGGCCGTCGATGCGCGCTTTGTGGTCGATTTCCATCAGCCCAGTGCCGATCGCTATGGCCACATGGCCATCAGCCCCTATCCGACGCATCTGGTCAGCGATTGGCAACTGCCCGACGGCACCAACATCGTCATCCGACCGATTCGTCCGGAAGACGCGGACCTCGAACAGGACCTTCGTCCGCGGCCTGTCCGACGAAGCCAAGTATTTCCGCTTCATGGAGACGATCCAGGAACTCACGCCGGCCATGCTGGTGCGTTTCACGCAGATCGATTATGACCAGGAAATGGCGCTGATGGCGGTGACGGAAGTGAGCGGGCAGGAAGTCGAGTTGGGCATCGCCCGCTATGCCATCAACCCCGATGGCCAGTCCTGCGAATTCGCGCTGGTGGTGGCCGATGAATGGCAAGGCAAAGGCGTGGCGCACAAGCTCATGACGCAGCCTGATGGACGTCGCACGCGACCGCGGACTGGAGCGCATCGAAGGCGAAGTGCTGCGCGCCAATCAGTCCATGCTGAAACTGATGACGCGCTTGGGATTCGACATCAAAACCAGTGAAGATGATGATTCGATCAAGCGGGTGGGCAAGGCGTTGTAGGTCTATTGACTGTTCGCGAGACAATTACTGGTCATCCGACATAGCAAGGGGTAGAGCGACACGGCGATCTCACTAAAGTGACAACTAATCTCCGAAGCGGACTCTCCTCGGAAGAAGGCTAATTTCTGAGTTCGACCGATCTCGGCTGTGACTACATTCTGAAATCTACTTTCACCGTAGGACTGCTCCCGGTCGAAAGCACTGATTCCGGTTCGCAGTCGTGAACTTCCGCAATGAGGTTATAACCGGTCGTTTTTCTAGTTTCCAATGCCACATAAAGCAAAGCCGCCTTTCGGCGGCTCTGCGATCCCCGGGCATCCTTACATATGGGCATCGTGTGGGGGATTAAGCGGGTTGCTTTCTGGCCACGCCAATCAAACCGAGTAAGCCGCTGCCGAAAAACCACGCGGCAGCGGGTACAGGCACTGTTGATGCGCCGACATCGCCGTCGTGGACGGCCTAAGCATAAAGATCACTTGCCTTTGTGTTGAAACCGTTGGCGCCAGCAGTGAAATTGAAGTGCCAAGCTTGGCCGAGCGAGATCTCGCGGCGGTAGCCACCTTCTTGGCCGATCGAGAGGCCGTAGTAGGTGCGGTCGACCCAGGTGTCTGGGTTGTTCGCCTTCCGCCGCGACTCGGCGCCGGCGATGCCCTTGCCATGGAAACTGGGGTCAAGCGCGGTGAGGCAACCGACCTTACCCCAGCGGGTTAATTCGACTCGTCCGTCTGCTCGAACTGCTGGGGCACCTCTTCCTCCAGTATCTTGTCCAGCGCGCGCAGTCCTTCCTGGAAGTATGGATTCTTCTGCACGTTGGGCGCGGACTTCGCCGAGGAGGGGGTTGGCTCTCCCAACATACTCTCTGGCGAGGGCCGCAGCCCGATCGCGCCGATTACGAACCCACGGGAGTAGATCGGATCGTCCGGCGGTGCGGATCTGATCTTCAATCGCTTTGCCTTGGGGATCTTTTTGCCAGTCATGGTGTTGGCGCTGGGTTTAAATTGACCATTGCGCCGCTCCCGGCTCGCGCCGACTCAGGTGCTCGAGGCCTCGAAGATGCTCGCGATTGCGCGATCCAGCGCGGCGTTGAACTCGACGTCTGACTGCTGAGCGGTCAGTCCTTCGGTCAATGCGCGGGAGAAGCTGGCGACCATGTTGTGCTGGCGCACCAGACGCGGATTCGCTTCGTCGCGTGAATACCCGCCCGACAGGGCCACCACCTTCAGCACCTCTGGGTGGGTGATGCACTCGGCATAGAGATTGTCCTGGTTCGGCAGTGTCAGCTTGAGCATGACCTGCTGGCCGGGCGGCAGGGCTTCGAGCCGGGTGATGATCGCAGCCTTGAGCCGGTCCTCGGCGGCGGCCTTGTCCGGGCAGTGGATGTCGACCTCGGGTTCGATGATCGGCACCAGGCCCGCGGCGATGATCTGTCGGGCGATTTCGAATTGCTGCTCCACGACGCCGTCGATTCCAGCCGGGTTGCCGTGCTTGATCACGGAGCGCATCTTGGTGCCGAAGATGCCCTTGGCCTTGGCGCGCGGGAGCAACGTGCCGAGTTCCGGCATCGGCTTCATCCGCTGCACGCCGTCGCTTCCGCTCGAGGCCCTTGTCGACCTTCAGAATCGGGACGACCTGTTTGACGTCCCACAGGTACTGTGCCGTCGGTCGGCCCAGAATGTCGCTGTCCATCGTGTCCTCGAACAGGATGGCGGCCAGGATCCGGTCGCCGTTGAAGGCCGGGCTGGTGATGATGCGGGTGCGCATCGCGTGGATGAGATCCATCATCTCGCTGTCGCTGGACCAGCGGTCTTCCGCGATCCCGTACAGGCGCAGGGCTTTGGGCGTGCTGCCGCCACTCTGGTCCAGCGCGGCAATGAAGCCGGGTTGTGTCCGGATCTTGGCTTTCTGCTGCTCAAAAGTGTTCACGGTGCTGCCTCCAGGCGGTTGAACTGCGGATGATGCGTTTATCGGAGCTGTAGGGGCATGGAAGTAGAAGTATAAGAAGGATAAACGCCCTTTTCCTCAATGTTCAACAGATCATTCACAGGTGATGAAGGGGCATGCGCCCTGCCACCCTCACGAAATTCTCCCCATTCAGTCCTCACCATCGAATAATCCTCGCTCGCCGACGCGCCTTTTCTTTCCATCCCGGCCGCCAGGCCAACCGAAGCCGTGCCGTGCCCTGTGGGTAACAGCAATGGGGGTTGGACGGGAGGGATTTGATGCGTCAGCCGAACAAACCGGCCGGCGGCGCCCGGCCTTGCGGTAACCGGCCCGCCCTCTGCCGGGGTTCGTGCTTGTCGAGGTGGGTGAGTATCTTCCGAATCACCGCCGGGTCTTCGATTAATGTGTACTACTGCTTTGGGGCGGTGGCAGTCCTTTAAATAGTTCAAAAATTCCAGCGCCCCAATTTCCGCTATTCGCCGTTCTGAGCCCCATGACCATTAACCAACAATGTCCGCTTTGTGTTTTCGAGGCTGCCAACTCCCTATGCGGCGCTCCATTTCGTCGTCCGTGATCACCCGATTCTGGCGTACATCTTCCAGTCCGTGGGCCACCCTGCGTTCGAAGGCGAGTTCGCGCATGACCTCTTCGTAACTGGCATTGCACGGTTGTGCCTGGGTGATTGCAGTCATTATTTTCGACAGTAGACAGGGTCAGCACCCTAGTCGGTTAGCGCATGGGTCGATGCGATAGACGCAATTGCCGCGTTATTCAACCGACTCCACCTTCATCCACAAGGTCTGCTGCGTATCGTCCTTGCTGCGCGTGCTGCGTAGCAAACCGCCGCCTTGCTGGGTGCGCTGCTGGCTGGTGCCGCCGAGCTCCAACCATTCACCTACACGTCCACGCACGGTGGTGACCAGAGATGTCGTTTGAATGTGGCCGCTGCCGCGCGGATCGAGCACTTCGCGTTGTGGGCTGATGTCGACGGTGACTTGGTCGCCGTTGGTGCGGGCCAGTGCGTAGAAACCTGAGCTGAGTTGCTGGTATTCGGTGCCTTGCGTGACGACGGGCTGGCCGTTGACGATGTAGCCGCTTTGGGTTGTAACGGGGAAGGCCTCGCCGGTGTTGATGTGCGCAGGTGTACCTTCGAGGGTGGTGACTTGATAATTATTGCGCTCTCCGCTTTTGTCGCGGGTGCTGTGGACGATGGCGCCGCCGCGGACCTCCACGTCGCCGCCACCGGTGCCGATCACGACATTGGCTTGTGCGCGCTCACGTTCGATCTCATCGTAAGCCGCGCGGCGCACGCTGATGCGCAATTGCTTGGCGGCCTGGTCGAGTTGCGCGATCAAGCCACGAAGTTCTTCCTGACGCCCCGGCGAGGCACGCACGATCAACTGATAGCCGGTGCCACTCAGTGCCTCGCTTGGGTCGAGGTGCGGGCGAATCAACGGCATGAGTTCTTCGGCGCTGCGGTTCTGGAGCGGGACAATCTCGATACTGTCACCGGCCATGCTGGTCGTGCTGATGCCGGTGATCAGTAACAAGAGCAGGGTGATCAATAAGTGTTTCATAGGTGTAGCCGCCTCAAATCGGCATCAGCTTCGCTGCGCTCCCAGATTTCGTCGAAGGTCGCGCGCAGACGGCGAACTTCCATTGGTGCCTTGCAGCTGAACACGCCTTCGTAGCGTGGCGCGTGGCGGCGGTGCAGCAGGCCGTAGTCATCGACCAGCAGAAACGTCTCGTTGTTATCCCGGTAGTCTTCATGCACGCGGCGGATTTCGACATAGCTGCTGAGGCGTCGTGCGGCTTCCACCAAACGGTGACCTTCTTTGACGGTGCGTTCGAAGTCTTTTGCCAGAATGCGAATACGGGCGCGCGGATGGCTGATGGCGAGCTGGCTGAGTGCGTCGACGAAGGCTGCCTGATCATACACAGCCGGCTCCAGGTCGGCGGTGAACAAATCGATCTGGCGACGTGCCATGTTTGCAAGGAGGGCAGCTGCCGCGCGGCTGTCCTCGCGGCTCGCGAGTGCATACTCGCCGGTTGTCTCACCGAGTACACAGCCGGTGTCGGGGCGTTCACTGAAAGGCGGCAAGGACATGGAGTGCTCCTCAAGAGGGATGCTAAGGATCAGTGGTAAAACGCGTCATGCGAATATGCGGGATGCCGGCGGTCGTAAATTCATCGCCCGAGGCGATGAAACCATGCAGGTGATAGAAACCGGCTACGCTGGTCTGTGCATCCAGAAAGACTTCGTCGAGATCGTGCGCAGCGGCAAGTTCGATCAGCATCAGGAGCAATGCACCGCCGACGCCACGACTCCGCCACGCGGGCAGCACCGCCATGCGACCGATATGGCCGTCGGCGCGCATGCGGGCGGTGCCGATGGCGTTGCCGTCCATGTCGTAGGCGAGCAGATGCACGCAGTCGCTGTCTTTGCCGTCCCACTCTAAGGCGGCGTCGATGCCTTGCTCCTCAACGAACACCGCATTACGGATGGCGCGGATAGAGGCCTCGTCGCCCGGCCAATCGGCGGGGGCGATCAGGTAACTTGCGTCTTCAGTATCGGCGGATTCGGCAGTCATGCGCTGATGATGCCGTAATGGTGGGGATTTTCAAAGGGCGGCGGTCACTGCGCCCCATTTAGGGTGGTTCACGAGCATGTATGACGCAGCTCCGTAGGATGGGTGGAGCGCAGCGCAACCCATCGCTCGGCAGGCAGATCAATGCTCGTGCAGTGAATGATGTGCGATGAATGATGGGTTCGCGCTGCGCTCCACCCATCCTACGGGGTTCAATTTTTTTTTTTTTTTTGGTTCAAGGTCAGGGTCGGCGGGTAGGCGGGTCAGATTTTCCGCGCCTGTTCAGTCGGCATTGCCGATATAGCTCGCCGGTGTCAGGCCAGCGTATTCTGTTTGGCCTCGTCAGGGATAGCCAGGGTGTCGATGAATGTTTGCATGGATCGGCGTCGATGCCTTTGCCGCGGGTCAGTTCCTTGAGCTTTTCATAGGGTTTTTCGATGCCATGACGGCGCATGACGGTCTGGATCGGCCTCCGCGAGCACTTCCCAGTTCTGCTTCCAGATCATCGGCGGTCGCTGCCGGATCGACTTCGAGTTTGCCGAGGCCTTTCAGACAGGATTGCTAGGCCGATGGTCGTGTACGCCACGCCGACACCCAGATTGCGCAGCACGGTGGAATCGCGACAGGTCGCGCTGCCAGCGTGAGATCGGCAACTTTGCGGCAAGATGATCGAACAGCGCATTGGCGATGCCGAGATTGCCTTCGGCGTTTTCGAAATCGATGGGGTTGACCTTGTGCGGCATGGTCGAGGAGCCGACTTCGCCGGCGATGGTCTTCTGCTTGAAATAGCCGATTGAGATATAGCCCCAGATATCGCGGAACAGATCGATCACCATGGTGTTGAAACGGGCGATCACGTCGAACAACTCAGCGATATAATCATGCGGTTCGATCTGCGTGGTGTAAGCATTCCACTCCAGCCCCAGGCCCGTTACAAAGTCCCGGCATTTGCTGCCAATCCACTTCCGGGTAAGCGACCAGGTGTGCGTTGTAGTTGCCGACAGCGCCGTTGATCTTGCCGAGCAGCGGCACGGCTACAGTTCGCGCTGACGCCTCAGGCGTGCCACGACATTGGCCAGTTCCTTGCCGAGGGTGGTGGGCGAGGCGGGCTGGCCATGGGTGCGGGCCAGCATCGGCTGCTCGGCATATGATGGGGCGGGCGCGAAGGTTCGATCATGTTGTCCATAGTCGGCAACAGCGCCTGGGCGCGGGCTTCGCGCAGCATCAGGGCATAGGCCAGATTGTTGATGTCTTCCGAGGTGCAGGCGAAATGGACGAATTCACTGACCGCTTCGAGTTCGGCATTGCCGGCGATCTTTTCTTTGAGGAAATACTCGACTGCTTTGACGTCATGATTGGTGGTGCGCTCGATGTTCTTGACGCGCTGCGCGTCCTCTACACTGAAATTGTCCCAGATATCCTTGAGGATTTTATTGGCGTGGCTGATCAGTGCGGGCACTTCGGCGATGTCCGGGTGCGCGGCCAACGCCTGCAGCCAGCGCACTTCCACCAGTACGCGATGACGGATCAATCCGTATTCGCTGAAGATCGCTCGCAGTGATCGCTCTTGCTGCCGTAACGGCCATCGACGGGGGAAACGGCAGTGAGGGGTGTCAGGTCCATAGTCTTCCTCGTGTGTTTGAGTTTGAACCACCAAGAACGCTAAGAAGAAAAAAATTACGAACCGCAAAGGCGCAAAGTAAAGGAAAAAAATTATTGTAAATGCAATTTCTTAATTTGCCTTTCAATTAATCATTTTACTTTGCGCCTTTTCCGCTCACAAAAAATATACCTCTTGGCGGTTCTTAATAAATAAAACCATCACACCGCCACACTGGCGCAGAAATGTAGCCCGGATGCAATCCGGGAGTCAGTGGCCTACTCCATCCCGGATTGCATCCGGGCTACTTTAGATCATTAAGCCGCCAACTGACGCAACACGTATTGCAGGATGCCGCCGTGGCGGTAGTACTCGACCTCCTGCGGGGTGTCGATGCGCACGCGGGCGGTGAAAGTTTTTATTTTGCCGTCTTCACCGGTGGCCTTCACGGAGACGCTCTTCGCGGAGCCATCACCGAGGCCATCGATGTTGAAGATTTCGCGGCCGGTCAGGCCTAGCGACTTGGCGTCCTCGCCGTCGTTGAACTGCAAGGGCAAGATGCCCATGCCGATCAGGTTGGAGCGGTGGATGCGTTCGTAGCTTTCGGCGATCACGGCGCGGATGCCGAGCAGGCACGGGCCTTTGGCGGCCCAATCGCGCGACGAACCGGAGCCGTATTCCTTGCCGGCGATGATGATCAGCGGCGTCTTCTCGTCGCGGTATTGCATGGCTGCGTCGTAGATCGACATCGGCTTCCCTCCGGCAGATGCAGGGTCACACCACCTTGGTACCCGGTGCGAGCAGGTTGCGCAGGCGAATGTTGGCAAACGTCCCGCGCATCATCACTTCATGATTGCCGCGGCGTGAACCCAGCGAATTGAAGTCGCCTTTTTGTCGCCGTGTTCGAGCAGTATTTTCCGGCCGGACTGTCGGGCTTGATGGCGCCGGCGGGCGAGATGTGATCGGTGGTAACCGAATCGCCGAGCAGGGCGAGCGCACGCGCCCCTTGAATATCTTTAATTGCAGCGGGTGTCTTGCTCATGCCGTCGAAGTAGGGCGGATTCTTGATGTAGGTCGAATCGTCGCTCCAGTCGAACAGCTGACCTTCCGGCGAGGCGAGGCTGGTCCAGCGGTTCTCGCCCTGGAATACATTGGCGTAGACCTGGGTGAACTCTTCGCGATTCACGGCACTGGCGACGATGTCGCTGACTTCTTTCTGTGTCGGCCAGATGTCTTTCAGGAAGACTTTGTTGCCTTTGCTGTCGACGCCGAGGGGGTCGTTGTAGAGATCGATATCCATGGTGCCGGCGATGGCGTAGGCCACCACCAGCGGCGGCGAGGCCAGGTAATTCATGCGCACTTCGGCATGCACGCGACCTTCGAAATTACGGTTGCCGGACAGCACGGAGCAGGCCGACAGGTTGCCTTCGGCTATCGCCTTGGAAACCGGTTCCGGTAACGGGCCGGAGTTGCCAATGCAGGTAGCGCAGCCGTAGCCGACGATGTGGAAGCCGAGCATTTCCAGATCGTCGAGCAGACCGGCCTGTTGCAGGTATTCAGTGACCACCTGCGAACCCGGGGCGAGCGAGGTTTTCACCCAGGGCTTCACTTTCAGGCCGAGTGCGGCGGCCTTTTTCGCGACCAGACCCGCGCCGAGCATCACCGACGGGTTGGAGGTGTTGGTGCAGGAGGTGATGGACGCGATCACCACGGCACCGTCGGTGATTTCGTGCGCACCGCCGATGTTTGCAATCGCAGGCTTGCTGGTCGGATCCCGTTCTTTTTTCATCGCCGCGAGCGCGTCGTTGAACATCGGCTTGGATTTTTTCTAAGGCACGCGATCCTGCGGACGCTTCGGGCCAGCGAGGCTCGGCTCGACGGTGTTCATGTCGAGTTCGACGGTGCTGCTGTAGATTGCATCCGGTTGGCCTTTCATGCGGAACATGCCCTGTTCCTTCGCATAGGCCTCGACCAGCGCGACCTGATCATCCGGACGACCGGACAGGCGCAGGTAATTCAACGTCTCGTCATCGATGGGGAAGATGCCGCAAGTCGCGCCGTACTCGGGTGCCATGTTGGCGAGTGTGGCGCGATCGGCCAGCGATAGCGTATCCA
>CAVOKC010000025.1:0-12502 GCA_963696465.1 uncultured Gammaproteobacteria bacterium | reverse complement strand
CGCCTCGGCAACGCGGTGGCGGGGGCCGACGCCGTGCGCCGGGCCCTGCTGGCCGCGCCCGGATGCCTGGATTCGATCGAGGGCGCGGAGAGCGCGCTTTCGTCGCAGGAGCGCGCCTGCCGGCTGGCCTGGGGTGCCGAGGCCTGGAAGTCCAGGCCGGGCGAGGGCGCTCGCGTGTCCCGCCTGCCTCGAGGCGGCACACCGGCTGGCCCCGGGGACCGGGAGGTGGCCCGCGCGCTCCAGCAAGCCCACCGCGAGGCGGGGAACTGGGAGGCGCTCGCCCCACCTGCGCGCCCGGGCTGGGGCAGGAGCCGCCCGGCAGAGCAGGCGACGCTCCTCCTCGAGCTGGGGAAGATCCTGGTAGGCAAGCTCGACCGTGCTGCGACGCCGAGGCCACCTTCCGCGAGGCCCTGGCCCTGGGGCTCGAGCCGCCCGCCGCCACCGACCGTCGAGCAGATGGATGAAATAGGAGGGGTAGATGATCTTTCCGCTGCGGGTCTTGATGAGGTCGTTGCTGCGACACACGCCCATGGCCATCATCGGGAAGGGCGAACCGCACGGGCAGTCGCCATCTTTGAGGGTGCCCGAGTCACCGATGTCATAGCGAATGAAGGGCATGGTTCGGTTCGTCAGGGAAGTGACGATAAGTTTATCCGCACCTTCCTCGTGTATGGATTCGAGGTACACCATATCGGTGAACACATGTTGGTTGCCGTAGCGGCACTCGCAGGCGATATTGGGTATTTCACGGCTGCCGTACTGGTTGAACACCTTGCAGGCGAAGGCCGACTCCATTAACGCTCTCTGCCAGCTATGCAGCATCTCTGCGGTGGAATACACGCCCTTCAAAGTGTTCGGGAGACGTAAGCCCTGATCCAGCACGTATCTCGCCAGTTCGGCCAGGATCGAGGCATAGCCCTGCAACAGAACCGGCCTGTAGCGTTGTATTTGGCGAACCCAGTTGGCGAGATCGGACTCCGTATATTCGTAGGCGCCAACGGTTTTTTCGGCGGCAAAGAAATCATCCAGCCGCTTGCTGAGGCGATCAGGCTTTATATCCTGCTTCGCACCCCAGAAGTTCAATATCTTCTGGCCGGGACGCCAGCCTGACCACATGTAGCTTCGACACATCCCCGCGCGCATCAACTCCATTTTGTGTCGGTCATAATAGAAGGCCAGAGGTTGCCCGGTTGATCCGCCGGTGTGACCGATCCGCAGTCTGCGCGGGTCTACGTTGTCTGACAGCAGCGCAGCCTTGTGTTTAACGACCTCATCTTTTCGGAGCAGTGGCAAGCCACTTATCCCCTCATCGCGTGAGAATAATGACGGCACATCACGGTACTTATCCCGGTAATAAGGAGAGTGGGTGACCGCGTGGGTGATGAGTTCGTAAAGGTTCTGTTGTTGTTGCAGGCGCAGTTGTGCCGGGCGCATTGACTGGGTGGCCAGCAGCCTGTCCAGGAAGTTGAAACGCTCCCTATGTGTGTGTCGATATACCCAATGTTTGAGACGATAGATCATGCGGGCTGCTGTGTTGGATGGGTGTCTAGGTCAAGTCCAAGGCCGCTTCCCATGCGGCTCGGTCGTGTGTGTAGCGCTAAGATGGCGCTGAGGATTTGTCGGTGTCGTTCCGCTCTATGCTCCGCAGAGGCGATCCGCTGATAACCGGGCGCATTCTCGCCGAAATTGTGCATCATGCTGTTGAGGAAGGCTGCGAAATATTCCCTGACGACGTGGGTCTTTGGGATATGTGTCCAAGCGCCTGGCTGGGCAAGGGTGTGTTCAAGAATACGGATCTTACTCAGGATCTGCATATGTTTTTCTGTATAGAGTCGATACATCGAGTCTTCTGTTTCGGCAAGCAAATGCGCAATCTGGTGTTCCGGTACAGGGACGTTCGGGTAGCCCAGGCCCGATAATTTCTCCACGGTGAACAGCATGACATCACCGAAGAATTGACGTTCGAATTCACCGGAGAGATCGACGGCCTGCGCGGTCTTTTCTATGCCAGGTCTGAATTCTGCCCGCCCGGTTTCACGGACCGTTCGCTTGTGCAGCAGGGGTAGATTTGCAGACACGAAACTGTTGCCGATTTCCGACTGGATAATTCTTCCCAGTACCGGGCCGGCCATTCTCAGCTTGAGTGTCGCGAAGGGCACGAAATAGCGTAATGTATCCGCTCTCAACACGTAATTGCCGGTGTATACGGTCCTCGCTGGCCGGGTGTGGGCGACGTCTTCTGTGGCGTCAAAGTAAGTGAGACGCGTCGGATGTTCCCCGTCGAAGAAACGATTCAGCTTGCGTGCAAAATCCACCAGACAGTCAGCCTGGTCGTGTTCTCCCGCGAGTGTGCAGCGGTAGTTGTACAGTGATTGGTTGGCGTCGAACCCAAACAACCCCGCCATGTCATGGTAAGCGGCCCCGGCATCGTTGGGTCGCTCCTGTCCGTGAAAAGGACAGGGCGCATCAGGTGCCGTATTACCAATCTGTTCCAAAAATCCACGCACATCATCAAGGAACGTGCCTGCCATCACCGCCGGCGAAACCGGCGGATCGCCCACTACTTTTCCGCTCAGAACCCTAGACTGAGTCGAGCTGAACACGCAATCTAACTGGTAAAGGTAATTGATGAGATACACATCGCGATCAGCCTCCTTACCGCACACCTTGACCTTGAATTCCTGATCGCTGTCCATGAAGTAGAAAAGCTGTTTGCCACCGGCTTGGCGCAGATCGTTCAGCTTCAGGTAGACAATATTGCGCAGGATAGAGGGGCCTTTGTGATAAAACTTCGACCTATCGATATCGCCGACAATATTGATGAGTTCACGCCGGGTGGCGCCGGGTAACCGGTCCAGTTGTGCCAACTGTTCGTCCAAACCGAAATACAGCGTCTCCAAACCGAGCTTGTCGAAATGCCGGGCGATCTCGCGATGGCGGTCAATGTTGTCCGACTCCTTCGAATCATCCGCAATAATGACCATGACCTTGCGGTAGCGACCGTTGGATTGTCCGCCGTAACCGAACGCGCGGCATAGTTCCAACAGACTGTTCAGACAGGCCTCTAGATGACGCGGTCTATCTGCCACGGGAATGATGACCACGAAACTGTGTCGGTCATCGCGACCCGTGGATGCGATGAGAGCCTCCAGTTCACGGAATACCTGCTGGTAGATTCGGACTGCATCGGCATCGAAGTCAGAGGCCGGGAGTGTCTTCTCAATCAGCGGGAGGACTTTCTGGTAGAGGCTTATCAGTCCGCCGACATCACCACTATCAGTCGTGGCCGGAGTAAGGCCGATAAACGCCTCATGAAGTGCGCGTATCGGGGCTTGCTCACATTGGCTGTTCAGAAATTGCCTGAGTGCGTCATGGGCGGTTGCGTTCATCACAGGCGGGTGGTTATCGCTTGGACAGATAGTTGGGAAATGCGTCCTTATCCAGCGTTATTTCGATGAGGTTTATTGCGCCGAAAAAGTCGCCGTCCGCAAACAGGGTATCCAGATCCGATTCGGTGTCTACACGCGTGTAGTTGATGCCGAATGATTTGGCGAGATAGGCATAATCCGGATTTATAAAATCGCAGTTGATGAATCGTCGGTTGTATTGCTGGGTCTGGTTTTTACGAATCAAACCCATGGTGGCATTGTTGAACAGGACGATGTTCAGCGGGATGTTGTAGTTGACGGCCGTCATGATTTCCATGCAGCACATCTGAAAACCGCCGTCGCCAAGAATGGCCCAAGTGGATTTCTCCGCGGCAAAGCGTGCGCCGATGGCCGCCGGTATGGCGTGCCCCAATGAGGAGATACCCGTATTGGGGAAATAACGATTGCCGGTCGAGACCTTGAAGAAGTTCTGGGCAAAGATGATGTTGTCATCGAAGACCCACGCGTCTTTCGTTAAGCGTTCGCCGAGCAGGGCAAAAAACCGCTCGATCAATGCAAACCGGGATTGGAAAACCGCATAATCACTGTCCGCCGCCTTCTTTTCCACCTCATTGATATAGAGCCGAAGTTTTGTAGTGTTCTTGCGCTGCGGTGGGTGCGTCTCCAGCTTGCTCAATACGCCGGATAGCACCGTTTTGATATCGCCATTGATGGCGACATCGGCCTGGAAAACCTTTTCGAGTTGGTCTTCATTGATGTCGACCTGGGCGACCTTCTTGTTGCTGAGCAGCTTTTTATCCCATAGGTAGCTGGTGCGCTCATTGAATCCCGCACCCAAAAAAACGACCAGGTCCGATTCTTCGGTGATGTAGCGATACGCGGGGCCATACGACGTGACGCCCAGGCTTCCCAGCGACAGGCCGGATTGCTCGCCGATGACGCCTTTCCCTTTGAGGCTGGTGACCACCGGCACATTCAGTGACTCACTAAGTTCCGAAACGAGTGCCTGACCGCCGGATCTGATGCAGCCATATCCAGCCACAATCACCGGACTCTCCGCATCCAAAAGCATCTGTGTCAGTTGGTCAATCTGGCGTGCCTGGTCGCGCGGTGGGCCAGACACTAATCCGGTTTTGAGGGTGTCCAGGAGCGTCTCATCCACCATCTCCTTCTGGACGTTGAAAGGGAAACTGAGCAACACGGGTCCCGAATTCGGCGAGAGCAGAATTTGTGTGGTCCGGTTCAGCACATTGGCCAGATAGTCGGTTCTTTCGACAATCTTGTGGTACTTCGTTATACCTCTGAACACCTCGTTCTGATCGATGCTGCCGCCCTCACCAGAACTTTCCTGTAAACCGCCTTTGCCAAAAATGTAGGTAGGGGCCTCACCGGTGATGATCAGGAGCGGGAGTTTGTCGGCGTAGGCATTGGCAATGCCGGTCACCAGATTGGTGGCGCCCGGCCCCGCCGTGGTGATGCAGGCACCGATCTTCCCCGAGGCGCGTGCATAGCCGCCGGCCATGAATGCCGCGCCTTGCTCATGCTTGGCCAGGACGCTGTGGATTTTCGAGTCATACAAACTGTCATACACGGGCAGAATATGCGCACCGGGCATGCCGAAGATATGCTCGATACCTAAGCGCTCCAGGTATCTGACAATGAGTTCGCTGACTTGGATATTCATATCATCGTATCGGCCGTGGTGTTGTGCGCATCGGTTGTGCTCGCGGCGTATTAACCTGGGTTCCTGACTGCCATCGTGTCTTTTAGTGAAGCTATGGCAGTGATGCTACGGTTCTCGGGACCCTAATTTATTTCGCTGCGTGCAGGCCCTGGCCCTGGGAGGCGATGGTCAGCCTCGCGGATAATATCGAAAAATCCTTAGCGTGTCCGCCTCACGGCGTGTCGTCTACTTGCCATGAGTTCGCCGCAGTTCCGTAGGTACGATGCCAGCCCTGGACGCGTGCCGGTCATGGGGGTGGTCATTCATAAGTCAGGCGAATTTCCAGCGAGTGCCGATGTGGCGCAGGTGTTGGCGACAGCTACCCCGCTTAAGCCGACACCACGTTGGGATGTGTCGGCGTGCGGTGTATCAATGCGCCATAACGCGCGTGCTACGGGCCAGGATCTGCCGGTATTCACGTCCCAGTCTCAGCAGTGTGAGGCTCCAGATCAGGCACACCCCCAATACCAACCAGCCAAGTTGCGCGGCGCTGATCGTCCACGGCAGCCATTGGGTCAATGCCAGGATCATGACCGAGCCCAGTACTTTGAACATCCGGTAGCCAAACATGTCGATCCAGGCCTTGGCCTGATAGATCAGCAACGGATCAATGGGGACATACAGAAGTTCTTTCGACGCGCGGTTGATGGAATACGAGAGGCCGCGGTCGGCGATCTTGAGTGCGGCGCCACTGCTGAGTGTCGCGTGGGCCATATAGAACAGGCTGCCGATGCTGACGGCGAGCGGTTGTATGAATAGCCCGCCTAATGCGCCGAAGCCGCGGTGTACCAGCGGCGTGATCAATAAATTAATGCCGATGGCGACGCCACTGAGCACACTGAAGAAACTGCCCAGATATGCGGTGCGCACGTCGCGTTCGGTAAAGCTGGCCTCGACAACCTTCATGAACTGAAATTCGACCAGCGGTTCGACGATCTGTGCCAGCAGCAAGATGGTGGCGATCAGCAGCAGATAACGGTGCCGTAACAAGACGCGCCAGTTTCCCGAGTTTACAGTGCCATTATCACGCACACCGGTGTGCTCCGTGTATAGACCGAGCCGCCCCATCCACAGTGTCAGCGCCATCAGCAGTGCGAGAATCGCCGCTGCAATCGGCAACAGATCCAGCGTGCCCAGCTGCATGCGCGTAATGAACATATTCGATAGCGCGCCGCCGGCCATGCCACCCAAGAGCCCGCCGGTGCCGATCAGTCCATACCAGCGCTTGCCAACCTCGGTGGTGTGAATGCTGTTAGTCAGGCTCCAGAACTGTTCCACTAGAATCACGCTCAGCATGTCGACGAAGACATAGAAGGCAAACGCCGGCACCAAACCGTCATTACGTAACCAGAAATAAAAAAACAGCAGACAGGCAATGAAGACTGCGCAACTGCCGAGCACCACATGCATGCGCGAAAAACGTGCGACCAGTCGATGATAGGTGCCGATGATAAGCGCGAGCCCCAACGCAGTCGCGATCCATACATACGGCAGCGCATCGCTGCCCAAGGCGCTGATGAACAGTGAACGACTCGCGGGCTTGAGGTGGTACAGCGCGGCGATGATGAGAAAGAAATTTGTGAACAGCATCACACTGCGAGAGAGGTGCGTGTTGCGCATCGCTGGCATGAGCATTGCTTTATCTCTTTTATCGGTTACCATGGCGCTCGTTATGTTACAGCTGGAGGGTAAGTCTATGATGTTTCGACAGCTGCTAGTCGCTGCTTGTGTTTTTGGATTCTCTGTTACCGTTCAATCGGCTAGCCCCGAGATATCGTATCCGCCACTGCGTGAAGTGCAGAATTCCTCGCTTCAGGCGCAACTCGAACAACACCTCAAACGACTGAATCTTGACGCTGCAGTCCGTCAAGGACAACTCGCGGTCAGTCTCGTCGATGTCACCGATCCACAGCATCCGCAGTTGGCCCAGGTCAATGGCGACGATATGGTCTATGCCGCCAGTCTGCCGAAGATCGCCATTCTGCTGGCCGTCTGCGAGCGCATTCACGAAGGCAAACTCACGCTAAATGACGAACTGCGCGGCGTCATGACCAACATGATTCGCCATTCCTCGAATTCTGCGGCTACCGACCTGATCCGTCGTGTTGGCCACGAGTATATCAATCAAGTACTGACCTCGCCGAAATACCGCCTTTACGACACGCGTACCAACGGTGGTCTGTGGGTTGGCAAAGAGTACGCACAGGGCGTGGCCTATCACCGTGATCCGTTGCACAACCTGTCGCACGGCGCCACCGCCTATCAGGTAGCGCGTTTTTATTACCTGCTCGAAACCGAACAGCTGGTGTCACCGGAACTGTCGCGTGAAATGAAGGCCATCATGGGCGACCCCGCCATTCACCATAAATTCGTCAAGGGCCTGATGAATACGCCGGATGCGCAGATCTATCGCAAGTCTGGCACCTGGCAGAACTGGCATGCCGATAGTGCCATCGTCGAACATGCTGGTCGCACCTATATTGCCGTCGCGTTGGCCGAGAGTCCGCAGGGCGGTGAATGGTTGAAGAATCTGATTGTCGAACTCGACAAGATTATTTTGAACCAGCCGGTGCGGACCGCCAGCCTCGCATTAGAGCGTGCAAACGCGTCGCAAAAGTCTGGTGCTCGACTGCGGAGTTCTTCCGCAGAACGTTCGATGTGAGCGCCACCATATAGAATTGCCGCGGCGCACCCGCGGGCGATTCCACGATGGCCACTGAGTTCATCCAGTTATCCACGTTGCCCTGGTATTTCTTGCAGACGAAGCCCGCCTCGGGCTTGCAGCGGAACAACGATCCCGATTTGAAATACACCGCCGCGTCTGTGAGTGCCGGCGATGAGGCGTAGCGGATGCGCCGCTGCGTCATGTACAGCAGTCGTTTGATTTCCAAACTCGACCAGGCATCCACTAACTTCCCTTGTTCCATGAGCACTAAGTAGTGCAGCAACTCGCGCGTGGTGCTGGTGCTGTTGGTGCCGGCGATGCGGCGTTTACCTTCGGCGGTGAAGAAGCTTCCCTGACGTAGAGTTTCTTTGTCCAAGCCATTGCGCGTGAGCGGTGTGAGCAAGCTGTCCAGTAATAGATCGCTGCGTTCCTTCGGTGTCGACTCGCGGAAATAGGCCTGTTCCTGTTCCAGTGTCGGTGGATATTCGGTGCCGAAGTGGCGCAGCAGCACCAGCTGTTTGATGACCATGCTCGCGGCTGCGTTGGAACTTGCCGATAACGCCCAATCCAGATAACTCCACAAATTCGCGGTATCGCCTTCGCGCAGCGCGCGGCGCGGCATACTGCCATCCTCGGCCAGCCAGAATGGCACGGTATGGGAGTCGGTATGGATGAAGGCGTCCGCCGTGACCTGAGTGTTCTTCAGAATCCGCTGACGCGCGGCGATGTCGTCGGGATAAAGATCGGCAAGCGCCTGGAACAGTGCGAGTGCGACCATGATTTTGCCGACGCTGCCAGGATTGCGCTGTACGTCGGCATTGTGCTCTGCGTACAGCGGCTGCGTCGGGTCACTCAGATCAAGCACACTGACGCTGTAATTGCGCGCATCGGCGCCGAGAAGGGCGATGATTTTGCGCGTCAGCGTCGCGTCCGCGGTGGGTATCGCTAAATTTGCATGTTCAGTCAAACGCAGTTGAATCTGTTCGGTCTTGAGCAATGCGCCGGGCGGCAATAGATTGTAGCTGCGTTTATCCGTTTGCGAGATGCGATAGCCCTCCAGCCGCGCGATACCGGTTTCTGGGTAAGCGTCGATGGGGTAGGCCAAGGCAAATCCCGGGGACGTTACCAATGCGATTGCCAGCAGCAGGGAGTGTGGGGATCGAAGCATGTGTTTCACCCAGGTCATTGCACATCGGGACGCGTAAAGAAAATGTTGATGAAGGCCCGATAAATTCCTCAGCCGTCATTCTGGCATATGCAAGGATCCAGTGCCCGCCCAGATACGAGAGCCTGGATTCCGGATCTTCGCTACGCTACCTCCGGAATGACGGGTCCATTAGAGGCGATTCTCGGTAACATCTTATTACTCCGCCGGCACTTCGTGCAGGTTAATCAAATCAACTCCGCCGCTGCCGACACGATCCATATCGATCAGATACTGACTGCTTCGCGCCCGCGTACTTTCGACGAAGGGGCGGATCTGAAACAAGGCGAGTTGCCCATGGCGGAAGCCGAATTCGATATCGGCGGGTGCGCGCAGGCCGCTCTGCACTTCAGGCATCGGGAACCGGCGTTCCACATCGTCGACGAGTGTGCGTAGGCGCGCGATCTCCTGCGGCAGCAACACGGTGTCATGGCCACTGGCCGGTACTTTACGTACGCCACCGGTTGCGACGGGTTCTGCGCGCAGCGGCGCACTGGCCTGAGCGAGCAAGCGCACTTCGCCGCTGTCACGATGCACGCGTAGTTCTTCGGCGGCCTGACCTTCCACCGCGCCACCGACACCTTCACTGATCGCAATCGACAACCACTGCCGATCGCCAGTCTCGATATCGGAGGTGACCAGCACGCCGGATTTTTCCGAGAGCGAACGTTTTCAGCAATAACACCGCCGGATAGACATGCTCCGGCTGTTCCATGTGCGCTTGACGCCAAGCGTAGGCGCGGTCGGTGAACGGCGAGGCCCAGACTTTTTGAATGGCGTGCATAACGGCCTCGAAGCCCACCACATTCGGTAAGGTGAGATTCAAGCCCGCGCCGGAAAAGCCGGGCAGGTCTTCAACATTGGTATCACTGCGCACGAACACGCCGACCGTCTCGACATCACCGAAGGCATCCTGCATGGCCGTGTGCACGCGTGCGCGAAATTCCGGACCTGGGTCGGTTGTGCTGATCCAGTGGCGCAGGCGTTCCAGCAGCAGTTGTGTTTCCCGGTCACGCACTGCGGCATCGTCGAGCACGCGTAGACGCGCGTATTCCGCGCGCAACCAATCGAAGGCGCTGGGGCCGTCCTGTGCGATGGGCCGATCGAGCAAGGCGCGAAACGCGCCGAAGGGGATGACCACGCCAGGATTCACCGCGGCCGGATAATGATATGCCAACTCACCGAGATTGGCGGCCTTGGGGCCGACCGTGCGACCGGAATCCGTGGCGCGAATGGCGCTCAGCGGAACGAGCGCCGTTTGTTTTAAATCGAGCTTATCGAGATCAGGTCGAATGATGACGCCCTCAGCGAGTGCCTCGCGACCGAAGATATCATCCCACTGTGGACCATCGGCACTGATCCGCACCGTGCCGCGTGGACTCACCGCGAGCACGATGCGCTTACCAAAATGCGGCGTGATGCGTTCGAGCAGCGCGTCATCGATCACGACGTTGGGAATGCCGAGATTGCGCGCCAGCAGCTGCACATGCGATAACGAGCTGCCTTCGCCACGGGTAAGAATGCCGGCCACCGGTGGCAGCTCCGGCGTCGTTGACGATAATAAATAGATACCGTCACTGCGGAAGGCCTCGTCCGGGCGCGGCGCATTCAGCAGTATGCCGCGACGCAGACCGGGATTGAGTGCGCGCAGACCGCCGGAAGCATTGGTCTCGAATAAGGATTGCTGAACACCGACCTGCTGCTGCGCATCGTTCAGCAGCGCATCGAGTATGCGCGTATAGGCGAGCAACGGGCTGCCACGCAGGCGATCGGGAATGAAATGCACCGCATGATCCGTCAACGCCGACCAGTGTTCGAGGGTGTTGCTGAACTGGAATTCCAGGGAACGTTGTGCCCATTGCGGTACGCGTGCGAGATAGCGCAGTGCGGCGTAATACTCCTCGGCACTGATTTGTTTGGATTGCTCCAGCGTTTTGATACGCTGCTCCAGCGCCAGCCATTGCCGATCGGAAAGGAAGCCGGCCGCGGTCAGACTCATGCCGAGACTGTGCAGCCATTGCAGACGCGTAAGTCGGCTGGTGTTGCCGGTGTGTTCAAGCAGTTGGTTGCCAACCGCATAGACCTCCTTCTCCAGTGCGAGACTGGCCTGCAGTAGTCGCACGCGGTTAGAGGGGCTGAACTGGTTTGACTTTATAATCAACTCACGCCAACGCAGACCGAACTCGCCGGCGATACGCAGACGCGTGGCGAAATTCGGTGCGGCCTGCAACTGTGTGATGGCTTCGCGCAACGTGGTCTTGAGTACAGTGCTGCCGCTTTCACTGATCAATTGTCCGAGTTGAAGAATAGCGGCGCGCGGCGCATACAAAGTGTCGAGTGCGCTGGCTAGTTGTTGGTACATCTCAGCCAGTGCAGGACGTCCTCGTGTGGCAGCATAATCGCGCACCCGTTGCGGGTCTGTGGCATCCGGCAGGCCGTGGATTTTTACGCGCAGAATCTGGAAGTCAGGATCGCGTTCGGTGATATCGATGGCGAGCTGTCGCACCTGTGCCGCGGCCGGCGGTTCTGCACTGACCGGCAGCAGGCGGGCGGCCTCACGTAATAATAGAAAACGTTCGGGCGTGCGCCAGTCGGCTTCATCGACCAGCGCCAGCAGCAACGAGCGCGCACCGGCGCGTTCGTCCTCCACTTGCAAGGCGCCGCGATAAAAGCGCGCGGAACGAAACACCCAACCATCGTCGTTTTGAATCAGGAATTGTTCCAGCAGAATCTGCCGCAGGTCGTCGAGGTGTGCGTCCGGACCGACGAAGTCCAGCGCTTTGATATCCGCCAACAGTGTTGCGACCAAATAGCCCGCGTCGCGGATCGCGAGCGTGCGCGCATTCCATTCGCCGTGTTGCACCCCGCCGTCATGCTCGCGGCAGGCGCCCGGTGTGGGCGGTAAAACACTACCGTCGTCGCAGAACCAACGGATGCGCTCGAAGGGGCCGCGTGGAGCCGTCTTCATCTGCTCAACCCAGGCGCGCATCTGAGTGGTTGAAGGTGGTACATCTGCTGTGTCGGCCATAGCCGGCGCAGCGACCGCCAGCAACACCCCAAGGGCGAGGCGAAATGGCAGGTTGAGGAGAGTAGGGCGAAGGTGGGTGATGACAGTCATCGGGCCAAGTGGGGTAATGGTCGTGGGTTTATGTGCACTGCGAGTACCATACGGCTTGTGCTGCGGGCACGCAAACCCGCGTTGTACTTGATTATTCCAACGCAGTGTTTGCATGCCTACCCCGGCTAGTTTACCCTACGCGCTCTTCGCAGCCGGGGAAGCCCAAAATCAGGGGTCAAACGGTCTGTTTCCAGGTTCCCGGAGAGGTGTCCGAGCGGTTGAGCCGAGGCGCAGCCGAGACAACACCGGAGCGTAGCGAAGGTGGCCCCCCGATTGAATGGAGGGGGGTGAGGGCCAGAGGCCCGAATAACGAGCATGCCGCGTGCTCCGATGCATGACTCACATCAGCATCGAAACAGCGGAAAGCAAGACAGAGTTCCCGGAGAGGTGTCCGAGCGGTTGA